>CAZKHJ010000068.1:0-1505 GCA_964552675.1 uncultured Sulfuricella sp. | reverse complement strand
TATGAGGCTCCTAGGATTCTTTGTAAGGGGCGCGGCTTCTAACTGAACCATGACCGCATCGGATGATGGCTGCTGCGCACGAAAGCCGCTGATCGACGACAAGGCAACGCGGCCCCGGCGTGCGAAACGCGGCACAGGGGCACCATCAAGGATGCCGGTTGGCTGCATATACTCGGTCATGTGGATTGAAGTCGCGCAATGCTCTGCAGAGCAACGTGTACGGCCATTCATCCCGATGAACAGTGCGGGTCGCTCCCGCAACAGCCAGCATCCTTGATGGTGAGCGCCCAGCTTCGAAGGGTGGCGCGGTGGTCGCCGCTGCACCATGGCTCCCTGCTACACAGCCATGGTGGCAAGGTCCCGAAATCCGCTCTGCGCTCACCATCGCCTTTATCGCTTCCGGGATAAACCGCAGTAATTTCGCTATAACTCCCCGAACATAGGGCAACCCAAGCGGGTGATATCCCCGACTTCGGCCATCCGTTCCCGGACTACCGCTCCCATAAGGTCAGGCTTCGATTTCCAGAGCGCCCCATATCGAGGGGCTAGCCGTCACATCACCACGTCTGCTCTGTTCCTGAGATACCGCCTGCAAGTTCTCGCGCCGGGTCGCCAGTAAGCGCATCGGTACATGGGTGCGGCCCCGACATTGGCCCATTAGCTGTGTCGATTCGCGCCCTGACGGCAGAAAAGCAAAGGCCCTCGGGTCCATAGCTCTCCCGTGTGGCAGCACGGAACGGCCGGGATGTCCCAACCTTCTGAAAGCTAAGGCCCGAGGGCTCTGCTATTTTCGTCTCGTGCTGCCACACTCGACAATCTGTATTTGCGCACAGCACTGGATAAAAGTGAAGTGCCGTAGCTTTTTCGCTGGTACTCCGACTTTCCGGAGGATGCCGCCCTACTTCGGCCACGCCTCCACCAGACGCCGATGCCGGCTCGAGCACTCCGCGTAGACCTCGATGGTCTGGATGCTCCAGCGCAGCACGCTGCCTGCTGCGCCGTCAGGGAGCGGCGGAAGCGGCCGGCACGGGGCTGCCAGCGACGCCTCCAGCGTTGGCGGCTCGGATGGCTTCGTTGACGAGGCGCACGCCGTCATCAGCAAGGCAAGCGCGATCGCGGTACTCGATCTTGGTGACCACACGTTCGACCTCCTGGGTGAGGGGAAGGAACTCGGTGCGAATCCGCACCTTGTCCGCTTCGTGGCTGGCGGCGGCGGCATGGGTCGCCTGGCGGCGCATGCGCTCCGTCTCCCGGGCCTGCTCGATCGCCGCCAGCGCGGCCGCGTCGTGGCGCCAGGCCTGGACCTTCCAGGCGCTCCCGAAGCCCACGGCCAGGCCCAGCAGCACGGCGGCGGCATGGGTGTAGATCATGGCTTGGGCTTCGGTGCGAACTGGCAGTCCTTCGCCAGGTGGCCGGTGCCGCCGCACAGGGTACACATCAGCTTCATGCGAGGTCCACGATGCCGGCCTGCACGCCGGCGTCGGTGATCAATTTGTCCCGCTTGA
>CAZKHJ010000067.1:0-1612 GCA_964552675.1 uncultured Sulfuricella sp. | reverse complement strand
TATCCACAGGATATAGATTGTCAAGGGGTACAAGCGATATTTTTGAGGGCTAACGGCGAGGTGAGGGGCGCGAGCCGGCTTGCCGGCGAAGCGTCCAGCGCCGAAGGCGCGACCTCGACCGTGGTGTTAGGGGCCGATCGCCTCGGAAAGGACTGACATGGTACTGACCTGTAGCTGCGACTACGACCCGGAACCGGGAATGAAGGTGTGGTTCGACCCGAAGGACTACTCGACGCTGACGACGAAGCGAGCCCGGAAGTGCTGTAGCTGCGGGGAGCGTATCAACGTCGGCGATACCTGTGCCGAAGTGCCGAGGGCGAAGATTCCGGAAACTGAAGTTGAGTGCCGAATCTACGGTGAGGACGGCGAGGTTCCGATGGCGTCGGCCTACATGTGCGAGCGGTGCGCCGGGCTGGCGTTCTCGCTCGACGAACTCGGCTACTGCGGACAGCCGTGGGAGGATCAGCGGGAACTGGTGAAGGAGTACGCGGAAATGCACCACCAGGCCCCTAACGATCAAGGTAACCGGCCGTTGCCGGCGAAAGGAGAGTAGCGATGACCACGAACAGCCCCGCCGGCAACGGTCCGGTTGACCGCGTTGTTGGGCGGCATACGCCAGGACCGTGGCGCTGGGAGATCAACAAGCAAAGCAAGGTGCTGCACCTAGTTGGTGGATGCCCTCGATACGACCTGACGATCATGGATTTCGACCGCTGGGGAATGGGCCGCGCCGTGGCAACGCTGCGGGACACCAGCGAAGACGGTATGAACATCATGCACCGCCTGCCAGACCGCCCGGACTGGATTGCTGCGTTCCCGGGCCGAGAGCACCACGCGAGCTGGTGCGCCGACGTGACGCACCCAGACATGCGGCTGATGGCAGCCGCTCCTGACCTACTGAACGCGCTGACCGTGCTTGCAGATGCTGCGGAGGCCAAGGGCCTTACATGTGATGCGGCCAGAGCAGCGATTGCAAAGGCGCTTGGCCTGACGCCCAACGCCGGAATTCACCGAGCGGCCGAAGGCCGTCCGGTGGAATGACTTGTTATGCGCATTGCTGCCCTCTTTGTTCAGCCGGACGGATGCTATTCCGGACTGCCCGGCGTTGATGCGTGGCCAGAGCATCGAGACGCCAGGCGTTACAGCGGGCCGCTGCCGGTGGTTGCGCACCCTCCCTGCCAGTTGTGGGGCGCAATGGCGGTTGTGAATTACGCCAGATGGGGCGGCGACCACAACCGACCGGGCAACGACGGCGGCTGCTTTGCTGCGGCGCTTGAAAGCGTGCGGCGGTTTGGTGGCGTGCTGGAGCACCCGGCGAAAACGAAAGCATGGGCGGCGCACGGACTGGCGAAACCGGCGGCGATTGGCTGGCAGCGCACCATCGATGGCGGATGGGTGTGTGAGGTTTGGCAGAGCGCCTACGGCCACCGGGCGAACAAAGCGACGTGGCTTTACTACCACGGAACGAACCCGCCGTTTGAACTGCGGTGGGCGAGGCCGGAAGGGACGCACCAGATAGGGTTCCACGATCAGCGGGGGAAGGCGGCGAACAAGCCTACCCTCGGCAAGCGAGAGGCGAACGCCACGCCTTTGGAATTTCGGGACGAACTGC
>CAZKHJ010000066.1:0-1662 GCA_964552675.1 uncultured Sulfuricella sp. | reverse complement strand
GTACAACTCATGGGTCACAATGTGTCCCAACGCTAAGCCGCAGGCTATCCTGCGTAGATGGGGATTTTGCTCAGATACCCCAACTTTACTTTCCTCATCCGCTATCCATCCACAACTTCCCATCGCTCCGTAGCGGGCCATTGCGAAGGGATCGATCCGTCCAGGTTGAACCAGTCGGGTGCACGCGTAGATCCGGCCTCTGAGGTGGGAAGCACTCTTCCCGGGCCATCATGGAATCCGCGCGCGGTGGGCCAAACGTTTCCGTGGCTTTGGGTAAGCCATGCAGGATATCGGCCTTGCACCGCGCCGGTCCGACCAGTTCCGCCATGACGTCGATCATTCCCTTCGCACCGCCTGTTGAACTCGTTCCTTCAAGCCGCCACTTCGCCGTCCACGCCTCGGAAGTCATAGTCCCGTTCACGCGACCAGCTCGCCCAGATGATCCTCGCCAGCTTGTTGGCCACGGCCACGACCGCCTTGTTGTGCCCCAGCCTCTGGCGCTGCGCAGCCGCCCAGAGTCGGAACGCATCCAGTGGCCTGCCGCCCCGCAGGGCCGCGTTCGCCGTGTACACGATGGCCCGTGCGCCATGCACCAGCAGCATCCGGATGTACTTGTCGCCTCGCTTGGAGATTGAACCCAGGCGTCGAATCGATCCCGAGGAGAACTCCTTGGGCGTCAGCCCCAGCCAACTGGCAAAGCGTCGACTGCTGCGGAAGCGGTGAATGTCGGTGACCGATCCCAGCAATGCCGTCGCCGTGAGCAGCCCGACGCCCGGAATGCGCCTCAAGCGCTCGCACACCTCGGACTGACTGGCGCTGCGCGCCAACTCTCGCTCGACGGTTCGGATGTTCTCCTCGATCAGCCGGATGTCGACCATCATCCGCTCCAGCGCACAACGGATTAGCTCGGGTATCCCGGAGGACGGATCGCTGATCCGGGCGGCCAGCTCCTCCATCCCGCGCTTCGCGCCCAGCGGCGCATTGATGCCAAACTCCCGGCACAGTCCGCGCAGCGTGTTGATGCGTGCCACCCGCGTCGACACCCACGCCTGGCGCACGCGGTGCAGGCTCTGCAGCGCCTGCTGCTCGACGGACTTCACCTGCACCGGAAGGATATCGGGAGCCTTGGCCGCCTCCAGCAACGCGGTGGCATCCGCACGATCAGTCTTGTTGCGCCGGACGTAGGCCTTCACGTACTGCGCCGGCAGCAACGATACCGCCACCCCGCGCGCGGCGAACCATCGACCCCAGTGGTGGGCCGTGCCGCAGGCCTCCATGACCACTCGATCGACGTGCCGGTTGTCGAAGTACCGCACGAACTGAGCACGGCTCAAGCGCTTGCGCTCGATGACCTTGCTGTCCTCGTCTGCCACCGCCAGCTCGAACACGCTCTTCGCCAGATCAATCGCAATCGTGATGCTCATCGCAGGTCTCCTTGGCTCTGGAGGGTCTGACCCCCCAGCTTCCGCCCGGGCAGCGGCTCACCACCACCCGGATGCCTTCACCTGCAAAAGACCCATCCCAACGTTTCAAGCGAAATGACCCCCTAACCTCGCCGCTAATCTGCGGCCCCTCGCGTCCGCTGTCCCCGCCTCCACGCCTCCTCTTCTGCACCGGCGACCTCGCCACGTCGGAACGAAAGCATCAGCAGGGAGGAGCGAC
>CAZKHJ010000065.1:1482-1819 GCA_964552675.1 uncultured Sulfuricella sp. | reverse complement strand
TGCCAGCGCAAGGCCACCCCGCGCGGCGGCTGGTGCGTGCCCTGCGCCGACGCCAGGCGCCGACAGTACAACACAGAGTTTGTCCGGGCCGCCCGCAACGCCCGCAAGCCGAAGCTCGACCGCATGGACCTGCTCGCTATCGAGCTATTCCGGCGCGAGGGCTGGGACGAGGACCCGATATGGCACCGGGCAGGGACCTAAAAAAATCATTCGGTCCGTGTCGATTTCTCTTGACTCCCATATTCAGTTGGGGTATCATGAAAATGTAAGGAGCGAACGGAAATGACAAAACAAGAACTAATCGACGCAATCACCGAAGCGGTGAAAGACATCCTGA
>CAZKHJ010000065.1:0-1472 GCA_964552675.1 uncultured Sulfuricella sp. | reverse complement strand
GGCGGAAGAAACAAGCTGGTGCTGCTCCCCTGACGAGTATTTCCGACGCGTGCCCCACACGCTTAGCTTGGAGGTGCTCAAGAGCACCCGAGATTATTCGGACCTGAGCGAAGAAGACATCGAAGCGAACGCGGACGCCGCGCCAGAGGCAGCGGAAGAGCTTGTAACGTATTGGGCGGCAGACATTGATGGATGGATTGAAGCGGGAAATTTCACCCCGAGCGAAGCCTAACGCAGAGGGGGCGGCTCCGGCCGCCTAATGCACGGCCCCGGTCCCAAGTCCGGGCAAGAGGAGGAAAAATCGTGGAGCACGCACCCAACTTAACTACCGCCCCGATTGAGATTTTGGAGGAGATTGCTGCCACTCACAACTTGGAGCACTGCACCTGCGCTGCCTGCTGCGAGATCAGGCGGCGGGAGGAGGAGGACCAGAAGCTGTGAGCACGCTAAAACTGGCCACCACCCAGGCCGAACTCGCCAAGCTCAAGCGCGATGCACAGCGCGCCGGCCACACCTCGCTCGCGGCCTACCTCCGCAGCTTGGCGGGGCTCACTCCGCGGCAAATGGGCGGAAAGCGCCAGGGCGCCGGGCGCCCTCCGAAGCAGCCGCAGTAGATCCGCCCCATCAAACAGTACAGACCCCAGAGCCATATCGGTTTCTGGGGTTTTCTTTGTGACCAACAGAACAATTGACAACGGAAATGTTTTGATCTATTCTCTAAGCGAATTGGGAACTTCAGCGCAGAAAACCACCTGTGATGGGTGGGAACCTGTCCTAAAGGTCATTCAAGTCCGCACCCAACGCCAGCGAATCCTAGCCGACCTTTTCGATGATTACGGTCCCTTTGAGGGCCGCAAACCATTAATTCAAGGCTACATGTTCGTGTCTTTGGAACAGTGGCCGCTTGCTGATGGCATTCTCCGCTACGTGGGAACCGTGGCCAGTCAGGACCTTCAAGCGTTTGCAGCCGCAATCCGGGCAGAGCGCGCACGCCAGCAGCGAACGGGATTGCTGGCCGCCTACATTCACGACGGCGCTATCGAAATGTTCGGCCGGCGCCTCGTGCTGCGGGGCGGCGGGCTGGTGGAGCAACACTGATGCCCTATGCTCCTGCAACTCGCTGCGCTGAACCCATGTGCCCGCAGATGGCCGCTTACCGTGGCCGATGCAGCCAGCACGCCAGCCAGCGCGAGCGCTACCGCGGCAGCCGGCAGGAGCGTGGGTATGATGCGGACTGGGAGCGGTTCCGCAGGTGGTTCCTCTCGATTTATCCGCTGTGTCTAGATTGCCGGGTAAGTGGCAAGGTCAAGGCTGCGACTGACGTGCATCACATTCACAAGCTTGCTGATGGCGGAGCGAGGCTCGACGCCGACAACTGCATGGCGCTCTGTCACGAGTGCCACTCGGCGAGGACCATGCGTGGTGAGTAGGCCAGGGGTGGGTCAGATCTCTAAGTCGTTGAAAACAAGGAC
>CAZKHJ010000064.1:0-1852 GCA_964552675.1 uncultured Sulfuricella sp. | reverse complement strand
CTGACCGTGTACGTGCGCCCCGCCGCCGGCGATACAGTGACTGTCGAATACACACTCGACGGCACGAACTGGACGGCATGGGATAACGGCTCCGTCACCGCCTACAGCGTCGACATTCTCGACGCCCCGGTGCTCGCGCTGCGCTTCACCCGCTCCTCCGGCTCCGGCACCACGAGCGCCTACGGCATCCTGTGAGCCTCCCTTTCCGCCAGTCCACCCCTTTCCGCGGTCGCGGCCCGTTCCGTGGCCGTGGGCCGTGGGCGGGGAAGGGGCCGTTCGGGTTCAACGACGGCCAGTCATCGTTCTGGTCGAAGCGCCTCTTCTTCTCGGAGCGCGAGTTCGCTGCGGCGCCGGGCTCGAGCAAGACCCTCGCCACGCAGGCCGTTCTGCAGGCGCTCGGCTGGAGCAACGCGCAGAGCACCAGCAATCCGCCGGCGACGGTGATCGGGCGCGATGGAAATCTGCAGTACGCGGCGCATAACCTACTTGCGTATTCAGCAGGTCCGCGCTCGACTTGGAGCCAGAACGGGTCAGTAAGCGATGGTGGATCGGGGAATCCGATCGATGGATTTCCGACCAGTCGGGTCGTGGGGACTGGGGGCGGAAGCGGCTACTACAAAAATTCGAACACGATTATCCCCAGCGGCCAGCCTTTTGTCATTGCGCACTATGTGGCGCATGTATCTGGTAACGCAGTCTTTTGTGGTGGAACAGATTCAGGTTCCCAGGCGCCGCTATATTTCAACACCTCGACCGGCGCCTTCACTGGCGGCCCGGAGGTCAAGGGTGCGCGAGCGGTCCCGGGCGGGTGGTTGATTTGGGGTTTGTACACCGGAAAAGGCAGCGTGGTCGCTGCCTTGAACTACACGCAAGGCACCGGCGGCACCTTCGATGTTGCTTCGTGGGTGACCTACGGTGTCCGGCCGCTGGATTACGTGCCGACTGCGAGTGCAGCCGCCTACGGCATCCCGAACACGCACGATAGGGGGGCGAGTAGCCAGTACCTGAGTCAGTCCGACGACCTAACGCAGTGGACCGCCACGGGTGTCACGGCACCTACCGGGGCTTCGTTCGCGGAGGACAACTCGAACGGCAGTCACCAGTTCTACCGAATTGGGTTGGCATTCACCGGCGCTTTTGTCGTGACGGCGGAGGTGCTTATCCCCTCGGGACGTGGGCTGCAGTTGATTGCCGAACACGCCTCTGGCGGGCATCAGCTCGCGGTCACAGCGGCCGGTGCGGCCACGCAGTCGACATGGGGAACCCCCACCGGGACGGCCACGCTGCTCGAAAGTTCGTTGAGCCCGGATGGATACCGAAGGCTGACGTTCGGTGTGACGGGGGCTTCTGCCAGTTTCACGCTGTACATCTTGCGCGCTACCGATGCCGCGAACTCCGCCGCATACTCCGGCGTTACCGGAACGACATTCAAAGTTCGCAACCTGGATGTGCAGGCCGGCACGATCCGAACACCGCATCTGCGAACCACCTCGACCGCGCCGCTGTACACCGCCGGCACGCCGAAGTCGCAGAATCTGGCCAGCGGCAGCGCCACGCAGAGCGTCACTGTGTTCCCGGGCTGCGTCTACAGCATCCTGCACCAGACGGGCGGCACGTACACGCTGAGCGGCGCCGCCACGGGCACAACGACCGCCGGCACGGCGACCACGTTCGTCGCCGCCACCGCGACGCTCACCCTGACGGCGAGCAGCACGCCGACGCTGCTTCAGGTGTGGGAAGGCACGGGCACGATGGCCTACGTCGCCGGCCCCTACAGCCTCTACTACCAGCAGGGCCTCATCACCGAGGCCACCCGCACGCGCGAGACGCTGCACCCGCGGGATCTGACGCA
>CAZKHJ010000063.1:0-1999 GCA_964552675.1 uncultured Sulfuricella sp. | reverse complement strand
AAGGTCTGCTTCATGCCACCACCTCCAGATTCATCCCGCTGCGAATCTCGACGCCAATGTCCACCCATGCGCGCAGTACGTCGCGCACGTCGCCGATGTGACAGCGGTCGAGGTCGATCATGCGGTCACCCTCACATCCACCCCATGCAGGGCCTTCGCCAGGTGCCGCTTAAGCCTGCTGACTGGGACTTCAAAGCCCTTGGTGTCCTCCCAAATCACATTCCCCTCCTCGACGTATTGAAAATCCACCACCAAGCGGATCGGCGGACGCATGCGGCTCTCCCCGTGCAATCGACATCCAGGCGCCAACTCCAGCCGCACCTGGCGCTTCAGGTCGCTGATCCGGCCGGCGCGCTCCAAGAGCCGCAACTCCGACCAGCGCCGCGCCTCGGCCAGGCTGTCGAACCGCATGCCGTCCACCACGGTCTTGATCGCGCCGTACTTGCTCACTTCTTCGCCTCGAAGAAGTCGCATCGCCACAGCACCGTGCGCACCGGCTCGATCCTGAGCGCCCTGCACTGCCGGCCATGCCGCAGGTGCTCGCATGCAAAGCAGACCTTGCGGTCGTCGCTCGGGTCACGGTCCCGATTCAGTAGCTTTTCCGCCAACACTTCCGCCTCCGTTTCGTCCAGCCCAAAGCCCACCATCGCGCCCACGCGCCGCGTGAACACCAATACCTCTCTGTCTGACCAATCCCCTTGCACTCCAACCCCTCAACTTCCCCGCTTTCCGGAATCCTCTTTGGTGAACGGCCCTCTGCCATCCGCAACGAAGCGGATGCCCGATAGTCCTGTTCCTCTTCGGAGCCACAGACCCTCCCCAGCCTTACCGCGAACCAGTGCTGGATGCCGCTGGCGGGGCTGTCTCATCGCTATCCCACAGTCGCCCCTTCTTCCCTTGCCGCTGCCGTTGAAATCCGACCAACAAGGTGCTGTGACAGTGCGGCCCTAAGTCACGGCACTCTTCCTCGTATCAGTCATGTCCCAGTTCGCCTTTCCCTCGTTGCAATCGGCGCACAGCACTTGCAAGTTGTCCAAGCGAAGTGCCAAGGCTGGAAACATCCGCCGAGGAAAAATGTGGTCTACGTTGAGAACAGCGCCAGTCGATGGCGATGCTCCGCACGCTTGGCACGCCATGCCGTGGGTCTTGAGCGCTTGAAACCGAAGGCGCTTCCACGCCTTCGACTGAAGAAACTCTGGCGCGTTGGCATCGGGGCGCGTCTTCAAAATGAGCCACGCGGACTCCAAAACCTCCAGCCCCTTTGCCGCGCTTTTCTTCCTGTCCTTGTTTTTCAGGAGTGCAGTGCGAAGTCTTTCGGCCGCGTCGGAAGTGATTTCCATCTCGCCAAAACTGCGAGTCCATCCGTGCGGCGGCGGGTAAGGAATGCCGAAAGCCATTGCTTCACAGTGCAGAATCGTTGTGGCATTGGCGGTGCCGTACTTGGCGCGCAGGTAGTCAACAACTCTCATCGCTTCCTCCGAACTTCCATAATCCTTTTCGTCCCCACGGTAGGGGGTACTTCATGCGCCGCCGTGGTTAACTGGTCATCCCCCGGCGCACTGCTAGGCACCGGTCTACGGCGGTGCCACGTACTTCGCGCCGCGCATGACCTCTGTCCTGACCTTTGCTGCCGAACCCCACTCCATCAGCGCATCGGCCCAATCGGACCCTTTGATGCCCTGCGGATAAGCGATGCCGCACCCGAGCAGTTCAGCGGCGCGCGTGCCCTTCTCCAAGCCGGCGTTGCGTTGGCCTGTCCAGTCGTTGTCCGCGCACACCACGGCCATTCCTCGCACCCGGCCAGCGTCTTGCTCGGCGACGCGCACCAGGTTTCCAGCGTCGAAGCACACACGCACGCGGGCCAGCGGCAGGCACTGGAACACGGCAAGGCCCGTGGCGAACCCCTCGGCATAGCAGATCAGCTGCGCGCTGCGTCGCTCGATGTCGAAAGTGGCGCCGCCCACCGGGCAGCCGGCGCGGTACTTCTTTTCGCCCTCCG
>CAZKHJ010000062.1:0-2275 GCA_964552675.1 uncultured Sulfuricella sp. | reverse complement strand
GTCGGGCTTCGGTTCCGTGAGGGCAGCGAGCCGTCGCGGCAGGTCGGAGCGGGCGTGCATGAAATCGATGATGACCACCTGTAAACGCCGGAATAAAAAGAGGCCATTCGCCGGTTTAAAAGTAGGCCAGTCAGGTCAATTATAAAGCCTCATGACGAGGCGGTTTTCGTTCGGCAGCGGGGAAGCGGCTGGAGCGGAGCGGAGGCCGATTTTCCGCTGCCGATGGCCGTATCTGGTCAGGTCATGATGGGTTGGCCCTGTCTTTCTGGCGCCGACGGCTGGAGGCCAGGCGATAGCTGTCGCCGTTCATCTCAAGGATGTGCACGTGGTGGGTCAGCCGGTCGAGCAAGGCGCCGGTCAGCCGTTCCGAGCCGAACACCGTGGTCCATTCATCGAATGGCAGATTGCTGGTGATCAGTGTGCTGCCGCGCTCGTAACGCTGGCTGAGCACCTCGAAGAGCAATTCGGCGCCAACGGCGGTGAAGGGCACGTAGCCGAGTTCATCGAGGATCAGCAGTTTCACCGACGCCAGATGCTTCTGGAGCGTCCGGAGCCTTCGTTCGTCCCGCGCCTCCATGAGGTCGTGAACCAGCGCCGCCGCCGTGGTGAATGCCACGCTGTGCCCCTTCTGGCAGGCCACAAGGCCCAGTGCGAGGGCGGCGTGGGTCTTGCCAGTCCCGCTCGGCCCCAGCGCAATGACGTTGCGGCGCTGTTCAATCCACTCCCCGCGCGCCAGTTCCAGCACGAGCGTCCTGTTCAGCGAGGGCTGGGCCGTGAAGTCGAAGGTATCGAAGCTTTTGGTATGCGGGAACTTCGCCAGACGGATCCGGCGCTCCACCATCCTGCGTTCGCGGTCGATCCGTTCGAGCTCGCACAGCCGCAGCAGATAGCGCGGATAGTCGGCCTGGTCCCGGGCGGCTTCCAGCGCCAGCTTCTCATACTCGCGCACAAAGGTCGGCAGCTTGAGCGCCTTGAGGTGGTTCGCCAGCAGCACCGCAGGCGGCACGCTCGTAGGTTCCTGCGCAATGGCAGGCAACGGCATGGATGGCTGCGTCATGGCTGCGCTCCCACTTCCGGAGCCTGCGCCCGCGATAGCAGCCCCATGTAACTGCGCGGGTCGGTGCGGCCGACGGTTGCCCGCGGCAGATGGGGGTAAAACTCCAGATCAAGCTTTGGCTGGCGCCGCTCCAGCCGCGCAAGGGCGATCATCTTCACCGCATCGAAGCTGACCGTCCCCATGTCCAGCGCCCGCGCAACAGCCCATTCCACGAGGGATTGTTCAAAGCGTTCGCACAGACGCAACACCTGTATGAACTCGCGCCGGCCTTCCTTGCCGCTACGCGCTTCCATCAGCCGGCGCAGACGATGCATCGGTTCCGCCAGCACCCAGCCATCCAGAGGCGCCGCCTGATCGAGCGCACGCGGCTTGTCCTCAAGCAGCGCAAGGTAATGCAGCGGGTTGGCAATAAAATCCTCCCGCTCATAGCTGCGCGGATGCACCGCGATCCGCTCGCCCCGGCAGATGATCTCGACCCGCTCGACATAGCCCTTGATCACCACCTCCTGGTGGGCATGTGCTGTCGGCACGGAGTAATCGTTGGTCCGGTAGCGGACCAGGGACAGTGACGAGACCCGGCCCGTCACCATATGACACGGATCAAACGCCACGGCCGGCAACGTCATGAACGCCGCCAGGTCCGCCTGCATCCGCTCGCCAATACTCTGGCTGTGTCCGCGCAGCACCGCCTGCCGCCGCTCAAGGCACTGTTGGAGCAGGCGCGCGTTCAGGGCATCAAGGCTGTCGGCAACCGGAACCGGGGTCATGAAGCGCCGCCGCACATAGCCGACAAGCCCCTCGACCTTGCCCTTGTCGTTGCCCTTGCCGGGCCGGCCGAACCTGTCCTCGAACAGGTAATGGCTTTGCAGGCCGGCGAACATCCTGCTGCGTTCGCGCTGGCCATCCCCGAGGATCCGCGCCACAGCCAGCCGCGTGTTGTCGTACAGAATGGAAAGCGGGATCCCGCCAAAGAAGGCGAAGGCCGCGACATGCCCGTCGCAGAATGCCTCCGCAACCTCGGCGGCATACGCCTTCACAAACGGGGCGTCGCTATGCGGCAGATCCATGCAGAAGTAATGGAACCGTACCCGCTTGCCGCCGATGATCCCGTCCGCCTCGCCAAAATCAACCTGCGCATGCCCGGGGCGGTGGCTGAGGGGAATATACACCTCGCGGCTGCGCAACCGGGCGCGCGCCTCATAGGCGCGGTCATTGGTG
>CAZKHJ010000061.1:0-2324 GCA_964552675.1 uncultured Sulfuricella sp. | reverse complement strand
CCTAAAAACCGTAGTTGGCGAATGCGTTATGCATGATTTTCGATCAGGCGAAGTGCCGATGGCGGGCCGATGCCGGCGAGGGTGCGCTTGAGATGATCACAAACGCGCTGCCAGATCGTTTGGGGGTTCAACTGCTCCGCAGCGTTGGCGACCCAGCCCTGAAGCAAGGCGGAGACACGCATCAGCATGGCCCGGGCCTTCTCGAAATGGGCATGCAGGCCGGTGAGCGTGATCGTCGTTTGCCCGGCGTGCTCGGTCTTGCGTCCCACCGAGGACATCAGCCACGGCCGGCTGGTGATCGCCTCGCGCCGAGCATCGGGATGGGCCAGGCGCACGAACAGGCTCCACCAGTTGTAGGCCAGCGCCACGCCACGCGCGGCCAACTGACAGCGATGCAGATCATGCGTGGTAAACCCGCCCCAGCCCCACTGGTTCTTCAGCTCGTCGAAGGCATTCTCGGCATCGGCCCGATCCCGGTAGAGCTGGCCCAGGCTAAGCACCTCGTAGTCGGTATTGGTCACCAAGGCTGCGTACTCGTAGCCGGTGATGCCTTTGCCATCTTTCCGGTTCGACTCGACAAAGGCGAGCAACTGCTGGCCGTCGTGATCGGCTTCGACCATGACCTCCCCCAGCAGCGGCCGGCGCAAGACAACGACACGACGTTTGTGCGCCCAGCCCGTCAGGGCCAGTTCGCCATCCTTGCCTTCCCATCCCTGGCCGGCATCCGTCCAGCCCGACTGGCGGAACAGACTGCCGATGTGGCGCTTGACGTTCTTCGAGAGCTTCAGCTTGAACAGGTAGGGCTGGCTGCGTTCTTCCAGGGCCGTCATCAGCGCTTCGTTGCCAAAGGCGTTGTCGCCGCGCACCAGGCGGGGCTTCCTCTCCAGCGGCAGCGCATCGAGCGTCTTGAGCAGGCCCGGTTGGGCATGCTGGGCCGTGTGTTCGTTGCCGGGGCGCACCTCGACGCCGAGCACCTGGCGCAGTCCGGCCATGAGGTAGGTGTGGTACGCATGGGACAGGCGCCCCGGCTTCTTCGGGTTGTAGCCCAGCACCGCGCCTTCCTGGTGTCCATACAGCGGCTTGATGGTGGTGTCGGCATCGAGAATCCAGGGCGCATCGAGCAGCGGCAGGACGCTCTCGGCGAGATGCGCATCCAGCCAGGCGCTGCCTTCGGCTTCCGGGATGCGCTTCAGGGCATTGCGCAAGGCATCTTCGGAGATCACCTTCCGCATGCCGAGCAGGCCGGGATTGATGCCGTCGCAGCGCATCGCGGTGACGTGGGAATAGCGCCGGTGCCCGGCCAGTATCGACAGCAGCCAGGTGCCCAGCACCTCCGCCTTCGTCGGTGCGTTGGGGCTGCCATAGGCGAGCGGACAGGTCTCCAGCCAGCGCGACCACAGCCCGGTCAGGGTGAGAAACTCGATGAAGTAGGCCAACTGTCCCATCGGCGTGGCGGCGCTTTCCGTCTCCCAGCGCACCTGCACGCGCCCCGCCATGGTCTGCACGCCGGCGCACGCCAGCAGCATTTCTTCGCGCTTGGCCAGCTTCAGTTTCGACTCACCCATCGGGTGACTCCTTCCATCCATTCAAAACCCGCAGCCTGCCTGATTTCCGGCTGCTTTGCATGCGGGCAACTCAGGTTTTTAGGATTAGAGCTCGGCCGCCGCAACTTCCGCACCGCGCGACGCTCACGACATGCGGTAGAGCACCATGGAGCGTATGGTACCGAACGTCGGGTAGGCGATGCTGCCACTCAGCCGGCTGCCGTCCGGGGAGGCGACCAGGCGCAGCACGGCCGGTCCCGTCGCCAGGGCGAAGCGCACCTCCAGCGCCCGCCGCGTCACCCGCCCCTGGCCGGTCACGCCATGGAAGGGCAGCCCGGGGGTGAGGCCGCGCACCGTCACGTCTTCGCCCGACTGCTCGATCGCCACCATTTCGCCCTGGCCGTCCGACCAGCGTCCGGCGAGCATTGCCGGCGCATCCACCGGCACGTCCAGGGCACCCGGCACCGCCGGTGATTGCGTGCCGCCACGCAGCGACTCCCCGCCGAACTCCGGCGGCTCGCCCGCGGGGACGAACTCCAAGGCATACTTGCCGACGGCACCGACCAGCACCGAGATGGCAACCACGATGGCAACGCGGGTCATGCCGTAGCCCTGAGGCCACGGCCGCGTCCCCCGGCGCCAGTCCCAGGCGGCGAGCGTCAGCGCGACGCCCGCCACCATGACGACGGCAAGGTAGCCGGGTCCGTTGCGGGCGAGCACGAGCCCTGCCAGCGCGGCCATGGCCACCACCAGTCCGGCGATGGCGAGCGGCCCGGCCTG
>CAZKHJ010000060.1:0-2339 GCA_964552675.1 uncultured Sulfuricella sp. | reverse complement strand
CGCGGCGGGGGCGGGCAGAATGCCCAGCGGCAAGGGCAGCAGCCCAAGCAAAAACAGCGGCAGCGCAGCGGTGGCTCAGGTCAGCCACAGAACGCCAATCGCGGTCGCCGTCAGGGCGGCGGTAAGCCGCAGGGCGGTGAACAGGGGACATCGGCCGCCAAGCCGGGGCATCGCAGCGGGCAGCGGCATCACTGAGTCTGCTGCTTACACAAATGCAAATGGCCACGAGGAGTTCGTGGCCATTTGCATTTTTAACGTCCGACTTTCGATGCTGGTGCAGCTGTTTACGATCCAAAGGCGACTGTCAGTGGTTCGAACAGCAGACCTTCAACGTGGTAGCTCAGGGGCGCGCAGCCGGCTTGCCGGCGGAGCGTCCCTCTGGAGCGGCGGGTTAGCCATCGGCATTTAATTACCCCACATGTATTGCGTCTGAATTAGCCGGGAGCAAGTCTGAAAATATTTATCTGCATTTTCAGAGTCTAGCTCCCAGGCAACAGGCTCTGAGGATCGTGTCCCAGGACGTGGTGTAAGAGGCAATCAGGAAGTCATGGACTCCGGCATGGTTGGATTGCCAGTCAGGCTGTCACGGCGGACAGGCTGATGTTGGGATTGTCGCCGACCACGGCCAGAGTTTCCAGGGTCATGTAACGGCGCTGGAGTGCCCACTCGTCGTTCTGTTCGAGCAGGAGGGCGCCGACCAGGCGATAGATGGCGGGTTCGTTGGGGAAGATGCCGACCACGTCGGTGCGCCGCTTGATTTCCCCGTTGAGCCGCTCCAGGGGATTGGTGCTGTGGATCTTGGTCCGGTGCTCCTTGGGGAAGCCGAAGTGGGCGAGCACGTCGTCCTCGCAGTCGTCCATCAGGGCGGCGATCTTGGGAAACCGGGGGCGCAGCTGCTCAGTCACGGTCCGCCACTGCTCCCGGGCCGCCGCTTCAGTCTCCTGGGCGAAGATGGTGCCAATGAGGGCCGACACCACCCGGCGTTGGCCAGCGGGGGCATGGACCAGGACATTGCGCATGAAATGCACGCGGCAGCGCTGCCAGGTGGCCGAGATGACCTTGCACACCGCGGCCTTCAAGCCTTCATGGGCATCGGAGATGACGAGTTTCACCCCCCGCAAGCCCCGGCGGGTCAAGCTCCGCAGGAAGTCGGTCCAGAAGGGTTCGGCTTCGGAGGCCCCCACCTGCATGCCGAGCACTTCGCGCCGGCCATCGGTGTTGGCGCCGATGGCGATTATTGCGGCGACGGAGATGATCCTTCCGGCCTGGCGCACCTTGAGGTAGGTGGCGTCGATCCACAGGTAGGGCCAGTCGCCCTCAATGGGCCGTTGCAGGAAGGTCTGCACCCGCTCATCGATTTCGGCGCATAGGCGTGACACCTGGCTCTTGGAGATGCCGCTCATCCCCATGGCCTGGACCAGGTCGTCCACCGAGCGGGTCGAGATGCCCTGCACGTAGGCCTCCTGGATGACGGCGGCCAGAGCCTTCTCGGCGGTGCGCCGAGGCTCCAGGAAGGGCGGGAAATAGCTGCCGGAACGCAGCTTCGGGATGCGCAGCGCCACCGTGCCGGCACGGGTTTCCCAGTCCCGCTCCCGGAAGCCATTGCGGGAATTGGTACGGGATTCGGAGCGCTCGCCGTGGCTGGCGCCACAACGGTTGTCCACGTCCACTTCCATCAGGCGCTGGGCCACGAAGCCGATCATCTCGCGCACGAAATCGCCGCCGCCGGCCTTTTCAAGCAGCTCGGAAAGCTGCATCCTGTCTTGGGTCATCGGTTTATTCCTCAGTAGTGGTTGAGTTTCGCAACCCCAACCTTACCGGAGTTCTCCGATGACCTCCTGATCGCGCCCGCCGTGGTGGCCCTGCAGGGCCACCACGGCAAACCCAAAACCTTCAGCTCTTACACCACTCGGCGGGACACTGCCTGGCACTGAAATGAACCACACTAAGGGTAAAGCAATCTTTGCCCAGAACAGTCCGACGCCAAGAAACGCAGTTATGTTGATCCCGTATGCGCTGCACGGAAGAATTTCTTTGCCGTGAGCTTCACAGTGAAATTGGCTAAATGCCCACTCGGATGACTCAATTAGGATCGCAACAACCAGTAATGGCGTCAGGCTCCAGAAATACCGTCTAATCCAAATTACCCAAGACACCGAAATTTGCTCCGAATGAACGACCGGCTGCTAGCGGCTGCTCCTAGCCGAACCCAGCCGCTGACGGAAAATACCATCCGCATGTTTCGGCGCGCAACCTGAAATCGCGCACGGGGAACGGACTCCCAAAGAAAAAGCGGGGCAATGCCCCGCTCAGACTGCTGACAAAGCCTCCAGAAATGG
>CAZKHJ010000059.1:0-2483 GCA_964552675.1 uncultured Sulfuricella sp. | reverse complement strand
TTTATCGAGGCCGCAAAGGCCCTTGGAGCCTGGGAGGCACGCCCATGAGCGCCGCGCACGACATGAACCGCAACCTGAACGAACAAGCCCGCGCCTTCGCCGGAAAGATCACCGCCGGGAAGCGGAGCGAAGGCTACAAGGCCTCCGCCCTGCACACCTACTGCCGCGAGAACGGCGAGCCGATCTACTGGAAAGCCCGCCTCAAGCATCCCGACACCGGCAAGAAGATCCTTTGGCCGATTGCCCCGAACGATGGCAGCAAGCCGGACAAGGTGAGGCCGGGGGATGCCTTCATGCTGTCGGAACCCGGCGACTTCGCCGTCGCCTACCCCGAAGGCAAAGGCAAGAAGCCGTTGTACCGCCTGCCCGAGATCATCGCCGCCGCGCTGGATGCCGTGGTGTTTGTCACCGAAGGCGAGCAGAAGGCCGACGCGCTGACGGCGCTGGGACTGGTCGCCACCACGTCCGGCGGCAGTAGCTCCACAGACACGACACATTGGCAGCCGCTGGCAGGCCGCCGCGTGCGAATCTGGCCGGATCACGACGCAGCCGGACAAAAGTACGCCAATGACGTGAGCGCCGTGCTGTTGGACCTTGGATGCGAGGTGGAGGTGATCGACACCGATGTCTTGCATCTGGAGGCGAAGGGTGACGCCGTGGACTGGCTGGCGGCGCATCCCGAGGCGACTGCGGCGGATGTCCTGGCGCTGTCGCTTCGCACCGAACTTCGCACCGAAAAGGCGGCCAACGACGAACCGGGCGAAACCGACGAGGAAGTCATTACCCGACTGGCCGGGCTGACGAAGCTGGCTTATTTCCGCATCCAGAAGGCGACGGCGGAAGCTTTGGGCGTTACTCCCGGCAATCTGGACAAGCTGGTGGCCGAGGAGCGTAAGCGCCAGCAGGTCGAAGGCGACGGCGCGGACGCCGCCGGGCAAGACCTGATCTTTGAGGAGGTGGAGCCGTGGCCGGAGCCGGTGGACGGCGCTGCGCTGCTGGATGAGATCACCGACACCGTGCGCCGCTTCACCGTGCTGTCGCTGGAGCAGGCGCGCGCCGTGGCGCTGTGGAGTGCGTTTACCTGGTTCATCGAAGCCGCCAAGGTCGCGCCCATGCTCAACATCACCAGCCCGGAAAAACGCTGCGGGAAATCGACGCTGCTGCTGGTTGTCGGGGAGCTGGCCGCCAAGCCGATCCTTGCCAGCAACATCACGGCGGCGGCGCTGTTCCGCTGCATCGAAGCATGGACGCCCACCCTGTTGATCGACGAGACAGACGCCTTCCTGAACGAAAAGGAGGAATTGCGCGGCGTGCTGAACGCCGGACATTACCGCAAGACCGCCTTTGTCATCCGCACCGTGGGCGACAACCACGACCCGAAGCGGTTCATCACCTGGTGCGCGAAGGTGCTGTGCGGCATCGGCAAGATCGCCTACACCCTGACGGATCGCAGCATCATCATCGAGATGCGCCGCAAGCTGTCGGGCGAGAAGGTCGAGAACATCCACCTGAGCGAAAATCACGGCTTCGGGGAATTCCGAAGCCGCCTGCTGCGCTGGCGTGATGACCTGATCGAAGACTTCCGCGTCCTGCGCCCCGAGCGCATTGCAGGCATCAATGACCGCGCGGCCGACAACTGGCAGCCCTTGCAGGCGGTGGCGGCGCTGGCCGGGGGACACTGGCCGGAGCAATGCAGGCTGGCGGCTATCGCGCTGTCCGGCATCGAGTCAGACGCCCCGAGCATCAACGTCGAGTTGCTCATGGACTGCGCCGAAGCCTTCCACGCACAGAACACTGCGAAGATGTTCACCGCCGACCTGCTGGACGCGCTGAACGCTGACGAAGAAAAGCCGTGGGCGGCTTGGAATCGGGGGAAGCCGCTCAACGCGCACCAGTTGAGCAAGCGCCTGTCGGAATTCGGAATCAAGCCCGGCGAAATCCGCATCGGCCAGATGCACAAGAAGGGATACACCCTGCAACCGTTCAACGAAGCCATTATCCGTTACGGGACACCGCCCGCCACCCCCGGAGATGAAACCGCGACACCGCGACAACCCATGCGGGACAAGGCTTACGGGCCGAATGAGAAACGCGACAACCCGGAAAATGTCGCGGATGCAAAATCTCCGGAACCCTTGCGGCGCAACGAGTGTCGCGGTGTCGCGTTTCCTGATGGGGTGGAGATATGAGCGCCGCGCATGACCTGCTGAACCTGGCCCGGAATTCCGGCTACACCCTCACCGCCAACGGCGACCGGCTGAAAGTACGGCCGGTCCCGCCGTCTGACCTGCTGGAGGCGATCAAGACGCACAAGGCCGAACTGCTGACGCTGCTGTCGGCACCGGCCAACGATCCCGACCCCTCCCCCTCAGGGGGAGCGCCAGTCGTCACGCAGAAACGACCGATACCGGCGGCGGCTCCACTGGTGACACCGGACGACCTGTACCGCGTCCAGCGGCCGTTACTGGCCCACCTGACGCATT
>CAZKHJ010000058.1:0-2580 GCA_964552675.1 uncultured Sulfuricella sp. | reverse complement strand
AAATCGCCTGCCCGGAAGAGATTGCCTACCGCATGGGCTATGTTTCCGCGCAGCAACTCGAGGCATTGGCCATGCCCCTGGCCAAGAATGGTTACGGACAGTATTTGCTCAACGTGTTGCAGGAAGAGGTTTATTGATGAAAGTGATTCCCACCGCCATCCCCGATGTGCTGCTCATCGAACCCAGGGTGTTTGGCGATGAACGCGGTTTTTTCTTTGAAAGCTTCAATGCCCGGAACTTTGCCGAACAGACCGGCGTGACGCTCGACTTCGTTCAGGATAACCACTCCCGTTCGGCAAAAAACGTGCTGCGCGGCTTGCATTACCAGATCAAACAGCCCCAGGGCAAGCTGGTGCGCGTGGTGGCGGGCGAGGTCTTCGACGTGGCGGTGGATGTCCGCAAAAGCTCCCCCACCTTCGGACAGTGGGTCGGCTTCAGCCTGTCGGCGGAGAACAAGCGCATGGCCTGGATTCCGCCGGGATTCGCGCATGGCTTTGTGGTGCTGTCGGATTTTGCCGAGTTTTTGTACAAGACCACCGATTACTGGTCGCCGGAACATGAGCGCTGCATTCTCTGGAATGATCCTGCGCTGGCCATCGACTGGCAGACCGGTGAGGTCCCGCAGCTTTCCGCCAAGGACAGGGAAGGCCGCTTGCTGGCAGAGGCCGAGGTGTTTGCGTGAACATGAAGTGGCTGGCACTGGCGATGTTCGCGTTTTCCGCTCCGGTGGCGGCGGATATCTTCAGTTATACCGATGCCAATGGGGTCGTCCATTTCAGCAATGTTCCGGATAACCGGCAATACAAGTTGGTTGTGGCCTCGCAAGGAAGTGCAAGCAAACCGGATATGGCTGTTAGCGGCACACCTGCCTCGTTTAATCGGGCCGGCAAGGACCGTTTCGCGCCTATTGTGGCCGAGGCCGCCCGTGCCCATCAAGTCGATGCAGCCTTGCTGCATGCGGTGATTACTGCGGAATCCGGCTACAACCCGAGTGCCGTTTCGCACAAGGGTGCGGTAGGCCTGATGCAGCTCATGCCGGAAACCGCCCGTCGCTATGGCGTGGAAAACAGCCTTGATCCGGCGCAGAACATTCAGGGCGGCACCCGATATCTCAGCGATTTGCTGCAAATGTTCAACAATAATATCGAGCTGGCGGTGGCTGCCTACAATGCCGGGGAGAACGCGGTCATCCGCCACGGTTACAGCATCCCGCCATATCGGGAAACCCTGGCCTATGTACCCAAGGTTCTGAAGCTGCAAAAGAAATACCGCTCTGTTCTGTGATGGGTTCACCATGAAAATTCTGATTACCGGCAAAAACGGCCAGGTTGGCTGGGAATTGCAGCGCACCCTGGCGCCGTTGGGCGAAGTTGTCGCGGTGGATCGGCAGGCACTGGATCTCGCCAGCCCAGACGCCATCCGGGCTCTGATCCGCGAGGTCAAGCCCGCCCTGATCGTCAATCCCGCCGCCTATACCGCTGTGGACAAGGCCGAAAGCGAGCCGGAAGTCGCCATGGCGGTGAATGGCATCGCTCCCGGCATCATGGCCGAGGAGGCGAAAAAGCTCGGGGCGGCAATGATTCACTATTCGACCGATTACGTGTTCGATGGCAGCAAGGCTGCGCCGTATGTCGAAACTGACGCACCCTGCCCGATCAATGTTTATGGCCGGACCAAGCTGGCAGGCGAGCAGGCGGTCCAGGCTGCGGGCATTCCCCATCTTATCCTGCGCACCAGCTGGGTCTATGGCACACGGGGAAAAAATTTTCTGCTTACCATCCTGCGTCTGGCGGGAGAGCGCGAAGAGCTGAAAATCGTCGACGACCAGATCGGCGCACCCACCTCCTGCCGTATGATTGCGGAGCTCACTGGGCAGATTCTGGCGCAGACCAGAGGCGACCTGAAAGACGTCAGCGGCCTCTACCATCTGACCGCTGCCGGCCAGACTTCCTGGCATGGTTTTACTGCCGCTATCCTGGAAGCCCGGTCCCGCCTCACCGGTGCTGCCAGCCCGCGGCTGCATCCGATCCCGACCAGTGCTTACCCTTTGCCGGCCCCGCGCCCGCATTATTCGGTCATGTCGAATGACAGGCTGAAGCACGTTTTCGGTATGGCCATCCCGTCCTGGCAAAACGGACTGGGCTTGTGCATGGATGAAATGTAACGCATGCCTCCTCTGTGAGGAAATTCGATTGTGCTAGAATCCAACGCTTTATTTAAAAACGGAAAGTTACGGAATTGACCAAGCGTCTGGGCGAGATCCTGATTGAACGCGGCAAGCTGGATGCCTCCGGCCTTGAACGTGCGTTGCGCCTCCAGCAAGCGGAAGGGAATGAGCGTATCGGCGCTGTCCTGGTCAGAGCCGGGATGGTGGCCGAGCGCGACATGATGGAAGCGCTTTCTTTCCAGCTCGATCTGCCACTCGTGGCTGCGGGTGAATACCCCGAACTGCCGGTGCTGGAAGAGCGCGTGGCCATTCGCTTCCTCAAGGAAGCGAAGGCCCTTCCCCTGCGCGAGGATGCCGAGCAGCTGGTGCTGGCAATGGCTGATCCGCTCGATGAATACGTCATCAATGCCTTC
>CAZKHJ010000057.1:0-3436 GCA_964552675.1 uncultured Sulfuricella sp. | reverse complement strand
TGATGTAGGTGCCGTGCTCGTCTTCCATCACCGGCATCAGCTCGCCGGGACGGTTCTGCTCTTCCAGCAGGTACACCTTGTCCGCCAGGGGATGGCGCGGCAGGCTGCCGCACGCGGACAGGGCGCTCTCCTGCATCTGGGCGGAGAAATCGGCGCGGATCACCCCGGCGGCGTCTTCCTCGCCCTCGTGCACCTTGTAGTCCCAGCGGCAGGAATTGGTGCAGGTGCCCTGGTTGGGATCGCGGTGGTTGAAATAGCCGGACAGCAGGCAGCGCCCGGAATAGGCGATGCACAGCGCACCGTGGACAAATACTTCCAGCTCCATGTCCGGGCACAACTGGCGGATTTCTTCAATTTCGTCGAGCGAAAGTTCGCGCGACAGGATCACCCGCGTCAGCCCCATGCCTTGCCAGAACTTCACCGCCGCGTAATTCACGGTATTGGCCTGCACCGAGAGATGGACCGGCACTTCCGGCCACTTCTCGCGCACCATCATGATCAGGCCGGGATCGGCCATGATCAGGGCATCGGGTTGCATGGCGATGACCGGTTCCATGTCGGCCAGGTAGGTTTTGACCTTGGCGTTGTGCGGCATCAGATTGCTGGCGACAAAGAACTTTTTGCCCAGGGCGTGTGCTTCCGCAATACCGCTTGCCAGCTGCTCCAGCTTGAATTCGTTATTGCGCGCCCGCAAGCTGTAGCGCGGCTGGCCGGCATACACCGCGTCGGCGCCGAACGCAAAAGCGGTGCGCATTTTTTCCAGCGTACCGGCGGGGAGGAGAAGCTCGGGAGAGCGAAGCTGGGTCATTCAGAATTTATCCTGTTCATCGGGCGCGATGGATGGAACCTTGCTCAGGGAACGCTCGAATTTTTCACGGCTGGCGCGAGTAGCGCGCTGTTCCAGGTATTCCTGGGTCATCAGGGCGGACATTTTTTCCGCCAGCGCGGTGGCGACAAGTTGATTAATCGATATATTTTCATGCTGCGCCAGTTGCCGCGCCTGCTGGTGCAGAGATTCAGGCAAACGAAGGCTGATGGTGCTCATGGACATTCTCCAATCAATTTCAGGAATTCTTTTGGCGTCAGGATGCGTACTCCGAATTTTTCGCTAGCCGCAAAATCCTTTTGATTACATGTGACAATAAAATCACTGCCAGATTCCACCGCAAGCTCCAGTACCAGGTCGTCCTTTGGATCTTTCAGGCAAGGACGCCACAGAAAATAAATCTGCCGCCTCTCCCCCGCCTGACAAAGATAATCGATGATGTCGCCAATATCCTGAGGCTGAAGCGCCCCACCCTGTCGATTACAGGCATCCTCATATTCAAGGACCAGCGGCACAGACAGGCTGAATTCGAACCTTCCCTGTCCAAGCAGCGACAGCAGCCTGAAGGATGCGCCTTGATCCGAGCATAGAGCGGAAACAATAACAGTTGTATCGAGTACAATCCGGTAACTCATTTTGGTATTGTATTTGATACCGTATTTTAGTTCAATAAAGCATTCTTGATGCATTTGGAACTCCCCGCCGAGGGAGCGTAAAATCCATCCCCTATGAGCAAGCCTTCCTTCATCCACCTCCGCCTCCACAGCGAATACTCCATCACCGACGGCATCGTGCGCCTGGATGCGGGCAAGGACCACGCCTGTCCGCCGGTGGAGCGCGCCAGAGCCGACGGTATGCCGGCGCTGGCGCTGACCGATTTGAACACCCTGTTCGGCATGGTGAAGTTCTACAAGGCGGCGCGCGGCAAAGGGATCAAGCCCGTCATCGGCTGCGACGTCTGGGTCGAGAACACGGCCAACCGCGACCAGCCGGGCCGCCTGCTGCTGCTGTGCCAGAACCGGGCAGGCTACGGCAACCTGTGCGAGCTGCTGACCCAGGCCTTCCGCAGCAACCAGCACCGCGGCCGGGCGGAAGTCCGGAAGGAATGGCTGGCCTCATCGCTCGGCGAGGGGCTGATCGCCCTGTCCGGCGCGCACCTGGGCGATGTCGGCCAGGCATTTCTGAACGGCAACGAGGCGCAGGCGCGCCAGCTGGCGCAGGAATGGGCGAAGTGTTTCCCGCAGCGCTTCTATCTCGAACTGCAGCGCCCCGGCTCCAACGCGGCCGAGGAATGCGTGCAGCAGGCGCTGACCCTGGCGGGCGAACTGGACCTGCCGGTGGTGGCCACTCATCCCATCCAGTTTCTCGACCAGGATGATTTCCGCGCCCACGAGGCGCGCGTGTGCATCGCCGAGGGCTACGTGCTGGGCGACCAGCGGCGCCCCAGGAACTTTACCGAGCAGCAGTATTTCAAGAGCCAGGCCGAGATGGCCGAGCTATTCGCCGACATTCCCGAGGCGCTGGAAAACACGGTCGAGATCGCCAAGCGCTGCAACCTGACGGTCGAGCTGGGCAAGAGCAAGCTACCCCTGTTTCCCATCCCCGAGGGGATGAGCGAAAGCGAATACCTGATCAAGCGCGCCGAGGACGGCCTTGCGGTGCGCATGAAGGAGCTGTATCCGGACGAGACCAGGCGCGCGGAGCAGTATCCCACCTATACCGACCGGCTCAAGTTCGAGACCGGGACCATCATCCAGATGGGCTTCCCCGGCTACTTCCTCATCGTGGCAGACTTCATCAACTGGGCCAAGCACAACGGCGTTCCCGTCGGGCCGGGGCGGGGTTCCGGCGCCGGTTCGCTGGTGGCCTACAGCCTCGGCATCACCGACCTTGACCCCCTGCGCTACGCCCTGCTGTTCGAGCGCTTCCTCAACCCGGAGCGGGTGTCCATGCCCGACTTCGACGTGGATTTCTGCCAGGAGACGCGCTACAAGGTGATCGAGTACGTGCGCCGCCAGTACGGCGCCGACGCGGTGTCGCAGATCGCCACCTTCGGCACCATGGCGGCCAAGGCGGTGCTGCGCGACGTGGGGCGGGTGCTGGACATGCCCTACAACTTCTGCGACGGCCTCTCCAAGCTGATCCCCGCCCAGCCGGGCAAGTTCGTCAGCCTCGACCAGGCGCTGGAGGAAGTGCCGGAGCTCAAGGAGCGCTACGACAGCGAGGAGGAAGTGCGCGAGCTGTTCGAGCTGGCCAGGAAGCTCGAAGGCATGACCCGCAACGTCGGCATGCACGCCGGCGGGGTGCTGATCGCGCCCGGCAAGCTGACCGACTTCTGCCCGCTGTATGTGGCTTCCGGCGCCGATGCAGTGCCGGTCTCCCAGTTCGACAAGGACGACGTGGAGGCGGTGGGCCTGGTGAAGTTCGACTTCCTCGGCCTCAGGAACCTGACCATCATCGAGCTGGCGCTGAAATATCTCAAGCAGCTCGACCCCACGTTCACCGGCCCGCTCGACACCCAGCATTTCGACGACCCCGCGGCCTACGAAATCCTCAAGAAGGCCAATACCACGGCGGTGTTCCAGCTCGAATCGGACGGCATGAAGAAGC
>CAZKHJ010000056.1:0-3822 GCA_964552675.1 uncultured Sulfuricella sp. | reverse complement strand
CGGACGCCAGCACAGTCTGCTCCACGCCCGGCAGCCCGCTGAAATCGCGGGCTTCGGGCGTCATTGGCAGAGATTTCAGCACCAGGCGCTGCAAGCGTTCTCTCCGCTCGACTTCCAGACTGAGCAGGTAAAGACCATTGCGCCCCCCTCCCCCCGCCGGCAGAAAACCCACATAGTGAATGGCGCCCGGATCACCACGAAAAGCCAGCGTCTGATTGCCTGCCGACTTCCAGAAATAGGGATAGATCTCGCTCAACTGGCGTCGCACAAAACCCTCGAAAACGCGAATCCTGGCCATGTCTTCGGAAGCCTGGGATCCTGCGTCCCAACTCCTGATACCCAGTCGCAGGCCACCGAACAAAAGTGCCAGGGTCAAACCCAGCAGGGTCAGCCCGATCAGCATTTCGAGCAGGGTAAAACCCGACTCCCTGCGCCAGGTCATCATGGCTTGGGCGCCAGTTTCAGGGAGGCCAGCTCAAGACGCCGCGCCCGTCCCCCATCGTCCCAACCCACGGCCACCGTGGCACGATAAAGCACGAACTTGAGCTGGGATTCATCTGCGGCAGTTTCACGGTAAGGCTGCACCTGCACCTGCCAGTGAAAACGCCGGTCAAGCTCGCCTGACATCACGCCCTCGCGCAAGGGTTGTTCCACACCAAGGGCCGCGAGCCGGGACTCGGCGAGATATAGTGCCCGGCCATAATCATCCGAGTGCTGAATATTGCGCAGGCCGCCGGAAAAGATCTGCATGATCACAGCCAGCGTAACGGACAGGACCACAAACGCGACCAGGATTTCAATCAGCGAGAACCCCTTGTCTCCGGGTATTCTCATTCGCTTATCACCACCCGTCCGGTCATCCAGTCCACATCAATCTGATACTTCACGTCACCCGCCATCAGGATGACCCGCCCCCCGCTAGAGCTGCCGTCGGGGAAAAACCGGATACTGCCGGTCTGCCCGCCATACAACTCGCTCTGCGCTGTTTGCAGGTTCACATCGACCTTGCGCGACAGGCTGTAAATACGGCTGTCGCCGGAAATCTGGAATTTGCGCTGCTCGACATCAAGCGCCAGGGCCGCCTCCTTCTTCCGGGTAATGGCCTCGCTACGCGCCTTGCGCAGCCCGGTTGCCAGCTGCCGGGCTGCAGCTTTCAACTCGGCACCGGACATACCCGAGGAAAACAGCGGGGGAACCAGGGAATAGGCCAGCCCGATTATCACCATCACCACCAGCAATTCGATCAGGGTAAATCCCCTGTGGCGGCGCCAGGTCACCAGCTCGACACATCCTTGTTCTCGCCTTCGCCGCCTTCCTTGTTGTCGGCACCCAGCGATGACAGGTCATAGGCCCCATGCTGGCCGGGCGAGGCATAACGGTATTCGTTGCCCCAGGGGTCTTTGGGCACTGCTTTTTTCTTGAGGTACGGCCCGTTCCAGCCAACCAGCCCCGATGGCTGCTGCACCAGTGCCTGGAGGCCTTCCTGGCTAGAGGGATAACGGCCGGTTTCAAGCTTGAAAAGATCCAGCGAGGCGCCGAACTCCTCGATCTGCAGCTTGGCGGAATCCGATTTTGCGCCGCCCAGGTAATTGATCACCTTGGGGCCGGCCAGACTAGCCAGGAGGCCCAGAATCACCAGCACCACCAACAACTCGATCAGGGTGAAGCCTTGCTGCGGCATACCCGAACATTGACGTTTCATAACCCAACCTTCTCCACAAAAATTCAACAAATTTACATCGCCAGATCGTTCACGCTCAGGATCGCCACCAGCACCGACATGATGATGCCGCCGATAACCAGGCCAAGACCCAGGATCAGCGCCGGCTCCATGAGTGCCAGCATACGCTTGACGGCATTCTGTACTTCGCGGTCGTAAACATCGGCGATACGGATCAGCATCTCCTGCAACTTGCCTGTTTCCTCGCCCACCATCACCATATGGACAGCCAATTGGGGAAACAGGCCGGTATCCATGAGCGGCTTGCCCAGACCCTTGCCTTCCTTGAGCTGGGCCGCGACCGTACCCAGGCCTTCTGACATCACGCTATTGCTCAAGGTTTCCTTGACAATGGACAATGCCGTGAGCAGGGTCACGCCGTTGCCGATCAGGGTGCCGAGCGTACGGGAAAAACGCGCCACCTCCAGTTTGCCCACCAGATCACCGACCAGGGGCAGCGCAAGAAAACGTTTGTCCCATTTGTAACGGCTTTCCGGCTGCTGAAGTTGACGAGAGAACCAGGAGTAAATACCAATCGCACCCAGAATCATGGCCCACCAGTAGTGCTGAACGGTGTCACCCGCTGCAATGACGATCTGGGTGGGCAATGGCAGCGCCTTACCGGATTCCTCGAACATCTGCGAAAACTGCGGCACCACCCATACCAGCAGCACGACCACCGACAGCACCGCCACGCCTACCAGGATGGTAGGGTAGATGAGCGCCGACTTGACGGTTTCCCTGAGTTCCTTCGAACGCTCCATGAATTCGCTGAGGCGTTGCAGCACCATGTCGAGCGCACCGCCCGCCTCGCCGGCTCGGATCATGTTGAGATAGAAGCGCGAAAACACGCCAGCATGGGCTTCCATTGCAGCCGAGAGCGCTGCGCCGCCGCGCACATCCTCGCGCACCTGGGCCAGCAACTCGCTCACCCGTTCGTTCGGGGAAAGGCTGACCAGAATTTCCAGGGATCGATCGAGGGGTAATCCGGCTTTGAGCAACGTGGCAATTTCGCGTGTAAAGGCAGCAATTTCATCCTGGGATACCCGCTTCTTGCGACGCAACCCTCGGCCCGCTTCTCCCCCCGCCATCGCGGACGCGGTTTCCTCGACACGGATCGGGATCAACCCCATGCCCTGCAGGCGCTCCACCACCGCGGACTGGCCAACGCCTTCCATTTCGCCTTCCTGGGCTTCCCCGGTCGACGCCACTGCCTTGTAGCGATACAACGGCAAGACTATTCCTCCCGCGTCACGCGCAGGACTTCCTCGATAGTGGTGACGCCTGCCACCGCCTTGGAAAGTCCGTTCTCGTACATGGTCTGCATACCTTCCGCAATCGCCTGCTGGCGGATCTCGCCCGCTGTGACATGACGCATTACCAGACTGCGGATGGCGTCGGACATGACCAGCAGCTCTACAATGCTCATTCGCCCCATATAGCCGGTGCCGCCGCACTGCTCACAGCCGACAGGCCGGTACAGCACGACTGGGCCAGCGCTGCTGAAGCGTCTGAGCTGCATTTCCTCCACCACCTCGGGCAACGCCGGGTATGCCTCACGGCAGTGGGTGCACAGGGTGCGCACCAGGCGCTGGGCCAGAATGCCGTTCACGGTCGAGGTCAGCAGATAGTCGTCCATACCCATGTCGAGCAGGCGATTAACCGTACTGGCAGCATCGTTGGTATGCAGGGTGGACAGCACCATGTGGCCGGTGAGCGCCGACTGAACGGCAATCTGGGCCGTTTCCAGATCGCGGATCTCGCCGATCATGATCACGTCCGGGTCCTGGCGCACGATGGAACGCAAGGCATTGGCGAAAGTCAGGCCGATCTGGGGTTTGACCTGGATCTGGTTGATACCCTCCATCTGGTATTCCACCGGGTCTTCCACGGTGAGGATCTTGACGTCGGGCGTGTTGAGCTTGTCCAGCGCGGTATACAGCGTGGTGGTCTTGCCCGATCCGGTGGGGCCGGTGACCAGCAGGATGCCGTGCGGCTGCAGCAGCACCTCCATGAAGCGTTGCAGCACCTCGGGATCGAAGCCAAGCGTGACAAAATCCAGCGCCGTGCCGCTCTTGTCGAGAATCCGCATCACCACGCTC
>CAZKHJ010000055.1:0-3941 GCA_964552675.1 uncultured Sulfuricella sp. | reverse complement strand
CGTTGCCGCCGGTGGTGGTTTCCGGGTTGCCGAACATGACGCCGATCTTCATGCGAATTTGATTAATAAAGATCACCAGGGTATTGGTGCGCTTGATGTTGGCGGTGAGCTTCCTGAGCGCCTGCGACATCAGGCGGGCTTGCAGGCCCATGTGGGAATCGCCCATCTCGCCTTCGATCTCGGCTTTGGGCGTGAGCGCCGCCACCGAGTCCACCACCACGATATCCACCGAGCCGGAACGCACCAGCATGTCGGCGATTTCCAGCGCCTGTTCGCCGGTGTCCGGCTGGGAGATCAGCAGGTCGTCCACCTTGACGCCGAGCTTGCCGGCATACACCGGGTCAAGCGCGTGTTCCGCGTCGATGAAGGCCGCGGTGCCGCCCATTTTCTGCATTTCCGCAATCACCTGCAGGGTCAGCGTGGTCTTGCCGGACGATTCCGGGCCGTAGATTTCCACCACCCGCCCGCGCGGCAGGCCGCCGACGCCGAGGGCGATATCCAGCCCCAGCGAGCCGGTGGAGACCACCTGAATGTCCTGCGAGGCGGCATGGTCGCCCAGGCGCATGATGGAGCCCTTGCCGAACTGTTTCTCGATCTGGGAGAGGGCGGCGGCAAGCGCCTTGCTTTTGTTCTCGTCCATATTGATTCCTCAAATTAAGCTGCGGATTATGTCACAGTTGCAGGAGCGCTAAAACACCTTGCAGGGCATGGGAAACTGCCTGCTGCCTGACTGCGCTGCGGTCTCCGGCAAAGACACGGCTTTCACTTTTCAACGGTCCATTCCTGACCGCCCAGGCGAAGCATACCGTGCCCACTGGCTTATCAGGTGAGCCACCCGTTGGCCCTGCGATGCCGCTGATCGCCAGGGAAATCCGGGCCTGGCTGTGCAGCAGCACGCCAGCGGCCATCTCGCGCACGGTCTGCTCGCTCACCGCGCCAAAACTGGCCAGGGTTTCGGCCTGCACCCCCAGCATTTCCTGCTTGGCGGCATTGGTGTAGGTGATGAAGCCGCGGTCGTACCAGGCCGAACTGCCGGCCACTGCCGTCACCGCCTCGCCCACCCAGCCGCCGGTGCAGGATTCCGCCGTGGCCAGCATCCAGCCGCGCGCTTTCAGGGCCTGGCCGGTTTCCTCGGCCAATTGATACAACTCCTCATCCATAAAAATGCTCCAGCAGTTTGAGCGCGACAAGCGCGTAGCCCGCCGCCAGCAGATCGTCCAGCATCACCCCGAAGCCGCCCTTGACGCGCTGGTCGAAGTGGCGGATGGGAAAGGGCTTCCAGATATCGAACAGGCGGAACAGCAGGAAGGCAATGCCGAACCACAGCCAGCCCGGCGGCGTGAAAGCCAGGATCAGCCACATCGCCACGATCTCGTCCCACACGATGCCGCCATGGTCGGACACGCCCAGCGCCTTGCCGGTTACGTCGCAGAACCAGACACCCAACACGAAAGACAGGCCGGTTACGGCCAGCAGGGCCGGCAGTGGCAGGAAATGCGCCAGCGCCAGGAACAGGGGTATGGCCAGCAGCGACCCGGCCGTGCCCGGCGCGACAGGCGACAGGCCGGAGCCGAAGCCCAGGGAAAAAAAATGAGCCGGGTGGGCAAACAGCAGTTTCAGGTCCGGCTTATTGCGCAAAGTGGTCGAACCCCCTCGCTGCCACCGGCATGGGCTGGCCTTTGCCATCCAGCACGGCCAGCCCCGCTGCGCCGGTAATGCGGCCAATGCAGGTCAGCGGCAGCGCCAGCTGCTGTGCCAGGGCCAGCAGCCCGGCATGGCGGGCAGCAGGCGCGGTGAAGCACAGCTCGTAATCATCCCCGCCCGCCAGCACGCAGTTTTTCGCAACATCCAGATCAATTTTCCGGCGCACCACTTCATGCAGGGGCAAGGCCTCGAAATGAATTTCCGCACCTACCCCTGACTGCTCCAGGATATGCCCCAGATCGGCCAGCAGGCCGTCGGAAATATCGATCGCGGCAGAGGCAATGCCGCGCAGCGCCAGACCCAGCGCCACGCGCGGCTGGGGAACATAGAGTGCAGGCAGGCAGGCGGCAGCTTCCAGCTGTTCCAGCTCCACCCGCCCCTGACGGAAAGCCAGCGCCAGCGCGGCCGTCCCCAGCGTGCCGCTGACCCAGATTTCGTCCCCGGCTTTTGCGCCCGAGCGGCGCAGCGCCTGTCCCGCCGGCACCTCGCCCATGATCTGGATGCAGATATTGAGTGGCCCACGCGTGGTGTCGCCGCCGATCAGATCGACGCCAAACTTGCTCGCCAGGCCGAAAAATCCCCCGGCAAAGCCGCGCAGCCATTTCTCGTCGGCCACCGGCAGCGCCAGCGCCAGCGTCGCCCAGCGCGGTTGCGCGCCCATGGCCGCCATGTCGGACAAATTCACCGCCAGCGATTTGTGCCCCACCGTGCCGGGGCCGTCCTGCGGCGAGAAATGCCGCCCCTCCACCAGCATGTCCACCGACACGGCCAGCTCCATGCCCGGCGAAATTTGCAGCAAGGCGGCATCGTCCCCCACACCGAGCAGGGCGCCCGGCGTGGGCCGGGTGAAATACTGGCGGATCAGATCGAATTCGGAGGGCATGGCGATGATGGGCTCTGTCCGTTTTTATTCAAACGGATTGACGACCGCCACACCCAAGGGCGCAAAGTGGCGCACATTCCGCGTTGCGACCTGCAAGCCATGGACCAGCGCCGTTGCGGCAATGAGCAGATCGGCACCATCGTTGCCATGCTGTGCGGAAAGGCTGCCCCAGCGACGGGCGATGGTTGGAGTGACGGGCAGCACCCGATCGCCATAGAGGCGCAGCAAATCCTCCTGCCAACGGGTCAGCGCGGCGGCAAAAACGGGTTCGTCGTGGCGTTTTTTCTCGATCCCGCGTTCGATTTCGCCTAGGCTGACCACGCTCAAGAACAGGTCGCTATCGCGAAAACCGCTCAGCCAGGCAACAACCTGGGGAGAGGGGTGCGTTTTGCGCAACTCGGAAAGCACCACCGTGTCGAGCAGAATCAAGAAAAATCCACTTCGCGCGGCGCCACGGAAAGACGATCAAACTCGCCGTCATCCTTCGGTACGGCAAGCAGGTGAGCGACAAAGCCCGGCGCGGCGGCCTGGGCGCTGTGTTGCAGGGCCTCGAAAGCCTGCTCGGAAAGAACCACTACTGCTTCCTTGCCACGGCGGGTGATGTGCTGCGGCTCACCGCGCATCGCTGCCTCCACGACTTCGCTGAAGCGGGCCTTGGCATCCTGAAGCTGCCACTGGGTTGAATGCATGATGTCCTCGCGCACAACTGGTTAGATAAACTGACTAGATTCTGCGCTACCTTTAGCGGGCAAGTCAAGAATCCCCACCCACAAACCAAGCCGGGCTACTCCGCCCCCTTCTGCTTCTCCTCCAGCGCTTCCCAGCGCGCCAGCGCTTCGAGCAATTCTTCCTCGATCGCGCTGACCCGCTCCTGCAGGCGCTTGGCCCCGGCCGGGTCGCGGCGATAGAGGTCGGCGTCACCCAGCTTGACGCCGATCTCCGCCTGCTCCTGCTCCAGCGCTTCGATCCGGCCCGGCAGGGCTTCCAGTTCGCGGTTTTCGTTGAAGCTCAGCTTCACCCTGGGGGCTGGTCTGGCTGGCTTGGTGGCGGCTTTTTGTGGCACGTCCGGTGTTTTCTGCGCCTCGGCTTCGCGCAGCTTTTTCGAGCGCACGTAGTCGTCGTAGCCGCCGGCGTATTCCTGCAGCCTGCCGCCGCCCTCGAAGGCGATGACCTGGGTTACCACGTTGTCGAGGAAAGTCCGGTCATGGGAGACCAGCAGCACCGTGCCCTGGTAGTCCTGCAGCAGGGATTCGAGCAGTTCCAGGGTTTCGATGTCGAGGTCGTTGGTGGGCTCGTCCAGCACCAGCACGTTGGCCGGGCGGGTGAACAGGCGCGCCAGCAGCAGGCGGTTGCG
>CAZKHJ010000054.1:0-4430 GCA_964552675.1 uncultured Sulfuricella sp. | reverse complement strand
CAGCGCACTTCAGCACCCAGCGCGGTCAGGGTTTCGATCAGCACTGCGGTCTGGATGGTCATGTGCAGGGAACCGGCGATGCGCGCGCCCTTGAGCGGTTGCGTGGCAGCGTATTCCTCGCGCACCGCCATCAGGCCGGGCATCTCGATTTCGGCAATGAAAATTTCCTTGCGCCCCCAGGCAGCGAGGGACATGTCGGCGACCTGGTAATCAGTAAAAGTGCTCATCAGTTTCTCCATTCAAGTTTCTGAATGGGCGCCGTTGTGAAATCACCCTGTTCCGAGCCTGGCGTAATGAATTACGTCGCAGCGCCCCTCGGAAGGGAGTGTTCAATCCTACAGCCCTGCATCCTCGCGCAACGCGTCTGCCTTGTCTGTGTTTTCCCAGGTGAACCCCGGCTCATCCCGCCCGAAGTGGCCGTAAGCGGCGGTGCGGGAGTAGATCGGACGCAGCAGGTCCAGCGTCTTGATGATGGCGCGCGGGCGCAGGTCGAAGTGCTTTTCGATCAGTTGGACGATTTTCTCGTCGCCGATTTTGCCGGTGCCAAACGTATTGACCATCAGGCTGACCGGCTTGGCAACGCCAATGGCGTAAGCCACCTGCACTTCGCATTTCGACGCCAGGCCGGCAGCGACAATATTTTTCGCCACATAGCGGCCAGCGTACGCAGCCGAGCGGTCCACCTTGGACGGGTCCTTGCCGGAGAAGGCGCCGCCGCCGTGGTGTGCCGCGCCGCCGTAGGTGTCGACGATGATCTTGCGCCCGGTCAGGCCGCAGTCGCCCATCGGGCCGCCGACCACGAAGCGGCCGGTCGGATTGATCAGGTAGCGGATATTGGCCGCGCGCAGGCTTTCCGGGATCACCGGTTTGACGATTTCTTCGATCACGGCCTCGGAAAGTTGCGCATGCGAAACATCCGGGTGGTGCTGGGTGGAAATCACCACGGTATCGACGCTCTGCGGCTTGCCATCCACATAGCGGATGGTGACCTGCGATTTGGCATCGGGACGCAGCCAGGGCAGGCGGCCATCCTTGCGCAACTGCGCCTGGCGCTCCATCAGGCGATGCGAATAGTAAATCGGCATGGGCATCAGCTGCGGGGTTTCATCGCAGGCAAAGCCGAACATCAGGCCCTGGTCGCCCGCCCCCTGGTCCATTTCCTCCTCGGGCGTGCGGTTGACGCCCTGGGCGATATCGGGGGACTGCTTGTTGAGCGCGGTGAGCACGGCACAGGTGTAGTAGTCGAAGCCGATGTCGGAGCTGTTGTAGCCGATGCGCTTGACCACCTCGCGCGCGATGTCGATGTAGTTGACCGTCGCATGGGTGGTGATCTCGCCCGAAATCACCACCAGGCCGGTGCTCACCAGGGTTTCGCAGGCAACGCGGGCCTTGGCGTCCTGCGCCAGGATGGCATCAAGCACGCCGTCGGAAATTTGATCCGCGACCTTGTCGGGATGGCCTTCGGAAACCGATTCCGATGTAAACAGATAGTCGTTCATAAAATCCTCAAAAAGCAAAAACCCCGTTTAGCGGCGGCTAAAACGGGGTTTTGTCCTCGCTTTAGCCGTATTTATAACGCGCCCGCAAGCTGATCTCAAATCGGCGCAAGGTGTCTTTATCTCATTTTTGTTTTTTCTTGTCAATCGCGTCATCCCTGTCCGTCAGCTCGTAAGAAACCTTGATGCGCATACTGCTTTTCACCACCCGGCCCTGGCGCTGGGCGGGCGTAAAACGGGCATTGCGGAAGGCTGCCACGGCCGATTTCTCGAAATAGCCGGGCGGAGTGGCCTCCTCCACGGAAATTTCCTGTACCTTGCCACCCTCATCCAGCAACAGCAGCAACACCACGCTGCCAGTCACATTGGCGCTGGCCGCCTCTTCGGGGTAAGCCGGCCAGATCGCCTTCAAGGCGGAAGGGTGAACATCCACTTCCTTGGCGGTGTAATAAGTGGGGTCTTCGATCAGGGGAACCTCGATCGTGGGCAGACTGGTGTTTTTTTCCGCCGGCGCAGCACTAGAGGCCGCCTGCTCCTGCTGCGGAACAGATTCAGGAACATTCTGGGGCGCAGGGAGAGCTTCCTCTGTTTGCAGCTTGATGGCTTGAGAATCCGGCGGCGCAGATGCCGGTTGATGGGAGGGCGCATCCACCAGGCGGGCCTGAATGATTGTTGCCGGGGCGAGGGGGGGAATCTGCGGGCGGATCTGCAAACCGAAAACCAGGGCAAAATGGAGGATGAGCGAGCCCGCCAGGGTAAGGGCAAACCGTTCCCCCGCCTCCGCCCCCCCATTCATTATGCGGTCCGTGGCGCCCGGTAGCGCTGCTGCAGCCGGACGTAATGCCCGGCCGAATAGCTGAAATGGGCCAGCTCTTCCGCTGTCAACGGGCGTATTTCACGCACCGGGCTGCCAAGGTAGAGAAAACCGCTTTTCAGGCGTTTACCCTCCGGCACCAGGCTGCCGGCCCCGAGCAGGACATGAGGTTCCAGCACCGCATGATCCATGACGATGGCCCCCATGCCGATCAGGCATTCGTCACCGATCTCGCAGCCGTGGAGGATGACGCGATGGCCCACGGTAACCCGGCTGCCGATCAGCAATGGCGCACCTTCCAGCCGGGCCGCATTTTTGTGGCTGACGTGCAGCACGCTCAAATCCTGGATGTTGGTCTCCGCGCCGATGCGAATACGGTTGACATCGCCACGAATCACCGCGCCGCACCAGATCGAGGCGCGTTCACCGATCTCGACATCCCCGATGATCTGGGCGCTGGCATGGACGAACACGTCCGCAGCGAGTCGGGGAATGGTGTCCTGGTAGGCGGCGAGATTTGGATTCATGCTTGAAGTCTGGTTGGAAGAGCCCAGATAGTATAATCAATTCGCCATTTTAACGGATTCCATTACATGAACCCCCTGCTCGACATTTCCGGCCTGCCGCGCTTTCCCGACATCACCCCCGCTCATGTGACGCCTGCGGTGGAACAGCTGATCCACGCCAACTCTGCCCTGGTGGAAGAACTGGTCGCCGACAGCACCCCGCTCACCTGGGAAAGCTTCGCCAAGCCGCTGGAAGATGCCAATGAACGGCTTTCCCGCGCCTGGGGCCAGGTTTCGCATCTGAATGCAGTCATGAACAGCCCCGAACTGCGCGAGGCATATAACGCCAACCTGCCCAAGCTGACGGCCTACTACGCCGATCTGTCGCAAAACCAGGGGCTGTTCGACAAGTTCAAAGCGCTCCGGGCTTCGCCCGGTTTCGAGAAGCTCGGCACGGCACAGCAAAAGATCGTCGAGAACGAGCTGCGTGATTTCGTGCTCGGCGGCGCCGATCTGCCCGCCGACAAAAAGGACCGCTTCAAGGCGATCCAGGAGGAACTGTCCACCCTTTCGGCAAAGTTCGAGGAAAACCTGCTCGACACCACCAATGCCTTCAGCCTGTTTGTCGCCAGCGAAGCGGAGCTGGCCGGCATCCCGGCCGATGCGCTGCAGACTGCACGCGAGGCCGCCCAGGCCGATGGCCAGCCGGGCTGGAAATTCACCCTGCACATGCCCTCCTACCTGCCGGTCATGCAGTACTGCGACAACCGCAAGCTGCGCGAGCAGATATACACCGCCCATGTCACCCGCGCCTCCGAATTCGGCAAGCCTGAGTGGGACAACACCGCGCTGATCACCCAAATCCTCAAATTGCGTCAGGAAGCCGCCCGCTTGCTGGGCTTCAACAATTATGCCGAGGAATCGCTGGCCACCAAGATGGCGGAAACGCCGCAACAGGTGCTGGATTTTCTCAATGAACTGGGTGCCCGCGCCAAGCCCTACGCCGAGCGTGATCTGGCCGAACTGCGCCAGTTCGCGCGTGAGGAGCTGGCGCTGGCGCAACTGGAAGCCTGGGATATCGCCTACGCCAGCGAGAAACTGCGTGTCCGGCGCTATGCCTTCTCCGATCAGGAAGTGAAGCAGTATTTCCCGGAAAACCAGGTGCTGCCCGGCATGTTCAAGGTGGTGGAAACCATCTACGGCCTGTCCATCCACCCCTCGAATGCCCCGGTATGGCACGAAGACGTCAAGTTCTTCGATATCCGCGATCGCCACAACACCCTCATCGGCCAGTTCTATCTCGACCTCTACGCCCGTCAGAACAAGCGCGGCGGCGCCTGGATGGACGATGCCATCACGCGGCGCCGGACAGAATCCGGCATCCAGGTGCCCGTGACCTATCTTAACTGCAACTTCTCCGCCCCTGTCGGCAGACGCCCGGCGCTGTTCACCCACGACGAAGTGATCACCCTGTTCCACGAATTCGGCCACGGCCTGCACCACGTGCTGACGCGGGTGGAGGACCTGGGCGTGTCCGGCATCAACGGCGTGGAATGGGATGCAGTGGAACTGCCCAGCCAGTTCATGGAAAATTTCTGCTGGGAATGGGATGTG
>CAZKHJ010000053.1:0-4536 GCA_964552675.1 uncultured Sulfuricella sp. | reverse complement strand
TCGCCCTCAACCACTTGGCTGCATCCATCATCGCGTTTAGAAAAGTAAAACTGGCCATAAACATTATTTACGGATAAGTTCTTAATGGCCATCTCTATTTAAGGCAACCAAATGACCAAAATTCGCAGACGCTTCATCAGTTCCCTCGACCTGCAGCATGGCCGCGTGGAGATGAGCCATGGCAGCGGCGGGCGCGCCATGGCCCAGCTGGTGGAAGAGCTGTTTGTCGCCGCGTTTGACAACGAGTTGCTGCGCCCCTTGAACGACCAGGCCTACTTTGCCCCGCCGCCCGGCCGCCTGGTGATGGCGACTGACAGCCATGTGGTGACGCCGCTGTTTTTCCCCGGCGGGGACATCGGCAGCCTGTCGGTGCATGGCACCATCAACGATGTCGCCATGGCCGGCGCGCAGCCGCTCTATCTTTCTGCCGGCTTCATCCTGGAGGAAGGCTTCCCGCTCGCCGATCTCCAGCGCATCGTCGATTCCATGGCGGCGGCGGCGCGCGCGGCGGGCGTGCCCATCGTCACCGGCGACACCAAGGTGGTGGAGCGCGGCAAGGCCGACGGGGTGTTCATCAACACGACGGGGATCGGCGTGGTGCCGGAGGGCGTGGACATCTCCGGCAACCGCGCGCGGCCGGGCGACAAAATCCTGGTCAACGGCTTCATCGGCGACCACGGCATGGCGGTCATGGCGCAGCGCGAGAACCTGAAATTCGAGACCCCCGTCCTGTCCGATTCCGCCGCGCTGCATGAACTGGTCGCCGCCATGGTGGCGGAGGTGCCGGAAATCCACTGCCTGCGTGACCCGACCCGGGGCGGCGTAGCCGCCACGCTCAACGAGCTGGCGCGGCAGTCGCGCGTGGGCATGATCATCCGGGAAAAGGCCCTGCCGATCCGCGAGGAAGTCAGCGCCACTTGCGAATTCCTCGGCTTCGACCCGCTCTACGTCGCCAACGAGGGTAAGCTGATCGCGATCTGCCCGGCTGAAGCAGCGGAGCGCCTGCTGGCCGCGATGCGCAGTCACCCGCTGGGCGAGTATGCGGCCATCATCGGCGAAGTAACCGAGGACAGCCACGCCTTCGTGCAGATGGAAACCACCTTCGGCGGCAAGCGCATGGTGGACTGGCTGAACGGGGAACAGTTGCCGCGGATTTGCTAAAACAGGCTCACCAGCATGCGCGTGCCCAGCACGATCAGCAGCGCGGCGAACACCTTCTTGAGCTGCGGCACCGGCAGGCGGTGGGCCAGTTTCGCGCCGAGCGGCGCGGTCAGGACGCTGGCGAACACCAGCCCGGCGAGGGCTGGCAGGTAGATGAAACCCAGGCTGTATGCCGGCAGGCCGGCGGCACCCAGCCCATTGAGCACATAGCCCACCGCCCCCGCTGCCGCAATGGGGAAACCAATGGCGGCCGAGGTACCGATGGCCTGGTGCATTTTGACATTGCACCAGGTCATGAAAGGCACCGAAAGCGTGCCGCCGCCGATGCCCACCAGGCTGGAAACGCCGCCGATCACGCCCCCCGCGCCGAACATGCCACCCCAGCCGGGCAGCTGGCGCGAGGGCTTGGGTTTGATATTGAGCAGCATCTGGGCGGCGACGTAGTAGACGAACACCACGAAAAATCCTTTGAGGAAATTGGACGGCAATTGCGCCGCCAGCACCGAGCCCAGCAATGTGCCCGCCACGATGCCGGGGGTGAGGCCGCGCACCACATGCCAGCTTACCGCCCCGTGGGCATGGTGGGCGCGCAGGCTGGACACCGAGGTAAACAGGATGCTGGCCAGCGAAGTGCCCAGGGCAAGGTGCAGGATGTAGTCATGCGGAAATTGCTGGGCGGTGAAAATCAAGGTCAGCACCGGCACGATCACCAGCCCGCCGCCCACACCCAGCAAACCGGCCAGAAAGCCCGCGAACACGCCAGTCAACAGGTAGAGCAGTCCGAATTCCATGCGGTGCGGTCAGCGTGGCGTGGCGCGCAGGCTGGCCAGCACCTTGCCGCTGGCGGTGTCGAAAAAGCGGATTTCCTGCAACTCCACGATGAAATAACGCTTGCGCAGGGTGTAATCCACCGGGTCGGCAAAATCGGCCTTCCAGAAGGTATTGCTTTCCGAGTGGTAGGGCGGCTTGAGCCGGCCCAGCGCGATCATGCCGACATGCTCCTTTTCCAGTTTCTCCCCCGCCGTTTTGACGCTGGCGGAAAAACCGGCATCGTCATTCACCTGGCGCGGGTAGAAATCGTACAGGTTCTCGAAGGCAAGAAAATAGTCGTAGCGCCACAGGTTCCTGACCTCCAGCGTCTTGCCGGGATAAAGCTCTATTTCCCTGGGCGCGGCCTTTTCCTCGAAAACGCTTTTCAGCGGCAGAAACTTGAAGCGGTAATAGTCGGCGCTGTCGGGGCTGGCCAGGGAGTCCCAGCTCCATCCCTCGGCGATATTGTTGAAAGCCATGCGATAAAGTATCCGCGCCTGCCCGGCGGCATCGATCTCCAGGGAAAATCCGGGGCTGTTGGCCAGATCGACGGCGAACATGAAACGCTGCCCCTCCAGCGCGGCCAGCCCGGCAGGCGGCTGCCCGGAAAGCACCTGAAACCAGTGCTCGGGGTCCTGGCCAGCGTATTCTGGAGATGGCTCGGAGGGCATTTCCGGGCCGGATAGCGCCAGGCCTGGCGCGGCAAGCAGCAGCGCCAGCGCAATCAGAATCGTCCTCATGCTGTTATCCCTCGTCCCAAAAGCATTCATCATAGCCGCGACAAAATGCCGCGCCATTGATTCAGGTCAACTCCGTGGCTCAGGCCAGGAACAGGCGATAGGCCGGATTGTCATTCTCGTCCCAGTAGGGATAGCCCAGCTTGTCGAGAAAATCCGTGAACGCCCGGTTATCCTCGGGCGGCACCTGGATACCCACCAGCACCCGGCCATAGTCGGTGCCGTGGTTGCGGTAGTGGAACAGGCTGATGTTCCAGCTGTGGCTCATGCTGTTGAGAAAGTTCATCAACGCGCCGGGCCGCTCGGGGAACTCGAAGCGGAAGACCCGTTCGTTTTCCACCAGCGGCGCATGCCCGCCAACCAGATGGCGCACATGCAGCTTGGCCATCTCGTTGTCGGACAGATCGACGGCCGCGATATCCTTGTGCTTCAGTGCAGTCAGCAACTTGTCCACCTCGCCGCGGTTATGCACCTGCACGCCGACGAACACATGCGCCTGGGCCGGGTCGGAAAAGCGGTAATTGAACTCGGTAATGCTGCGCGGCCCAAGCAGGGTGCAGAAATCCTTGAAGCTGCCCGGACGCTCGGGAATGGTGACAGCGAGGATGCCCTCGCGCTGCTCGCCCAGTTCGGCACGTTCCGCCACATGATGCAGGCGATCGAAGTTCATGTTGGCGCCGGAAGCGATGGCCACCAGGTTCTTGTTCTTCAGCTTTTGCCGCTTGGCGTACAGCTTGGCGCCAGCAACCGAAAGGGCGCCGGCCGGTTCGAGAATCGAGCGCGTATCCTCGAACACGTCCTTGATCGCGGCGCAGATCGCGTCGGTATCCACCAGGATCACTTCATCCACCAGTTTGCGGCAGAGGCGGAAGGTTTCCTCACCCACCTGTTTCACCGCCACGCCGTCGGCAAAAATCCCCACCTGGGGCAACACCACCCGCTCCTTTTTGCGCAGCGACTGGTACATGGCATCGGCATCCACCGGCTCGACGCCGATAATCCTGATGTCCGGCCGCAGGCGCTTGACATACGCCGCCACGCCGGCGATCAGCCCGCCACCGCCCACCGGCACGAAGATGGCATGGATCGGGCCAGCGTGCTGGCGCAGGATTTCCATGCCAACCGTGCCCTGTCCGGCAATGACTTCGGGATCATCGTAGGGATGGATGAAGGTGAGCTTCTTCTCCTTCGCCAGTTCCACCGCATGGGTATAGGCATCGCTGTAGGAATCGCCATGCAGCACCACCTGCGCGCCCCGCGCCGCCACCGCATTGACCTTGATATTGGGCGTGGTGGCCGGCATCACGATGACCGCCTCGCATTTCAGCCGCTGTGCCGCCAACGCCACGCCCTGCGCGTGGTTGCCGGCGGACGCCGCGATCACGCCGCGCTTCAGGGTGGCCCGGGGCAACTGCGCCATCTTGTTGTAGGCACCGCGCAGCTTGAAGGAAAACACCGGCTGCATGTCCTCGCGCTTGAGCAATACCGTGTTGCCAATACGGCGGGAAAGATTGGGCGCTTCTTCCAGCGGACTTTCGATGGCTACGTCATAGACGCGGGCAGTCAGGATTTTTTCCAGGTAATCGGTTGGCATGGGAGAGCAATCTGAATGGATGAATGGCACGAAGATTAGCAGGAATCAGCCGCTTTGAGCAGTCTCCCGCCTGAGCCACTTTGACGAACACGGCTGCCTCGTTGATATTCATCCAAATTGCTCCATTTAGTAAAAAACAAGGCGCATTCAGCCCTCTAGCCAGGGAAATGCCTTGCATCTATTGATCCGGCCAGCAAATAGTATCAAGCCGCATACTTCACACGCGGGTCTTGA
>CAZKHJ010000052.1:0-5777 GCA_964552675.1 uncultured Sulfuricella sp. | reverse complement strand
GCGGCAACCTGAGCTGAAAAGCAGCGCTGACGCCATGTGAGCCAGGGAGGCGGGAAATGTTTTTTCTTGAGGAGAGCCGCCATGAATCCGCACAAGGCGCATTGGGGTAGAGTGATTTTCTGGGGTAGTGTGACGGCCTTGCTGTATGCCGGCCTGTTTTACTATTCCGATCTCATCCTGCATTTCGCGCACACCACGCCCAATGCCTGCGTGGTGGGACATGGTTCCGGGGCGGTCTATTATCCAAAACTGGATGCCGCAGCCTGTACTGCCCATGGCGGCATTTATGAATACGGGCACTGGCTGAATGTATTTCTTCCCATCCTGATCGCTTTCGCCATTTCCTTCGCGCATGGCATTTTCACCGGACTGTTCTGGGACATCATGGGCCTCAAACCAGCGCAGCATATAGAGAGGAAATGATCATGGAAACAGTCCAGTTCATCGACCTCAATGCTGCCACGGTTTTCCTGCTGGTGCTGATCGGTTTCGTGGCCGGCATGGTGTCGGGCTTTATCGGTTCGGGCGGCGCTTTCGTGCTGACTCCCGCCATGATGGCGCTGGGGGCGCCGGCTATCGTGGCGGTGGCCTCCAATATTTGCCACAAATTTCCCAAGGCGCTGGTCGGCGCGGTCAAGCGCCACAAATATGGCCAGGTGGACATCAAGCTGGGCCTGGTGATCGGCGTTTTCGCCGAGCTCGGCGTGCTTTACGGCAAGCATGTCATGACCGGAATCAAGCATGATTTTGGCGCGGTGGGAACTGACCTTTATGTCTCGGTGGTTTTCATCGTGGTGCTGGCGGTGGTTGGCGGTTTTGTGCTGCGCGATTACCGCAGGCTGAGGAACCTGGATCAGGATCTGCCCCCGGAAACACCCCGGCTGGCCCGATGGGTGCAGTCGGTCAACATCCCCGGCTCCATGGTGTATTTCCCCTCCGCCAAGGCCAGCATCTCGCTGCTGTTCATCATCCCCACCGGATTCGCCACCGGCTTTCTTGCCTCAGCCATCGCCGTGGGTGGATTTATCGGCGTGCCGGCCATGATTTACCTGCTGGGCGTGCCGGCCATCATGGCGACCGCCACGGAACTGCTGATTGCTTTCGTCATGGGCCTGGGCGGCACCATTTTCTACGGGCTGGAAGGGGTGGTGGACGTGCGGCTTTCCATGCTGATCCTGCTCGGCTCGCTGTTCGGCATCCAGCTCGGCGCAATCGGTTCCACCTACATCAAGGACTACCAGGTCAAGCAGGTGATGGCGACCATCATGCTGACAGTGCTGTTTTCGCGCTTTTTCTACATTCCGGGCTATCTCTCTGACCTGCATCTGATCGCCGCCATGACGCCCGGCAACATCGGCACCCTGAAAACCCTGGGCGACAGCGTGCTGGCTGTTGCCCTGATCCTCGGCGCCGTGTCGGTGCTTACCGCGCTCACCCGCGGCATCGCGGAACATCGCAAGGCCGAACTGGCCGCAGGGCATCCTGAAGCTGTGGAGGTGATTTCCTCCCGCGTCAATCTCGATCCGACCGGGCGCTTCGAGCGCATCATGGTGGCGACCGATGGCTCGGAATTCAGCAGCGGCGCAATCAGGGTGGCGATGGAAATGGCGCGCCGCAACCATGCCAAGCTGCTGATCGTGAGCGTGGCGGTGTTCAACCCCGAATATATCACCTCGGTTCCCGGCCTGGAGACGGCGGCGGAGGAGATGGCGCGGCGTCATGCCGAAGGCGCCATGGAACTGGCCGCCGGCCTTGACCCCGAGCTGGTGGTGATGAAGGCGGAGGATCCTTACAGGGGAATCGTCGAGGCCGCCGAGGAATACCGTGCCGACATCATCGTCATGGGGCGGCGCGGCAAGCGCAACCTGGCGCGTGCCATGGTGGGCGATGCCACCGCCAGGGTGATCGGGCGCGCATCCTGCAACGTTCTGGTGGTGCCGCGCGGGGCGGAAAATTGCAAAACCGGCATCCTGGTTGCCTCGGATGGCTCCCGCTTCTCCGACGCGGCGGCCGTGACGGCCGGGAAGCTGGCCGTTGCCAGCGGCCTGCCGCTTACGGTGGTTTCGGTGGTGCTGCCGAGCCACAACCAGCAGCGCAGACAGGAAGCGCAAGCCGCCGTCCAGCGCGTCAGGAAAGGCCTGGAAAGGGAAGGGGTGGCCATATCCGTCGTCGTGGTGGAAGGTGAGCGCGCCGATGAGGTGATCGTGGCCCAGGCGCGCAAATCCGGCGCCGACATGATCGTCATGGGCAGCCACGGGCGCACCGGGCTGGATCGCGTGTTGCTGGGCAGCGTGACTGAGCGCGTGATTGGCCGCAGCGAAATTCCGGTGCTGGCGGTCAAGGCGGCGTGAGCCGGGCCGGGTTAAATATTTTTATGTGCAAGGAGTGCAGGCAATGAAGAAAGTGGTACAGGGTTTGTTATTGGCGGGTGTGCTGGCTGGCTGTGCCGGTCAGGATGTGAAGGAGTCCGGCGCGGCGAAGCCGGCGGCCCCGGCGCAGCAGGCCGCTGCCGGCCAGGCGGATCAGAAGGCGGTGCAGGCCGATCCGCTGAAGGATCCCGGCAATATTCTTTCCCGGCGCAGCGTCTATTACGATTTCGACAAGTCGGACGTGAAGGCGGAATACAAGCCGATGATCGAGGCGCACGCCATGTACGTGACCAGCCACAAGGGTGCCAAGATTACGCTGCAGGGTAACACCGACGAGCACGGCAGCCGCGAGTACAACCTGGCCCTGGGCAACCGCCGCGCCGACGGCGTGAGGAAAATGATGAACGTGCTGGGCGTGCCGGACAGTCAGATCGAAACCGTCAGCTTCGGCGAGGAGAAACCCCGTGCCAGCTGCAATGAGGAGTCCTGCTGGAAGGAGAACCGCCGCACCGACATCGTCTATGAGGGCGAGAAATAACGCGCTTCAATCCAGATCAATCCAGCCGGGCGGAGCGATCCCCCCGGCTTTTTTATGCTCGCCGGCAGCGCCTACTCGGTGTCGCTGTAGTCCATGGCCATGATCTTGGGCGCACGGTCGATGCGATATAACACCAGCAGCAGGCCAATGGTCGAGACCAGCATGAAGTGCGGCCCGAACAGCCAGAACACCAGCGGCACCAGGAAATAATAGGCGCGCATACCGATGCTATAGAATCTGCCGGCCCGGTTGAGATGGGTCGCCACGTGTGCGGGCGTGATCATCTTGTGCTTGAGGCCCAGCGGGACATTGATCATGTAGCCCACATGGTTGAATACCCGGATGGACATGGAAAAGCTGAAGAAGGCGACAAACAGGTCGAGCAGCAGGCAGATCAGCTTCGTCATCCACAATTCCGGGTGTTTCGCTCCAACCATGTTGAGCGCATGCCAGGTGGCCTCAAGGCGCCCTCCCTGCTCGCTCAGGGTGAGCACGCCGATGATCAGCAGCACCGAGGTGGAGGCGAGAAAGGTCGCCGCCATGGTCGAGTTGCGCAGCGTCTGCACCGCCAGAATGTCCTTCTTGCCGTCATGCATGATGGTTTCCACCCAGGCCGAGCGGGCAATCTTGTTGACCGCCTGAACCGTGTACGTGGGGTTCTTTTTTACCTTGCGGAGCAGGAACAGGTGATAGGCGGCGATCAGCAGAATGCTTGCCAGCAGGCTGACGAGATCGTTGCCGTAAATCGTGATCAGAGAGAGCATGACTTGATCCTAAAAGCCAAAGTTCACTTACCGCAAAGGCGCGAAGGCGCCAAGAGTGCAAATGGTTAAGACGAAATATTCACCCACCCAATGGGGTGGCCAGCTAAAGATGGTAACCAGTTGTTTTCCCTTTGCGCTCTTAGCGCCTTTGCGGTTCAAGTATGTTTTAAGGTTGATTCTTAAATAGCGGATTGAGCGCGAAACGTGTCCTACCTGGGCTGTTTTCCCGCCTTGTTGCGCCAGTATGCGGCAAGTTCAGGATTGGCCTGGGTTCCGTCCAGTCCCTTTTCGTAGATATGGGCAAGACTCCTCATCGCCATCAAATGGCCGCCCTGTGCCGCCTGTCTGAACCACTGCAATGCTTTTTCATGATCCTGCTTTTCGCCATAGAGGCCGTTCTCGAAGCGGATGGCCAGCTGGTACTGGGCTTCGCTGTCGCCGTCGGCAGCCAGTTTGTGTAACTCCGCCGGGCGCTGGTACAGGGTTTCTTCAATCTGGAAGCCGATATTTTCCATGAAATGCAGGAAATGGATGGCGTCTTCATAGCCCTGTGCTGCCGATTTGGCCAGCCAGTTGCCCGCCAGTTTCCGGTTGTTGCGGCCATGATACAGCTTGCCCAGCAGGAACTGGGCTTCGCTGTCGCCTTCGACTGCGGCGCGATTCAGCCAGTATTCAGCCTGGTCGGCATTTTTGCCGATGCCTTCGCCAGCGAGATACATTTGCGCCAGCTTTACCTGGGCGCGCGTGTTGCCACGCTTGGCGGCTTTTTCGCGCCAGTCTGCCGCCAGTTTCAGGTTTTTCTCGACGCCGCGCCCCTCGGCATAGAAATCTCCGAGCATTTGCGCGGCGTAGGCGTTCCCTTGCTGCGCGGCTTTCTCAAACCAGTTTGCGGCAAGCGCCTCATTCCGGCCATACCCGCCATCGCCATGCAGGTAAATGACGGCCAGCAAGACCTGGGCGCTATCGCTTCCGCGCTCGGCGGCGGTTGCCACCATGTTGGCTTCTTCACGATTCATGGCCTGTGCCATCGGGGACAGGAGTGCGATAGCGAGCATGAAGGCTGGAAGTGGTTTGTGCTTGAACATGGCGGCTCCGGTTGGTGGGGGTGATTAAATGCTGGGCTGCAGCTGTCAGGGTCAGAATTGTTCAAATTCCCAGGCGAGAAGAAAACCGCCAATGACCATCACCGACAGCCCCGTCAGAAACAGGATGTCGGCATACCTTTCGAAGGTCCCGGCCGCTTTTGAGGGGCGCAGCGATATGTAGGAAAGAAAACAGCTGACCAGGAAAATGAGGCTGTTGATGGCCATCAGATTGTCAATGATGGTGCTGATATGGCGGTTGGTTTCCACCAGGCGCACGATGCTGATGATGGTAATGCACACCCCGGTCATGGTGGCCGCGGAGGGCAGGATGTGATTGGAAATGCTTTTGCTGAATGTGGTTTCCGGGTCGTACTTCATTTTTGTTTGTCTGAATCAGGTCAAATGGCAATTCGCTTGGGGTGTGGGCGCTACACCCCGGAAAACGATGTGACCTAAAATTCGTTCTGGAGTTTCTTGTATCCCCTGACCAGTTCGTGATTGGCTTTCAGCACCGATTCGGAAAAATCGCTGACCTGCGGCGTAACCTGCTCGATTTTGCCCAGTTCCTGGTTGGAATGGACGTTGGTGGTGGAAGGAATATGGAAATATTCGGGTACTTCACAGTGTTCCACCACTGAATTGTGCCGCACCACCGAGCCATTGCCGACCACGCAGTCGAACAGCACCGAGTTGAAGCCGATGAATACGTTTTCACCCACGATACATGGGCCATGCACGATGGAGCGGTGGGCAATCGAGGTGTTGGCGCCGATTCTGACCAGGCCGCCCGCCTTGGAGTGGATCACCACGCCATCCTGGATGTTGGAGTTGGCGCCGATGATGATCGGCTCCATCTCGCCGCGCTCGTTGACTTCATCGGCGCGGATGACGGCGTAGGGGCCGATGAAGACATTTTCCTCGACCACGATCTTGCCGCAAAGAATCGCGGTGTTGTCCACATAGGCAGTTTCGTGTATCAGCGGCAGGTCGCCGCTGGGGTTTTTTCTGATCATGGTTCATT
>CAZKHJ010000051.1:3232-6033 GCA_964552675.1 uncultured Sulfuricella sp. | reverse complement strand
CACCCTGGCTCAGATCATCGTCGGCGCCCTCGAACCGATGTGTGAGCGGATCGAGATCGCCGGATCGATCCGCCGCGGCCTTCCCCACGTCAATGACATTGACCTGGTCGTGCTGCCCAAGCCAGGCCAGGTCGAGGCCATCAAGCAACGCACCCGCGCCCGGACTCGATTGGTGACTGATGGGCCCCAGACGCTGATTGTGGCGCTGCCACTACCGACCGGGTTCAGGCATCCCGAACCCGAAATCCAGATAGACATCTGGTTCGCGTACCCAGCCAGCCGTGACCTCCTGGAGGAACAGCCTGGGACCTGGGGCACACTGCTCGTCGCCCGCACTGGATCCAAGGAGCACAACATCCGGCTTTGCGAACGCGCAAAAGGACTCGGTCTGCACTGGGACCCACACCATGGGGTCAAGCAGGATGGCCGCATCATCGCCGCCGAGACCGAGACCGAGGTGTTCAACGCGCTCGGTCTGGACCTGATACCTCCGGGGATGCGCGAAGCCGGGATGCCGTGGTCATCGTATGATCATCGCCAGCGTGCTGCTTCCGCACCGCGTAGGGCACCAGTAAAACCCATCTCGGACAAGGACGCCGAGCGGATGTTCGCGAGGATGAAGGCCATTTGCCAGCAGCGCGGTGAAGAGGCGAAGCAACGCTGTGAGCCAGCTGCAAAACCGTGAAGCCATCCAGACTTCCCAGGCATGTCCGGACCCCAAACGCGGTGGTCGCGTTACTCGATGCGGCCTGGCTCCATCGGGGTCTTGGGCGCCGTGACGTGATGCGCGACAACGCCCTCAGTGCTGTCGCCCTGATGCGCCGATGGAGGACGCCGGTGGAACGCCAGCTCGATCTGCGTTTTGGCACGGTGGTGGCATCATGACGCCGACCCAAGCCAGGAAACTGTACTGGCCGGCATGGTCTCGGGCGCTCAAAGCGGCCTGGTACCGGCATCCCGTGGCCGGCTACGTCATCCAGTCTGCCGAATCCATGGCGGTCGAGATCACCGTGGCCGCCCAGGAGCAGGCATCGGCAGAATTCCGCGCCATGGATGCCGACGACCTCCGGCATGCGGCCCATCGCCTCGCCCTGGGCCGCGACAAGTCCAGCTCCCAGCTCACCAACCGCGAGTTGGACCGCATCGTGGCCCTGTTCCGCATCCTGGCCGATCCTGAGGACCTGCGGGCCAGGCTCGAATACGACAACCCCCAGCGTGGCGAGCGCCGGCGCCAGGATTACGTCATCCGCACATCGGTGCCCGAGGCATATGCCCGCCACGTGGCCGCGGACAAGTTTGGGACCGCGAATCTGGATGGATTGAACGACCAACAGGCACGCGAACTGGCCATGACGCTGAGGTGTCGGGCGGCAGCGCAGCAACCGTTGTGAGGTATGAGCGACTGGAGAAAGAACCCATTCGCAAAGAAGGCACCGCCTGGCTATGGTGTTGAGTACTTCCAGACCATAGATGCCAAGGATCGGCGCAGGAATGTGGCCGGCTTTTCCGTGGACCAGTGCCATGCGGCGCTCGAAGTGGACGGCCTGCAGAAGACCGTCCGCAAGGCGGTGTATCGCCGACTGAAGAATCTTGGGGCAGCATGAATAGTGTGATGCGAGACAAGTGGGTTGGGATGCTGAACACGTTGGAGCAGCAAGCGACGTCCCTGAAGGTTCAGTCTCTATCCGACCTCCCTGCCAACCGATCTGTCGGATGTCACCAGGTCACAGATGGCCTCGCGGCAATCGAAAGCCTCATCTGGGGACTCAAGGATGCGGTCAGCCGGTGGCCAACGTCCGAGGATTGGGCTCGGGCCTTCGTGGACCGTGACCTCGATACTCCCCTTCTTCAAATCAGCCGTCAGGCGCAACGATTGGCGGAGCAGCAGCCGGTGCTGTCAGGCTAATGACATCCGCCACCCAGCCCGATCTGCTGACTTGGTCTCCACCGGCCCCGAGCGCCGGCGCCGTGGCTGGACTGCTCGACGTGCTGGCCGACGGCCAGTGGAAGACGGCGGTCGAGGTGTGCGAGGCTCTGGGCCTGGAGCCAACCGATAATCATCGCCGGAAGGTTCGACTCTTGGCCGATGCCAGCGGAGGCCGCGTCGCCGGCGGGCAGCGCGGTTACAAGCTCGTGTCCAGGATGGAGGCTTCCGAGTTCCAGCACGCCCGCAACTGGCTGCTCAGCCAGGCCCGCGAGATGAACCGCCGTGTCCTGGAGATGGACCGGGTGTTCTACGCCAGACAACCAGTATCTGTATGAAACCGTTATCAGTCACTCGATTCCTGACGATCTGGTATGCCGATTCCTGCGAGTTTGAGCGGGTCGGCAAGCAGCAAATCCACGTTTTCGAACCGCTGAACATTGACGCCCCACCAGATGCGCGCTGTTCGGCCACCAGTTGGGACCTGACGTTCTATTCGAAGGATGGGAACCAGTGCCTTGGCCGATGCCACACCCACCGGTTTTCGCGCGGTGTCGCCCCGGAACTCCTGATGATTGATGGGGAATTCTGGGAACTCTCCGGTGGCGAACTCAAGTATCGGCAGGGTCGCTGGAACATGGTCTGGTTCGGGTGGCGGAACACCCGCGCCGCCATCATGGCCCGCAAGGGATGGCCGCATTATCGCCGCTGACCAGCGCGACAGGAAGGTGAGCATGAAAAGACAGCCGCGAACCAGCAGATTGCGCCGCAAGTACGCGATGCCGCTGAACCAGGCCAAGGCGCTTGCCATCCTGCAGGAGGCTGTGGATCTATACATCCCCCGGACCGCGCCACCTCCGGAATGGTGGGCAGCGGT
>CAZKHJ010000051.1:0-3222 GCA_964552675.1 uncultured Sulfuricella sp. | reverse complement strand
ATATATTTTTTGGATTGCGTCATTTTTGGAATGGTGGGTAGTGGTGAAGGAGATTAGGATCCACGTCTGAGACGGCAAGATGATTCACCCACCCCACCGCGGATGTGAATACTGACATTAAACAAGCTCGCGACCGAATCGCTGCTGTCAGGATTGCCCGTGATGGAGCCGTGCCTGAGACGAATGGGGCGTGCCTGTCCGTCAAAACGGAGTGGGGTGGGAAACTTTATCGGATCGAGCACTTTCGGCGATTGGCCGAGCGACGTAATCAACCGGGAAACTGCCGACGCTGCGGGAAGATGAATGGCAACGGGCTTGCCCATTGCGATGCCTGCCGCGAATACCATCGATCTTACAAGGCCCGCTTGAAGGTGCAGCGCATCCAGACCTCAGAAGGTGTCGCCAAGGAACTCGCTCAATTCCGCCGCGAGCTGTCCCGCCTGCGGGCCACCGTCAAGAACATGGCCAATCGATACCGGATGGCGTACCATAAGGGCTACACTGCCGGCCTGGCAGGCAAGCGTGCGAGGTTCCGGCGCATGGTCTCCAAATACGAGTTGCCGGGCATGAGCCAGCAGGAGGCCGCCAGTATCAGCCATCGGTTTGATCGCTCTGCCTAGTGAAACTCGTCAAGCCAGTCCAGTTCAGGGAGGCCGTCCGCAAGCTCGGCGAGCGGTCTCCGATTGCCTCGGCGCTGAACTCTGAGCAGTGGGCGCGCGTGCCTCTCGGTCTCCGCGATCGAGCCTTCTTCAGCAGCATGGTCGAGAACACGCAGTTCCTCCAGCGCAGCAAGGACCTCTTGGGCGACTTCCTATCGTCCGCCCGTGAGGAAGTCACGCCCCCGACCGGATCCCAGACCACGGCGCTGGCCGTCGGCAGCCGTGCAAAGTTCATCGAGGAGGCCAGGCGGTTCGCCATCGCAGAGGGTATGGGCCCGCTCGATCCAAAGGACATCGGAACCATCAAGGACATCCAGTCTGAGCGCCGGCTGGCCCTGATCTATGACGTCCAGACCACGGCGGCCTATGAGTACGGCGGGTGGGAGCAAGCGAATGACCCGGATGTCCTGGATGAGTTTCCGGCTCAGCGGTTCATCCGTGAGGTCGAGGTCAAGGAGCCGCGCGACATCCACCAGCACCACGAGAATGAAGTCAGGCTCAAGTCAGACATCGGTTTCTGGACAGCGTTGAATCGGGACTTTGGGGTGCCTTGGGGCCCCTGGGGGTGGGGCTGCGGCCATGGTGTCGAAGACGTGGATCGGGCGGAGGCCGAGCAACTCGGGTTGATCCAACCCGGCGAGGCCGTCAAATCTCCCGATGTCGAGTTCAACGACCGCTTGCGGGCCTCGACCAGGAACCTCGACCCAGACCTGCTCCAGTGGTTGGCGGATCAGTTCGGGGATCAGATCGAGATCGACCAGGTGAACCAGGTCGTGAAGTGGTCTCCAAAGATCGCACGCACCGCACCAGCCATCACAGTTCCAAAGGCGATGGGCCAGGACACGATGGATTCGCTCGTCGCCGAGCATGTGCGGATCGAAGCCGACCTGGTCCTTAGCGAGAGGGCGTCTGCTGACCTGGCGGGCGAGCGTGCGACACAGCGCCAACAATTGGTGGGCATGGTTGGCGAACAGCGTTTCGCGGATCTGGTGGGCGCCAATCAGGCTGGGGATATCTCACAGATCGTGGCCCGGTGGAGCCCCAAAGAACGGGCACTCGCGAACCAATGGTCTCAGACTAGGCAGCAACAACGCGCGGCTGCCGACAAGCACCGGGAGTTACAGGCAGCGCTGCAGGCGCTTCCTGAGCGCGCTCGAACAGCTATCGAGATCCCACGCGTGGAGCGAGCATCGGTTCCGTTCGATCCCGCGCTCCGGTCTTCAGCACAGAAGACGGCTGCGGCCGGTGGGGAGATCATCAGCCGCTATACTGCCGCGGAACTCATTCAGCGGCTGGCGCCGGTCAAAGTGGTTGCCATCCGCGGGCGGGCGTACTATTCGTCCGGCACGATTCACATCCGGGCCGGCGACGACAGCACCGCTGCCCACGAGATCATGCATGGCATCGAGACTCAGAACCCCGGCGTGCTCCGCAAAGCCGCTGACTTCCTCTTCAAGCGCGGCGCCGGCGAAGTGCCACAGAAACTGAGCACACTGCTGCCTGGTCGTCGGTATGGCCCTCGGGAAATCGCGTTCGACGACAAATGGAAGGAGCTTGGAGGTCATCCCTATTCCGGAAAGGTTTACTCCTACAAAGGCGAGCAATCCACCCCTCAGGATCTTACTGCGACGGAGGTACTGACCATGGGCATCGAGCGGTTGCATGGGGACCCACTGCGGTTCTACATGACTGACCACGAATACTTCAGATTCGTGGTCAACACCCTGCGAAACCAATGAGCGTCCCGCACACTGGCCAGCTCACGGCCTCGGTCGCCGGCCTCGTCCTGCACTTCGACGGGGATACATGGCGGCCTGAGGACCAGGAAGCGCAGGAACTGGCCGAGTCATTGACCTGGCATACCAGCCTGAGGCCCAAGCAGCACTGGGACATCAAGAGCCTCGCCGAGGCTGTTCTCAAGGATGCTGGTTTGGCTGGCCGCTCTTCGATCCTATCGTCTGAGTCGGATGAATGGGAAGATGAACTCCCCGGCGGCGCTGTGGATTGACCCTTCGCCGCTGCAGCGATGCCGTTCCGCCGCCTCATCTCCGCACCTCCGCCGCCGCACTGAGGCTGACCCTTTTCGCCGGGCAGGTTTTACGCCGGTTTTTGGCCGAAATCCTCGATCGGCCCGACCCTTTTCGATGATCCCGGATGGGGGGGGTGCTAAAAAAGTGAAACGGTAGGCCCAAAATCGGCCTCATCCAACACGGATTCAAAGACTTCGCCAGCCTCTCCACGGATTTCAGTTGTTTCGGGTCGCCTCACCGACCGGACTTGCCCTCACCCGCCCTCGCGTCCGCTCGGGCACCCTCTCCCATCGGATGGGAGAGGGCTGGGGTGAGGGTCGGTTCATGGAAAGGTCCCTTGGCCTGCCGGCCACGGGTGGCGTCCGGGCGGTGTTGCCATGACCGCCTGTCGGCAGAACCCGACTCGCTCCCGGCATCGTCACGCACGTTGACACGGCGGACGCAACACGGTTGATTGCACCGGTGATCGCGACGACCGCCCGAGTGCCAACCCGCCGCGCGGAACCGCTTCGACAAGCGCGACCTGTATGAGC
>CAZKHJ010000050.1:1615-6269 GCA_964552675.1 uncultured Sulfuricella sp. | reverse complement strand
CGGGTGGCCGAACGACTGGCTGAAAGGGCTGCATCATGAGTGGTAGGTTTGATGCTCGCATTCCGATGGGTTTACTTGAGATACAATTCACATATTTTCTGGAGGGTTAAATTTGAAACTTTCGTATTGGTTTTTTCTTCTGCCCGGATTTGCGACTGCGACTGCGACGGCAATAGGCGCCAACTTGAATGATAGCGGGCAAACCGGTTGTTTCGACGGCAAAGGCGCCGTTACCGATTGCAGCATATTCCAAGATGATGGCAGCACAGGTCGTGACGCCTTCTTTCTCGCTGGTTTGCTGAAGAAACAAGGCGAAGGGAATGCAGGTTTCGATTTCACCAAAATTGCCAACGATGGTAGTGCATTGCCCGTCAGCGCTGAACAAGGCAGTAAGCCCGGTGATTGGGCTTGTACACGGGATAATGTGACCGGTTTGATATGGGAAATTAAAACGACTTTGCCCGGAGCCCTGCGCCATATGGATGGTCGTTATGGCTGGCAGTTCGAAGACCCCAAAAAATCCAAGGCCGCCAGTTCCTGCGATGCATCCAACGTAGATGCCTGCCAGACCACAGGTGACTATGTGGATGCGGTTAACCGTCAGGGTTTATGTGGCCACTCGGATTGGCGTGTTCCGGAAATCAGGGAATTACTTTCTATATTGGATTTCAGCGCAACCAGTACTCCCCTAGTCGACAAGACTTTCTTTCCGAATACCGCTCCTTCGTGGCATTGGGTGCGTTCAGCCTACGCGCTTGACCCAGCAGGAGTGGCTTGGGATATCCACTTCGGCAAGGGATTGATCGGCACTGGTAACCAGGGAGCTTCCTATGCGGTACGCCTGGTGAGAACCTCCAAATAAAGTAAACAGAAATGGGCTATAACATGAACAAATATTTCTCAACAATTCTCTTCATGGCTCTTCTGCTCCCTGCCCTAGCTACAGGCGCAGCCATTTGTCGGTCAGAACAGGCATCTACCTCACCGGACGCAAACTTCACGGTTCATGATAATGGCACCGTGACTGACATCAGTACAAATCTGATGTGGAAAATCTGTTCGGAAGGCCTGCAAGGCAAGCAATGTCAGGAAGGGAAGGCGCAATTGCTAAGCTGGCCAGATGCCATCGCCTCGGCTACAAAATCCAACCAGGAGAAATTCGCGGGTTATGCCGACTGGCGCGTTCCCAACCTGAAGGAGCTGCAATCCTTGGTGGAGACCCGTTGCTTCAATCCAGCTATCAATGAAAATATCTTCCCCAACACGGACGGTTCCTGGTTTTGGAGTTCCACCTCGGTGGCCAGTTCGACAGGTTCTGCTTGGGGAATTGGGTTTGGCGCAGGGTATGGTTTTGCGAAGGATAAAACCAGCCAGACAGGTATGGTTCGCCTAGTCAGAGATATGGCTACTCATTAACACGTAGTAGGATCCAATCTTCTGGGGAGCGCCGGCCGTCCTATGCACAAGCAAATACGGCGGCCAGCACCATGTCCACTTCCTGCCCCTCGCACAGGAACTGTCTTCTGCGGCGCCCTTCCTCCGCCATGCCGCAACGCTTCATGACCGAGATCATGCCGTGATTGATGGCCATGGTGCCGGCGGTGATCTTGCGGATGTTCTGGTGAGCAAATAGTTCATCCATGACGCATTGCCAGGCCTCAGCACCTAGCGCCTGTCCCCAGTAGCGTTTTTCCCCGATCATGATGGAGATGTCGGCGACCCGGTTGGCTTTGTCCACGGCGATGCTGATATTGCCGATGTGTTCGTCCGGTGCGCCTTTGTGCAGGATGGCACTGAAGAAATGCGGCGAGTGCTCAAAGCTGTTGAAATAGGCGGCGCAGCCCGCCAGGTCGTGGCGGCGGTGGCGCTGCTCGCTGTAGCGCACGACATCCGGATCATTGAGCCAGCCGACATAGCGCTCGGTCAGCAACTGTTCATTGAAAGGGATGATGCGCAGTCTGGGGGTTTCGAGTTCGGGTAGTCTGGCCATGGGTTTTGCGCCTTATTCCGGCTGGTCGACCCAGCCACGTCCGATCAGGATGTATTGGTCTTCGACGGCATTGGGATCGCGCGGGGGATTGAGCTGGAACTCGCAGGTTTCCTTGCGCTCCAGACGCACGGTATCTACGCCCGGGTCCTGGCGATGGTTGAGAATGGAGTCCTGCAATACCCATTCGCCACGCTCATTGCGTGACCAGATGCGCGGGTCGCGTTTCCGGTCTATCCATTGCCAGAACTGGTCTTCACTGATTTCCGCCCATTTCAGGAACAGGGCCAGGTCTTCGGGTTTTTTGTCCTGGTAGCGCTGTACCAGATCAATGCCTTCCTCGCGGGTGAGACGCTTGAGGCGGATTTCACGGCTGGCGTGGTCGCTTACCTTGCCGTAGCCCCATTTGAGGAATTTGATGTAGTCGTGGATGCCGGAGTAGTGAAAGCTGTCGACATCGTTGTAGGTGTCGAAGGTGCGCTGCTGGGCCGAGGTTTCATAGCCGTAGGCGGCAATCATCTTTTCGTGCTGGGCCTTGGAATCCCAGCGGATGTAGTTGTTGAGGTAGATGCCGCGTACCCCGACGGAGCGGATTTCGTTGTCGTGGGGATAGAGGAAGGGTTCCATGTCGGCCAGGGTGAGTTCTTCGCTGTTGCGCACCAGGTCTTCGGCTTCCATGCCCATCAGGTCGTGGTCCTTGCGGTATTTGCGGGTCATTTCCACCTCATCGAGATGGGAGAACATCCCGACCTGGTCGTTGCCCTGGTGTGCGCCCCAGATGATCAGGGGAATCTTGAATTTGACCGCGATCTGAACCGGGAACACCGTGCCACCAGCCAGACAGTGCCAGTACATGCTGCCGAGCTGGCGCAGGGATTCGCGCGTCACCTTCTTGACCAGGGCGGGGCTGGCAGTCTGGGTGAAGATGTCGCAGCCGAGCAGGGATTGCAGATAGGCCAGGTTGCGAATGCCCATGCGGGTGTTGTAGTGCTTGTTGTAGTTGACCAGCAGGGGGCGCATGCCGAATTCGTGCTTGATGGTGTGCACGATGAAATAGGAGTCGCGCCCGCCCGAGACGGGGATGATGCAGTCGTGCAGGCTGCGCGAGCGCGACTTGAACTCGTTGAGCAGGCCGCGCAATTTCTCCTTGCGCTCGGCCCAGTCGATCTGGTCTTTTTCCTCATGCACACGGCAGCCGCTGCATACGCCTTCCGCGTCGAAGGTGAGGTTGAGGGGGTGGTTTTCCGGGTAGAGGCAGCGTTTGCAATATTTCATATGACTTCCTCGGGGATCACCCTGAAGCGCAGCTTGTCCAGAACTTCGTCGCTGATCCGCGCCACGCGGCCATCGCCGTCGAAATGGCAGTCGTCGTAGGTGACGAAGGAGTCGAGCCGGACATTGACCCCGGCTGCGTGCAGGTAGCTCTTGGCCACGATGACACTGTGCTCGGTATAGTGGTAGAAGTTGCCGGCGGCAACGCCCGATATGCCCAGCTTGCATGCCTCCAGAAGGTGCAGCGGGTGGCCTGCGCCGCCGCAGGTAACCAGCGGGATATCCACGGCCTCGGCGACGCGGCGGGTGAGTTCCAGGTCGAAGCCCTGTTTCATGCCGTCGTTATCGATGGAGGTCAGCAGGATTTCGCCCGCGCCCATTTCCTCCAGCTGGCGGGCCAGTTTTTCCGGGCTGTGGCCAGTCGCTTTGGTGCCGGAATGAGTGAATGCCTGATAGTTTCCGTTCGCTATGCGTCGGGCGTCGATCGAAACCACCATGCACTGCGTGCCGAACAGTCTCGCCCCTTCGCTGATCAACTCGGGGCTGGCAATGGCCGAGGCGTTGAGGGCGATCCGGTCGGCGCCGGCATGCAGCAGGTTTTCCATGTCTTTCACGCTGCGCACGCCGCCACCGACAGTGAGCGGTACCTGGCAGAAACGGGAATATTCGCGGAGTTTTTCCACCTCCGGCGCCCGGCCTTGGGGCGTGGCATCCAGGTCGAGCAGGACGATGTCGTCGATGCCCCAGCGGTTGAGATATTCCACGGCGATGGCAACCCGGCCGACCGGCAGGTAGCGTTTGAACTGGATGCTCTGGACGACGATGCCGTTTTTGATGGTCAGCACGCCCACGACGCGGGTTTTCAGCATGGCTGCGCTTCCTCGGAGGATTTGGCGGCGGCGAAGTTCAGGAAGTTCCTGAGCAGCCGAAGGCCGTGGCGCTGACTTTTTTCCGGGTGAAACTGGGTGGCGAAGATGTTGTCCTTCTGCACGGATGCCACGAAGTGGCCGCCGTAGTCGAAAGTGGCGCTGACCAGATCATGCGGGCAGGTCAGGTGGTAGCTGTGGTCGAAATAGAAATGCGCATCCTCGGCCAGGTTGTGGAACAGGGGCTCCTGTTTGCGGATGTGGCAGTTGTTCCAGCCGACATGGGGAATGCGCACCTCGTGGGAAGGTTCGAAGGCAATCACGTGGCCCTCGATCCAGCCCAGGCCGGCATGGTGTCCGAGTTCGACGGAGTCCTGGGCCAGCAGTTGCATGCCCAGGCAAATACCGAGAAAGGGCTTGCCCTGCCTGACTACCGTGTCGGTCAGGATGTCGACCAGTTCGAGCCTGTGAAGATTTTCCATCGCGGCGGCGAAGGCGCCCACGCCGGGGAGGATCAGCGCGGTGCTGG
>CAZKHJ010000050.1:0-1515 GCA_964552675.1 uncultured Sulfuricella sp. | reverse complement strand
TTTTCCATCGCGGCGGCGAAGGCGCCCACGCCGGGGAGGATCAGCGCGGTGCTGGCCTGGATGTCTTCCCTGCGGCTGGAAATCAGGTAATCCGCGCCAAGGTGTTCGATGGCGTTGCCGACCGACTGGGTGTTGCCCATGCCGTAATCAATGATGCAGATGCGGGGTTTCATGCTTGATCAATCCTCGAGGGAGGGGCTGGAAGCCAGATCCACTTTCAGTTTCCAGTTGCCCTGGGCATCTTTTTCCCAGATGTCCTTGCCCCGGACAGATTCGACGATTTCCCAGAATCTTTCCTCGCTGATGCCGAGGTACTGGCAATAGCGTTTGATATAGACGGGATCGCATTTGCCGTCATAGCGGGTGACCAGGTCGATGCCGGTCTGACGATCCATGTGGCCCAGGGCGATGCCTTCCGCTGCCTGGTCGGTGACGCGGCCAAAGCCGAGCTTGATGTGCTTGATCATCTGGTTGACGATGACAAAATCTTCGTCCAGCGCGGTGTAGCCATTGATGTCGCCGATTTTTTCCGGCGGCTCGTGACGTACTTCGAGGCCGTTGGCAATGCCCAGTTCGGCATTGCGGTAATGGTTGAAGTCCTCGATGTAGTAGCCGAGGTAGACCAGGCGCAGGTTGGCATCGGACAGTTCGGTGTCGGAGGGGTAGCGGTAGAAATGCACATCCTGCTGGGTGATGTTCTCGGTCATGAGATGGTCCGGGGTGCCGCCGCCCAGGGTATTGGAATATTTCATGCGCGAGGCATCGCCGTCCAGTCCGCCGGTGCGCTCGCCGATGGTGAAGGCGGGGTTCTCGCCGAGAAAGACCAGCGGGATCTTGTAGGCGATGGCGACATGGATGGGGATCGCGTACAGCGCCAGTTCGGTGGATTTGCACCAGTTGGCGTACTTGAGGAAGCCCTGGTTCATCATGGCTTTCCAGGTCTGCGGGTCGAGGCTCAGGCTGAGCGTGTCAAAACCGTGCTCGATCAGGTTGGCAAGGTTGCGTGCACCGCGTTCGGACATCTGCTCCGGCGGGTAGGCGCAGCTGACCAGCAGCGGCTTGGCCTTCAGCACGTCGCGCGCATAGAAGGCCTGGCGCATGCTGTCCTTGCCGCCGCTGACCGTGACGATGCAGTCGTAGCTGCTGGAGGTATGGTCGCGCCCCCACTGGATGATGTCGTCCAGCTCGCGGCGGCGCGCATCCCAGTCGACTTCATGGTGTTTCTTCTGCTCGGCAAAACGGCAGGGCAGGCATACGCCTTCCTCGTCGAAGTGGATATTGGGCCGGGTGTCCGGGTTGACGCATTTCTTGCAGTAGCGCATGGATGAAATTCGGTTCTGGTTAGACGGGGGGGGCGGTCAGGCCAGTTCAGACATGTTATCGAAGACCTTGCGGAAAGCCCGCACGATGTCCTCAAGGTCGCCCTGACTCAGGTTGGCGTGGCAGAAGTCGCCGTGCAACAGTTCCTGGAAGTGCATGCGCTCGGTGACCGGGCAGATGCCGCGTTCGTAATTG
>CAZKHJ010000049.1:5764-6383 GCA_964552675.1 uncultured Sulfuricella sp. | reverse complement strand
AGAAGTACTTGCCCGGCGCGCCCGGGATCTCGAAGCCGAAGTAGGGCGCGTCGCGCGAGATGTCCCAGTCGGAGAGCTTGTTCTCGCCGGCCTCGCCCAGCCATTCCTTCATCTTGTTGGCGGCTTCCTGCTGCAGGCGGCGGCTGCCGTCGGGGGTGCTGCCCTGGGTCCAGCCGCGCAGGAACTCGACGGCCTTCGGGTCGGAGAGGCGGAAGAAGTAGTGCTCGGAGGTGCGCAGCTCGGGCTTCGCGCCGGAGACGGCGGAGTAGGGGTTCTTGAGCTCGGTGGGGGCGTAGGCGGCGCCGCAGGCCTCGCAGTTGTCGCCGTACTGGTCGGCCGCGCCGCACTTGGGACACTCGCCCTTGATGAAGCGGTCGGGCAGGAACATCTCCTTGACCGGGTCGTAGAACTGCTCGATGGCGCGAGTGTCGATGAGCCTGGCGCCGTCGCGCAGGCGGGTGTAGATGTCCTCGGCGTACCCGCGGTTCTCGGGGCTGTGGGTGGAGTGATAGTTGTCGAAGGCCACGCCGAAATCGCGGAAGTCGCGGCTGTGTTCGCCGTGCACGCGGTCGATGAGCTGTTCGGGAGTCAGGCCTTCCTTCTCGGCGCGCAGCATCAC
>CAZKHJ010000049.1:0-5754 GCA_964552675.1 uncultured Sulfuricella sp. | reverse complement strand
CGGGCAGGAACATTTCCTTGACCGGGTCGTAGAGCTGCTCGATGGTGCGGATCTCGATCAGGCCTTTTTCTTTCAGCTTTAAATAGATATCACTGGCGAGCTGCTGGTTTTCAGGCGAATTGGTCGAATAATAGTTGTCGAACTCGATATTGAAGCCGGAAAAATCGCGGGTATGTTCACCCCACACGCGCTCGATCAGCTGCTCCGGGGTGATGCCTTCCTTTTCTGCGCGCAGCATGATGGGCGTGCCGTGGGTATCGTCGGCGCAGACGTAATAACATTGGGTGTCCGCTTGCATTTTGTGAAACCGTACCCAGATATCGGTCTGGATGTATTCGACCAGGTGCCCCAGGTGGATGCTGCCGTTGGCGTAGGGCAGGGCGGACGTGACCAGAATTTTGCGTGTCATGGGAAGCTCGGAACCGAAAAGCTAAAATTGTAACAAACAAGGGTGAGGCAGTAGTAGGCGCACCTCTTTTTATTGTTTAAACTTCGCTATTTTTCGCAATAGCCCGGATTTTATTTAGGAGCAAGCATGGCCGTTTCTGAACAGCAGGTGCAGGATGCACTCAAGGAATTGATCGATCCCCATACCCGCAAGGATTTCATCTCCAGCAAGTCAGCCAAGAACATCAAGGTGGATGGCGGCAAGGTTTCCGTGGAGGTGGTATTGGGCTACCCCGCCAAGGGCGTGATGGACGACATCCAGAAGCTGGTGACGGACAAGCTCAAGGGCATTGCCGGCGTGACTGAGGTGGCCGCCAACATGAGCCAGAAGATCGTTTCCCATGCGGTGCAGAAGGGCGTCAAGCTGATTCCCGGCGTGAAGAATGTGATCGCCGTCGCTTCCGGCAAGGGCGGCGTGGGCAAATCCACCACTGCCGTGAACCTGGCCCTGGCCCTGGCGGCAGAGGGCGCTTCTGTCGGCATCATGGACGCGGATATCTACGGCCCCTCCCAGCCCACCATGCTGGGCATCACCGGCCGCCCCGATTCCAGCGACGGACAGAGCCTCGAACCCCTGATGGGCCACGGCCTGCAGGCCATGTCCATCGGCTTCCTGGTGGATGTGGAGCAGCCCATGGTGTGGCGTGGCCCGATGGTCACCCAGGCGCTGGAGCAGTTGCTCAACGATACCAAGTGGAAAGACCTCGACTACCTGGTGGTGGATCTGCCGCCGGGCACCGGCGACATCCAGCTGACCCTGGCGCAGCGCGTGCCGGTGACCGGCGCGGTGATCGTCACCACGCCGCAGGACATCGCCCTGATCGATGCGCGCAAGGGACTGAAAATGTTCGAGAAGGTGGGTATCCCCATCCTCGGTATCGTGGAAAACATGAGCCTGCACATCTGCTCCAACTGTGGCCACGAAGAACGCATCTTCGGCACCGGCGGCGGCGAGAAAATGTGCCAGGACTATGAAGTGGAATTCCTCGGCTCCCTGCCGCTGGATATCCGCATCCGCGAGGAAACCGACTCCGGCAAGCCGACCGTGGTGGCCGAGCCGGATTCGCGTATTTCCATGATCTACCGCGAAATTGCCCGCAAGGTGGCGATCCGCGTGGCGGAACAGGCGCAGGATTTCAGCGCGCGCTTCCCGTCTATCGTGATCCAGAATACCTGATCAATACTGCTTTATCCTTATGAAAAAGCCGCGCCGGCGAAATTCTGGCGCGGCTTTTCTGTTCGAGCGGTATCAGCGCCTTACTGCCGCCTTATAAACGGCGTTGCGTTCGCGTTTTCCAACAGCGACTACCATTACAATCAATGCGTTGTCCCGAACCTCATAAACCAGGCGGTAGCCGATGGTGCGCAGCTTGATCTTGTAGCGGTCCTTCTGTCCAGACAGTTTTGCTGCGGGGACGCGGGGATCATCAAGACGTTCCGCCAGTTTCTTCTTGAATTGCTCCCGTACCGGCTTATCCAGTTTGTGCCACTCTTCCAGGGCGTCTGGATGGAAGTGAAGCTCATAGCTCATCGAACGAGACTTTTACGGTGGCCTTCCCATCTTTCAGGCGGGCATCAGCAATCGCGTTGAGTTCAAGGTCTTCCAGCTTGTCCATCAGGGCTTCATAGGCTATTGCGGGAATACAGTAAAACGCTGGCTCGTTGCGGTTGAGAATAGCTACGGGAAAACCCTCTCCCGCTGCAACCGTACCCATGGGGTTTTTCTTCAGTTCGGAAACGCTGGCCGTGGTTTCCGCCAGAATTGTGTGGGCCATATCCATTACTCCTGCATGCTTTGTGGTGCTAATAGTAGCGCTATTAACAGGTCTTAACAAATGGTTTGCCTCGTGGCTCATGGGGCATCATGACGGGCGGAAAATTTCCGGCTATTAGGCTATACTGCGGCAATATTTTTCTGGATAAGCGTCATGAGCATTAAATCGGATAAGTGGATCCGCAGAATGGCGGAACAGCACGGCATGATCGAACCCTTCGAGGCCGGCCAGGTGCGGGAAATCGACGGACGCAAGATCGTTTCCTACGGCACCTCCAGCTACGGCTACGATATCCGCTGCTCCAATGAATTCAAGCTCTTCACCAACCTCAACAGCACCATCGTCGATCCCAAGAATTTCGACCCCAATTCCTTTGTCGAGGTGCATGCTGATTACTGCATCATCCCGCCCAATTCCTTTGCCCTGGCGCGTACCGTGGAGTATTTCCGCATTCCGCGCAACGTGCTGACCGTATGCCTGGGCAAATCCACCTATGCCCGCTGCGGCATCATCGTCAACGTCACCCCCTTCGAGCCGGAATGGGAAGGCTATGTGACGCTGGAGTTTTCCAATACCACGCCGCTGCCTGCCAAGATTTATGCCAATGAAGGCGTGGCCCAGGTGCTGTTCTTCGAGTCCGACGAGGTGTGCGAAACCTCCTACAAGGATCGTGGCGGCAAGTATCAGGGGCAGGTTGGCGTTACCTTGCCAAAGATCTAGACCAAGTTTAATATTGGTCACCATGACCAAGAGCCGAAACAGCTTCGTTCTCCTCTTCCTGCTGGCGCTGCTGCAATGCTTCGCGCCCCTGCTTCATGCCCATGCCCATGGCCAGTCCGGAGCGGGTGGGGTGCACCTGCACGCTGGCATCGAATGGCAGCCTGCGGGTTACTCCTCCAGTGCCACCAACTTGATTGCGGAGCGTGTTGATGCGCCGGTCATCGCCATGGTTCAGGAGTATCGCCAGGACAGTGCCATGCTCCTGTCTGACGCCGATCAGCCCGGCCCGACTGCTTCTCCCTCCACGGTTTCCTTTTCTTCCCCCTCTGTGCTGGCGATTGCTGCCGCCGGAATCTTTCCCGATGCCTCGCCATCTTATCTCCGGCCTTTTTCCCAGGCGCCTCCTCCTGCGCTGAGTTGACCTTATGTTGCCGTGCGGCGCGCTTCTGGCGCGTGGCCACGGCTTTGTAATCCTTAACAAAGCATTGCCTCCGCGCCTCGTGGAGGAAGGGAGTAGAACATGTATGTGATCCGGCCTTTTCTTGTCGCTGCACTGTGCTGGGTGGAACTGGCAGCTGCTGGCAACGGTATTTCCATGTCGGCCAGGCAGTCCCAGGCCCTGGGCATTGAAACCGTGGCGCTGGCTGCGCCTTCAAGTGCAGCGGGCAATGGGATTCCTGCCCAGGTGGTGATTCCGAACCAGCAGATTCGCGTTGTCAGCGCACCCCTGGCGGGCATGGTGGAGAGCCTTGCGCTGGCGGTGAACCAGCCGGTGCGCAAGGGCCAGTTGCTGGCCCGGCTGCAAAGCCCGGCGCTGGCCGAATTGCAGCGTGATTTTCTGCAAACGGCTTTGCAGTCGCAGCTGGCACAGAATACCTTGAGCCGTGACGAAAAGTTGCATCAGGACGGCATCGTGGCGGAAAGTCGTTACCTGGCGGCGAAGAGTCATAGTGCCACCCTGGCGGCAGCCGCCAGCGAGAAACGTCAGGCTTTGCGCCTGGCTGGCATGAATGATGGCGCCATCGAGAAATTGCTGGCAGGGCACGCCATCGGCAGCGTGCTTGAAGTGATGTCTCCACTTGAAGGCGTGGTACTGGAGCAGATGGCTGTTCCGGGGCAGCGCGTTGAGGCTGCGGCCCCCTTGTTCAAGGTGGCCAGGCTCTCGCCGCTGTGGCTTGAAATCCAGGTTCCCCTGGCTCAGGTCAATGCCCTGCAAACGGGCGCAGCAGTGCGTGTGCCGGCAGCGGCCGCCAATGGCAGGGTGATTTCGATTGGGCGCAGTGTTTCGGAGGCCAGTCAGACCGTCATGGTGCGGGCTGAAGTGAGCGATGGCGCCAATAATCTGCGCCCCGGCCAGTATGTCGAGGCTGTAGTGGGCGCGCCAGCGGGGGCGAAGCAGTGGGCGGTACCCAATGCTGCATTGGTGCGGGTGGGAAGCCAGGCTTATGTGTTTGTGCAGACTGCCGCCGGATATCGCCCCCAGCCAGTGCAGGTGCTGGGCCAGAGCGCGGCCATGATCACGATTACGGGTGAATTGCGTGGCGAGGAAAAAATCGTGGCCAAGGGCACGGTGGCCCTGAAAGCCGCCTGGCAAGGCCTGGGCGGGGGCGAATGATGCTTGCCCGCTTGATTGAATTCGCCCTGACCCAGCGCCTGGTGATCATCATCACCACCCTGATGTTGATCGGGGCGGGTACGCTGGCTTTCAAACAGCTGCCGATCGATGCTTTTCCAGACGTTTCATCGACCCAGGTCAAGGTCATCATCAAGGCGCCGGGGATGACGCCGGAGGAAGTCGAATCGCGCATCGTGGCGCCGATCGAGGTGGAGCTGCTGGGCATCCCGAACAAGAAAATCCTGCGCTCGGTGTCGAAATACGCCCTGACCGACATCACCATCGATTTCGAGGATGGCACGGATATCTACTGGGCACGCAACCAGGTTGCCGAACGCCTGGGGGGCGTGATGAAGGACCTGCCCGCCGGGGTCAGCGGCGGGTTGGCGCCAATCACCACGCCGCTGGGCGAGATGCTGATGTTCACCATCGAGGGCGGCGACCTGACCCCCCTGGAACGGCGCTCCCTGCTCGACTGGGTGATTCGCCCGGCCTTACGCACCTTGCCTGGCGTGGCAGATGTCAACACCCTGGGCGGTCTGGTGCGCAGTTTTGAGGTGATGCCGGACAACGCGGCCATGCAGGCGCGCGGCGTTACCATGGCACAGTTGCAGCAGGTGCTTGAAACCAACAATCGCAACGACGGCGCCGGCCGCCTCAAGGATGGTGAAGAAGTGCTGCTGGTGCGCAGCGAGGGGGCGATCAGGAGCCTCGACGATCTGCGCGCCATCGTGATCTCCAGCCGGGATGGCCAGGTGGTGCGGGTGGGCGACGTGGCGACGGTGCGCATGGGCCACCTCTCCCGCTATGGCACCGTCACCAAGGACGGCAAGGGCGAGGCGGTGGAAGGGCTGGTGCTGGGCCTGCGCGGCGCCAATGCGCAGACGGTGGTGGAGGGCGTCAAGGCGCGCCTGAAGGAAATTGCGCCGTCACTCCCGTCCGGCGTCAAGACGGAAATTTTCTACGACCGGGGCAGCCTGGTGGAGCGCGCCGTCGGCACGGTTTCCAAGGCGCTGCTGGAAGCCATCGTGCTGGTGGTGATCCTGCTGCTGCTGTTTCTCGGCAACCTGCGCGCCGCCATCGTGGTGGCGGTGACTCTGCCGCTGGCGGCGCTGTTCACCTTCATCCTGATGCGCCTGTTCGGCATGTCGGCCAACCTGATGAGCCTGGGCGGCCTGGCCATCGCCATCGGCATGC
>CAZKHJ010000048.1:0-6547 GCA_964552675.1 uncultured Sulfuricella sp. | reverse complement strand
CGCCCTGGGCAACGAGGGAATACAGCCAGAAAAACAACGCCATGGCCGTCCCGAGGCGACGGGGCATAAAGCCTCCCGGAAGATATTGTTGATATTTTTGTCCGGATTAAACGACGAGGGTTATGTCTTTGTCAATATTTTTTGCCACGGACGGCGTCAATCGTCCTCGTTCAAGTTCAGGTCAAGCTGCCGGCTCGCCAGGCCAGCTCCTGGCGCCTTCGGTTTGCCGCGCGCGCTTTCAACCTCGGCCAGGTATTCGGGGGTAATGTCGCCGGTAATGTAATTGCCGTCGAAGCAGGAGGTATCAAAACACTCGATGGTAGTACGGCTCTCGCGCACGGCATCGATAAGCGCGCTCAAGTCCTGGTAGATCACCGCATCGGCGCCGATTTCCTGCGCAATTTCCTCGTCCGAACGCCCGGTCGCGAGCAATTCGGCGCGGGTCGGCATGTCGATGCCATACACATTGGGGAAGCGCACCGGCGGCGCAGCGGAAGCAAAATAGACCTTGCGCGCGCCCGCTTCGCGCGCCATCTGCACGATCTGCTTGCTGGTGGTGCCGCGCACGATGGAATCGTCCACCAGCAGGACGTTCTTGCCCTGGAACTCGATCGAGATCGCGTTCAGTTTCTGGCGTACCGATTTCTTGCGCAAGGACTGGCCCGGCATGATGAAGGTGCGGCCAATGTAGCGGTTCTTGATGAAGCCTTCACGATAGGGCACCCCGAGATGATTGGCCAGCTGCAGGGCGCTGGGGCGGCTGGTATCGGGAATGGGGATCACCACGTCGATGTCCAGCTCGCCCAGCTGGCGGCGGATTTTTTCCGCCAGGCTCACGCCCATCCACAAACGGGTTTCATACACCGAAATGCCGTCGATGACGGAATCGGGACGGGCCAGATAGACATACTCGAAAATGCACGGGCTGAGGGAGGATTTCTCGGCGCACTGCCGGCTGAAGAAGTTGCCGCTTTCGTCGATCAGGATCGCCTCGCCCGGCGCCACGTCGCGCACCAGCTTGAAGCCCAGCACATCCAGCGCGACGCTCTCGGATGCCACCAGATATTCCGGCCCCTGCTCGGTTTCGGCACGGCCAAACACCAGCGGACGGATGCCGTGCGGGTCACGGAAGGCCAGCAGGCCATAGCCGGAAATCATTGCCACCACGGCATAGGCGCCACGACAGCGGCGATGCACGCCGGCTACGGCCCTGAAAATGCTTTCCGGGTCGAGCTGGTGATTGGCGGTGCAGGAGGCCAGTTCATGGGCCAGCACGTTGAGCAGCACTTCCGAATCCGAGGTGGTGTTGACATGGCGCAGATCCTGGCGGAACAGGTCCTCGCGCAACTGGTCGGCATTGGTGAGGTTGCCGTTATGTCCCAGCACGATGCCGAAGGGCGAGTTGACGTAGAAGGGCTGCGCTTCGGCAGCGGAAAAAGCATCGCCGGCAGTGGGATAACGCACATGGCCGATACCCACATTACCCAGCAGATTGCGCATGTTGCGGGTGCGGAACACATCGGCAACCAGGCCATTAGCCTTGTGCATGTGGAATGTGCCGCCATCGCAGGTGACGATGCCTGCCGCGTCCTGGCCACGGTGCTGCAACACCAGCAGGCCATCGTACAGCAGCTGGTTAACGGGGTTTTTTGCTACTACTCCAAGAATTCCGCACATATTGCTATGTCCTAGTCAGTCATAACTGAGGCGCCGGGAAAAATCTTCCGGCAGCCAGGTTTTTGCCTTGACGGTCAAGGCCTCCAGCGGCGAGCTGAACATCGCGTCCCGCCAGAAATGCTGCCGCGGCAGGGATGTCAGCCCGGCCAGCAGCACCAGCACCATTACGATCAGCACGCCGCGGGCAAAACCGAACAGCGCCCCAAGCCCGCGATCGAAAGTGCCCAGCCCCACCGTTTTGATCAACTCAGACAGGGCGATGGTAAACAGGCTCATCAGCAGCAGCGTGGTCAGGAACAGAATGATGAACGCCGCCAGCAGCTTCAGGGGCTCGCCCGGTATGGCCGCAGGCAATTGCGCCGCCAGCCATACGCCGTAGGTGTTCGCCACCAGGAAGGCCGCCACCCAGGACGCCAGCGCGAGAACCTCGCGTACCGCGCCGCGCATCACACTGAGCAGGATCGACAACCCGACGATCAGCAATACCGCGTAATCAAAAACCGTCATACATCACGGGCAATGAATTTGACAGCCCGGTCATTTTTTTTCTGCAACCAGCCCGTCCTGAATGCCCGCAGCCTTCAGCCGGGACAGGGCAAGCTCGGCATCCTGGCGACTGGTATAAGGCCCGGCGCGCACGCCAGTTTTTTCGCCTGCGGGAGATTTGATTTTTTCCAGATAATACTTGATGCCCAGCGCCTTCAGCTTGGCCTGGCGCTGTTTGGCATTGTCCTCGCTGAGAAAGGCGCCCAGCATGATGACGTAACCGTTACTTTGCGATGCTTCGGCGGGCTTGCTGGTATGCTTGGATTCCACGGGTTTTTCAGGGGACGGTTTGGGCTTGCCGGCCGGTTTTTCCTCTTTCTTCGCCGACTCAGGAGCCGGCTTGACCTCGGCTTGCCTAGGCGCAGGCGGAACTGGTTTCTCTACCTGAACCAGCTTCTCTGGCTGGGCGGGCACTGCCTGTGGCGGGGGAACAGGGGCAAGCGCGGTCACTGGCGGGTCTACGGGTTTAGCCGCCTTGAGGGGAAAATCAGCGCCCTGCTGCGAGGGGATGTTGATGGCGATGTCCTGTCCCACCGGCCTGGGCTCGTCATCGAGCACCATCGGCAACACCGTGACCATCACTGCCACCAGCGTCACTGCGCCGATCAGGCGGCGGCGCGCACGCTTTCTGAGCTGGATTTCTTCAACAGTTGGGGAAGGACCGTTTGCCATTCAATCAGGGTTCCTGTTGCGCGCGGCTTGCATAACCTCGGCGACGGTATGGAAGCTGCCGAAGGCCGCAATTCTATCATCTTCGCCTGCGATTTGGCAGGCATGCCGGTAAGCGGCCGCGATGTCGGGGAAAACCTGGATTGCGGCGCTCCCCGCGGCCAGCAGGGCTTCCTTCAGTTCAGCAGCAGTGGCGCCGCGCGCATGTTCTATCCCTGCCACCACCCAGAGGTCGACTTGCCCGTGCAATGCGGCAATCACCCCGGGAATGTCCTTGTCCGCCAGCATGGCGAACACGGCAATCGTCCTGCCGCCACAGCGCATCTGGCGCAGATTGCCAGCCAGGGCACGTGCGGCATGGGGATTGTGCGCCACATCGAGAATCAGCGCCGGCTGGCCTGGCCTCACTTCAAAGCGCCCCGGCACGGCAGCTTCCAGCAGACCGTGGCGGATATTTTCCGGCGTGACCGGCAGCCGCTCCCTGATCGCCTCCAGGGCCGTCAGGCAGGCGCTGGCATTGGCCAGCTGGTAAGCGCCACGCAGTGAGGGATAAGGCAGGGACATGCGCCAGCCGCCCCGGCTCCAGAACAGCCATTGCCCGCCCTGGGGCTCGGCACCAAAATCCTGGCCAATCCGCCTTAACTCGGCGCCAATATCTTCAGCATGTTGCAGCAGGCTGCGGGGCGGCTCCGGGTCTGCACATACTGCGGTTGTCGCGGGACGAAAAATCCCGGCTTTCTCCCGTCCGATTGATTCGCGGTCATCGCCCAGGTAATCCATGTGATCCAGGTCCACGCTGGTCACGATAGCGCAATCGGCATCAAACGCATTCACCGCATCGAGGCGCCCGCCCAGTCCGACTTCCAGGATAGCCACGTCGACCTGTTGCTGGACAAACAGCCACATCGCGGCCAGCGTGCCAAATTCGAAATAGCTCAGGGAGACATCGCCGCGTGCAGCATCCACTGCCGCAAAGGCACGGCACAGCGCGGCATCGTCCGCCTCGGCACGGCCAATCCGCACACGCTCGTTATAGCGCAGCAAATGGGGCGAGGTATAACAGCCGACACGATAGCCGGCGGCAGCAAGAACCGCCTCCAGCATGGCACAGGTCGAGCCTTTGCCATTGGTGCCACCGACGGTAATCAGGGGAAAGTGGGGTTGAAGCTGGAGCCGCGTCCTGACGCAACCGACACGATCCAGTCCCAGTTCGATGGTTTTGGGGTGCAGCTGCTCCAGATAGCCCAGCCACTCCCCCAAAGTCTTAGGCATGCGCCGCCGGCATCCGCATCATCATGGTCAGGAGATTGGCAAAACGTTCGCGCATCTGGCGACGGTCGATGATCAGGTCCACTGCGCCGTGATCAACCAGAAACTCAGCGCGCTGAAAACCATCCGGCAGGGTTTCGCGCACCGTCTGCTCGATCACGCGCGGGCCGGCAAAACCGATCAGGGCATTGGGCTCGGCCACGATGATGTCGCCGAGCATGGCAAAGCTGGCGGAAACCCCGCCCATGGTGGGGTCGGTCAACACCGAGATGAACGGCAGGCGCGCCTCGGCCAGCTTGGTCAGCGCCGCGCTGGTTTTGGCCATCTGCATCAGGGAGAGCAGGCCTTCCTGCATGCGCGCCCCGCCACTCGCCGCCACGCAAATAAAGGGCAGCTTGTGTTCGAGGCAGACATTGACGGCGCGCACGAAACGTTCCCCCACCACCGAGCCCATGGAGCCGCCCATGAACTTGAATTCGAATGCCGCCACCACTACCGGAATGGTTTTGATGCTGCCCCGCATTGCCACCAGCGCATCTGTTTCGGCGGTATCGCGCTTCGCATCCGTCAGACGGTCGGTATAGCGCTTGCTGTCCTTGAATTTCAGGCTGTCCACCGGCAGCACCTCGGCACCGATTTCCTCCCGGCCCTCGGCATCAAGCAGGATATGCAGGCGGGTACGCGCCGAAATGCGGTGGTGGTGTCCGCATTTCGGACACACTTCAAGATTCTTTTCCAGGTCGGTGCGATACAGCACCGATTCGCAGGTGGGACATTTGCTCCATAGGCCTTCCGGCACGGATTTCTTGGTATCGCTGTCAATCTTGCGCTTGATCTTGGGAGGGAGAAGTTTCTGAAACCAGCTCATGGGGAATCCTTTTGGTTGTCAGTCATCAGCCGCCAGTATCGGCAGCCGGTGACTTCTGTACTGAATGACTAATTGCCGTCCATCGCGGCACGAATACCCTGCACCAGGGCATGAACATTTGTCAGTACGGCGTCCTGGGATGAATTTTCAATTTCCTGCACGATGCGGCTGCCGATCACCACTGCATCGGCAAACTGCGCGACCGCTTTTGCCGTGGCACCATCGCGAATGCCGAAACCGACGCCAACCGGCAGATTGGCGGCCGCCTGGATCACCGGGATTTTCCCGGCGACTTCCTGCAGATCAAGATTGGCGGCACCCGTCACCCCCTTGAGGGAAACGTAGTAAATAAAGCCGCTCGCCAGCTTCGCCACTTGCTGGAAGCGCTGGTCCGGCGTGGTGGGCGAGAGCAGGAAAATCATATCGATGGCGTGCTGCCGCAAAATTTCCGCCAGACCAGCCCCCTCTTCGGGCGGATAATCCACCGTCAGCACGCCGTCTATCCCCGCTTGAGCCGCAGTCCGGGCAAATGTTTCATAGCCCATGACCTCGATCGGGTTGGCATAGCCCATCAGCACCACCGGAGTAACCGGGTCGGTTTTGCGGAATTCCGCCACCATGCCCAGCACATCCTTCAACCCGACGCCATGTTTCAGCGCCCGCTCGCTGGCACGCTGGATGGTCGGCCCATCCGCCATCGGATCGGAGAACGGCACGCCCAGTTCGAGGATACTGGCGCCTGCCTCCACCAGCTTGTGCATCAGCGGCACGGTCAGCTCGGGAGAGGGGTCTCCGGCGGTGATGAAGGGGATCAGGGCTTTTTTGTTTTGTTGCTTCAGTTGCGTAAATGTTTTGCCAATTCGAGACATGCTTTAATCTTCAATAAAATTATCGGGGTCGATATCTTTATGCATACATCAGCCGCCCACGCGGCTCGGGAATAGGATCACCGAATTCACGCGCGGTATCCAGCCATAAGATCATGGCCTCTTTCACATTCGCCAGCGCAGACTCCTGAGTTTCTCCATGCGCCATACAACCAGGAAGTTCAGGGATCTCAGCAATGAACCCAGCGTCTTCGGCACTCCAGTACATAATGATTTCATAGCGTTCCATTATTCCTCCTTGGCCAGCCGATGCTTCAGGATAATGTTGCGAACTTGTCTGACTTGATAAGCTTTGGCGTCTGCCCCATCGCGTTGCAGATTGATTTTCTCCATTACTCCCGGTTTTCTAAAAACATGGCAACTTCCCCGTACCCGCTTCTCGAATCCCATATTCTCCAGCAACTGGCATAAATCATCGAACGCGATATTCCGGTCACTGCTCCCACGTAAAATTTGCCACAGCAGTTTTTCATATTTCCCCATTCCTAGAACTTGATTCCCGACAACTCCGCCACCGTATTCATATCCTTGTCGCCACGGCCGGAGAGATTGACCAGCAGCACCTTGTCCCTGGGCAAGGTGGGCGCAAGCTTGGCGGCATAAGCCAGGGCGTGGCTGGATTCCAGCGCCG
>CAZKHJ010000047.1:0-6766 GCA_964552675.1 uncultured Sulfuricella sp. | reverse complement strand
TCGATCTTGCCGTCCTGCATGTCCTTGGGGTGGACGAACTTGATGTCGTCGATCATGTCCAGGTGCTTCAGCAACACCGCGCAGACCAGACCGTCAAAGTCACTGCGCGTCACCAGGCGGTATTTTCTGTTTTCAGCCGACATCGTAATCCCCTTTTGTCAATTTTTAGGACAACACACCCGATTTCAGGTGCAACTATGCATGATCCAGAAGCTTCTGGTAAATCAGATTCTGCAAGAGCAGGGAAACATCGGTCGGCACGTCGGTAAAACGCACGCCATAGCGAAACCGGCCCTCGGAGTCGCCAATATCGGATTCGCTGCTTACGGAGCAGACCGTGCAGCACACCTTGATGGACAGGTTGGCTTCAATTTCATCGAGTTTGATGCGAAACGCCAGATTCAGGCTATCACCCTTTTCACCAACCAGGTCACCCACCGTGAAGGAAGCACCGCAGACGCTCAAATCACATATCCGCACAGCCTTGCTTGCCCCGGCATCCGGTTTGCTGACATTATTCACGGCGCCGATGAGATCGACATCCGCACGCGCGGTTTTCCTGACCGCGACGCTCTGTACGGTCCTGGGATAAGCCAGATGAATATAGGGAAGAGGCGCGCTGCACACACGCAGGATGCTGGACGAAAACGCATAGGCATCCTTGCCGGAAAACGAGCGCACCACTACCGGCTGCCCTTCGCGCAGAAGAATCACCCCGCCATCGACAACCGGTGAAGAAACCATGATGGTGGTGCCTTTTGCATACCCCATGAGTTTAACGGGATAGCGCTCATCCTGAACCTGGAGCTGTATCGCATCACCGACCTTGGGCTTCAGATCCTCGAAAACATAATTCCTCGTTTCACTTTCCTCTGCGGCTTTGCTCTCCACCGGTGCGGCATTTTTCGCCCCCCCGCTACCGGTAGTACCCAGTGAAGCAAGGCGGTACAGCCTGTTCCTGAACAACATTTCAAGCTGGCGCTGCGTTTCGATGACATGCCCGCTACGTAGCAACAGCTTCTGGTTGGGGCCATAGATCGGCCAGGGCAATGGCTTGCCCACCGGGATATCATCCATCCTGAGCGCAACAAGGCTATCTGCTAAAGACATGAATAAATTCCGCAATCCTGATCGTTGTGTCCCGATTTTCACGCCCCATTGCCGGGGCATAATTCAAGCGGCATTTCAGCACCGATCATCAATTGACGCAAGCACAAACCTGACCGCCTCCCTCCGGCAGCCGCCCGGCTGGTTTATAATGGATCGAATCCAATCACTACAGCATGACCAGCCATGAACACACTCAGGATCGTCACTACAACCCCGTTCGAAGGCCAGAAACCCGGAACCTCTGGCTTGCGCAAGAAAGTCACGGTATTTCAGCAACCCCACTATCTGGAAAACTTCGTCCAGTCCATTTTCGACAATCTCGCCGACTATCAGGGCGAAACCCTGGTGCTGGGTGGCGATGGCCGCCACCACAACAAAACGGCCATCCAGACCATCCTGAAAATGGCTGCTGCCAACGGTTTCGGTCAGGTACTGGTGGGCCAGAACGGCCTGCTCTCGACACCGGCGGTTTCCGCAGTGATTCGCAAGAACAGGGCTTTCGGCGGCATCATTCTCTCTGCCAGCCACAATCCGGCTGGCCCTGATGGTGATTTCGGCATCAAATACAATACCGGCAACGGCGGCCCTGCTGCGGAAAAAATCACCGATGCCATTTACGCCCGCAGCCGTGAAATCACCGAATACCGTATCCTGGAGCTGCCGGATGTGAACCTCGCCCGGCAGGGTGAAACCCGGCTCGGCAACATGCTGGTCACGGTCATCGACCCGGTGGCCGACTATGCCGACCTGATGGGCCATCTGTTCGATTTCGACCGCATTCGCGCCCTGTTCAATTCCGGCATGTTTTCCATGCGCTTCGATGCCATGCACGCCATCACAGGCCCCTATGCCAAGGAAATCCTTGAACATCGCCTTGGTGCGCCCCTCGGTACCGTGATGCATGGCGAGCCACTGGAGGACTTTGGTGGCGGCCATCCCGACCCCAACCTGGTCTATGCCCATGAACTGGTCGAGATCATGAACAGCGCCACGGGCCCCGATTTTGGCGCTGCCTCGGATGGCGATGGCGACCGCAACATGATTCTGGGGCGCAAATTCTTCGTCACCCCCAGCGACAGCCTGGCTGTCCTTGCCGCCAACGCCACCCTGGTACCAGGCTACCGCATGGGACTTTCCGGCGTGGCCCGTTCCATGCCGACCAGCGCCGCAGTGGACAAGGTAGCGGAAAAAATGGGCATCGAATGCTATGAAACCCCAACTGGCTGGAAATTTTTCGGCAACCTGCTGGATGCGCGCAAGATCACGCTGTGCGGCGAGGAAAGCTTCGGCACCGGCTCCGACCATGTACGCGAGAAGGACGGGCTGTGGGCCGTGCTGTTCTGGCTCAATCTGCTGGCGGTGCGCCGGCAGCCGGTAGCGCAGATCGTGCGCGAGCATTGGGCGCAATTCGGCCGCAACTACTACTCCCGCCACGATTATGAGGAAGTCGACGCCCAGGCCGCGGCAGGGCTGATGCAGCACCTGCGCGACAGTTTCGGCACGCTACAGGGGAAAGCCTTCGGCACGCTCAAGGTCACGCACTGCGATGATTTCAGCTACACCGATCCGGTCGACCAGAGCGTCACCACCAGCCAAGGGGTGCGCATCCTGTTTGAAAATGGCACCCGTATCGTTTTCCGGCTTTCCGGCACAGGCACGGTGGGCGCGACATTGCGGGTATACCTGGAAACTTACGAGCCCGACCCGGCCAGACACGATCTCGACACCCAGGCCGCCCTCGCCCCGCTCATCCAGCTCGCCGAGGAACTGGGCCAGATCCGCAGCCGCACCGGGCGTGAGCAGCCCACCGTGATTACCTAAGGAATCCCTGACAGCCGTCCGGCCTATTTGCCGATCTGCATGAACGGCTGGATGGAAAGATAAAGAATCACGGCAATTGCCGCCAGATAGCCGAAAAAACGCAGGGGATTTTCGCGGATGAGGTCCAGCACCGTGCGCTGGCGCCCTTCCTGCTGCTGTTGCTGGTAATCGTCCCGAGCACGGGCGAGCCGCTGGCGCTGATATTCGTCCAGCAAGGCGCGCGCCTTCGCCAGCTGGCTGTCATCATGCAGCCAGATCGCAGCGATCGAAATGCCCCAGTTGCCCGCCGAAGTTTCGTAAAAATCGATTTCGCTGGCCGTGAGCAAGGCGCGCACATCATCCGCCTCGTCATCAGGCACGCCGTTCAGGGCAAACAGTTTGACCGGCATCCCGCTATTCGGCGCCGACAGCTTGCGCTGGCCGAAGCACGCTGATTTCCACGTCGCCCAGGGTGACCACCTGCCCGGCGCGGATTTTGCAGGTTTTGCGCAGCTCTACTTTCCCATCCACCGACACCACGCCGGACGCCACCAGCGCCTTGCCCGCTCCGCCGCTATCGCAGATTCCGGTCAGCTTGAGCAGATTATCCAGTTCGACAAATTCCCGGGTTAGTTCGAATTCCAGTTGTTGCATCTGAGCCTGTAATATAAAATTATGATTTATAAGAAACAATTATTAATTCCGGCCTTACCGTCGCCATGGCGCACGCATTTTATCACCCTGGCTCCCCGATCAGGCCTCGCAAGGTTTTTCAATGAACGAATTCAAACATGGCTCTCGCTTCTGGATCGGCAACGGCATTCTGGCCGTTGCCCTCCTCTCCCTGTTTTTCATGGGCCCCCTGTCGGAAAACATGGGCGTATGGGCCATGGTTCTGTGGATGGTGCTGGCCGGCGTGGGAATGTATTTCCTGATGACGGACAAGAGCGACGCGCCGCCCGGCATGCCCTAGGACTGCGCCGGGAAAATTTCCCGGTAGGCATGCCTGCTGGCATAGGCCAGCACCGGGAAGGCGGCCGGGAACAGGGGCAGAAGCAGCAGTATCGCCACAAACATGATGGCACACAGCAGCAGCCCCCAGGCCAGCATGGCTGGCCAGTTGGCAAATACGGCCTTGACGCTGGCGCTCACCGCACCGGCCAGGTTTGCGCGCCGGTAAAACAGCAGGGGCACGGCAAAGGCGGAAGTGGCATAAATGATGAAAGCCAGCACCAGCCACATCAGGCTGCTGAAAAACAGGAAGGGCAGCGTCTGTCCCTCTCCGGCCAGTCCCGCGACAAATTCTCCCAGACCCATGTCCGGGGTGATGCCGAAATAGAGGCCGTAAACCACGCCGGCATCGGTCAGCCAGATCAGGAAGATGAACATCTCGACCAGCGCCACCACCCAGAGCGCCGGGGGAGCCAGCCGGAAGCCGGCAAGAAAATGTCCCAGGCGCACTGGCTCCTGTTGTTCCAGCCGGTCGGACACATGAAAAAAGCCGCATAGCAGTGCCGGCCCGATCAGCATGAAGCCAGCCGCCAGCGGAACCATCAGCGGCGCCAGGCCCACGCCCGTCACTACCACGAACTGCGCCAGGCCCAGTACGGCAAAAACCCCGGCATAGGCCATGCTCAAGCCTTTCACCCGCAGAAAGGTGCGCCACCCTGCACGCAGCCAGTCAGGTATGGCTCCTGGATAAACCCTGTGTGGCAGCAATGCGCTCATCTTGCTTCATCCCGGTTCCTGCATCTTCAGCCAGCGCACGGCTTCTGCTGGAGAAACACCCAGGCCATAACATTGCTCGATGATTTCATCGGATGGTCCTTCGGCCGCCAATACCCCGATGTTGAAAACATGCCGATACCAGCGATCGAAGATCTTTTCCCATTGTTCCCGAGTCATTGTCATGACGTCCATCCCCCATCTCCTCATTATTTGGGTTGAAAAACGCTACCGCTTTCCATGAGCCCGGGCAGATCTGGCGCCAGGCTCTTACTCGGCTCAGGGCCGGGCTGTCTGCGCAACCCTCAAGGCCTTCGCCGCACTCACTGCTTCCCCTCTCAAATCAGTCCCAGGACAGGGTTCCACCGGTCTGGTATTCGGTCACGCGCGTTTCGAAAAAATTCTTTTGGTTCCGGCCGGGCTGCCACGGCAGCCCTTAACATGGGCTCCGCCCATGTGAGCCTGCGCCGAAAGATTTTTTCGATACTTTCTCCGATCAATCCCAGGAGAGTGTCCCGCCAGTCTGGTACTCCGTCACGCGCGTTTCGAAAAAATTCTTTTCTTTTTTCAGGTCGATCATTTCGCTCATCCAGGGGAAGGGATTGGTCGAATTGGGGAACAACTCGTCCAGTCCGATCTGCTGGCAGCGGCGGTTGGCGATGAAACGCAGGTATTCCTTGAACTGGGCGGCATTCAGGCCCAACACGCCGCGCGGCATGGTGTCCTCGGCATAGCGGTATTCCAGCTCCACGCCTTTCCGGATCAGGCCGCTGATTTCGTTGCGGAACTCGGCAGTCCACAGGCCGGGGTTTTCCAGCTTGATGGTATTGATCAGGTCGACGCCGAAATTGAGGTGCATGGATTCGTCACGCAGGATGTACTGGTACTGCTCGGCAGCGCCGGTCATCTTGTTCTGGCGGCCCAGGGCGAGAATCTGCACGAAGCCGACATAGAAGAAGATGCCTTCCATGATGCAGGCGAACACGATCAGCGAGCGCAGCAGCTGCTGGTCAGCCGCCGGCGTGCCGGTTTTGAATTCCGGATTGGTCAGGGTGTCGATGAAGGGGATCAGGAATTCATCCTTGTCGCGGATCGAGGGGATCTCGTGGTACATGTTGAAGATCTCGCCCTCGTCCAGGCCCAGGCTTTCCACGATGTACTGGTAGGCGTGGGTATGGATGGCCTCCTCGAAGGCCTGGCGCAGCAGGTATTGGCGGCATTCCGGCGCGGTGATGTGGCGGTAGGTGCCGAGCACGATGTTGTTGGCGGCCAGGGAATCAGCAGTGACGAAGAAGCCCAGGTTGCGCTTGACGATCAGGCGCTCGTCCTCGGTTAAACCATTCGGGTCCTTCCACAGCGCGATGTCGCGGCTCATGTTCACTTCCTGCGGCATCCAGTGGTTGGCGCAGCCGGCGAGATATTTTTCCCACGCCCATTTGTACTTGAACGGCACCAGCTGGTTCACGTCGGCGCCACCGTTGATCACGCGCTTGTCCTCGACGCGCACGCGGCGCAGGTTGTGGATGCCGGTCAGGGCGCTGGAATGCGGCTCCTGGGCTGACGGCGCCGGCATCGCCTGAGGTGCCGGCGGCATGTTGCCGAAGCGGCCCAGCAGCGGCTGGGTGAACATGTCCTGGGTCAGATCGTCTTCAAAATTCAGCATTGTTTCTTTCTCCTCGTCCCTATTCACTGGCAGGCTTCACATTCTTCAAAACCCTCGTCGCCTGGCCTGAGCGTGCAGGCCTTGCCGACGACTTCGGGTTCCGGCAGATTCATCGCGCCCATGCCGCCCGAGACTGGCACTGCATTGAGCTCGCCGCCCTTGCCGGTGGATTTCTCGGCGCTGGTGGCACCCAGGGTGCGCAGGTAATAGGTGGTCTTGAGGCCGCGCAGCCAGGCCAGCTTGTAGGTCTCGTCCAGCTTCTTGCCGGAAGCGCCGGCCATGTAGATATTCAGGCTCTGCGCCTGGTCGATCCACTTCTGGCGGCGCGAGGCGGCTTCCACCAGCCATTCGGGCGAGACTTCAAACGCGGTGGCGTAGAGATTCTTGATCTCTTGCGGCACGCGGTCGATCGCGCGCAGCGAACCGTCGAAGTGCTTGAGGTCCATGACCATCACGTCGTCCCACAGG
>CAZKHJ010000046.1:0-8192 GCA_964552675.1 uncultured Sulfuricella sp. | reverse complement strand
TGGCGCAGGGCACCATCTACCCGGACGTGATCGAATCCGCCGGCGCCAAAACCAAGAAGGCCCATGCCATCAAGTCGCACCACAATGTCGGCGGCCTGCCGGAGACTCTGCACCTCAAGCTGCTGGAGCCGCTGCGCGAACTGTTCAAGGACGAGGTGCGTGAACTCGGCCTGGCGCTCGGCCTGCCGCATGACATGGTGTTCCGCCATCCCTTCCCCGGCCCGGGCCTGGGGGTGCGCATCCTGGGCGAGGTGAAGCGCGAATACGCCGACCTGCTGAGAAAAGCCGATCACATTTTCATCGAGGAACTGCGCGCCGCCGGCTGGTACGAAAAAACCTCGCAAGCCTTTGCCGTGTTCCTGCCGGTCAAATCAGTGGGTGTGATGGGCGATGGCCGCACCTACGACTACGTGGTTGCGCTGCGCGCGGTGCAGACCTCCGACTTCATGACCGCGCACTGGGCCGAGTTGCCCTATACCCTGCTGGGCAAGGTCTCCAACCGCATCATCAACGAAGTGCGTGGCATCAACCGCGTGGTATATGACATCTGCGGCAAGCCGCCAGCCACCATCGAGTGGGAGTGATCTTGGCTTTCCCGTGCTGACGGGGAACGATGGGGGCGGGAAAATCTGCTAAATTAGCGCGATACGCTAATTGACAGGAAGGGCTGCATGGCCGATCCGCGCAAACTGGGCAAGTACGAAATCAGGGGTGAACTGGGACGCGGCGCCATGGGCGTGGTGTACGAGGCCTTTGATCCGCTCATCGAGCGGCGCGTCGCCATCAAGACCATCCGCACCGAGGTCTATGAAGGTGCCAGTCTGGATGCCGTGTTGCAGCGTTTCGAGCGCGAGGCCAAGGCGGCGGGCCGGCTTAATCACCCCAATGTCGTGACCATTTATGATTATGGCCAGGATGCCGGAACCGCTTTTATCGTGATGGAACTGGTGGAAGGCAAAACCCTCTCCACGCTGTTCGAATCCCACACCCAGTTCATGCTTGCCGACACGGTGCGCATCATCAGCCAGATCCTCGACGCGCTGGAGCACGCGCACCGCAATGGCGTCATCCATCGCGACATCAAGCCTGCCAACATCCTGGTGCTGCCCAATGGCGATATCAAGGTGACAGACTTTGGCATCGCCCGCCTGGAGTTTTCCACCCTCACCCAGACCGGCTCCCGCCTCGGCACGCCGCTGTGCATGTCACCGGAGCAGTTCCTGGGCAAGGAAGTGGATCGCCGCAGTGATGTTTTCTCCGTCGGCGTCATCCTCTATGAAATGCTCACCGGCGAACGCCCGTTTCCAGGTTCGTCGCTCACCACCATCATGCACCAGGTGCTCAAGGTCGAGCCGCCGCTGCCGACGGAACTCAACCTCATGCTGCCGCCCGCACTCGATGCCGTGGTCAGGAAGGCCATTGCCAAGCGCCCGGACGAGCGCTATGCGAGCGCACAGGCGTTTTCCCGCGCACTCCAGGTGGCAGCGCGGCAACAGGCAAGCGTTGCCCCGGTGGAGGCTGTTTTGCCCGAACCGGCCCATGAAAGCGCTCTCGGCTTCGATCACCGGCTGATGGACACGAATTTCGCTGCAACCGTGGAAAACACCGCCGTAGCTCCTGCCCTCGCGCCTGAGCAGACTGCCGCCGCCAGCACGGTGCCGTTTCAACCCGCCGCAACCCTGCCGCCCGTAAACGCTTCTCCCGCTGCCACTGCCCCATCCCGGCGCTGGCCATGGGCTGTGCTGGCCGCGCTGATGGTGATACCGCTGGCGCTGTACTGGAGAAAACCCGCCGCACCTGTACCTCCTGTTGCCACGCCGTCTGTTCTGCCGCAAGCAGCGCTTCCCGCCAGTGTTGCGCCTGCGCCTGCGGCCAGCAATGAGACCGCGCTGGAGCTGGCGTTCTGGGACTCGATCAAGAACAGCCGGGATGCGCGGGATTTCAGGGAGTATCTGCACAAATATCCTGCCGGGGAGTTTGCCGGCCTGGCACAGAATCGCCTGGCGCAGCTCAAGCATGCCCAGCCTTCCAGTGCAGACCGGCAGGCGGCCAGGGTTGAGGAGAAGCCCGCTCCCGTGCCGGCTCCGGATCAGGCTGAAGCAGGCGCTCCGAGGAATGGCGTGGATTTGCAGCGCGCCCCGCTGGAAACGCTGATGCAGCGGGCACGGGAAGGCCATGATCTGGCGATGAACATGCTCGGTATGCTCTACCGCGATGGGCGTGGCGTGCCGCAGGACGATGCGGAAGCTGCGGCCTGGTTTCGCAAGGCGGCCGAAAAAGGCAACGCCAAGGCCATGACCAATCTCGCCCTGATGTATTTCAAGGGGCGCGGAGTGGCGCGGAATGAAGGAGAAGGGCGGCGCCTGATGCAGCGCGCGGCGGAGTTGGGGGATGTACGGGCGCAGGACTGGATGGCGCGGGAGCGGGGTTTGCCGGAACAGCGTGGCGATTTTCCCGAGCGGCGGCGCCCCCGCCCGGCCTTGCCCTGAGCTGCGCTGAAATCAGCCTTCAGTCAGCTTGAGCCACAGCACAATAGCCGAGAGCGTCAGGGTCACGCCATTGGCTATGATAATGGGGGTGCTGCCGATGATTGCGCCATAGACCAGCCACAAGGCCACACCCAGGGTGAACAGGGCGTACATGGGCAGGGAAATGCCGGACAGGTCGCGCGTGCGCCAGGATTTCCAGGCTTGCGGCACGAAGGCGGCAGTGGTGAGAAAGGCGGCCGGGTAGCCGACGAGTTCGCTCAATTCGCCGGGCATCAGTCAAACACCACTGTCTTGTTGGCATACAGCAATACGCGGTTCTCGATGTGCCAGCGCACGGCACGCGACAGCACGATTTTCTCCAGGTCGCGCCCTTTCTGAATCAGGTCCTCCAGCGCATCGCGGTGCGAAATCCGCGTGACGTCCTGCTCGATGATCGGGCCGTCGTCCAGGATTTCCGTGACGTAATGGCTGGTTGCGCCGATCAGTTTTACTCCCCGCTCGAAGGCGCGGTGATAGGGCTTGGCGCCGTGAAAGGCGGGCAGGAAGGAATGGTGGATATTGATGATGCGGTTGGGGTAGTGGCGGATGAAGTCGGCTGACAGCACCTGCATGTAGCGTGCCAGCACGATCAGGTCGATGTGGTGGTGGCGCAGCAGCGCCAGCTGGGTTTTTTCCGCTTCCGCCTTGGCGTCCCGGTTGACCTCGATGTGCTGGAAGGGAACGCGGTAGGCGTCCGCCAGCCATTTGGTATCGGCGTGGTTGCTGATCACCAGCGAAATTTCGCAATTCAGCTCGCCGGACTGGTGGCGATAGAGCAGGTCGGCCAGGCAGTGGTCATAGCGCGAGACGAAAATCGCCACCTTGGGGCGGTGGCTGGACAGGGCCAGATGCCACTGCATGTCGAATTGTTCGGCAACAGGCGTGAAATGCTGGTGAAAATCGGCAATGTTCAGATTGAAATCTTCCAGATCCCATTCCACCCGCATCAGGAACAATTTGTTCTCGCTGTCCTGATGCTGGTCGGCGTGCAGGATATTGGCGTTATGGCGATAAAGGAAATCGGCGATGGTGGCCACCAGGCCTTTGCGGTCAGGACAGCTGATGAGCAGGGTCGCGGTGTTTTTCATGGTTACAGGCGAAAATTGGATCGAATGCCAATTATAAGGGTATTGGATATCGAGCGGAGGGTGTTCTTGGCGGGGGGTAATCCGGAACGGTTTTTCCCCGTCGGGGCGAAATTATCGCTCCGCCTCAGTCACGCGAAGCGGAGCGATGCCAGGGATGCAGGTCTTAATGAACGGTGCCAAAGGAAAGATCGGCGGCATTGGCCGGTGCCGGGAGGCCGGCGATACGGCTGGCCTGCAGGACCGGTCCGCGCGGAAATAGCTGGTAGAGATGCTTGATGCCGCCACGCGGCAGAAAATGTTCTTCCAGCCCTTCCATGAGATCGCGTGTCTTGCTGGGGCCATGGAGCATATAGTGCTGGCGCAGCAGGTGAATCACTTCCCAGTGTTCCGGGGTGAGCGTCAACCCTTCTTCCCGCGCCATGTTTTCTGCGATTTGCACCGACCATTTCTCCAGATCGCTCATAAAGCCATGGGGATCGTGTTTTTTAACCGACTCTTGATCAATGGTTTGCAGGATATCCAACATGTCACACCTCCTGATTTTGTGTTTCGGAAAGGTATATAGTTGAGTGGAATAGTCAGGAAAAGTTCCTGTTCCTGAAAAGCTCAGGTATGCTTGAGAAAAGTACACGGTTATTCAACTGCCCATGTCTTTCAATATTCGACTTCTTCCTGGCGGACGGGAATTCACTGCCGAGCAGACAGAAACCATTCTGGATGCGGCGCTGCGTTCTGGTATTGCCCTCAACTACAGCTGCAATACGGGTGTGTGCGGCGGCTGCGGCGGCAGGGTCGTGACCGGCCGGGTGCGGGAAACCCAGCATCACGATTTCCGCTTCTCCGAGGCTCAGAAGGCCGAGGGCCATGTGCTGCTGTGCAGCACTGCGGCGGAATCGGATCTGGAAATCGAAGTCAGGGAAGCCGGCGGTGTGGAGGATATTCCCCTCCAGCGCATCGCCACCAGGGTGGACCGGCTGGAGCGCATTCAGGCCGATACCATGATCCTGCATCTGCGCACCCCACGCTCCCAGACCCTGCGTTTTCTTGCCGGCCAGCATGTCAGCCTCGGCATGGAGGGACTTCCCGCGCGCAACAAGTCTCTCGCCAGTTGTCCATGCAATGCCATGTATCTGCAGTTCCATATCCGCCATGTGCAGGGGGACCCCTTTTCGGAATATGTTTTTACCCGGCTGAAGCCCTCCCAGACCGTCATGGTCGATGGGCCGTGGGGGAATTTCACCCTCGACGAGGGCTCAGGGCGGCCCATCCTGCTGGTGGCCTATGAAACCGGCTTTGCGCCCATCAAGAGTATTATCGAACACGCCATTGCGCTGGAACTGGAACAGCCCATGCACCTTTACTGGATGGCGCATCGGCCCGGTGATCACTATCTCCTGAATCTGTGCCGTTCCTGGGTCGATGCGCTGGACAATTTTCAATTCACCCCCTTGTCGGGGGAGCCGCTGACCGGGAAAAATAGCTGGGAAGCCACGGCTGATCCCACAGCGGACGTTCGCGACATGAAAATTCTGGGTGCGGCAATTGCGGCGGACAAGCCGGATCTTCGCGGCCATGACGTATATCTGACCGCCCCGGAAGCTGCCCTGGACACCATCAGCACCCTGTTGCTGCAACTGGGCCTGCCTCTGCAACAACTCCACCTGGACAGTATGCGCCGCTTCTGAATGGCACCTCCGCGGCCATCAAAGGCCAGTCCGGAATAACTCGAAAATTCCCTCCTTCATTCCGCTTTTCTGGCGGGCAATCCGGCGCAAAAGGATGACGCCGGGATGTTAAATTCTGGTTGCAATTTGTCAACTCGATAACTAGAATTAGTGAAATTATGTGTCACCAGTCACAATATATTGTGGATATGTGTCTGGATATGTCGTTGCATAAGCTGTGGATAAAAAGCCCAACCGCCTGCTGCAACACGAAAAATAACCACGGAGGAAACCGACCCATGCAGATTGCCACCGATACCCCAGCCGTTCCCCCCTCACTGCCACTGTTTGCCTCAGGCGAAGCCCCGGCCATGGCGGCAAGCACCTATGCCGATTATAAGGTGATCCGCCGCAACGGCGGCGTGGTGCCGTTCGAGCCGGCCAAGATCGCGATTGCCATGACCAAGGCTTTCATCGCCGTCAATGGCGGTCAGGCCGCGGCTTCGGCACGGATTCGCGAGCAGGTGGAGGCACTGACCCAGGCGGTGGTGAATGCCCTGATGCGGCGCCAGCCGCACGGCGGAACCTTTCATATTGAGGACGTGCAGGACCAGGTCGAACTGTCGCTGATGCGCTCGGGCGAGCACGATGTGGCCCGCGCTTACGTGCTGTACCGCGAGAAGCGTTCGCAGGAGCGCGCCCAGGCCAAGGCCATGGCGCCCGCCGCGACCGGACATACGCTGTATGCACTGGAAAACGGCCAGCGCGTGCCGCTGGATGAAGCCAGACTGGCAACCCTGGTGGAATCCGCCTGTATCGGGCTGGGCGAGCAGGTTGCCGCCAGGGCCATCATCGAGCCGACTTTGCGCGACCTGTACGACGGCGTGCCGATGGATGAGGTGCGCAAGTCGGTGATCCTCTCCGCGCGCTCCCTGATCGAGAAGGAGCCGGCTTACTCTTTTGTCACTGCGCGCCTGCTGCTCAACACCATCCGCCACGAAGTGCTGGGCGAGGAAGCCTCTCAGGCCGATATGGCCAGCCGCTATGCCGAATATTTCCCGGAATTCATCAAAAAGGGCATTGCCGCCGAACTGCTCGATGAGAAGCTGCAACAGTTCGACCTCGTCCGCCTGGGTGCTGCGCTCAAGGCGGAACGCGACGAGCAGTTCGGCTATCTCGGCCTGCAGACCCTGTATGACCGCTATTTCCTGCATATCGAGGATAGCCGCATCGAGCTGCCGCAAGCCTTCTTCATGCGCGTGGCGATGGGCCTGGCCCTCAACGAGATCGACCGCGAAGCGCGCGCCATCGAGTTCTACAACGTGCTCTCCAGCTTCGACTTCATGAGCTCGACGCCGACCCTGTTCAATTCCGGCACGCGCCACAGCCAGCTGTCTTCCTGCTACCTGACCACGGTGTCCGACGATCTCGACGGCATCTACCAGGCGATCAAGGAAAACGCCATGCTGCAGAAATTCGCCGGCGGCCTGGGCAACGACTGGACCAATGTGCGCGCCCTGGGCGCCCGCATCAAGGGCACCAACGGCAAATCGCAGGGCGTGATTCCCTTCCTCAAGGTGGTCAACGACACCGCCGTGGCGGTGAACCAGGGCGGCAAGCGCAAGGGCGCGGTGTGCGCCTACCTGGAAACCTGGCACCTCGACATGGAAGAGTTCCTGGAGCTGCGCAAGAACACCGGCGACGACCGCCGCCGCACCCACGACATGAATACCTCCAACTGGATTCCCGACCTGTTCATGAAGCGCGTGATGGAGAACCAGGACTGGACCCTGTTCTCCCCCAATGACGTGCCCGACCTGCACGACCGCTTCGGCAAGGATTTCGAGGCCGCCTACACCGCCTACGAGGACAAGGCCGCGCGCGGCGAGCTCAAGCTGTTCAAGAAGATTCCGGCGGTGCAGTTGTGGCGCAAGATGCTCTCCATGCTGTTCGAAACCGGCCATCCCTGGATCACCTTCAAGGATCCGTGCAACGTGCGCAGCCCGCAGCAGCACGTGGGCGTGGTGCACAGCTCCAACCTGTGCACCGAGATCACGCTCAATACCAACGATCACGAGATCGCGGTGTGCAACCTGGGTTCGGTCAATCTGGTGAACCATCTCAAAGACGGCCAACTCGATCACGACAAGCTCAAGCGCACCATCGCCACCGCCATGCGCATGTTGGACAATGTGGTGGACGTCAATTTCTACGCCGTGGGCAAGGCGCGCAATTCCAACCTCAAGCACCGCCCGGTGGGCATGGGCATCATGGGCTTCCAGGACTGCCTGCTGAGCCTGCGCGTGCCCTACGCCTCCGAGCAGGCGGTGGAATTCGCCGACCGCTCGATGGAGGCGGTGGCCTACTACGCCTACTGGGCGTCCAGCGAGCTGGCGCAGGAGCGCGGCCGCTACAGCAGCTTCACCGGCAGCCTGTGGGACAAGGGCATCCTGCCGCACGACAGCAACAAGCTGTTGCTGGAGCAGCGTGGCGGCTATCTGGAAGTGGACCAGTCCACCTCTCTGGACTGGGATGCGCTGCGCGCCCGCATCCAGCAATACGGCATGCGCAACTCCAACTGCCTGGCGATCGCGCCCACCGCCACCATCGCCAACATCGTCGGCGTGTCGGCCTCGATCGAACCGACCTACCAGAACATCTACGTCAAATCCAACCTCTCCGGCGAATTCACCGTGGCCAACCAGTATCTGGTGCGCGACCTGAAGCAAATGGGCCTGTGGGACGAGGTAATGATCGGCGACCTGAAATACTTCGACGGCTCGCTGTCCAGGATCGACCGCGTGCCGGCCGAGCTGCGCCAGCTTTACGCCACCGCTTTCGAGGTGGAGCCCAAATGGCTGGTGGAGGCCGCCTCGCGCCGCCAGAAGTGGATCGATCAGGCGCAGAGCCTG
>CAZKHJ010000045.1:0-9490 GCA_964552675.1 uncultured Sulfuricella sp. | reverse complement strand
CTGGATTTCCTCAAGAAAGCATTTGACGTGCCGTCAAGCCAGGTGATATTAAAGCAGGGCTCCAGTGGACGCCGGAAAGTCGTGGAAATCCAGGGCTCGGGCCGCGCCCCGGAAGAATTGCTCGGAGAAACAGGAAAAGCATGAGCGCGCAGCTCCAGTTCGAGGTCGATCATTACCGCCAGTGGCGCGACGAACTCATCTCCGCTATCGACGCCTACCAGTCCTGGCTCGACAGCGCCGGCGAAGTCGATGCCCAGCAGTCGCTGCGTATTTTCGACCTGGTCGAGAGCCTGAAGAAAGACCGGCTGGTGCTGGCCTTCGTGGCGGAATTCTCACGCGGCAAGACCGAGCTCATCAACGCCCTGTTTTTCTCCGATTTCAAGCAGCGCCTCTTGCCCTCCGATGTCGGCCGCACCACCATGTGTCCCACCGAGATATTCCACGATCCGGATGAGGAACCCTATATCCGCCTGCTGCCGATCGAGACGCGCTACCGCGAGGAAAGCATCGCCACCCTGAAGCGGCTGCCGATCGAATGGAGCAAGCTGCGCCTCAATCTCGACTCGCACGAGGAAATGCTGGCAGCGATGCGTACCGTGGCGCAGAAAAAGAACGTGTCGATGAACGAGGCCAAATCGCTTGGCCTGTGGGACGACAGCGATCCCGACCTCAAGGACATGGTCCATCCCGATGGCACGGTGGAAATTCCCGCCTGGCGCCATGCCCTGATCAATTACCCGCACCCGCTGTTGCAGGGCGGCCTGGTGATTCTTGATACGCCGGGCCTGAATGCCCTCGGCACCGAGCCGGAACTGACCCTGTCAATGATCCCCAGCGCCCACGCGGTGCTGTTCCTGCTCGCCATGGATACCGGCGTAACCAAATCCGACATGGATATCTGGCACAAATACATCCAGAAATTCGTGCCCCATCGCCTCGCCGTGCTCAACAAGGTCGACATCCTGTGGGATGACCTGAAGCCCTGGGAAATGATCCAGGCCAGCATCAACAAGCAGGTGGAAAGCACCGCTCATCTGCTCGAACTGCCGCTCGCCAACGTGCTCGCCGTCTCGGCCCAGAAGGCCCTGCTCGCCAAGGTTCGCGGCGACGAGCTGCTGCTGCGGAAAAGCGGTATCCAGGCGGTGGAAAACATGCTGGCAAACCACGTCATTCCGGCCAAGCAGCAAATCCTGCGCACCGCGGTGGTAAAGGAAATCGGCGCCATGGTGGAGCAGTCCCACCAGAGCGTGCGCAACGAGCTTGCCGCAGTGCGCCATGAACTCAAGGAACTGACCACGCTCACCGGCAAGAACCGCGACGTGATCAAGAAGCTGCTGGACAAGGTGCAGGCGGACAAAATGCTCTATGAGCAGACAGTAAAGAGCTTCAATATCACCCGTGGCGTGATTTCCCAGCAGGGCCGGGCGCTGATGGCCAGCCTGGACAGCGACAAGCTGGCGGAAATGCTGGCAAGAAGCCGCGGCGCCATCGAGAGCAGCTGGACCACCAACGGCCTGCTGCGCAGCATGCAATCGCTGTTCGGCCAGGCCACCCAGCAGTTCGACAAGATCCACCAGCATGCCGCCCAGATCAAGGGGCTGGTGGACGCCGCCTACAAACGCTTCCACGAGCAGCACGGCTTTACCCAGCTATCGCCACCGCCGCTCAGCCTGGAACGGGCACGCCAGGGGCTGCTTGACCTGGCACAGCAGACCACCGAATTCTGCAACGATCCGGTCAATATCATGACCGAAAAGCATTTCCTTATCCGCAAATTCTATACCGGGCTGGTCACATCGGCGGACAGCGTGTTCGACCAGGCCCGCGGGGAGAGCGAAGCCTGGCTAAGGGCCTCTCTTTCCCCGCTAATGGCGCAGATCCACGACTACCGGGCACAGATCGAACGGCGCGTCGAGACCGTGAAGCAGATTCACGACAATATCGATACGCTGGAGGAACGCATCAAGGAGCTGATCCAGCGCCAGGGCCGGCTGCTCCAGCAGAGCGAAACCATCGACGGGATTCGCGCCCGGATCAGCGAACGCTAGCCCCCGCCACGCTTCACATCAGGATCACGTCATACTGTTCCTGCGAATACTGGCTCTCCACCAGCAGCGAAATCGGCTTGCCGATGAAATCCCCCAGTTGCGCCAGGCTTTGTGATTCCTCATCGAGGAACATGTCCACCACCTGTTGCGAGGCCAGGATGCGGTATTCCCGCGCATCGAACTGGCGCGCCTCGCGCAACAGTTCGCGCAGGATCTCGTAGCACACCGTCTGCGCGGTTTTCAGCTCGCCGCGCCCCTGGCACACCGGGCAGGGTTCGCACAGGATATGGGCCAGGCTTTCGCGATTGCGCTTGCGGGTCATCTCCACCAGTCCCAGGGCGGAAAAACCGTTGATGGTAATGCGCGCCCGATCCTTGGACAGGGCTTTCTTGAATTCCGCCAGCACCGCCGCCTGGTGCTCCTCATTGTCCATGTCGATGAAATCGACGATGATGATGCCGCCCAGATTGCGCAGCCGGAGCTGACGCGCGATGGTTTGCGCCGCTTCGAGGTTGGTCTTGAAAATGGTGTCGTCGAAATTGCGCCCGCCGACAAAACCGCCGGTGTTGACATCCACCGTGGTCAACGCCTCGGTCTGGTCGAGGATGAGATAACCGCCCGATTTCAGATCCACGCGCCGCGCCAGCGCCTTCTCGATTTCATCTTCCACCCCGCGCAGGTCGAACAGGGGACGTTCTCCCTGGTAGTGGGAAATTTTCTCCCCCACGCCGCTGGTATATTCACCGGCAAAGGACTGCATGCGGGTAAAGGTTTCACGGGAATCCACCACGATGCGGTCGGTTTCTTCCGTGACGAAATCGCGCAGCACCCGCAATGGCAGATCGAGATCGTGGTAAAGCATGGTTTTCGGTGCCGCGCCCTTGGCCGTCACCTGAATATCACCCCACAATTTGCGCAGATATTCGACGTCCGCCAGCAACTCCTTGTCACTGGCCGTTTCCGCCATGGTACGGATGATGAATCCGCCGTGCTCGGCCTCGGGCAGGAGCTGCTGCAGCTTTTCCCGGAGATGCTCGCGCTCGGCCTCGTCCTCGATGCGCTGGGAAATGCCGATATGGGTTTCCTGCGGCAGATACACCAGGAAGCGGCCAGCCAGGCCGATCTGGGTGGACAGCCGCGCCCCCTTGGTGCCCAGCGGATCCTTGAACACCTGCACCATCAGGGTCTGCCCCTCATACAGCAGGCGCTCGATCGGCCGCGGCTCTTCCCCTGGCGGCGCCCAGATATCGGCAACATGCAGGAAAGCGGCACGATCCAGGCCGATTTCCACAAAGGCCGACTGCATTCCCGGCAACACGCGGCACACCCGCCCGAGATAGATATTCCCCACCAGACCACGCGCACTGGCGCGCTCGATGTGCAGCTCCTGGACCACCGCCTGCTGCAGGACCGCCACCCGGGTTTCCTGCGGGGTAACGTTGATCAGGATTTCTTCGCTCATATCACTTCCATACCGAATTTTTGCAATAACTGCGTGGTTTCAAACAGGGGCAAGCCCATCACGCCTGAATAGCTGCCCTCAAGGCGCGCGATAAAAGCTGCTGCCCGGCCCTGAATCGCATAGGCGCCCGCCTTGTCGTGGGGCTCGCCGCTGGCGACATAGCGCCGGATGGAATGCGCGTCGAGCGGTGCGAATTCCACCGTGGAAGCGGACAGCCTGACCTCCACTTCGCCTTCGAAAGCCATTGCCACTGCCGTCAGCACCTCATGGCTGCGTCCCGCCAGGCGCGCCAGCGTGGCTTCGGCCTCGGCACGATCGGCAGGCTTGCCGATGATTTCCCCGTCCAGGGTCACGGTCGTATCCGCCGCCAGCACCGGGTATGCCGGCAGACGCCGGGCGCGAAAGGCCATGTTGCCCACCTCTGCCTTGGCGCGCGCCAGGCGCAGCACATAGTCGCGCGGGTTCTCGCCAGGACAGGGCGTTTCGTCCACATCCACCCGCGCGGGATGCGCGCGCAGCAGCAGCACCTCGAAACGCACGCCGATCTGCTTCAGCAACTCCCGCCGCCGCGGGCTGGCGGAAGCGAGATAAATGGTTTGATGAGAAAAAGCCATGGCTATTCCCGATGATAGGGGTGATTCTGGATTACCGTCATGGCACGGTACAGCTGCTCCGCCAGCAGCACCCGCACCAGGCCGTGCGGCATGGTGAGACGCGACAGCGACCAGAGCTTGCTGGCGCGCTGACGCAGGGCAGGGTGCAGGCCATCGGCGCCACCGATGACAAAAGCCAGATCGCGCCCGCCCTGCAGCCAGCCTTTCATGGCGCCCGCCAGTTCCAGGGTGCTCATTTCAGCCCCGCGCTCATCGAGCATGACCGGGTCCGCGCCGGCGGGAAGAGCAGCCTGAATGCGCGTCATCTCAGCTTCCTGCATCTGCTCCACGGCCTTTCCGCCGGCTCGTTTTTCCGGCCGGATTTCCACCAGCTCGATGCGCGCCTCGCGCGGCATGCGCTTGGCGTATTCACCAAAAGCCTCGTCCACCCAGGCCGGCATTTTGGTGCCAACGGCCAGAATCCACAGCTTCAACGGTCAGCCCTGTTCCGCCATTTGCTGGCCATGGCGCCGTGCGGCTTCAACCCCGCCCCACAGCTGCTCCAGATTATAGTACTCGCGTATCGCGGGCTGCATGATATGCACCACCACCTGGCCAAAATCCACCAGCACCCACTCGCCGCTGTCTTCGCCCTCCACGCCGATCACCGCCGCGCCCTGTTCCTTGAGCTTTTCCAGCACATTGCTGGCCAGCGCGCGGGTCTGGCGGTTGGAGTCGCCGCTGGCGATGATCATGCAATCGGTCATGGTGGTGAGGTGCTTCACGTCCAGGACCGCGATTTCCTTCGCCTTGATGTCTTCCAGCGCAGCCACGATGGCCTGTTTCATTGCTTCCAGTTCCATTGCCTTCCTTAGCGGTATAAATCCTGTGTTTGAATATAGTCGAGAACGCCTGCCGGGAGCAAATCGCGCGGGCTTTCCCCGGAGCGGATCAGGGCGCGGATGCGGGTGGCCGAAACGTCGAGCGGGGGAATGGAACAGGCAATGATCCTGCCCGCCGGGGTCTGCTGCAAAACCGCAGGATCATCCGTTATCCGCGCCGCGATTTCTGCCCGCAGGCTGGCCTCCATCTGCTCCGCTACAAGGGAAAAACCGGGGCGGAGTGCCACCGCGACATGCGCCAGACCGAACAGTTCGCGCCAGCGGTGCCAGGTCGGCAGGCCGAGAAAGGCATCGGCCCCCAGCAAAAGACACAGCGGCTGTCCGGCCCCCAGTTCCTGGCGCAGCATGTTTAGCGTCTCAACGGTGTATCCCGGCGCGGCGCTACGGGCTTCACGCTCATCGAGCCGGAAGCGCGGGTTACCGGCAATCCCCAGGCGCACCATGGCCACGCGCTGCTCCGGTTCCGCGCCAGGCACGCCGCGATGCCAGGGCCGCCCGGACGGGATAAAACGCACTTCAGCCAGATTCAGCCGCTGCGCCAGCTCCTCGGCCAGCCTCAGGTGGCCGAAATGAATCGGATCGAAGGTGCCGCCGAGGATGCCGATCAGCGGCATTTAACCGCGCACGTGGCCATCGCCCAGCACGATGAATTTCTGGCTGGTCAGCCCTTCCAGACCGACCGGGCCGCGGGCGTGGATCTTGTCGGTGGAAATGCCGATTTCCGCGCCCAGGCCATATTCGAAGCCGTCGGCAAAGCGGGTGGAAGCGTTCACCATCACCGAGCTCGAATCCACCTCACGCAGGAAGCGCCGCGCCCGGCTGTAATCTTCCGTCACGATGGATTCGGTATGCTGCGAGCTGTAAGTGTTGATGTGCTCGATCGCCGCGTCCATGTCCTTCACCACCCGGACGGAAAGGATCGGCGCCAGGTACTCGGTATGCCAGTCTTCCTCGGTCGCGTCCCTCATTGCCGGCACGATGGCGCGCGAAGCCGCACAGCCGCGCAGTTCCACGCCCTTGTCGAGGTAGATCCGGCACAGCGGCGGCAGCACTTCCCCGGCCACGCCCTCCGCCACCAGCAGGGTTTCCATGGTGTTGCAGGTGCCGTAGCGGCTGGTCTTGGCGTTGTCGGCGATGCGGACCGCCTTGTCCAGGTTCGCCTTGTCGTCGATGTAGACGTGGCACACGCCGTGCAGGTGCTTGATCACCGGGATGCGCGCCTCGGCGATGAGACGCTCGATCAGGCCCTTGCCGCCGCGCGGCACGATCACGTCGACGAATTCGCGCATGGTGATCAGTTCGCCCACCGCCGCGCGGTCGGTGGTCTCGATCACCTGCACCGCCGTTTCCGGCAAGCCGGCGGCAGCCAGCCCCTCGCGCACGCAGGCGGCAATCGCCTGGTTGGAGTGAATCGCTTCGGAACCGCCGCGCAGGATCGAGGCGTTGCCGGATTTCAGGCACAGCCCGGCGGCATCGGCCGTCACATTGGGGCGCGCTTCGTAGATGATGCCGATCACCCCCAGCGGCACGCGCATCTTGCCCACCTGGATACCGGAAGGACGATAGTTGAGACCGCTGATCTCGCCCACCGGGTCGGGCAGGGCGGCAATCTGCAGCAGGCCCTCGGCCATTCCCGCCACACCTTTTTCGGTCAGGGTCAGGCGGTCGAGCATGGCGGCATCCAGACCGGCTGCCCTGGCTGCGGCCAGATCCTTGGCATTGGCTTCCACCAGCTTGGCGCTGTCGCGTTGTATCGCGTGCGCCATCACGGTGAGCGCCTTGTTCTTGGCGTTGGTATCAGCCCTGGCCATGGCGCGGGAAGCCGCGCGCGCCTGCTGGCCGAGCTTGTGCATGTATGCCTTGACGTCCATTTTCCTGTCCTCTTTTTGTCTCGATAACTGCATTAAACCACGGAGGGCACGGAGAAAAAACAGGGGGCCGAATCGTCGGCCAGCTCCATGTACTCCATGCCCTCCGCAGTTGACCGCTTTTATGCCCTGGCCATGGTCAGGCCAAGTTGCAACAGCTCATCCCATACATCACCCCTGGCCAGGCCCTTGATCATGCGGTCGATGCCCGCCGCCTGTTTCAGGCCCTGCAACAGCCGCGCCTCGCTGGTGCGTTTCACGGCCTGTTCCACCAGTTTCTGCCGCGCCTCCCAGATCCAGGCTTCGCGCATCAGCTGGGGCAGGCTGCCGCCGCGCCGTATGCCGCCGCGCAGCTTGGCCAGGGTGCGAATCTCGCGCGTCAGCGCCCACAGGATCAGCACCGGGTCTTCGCCCTCGCCGCGCAGGACCTCCAGAATCCGGTTGACCCGCGCGGCATCGCCCGCCAGCAGGGCATCGCCCAGCTTGAAAACATCGAAGCGCGCGACATCCGCCACCGCCTCCTTGACCTGCTCGAAACTCAGCGGGCCGGCAGGAAACAGCAGGGCCAGTTTCTGCACTTCCTGGAATGCCGCCAGCAGGTTGCCTTCCACCTGATCGGCGAGAAATTGCAGGGTGGCCGCATCGGTACGCTGATTTTGCCGCGCCAGCCGGACTCCGATCCACGCCGGCAGTTGCGCCCGCTCGACAGGGAACACCGCCACCACCCCCCCCGCCTGCTCCACGGCCTTGAACCACTTGCCGGCCTGAGCCGCCTTGTCGAGTTTGGGGCAGATGACCAGCGTCACCGTATCGGCTGGCAGCCGCGCACAGTAATCCTGCAAGGCCTGGCTGCCATCATTGCCCGGCTTGCCGGAAGGAATGCGGATCTCCACCAGGCGGCGCGAGGCGAACAGGGACAGGCTGTTGCCGCTGGTGAGCAGGTTCTGCCAGTTGAACCCTCGCTCGACGGTAAACACCTCGCGCTCGGCACAGCCTTCCTGCCGCGCCCGGAGCCGGATCGCATCCGCCGCTTCCTGAACCAGCAGGGGCTCGTCGCCAAACACCAGATACAGGGCCTGCATACCCCTGGACAAGTGCTGGTCGAGCTGTTCCGGCTTGAGGCGCATAATTACATCTTTACGGCGTTGAGGCGCCTGATCACCTGTTGCACCGCGTCGTTCTGCATGTCGCGGTAGAGCAGCACCTCTTCCTGCTCCTTCGCCAGCAACTGGGTACCGCTGAAAGAGATGTCGCGTTTCAGTTCGAGCGCCTGAACCGGCAGCAGTTCCTGGCCCTTGCCGTCGTGGAGACGGAAGGAAAGCCGGTAAAACAGGACATACTCGCTCACCCGGCCCGCCGCGCTGAGGGAAAGAATGCGCTTCTCGCGACTTTCGCCCACCACCTGCAGCACCGCCTGCGCTTCAGCCGGCGTGGCAACGACAGTCACATTGCTGCCATGGCGCAAGGCGCGCTGCAAATCCGTGCCGACCTGGGAACCGCCGCCCTCGACATAAAGCGTCTGGAACGGCAGCTGCGCGGCCCCGCGCAAATGAAAGCCGCACCCCCCCAATATCAGCACCAGCGCCAGAAGCAGAAGTTTTTTCAACATTTACACCACCACATTGACCAGGCGGCCCGGCACCACCACCACTTTCTTCACCGCCTGACCCTCAATAAACTTGAGCACTGCCGGGTTAGCAAGCGCCAACTTCTCGATCTCGTCCTTGCTGGCCGACTTGGCTACTTTCATATTGCCGCGCAGCTTGCCGTTGACCTGCAGCATCAGCTCGATCTCGTCCTGCACCAGCGCCGTTTCATCCACTGCTGGCCAGGCGGCATCAAGCAGATTGGCGCCGGGCTGAAGTTCGCTCCACAGGGCCTGGCAGATATGCGGCACGATCGGCGCCAGCACCAGCACCACCGCCTGCAGCACCTCCTGCATCACGGCGCGGCCGGCCGGGCTGTCGTCGTTGGCCTTGGCCAGCGCGTTCATCAGCTCCATCACTGCGGCGATGGCGGTGTTGAACTGCTGGCGCCGGCCGTAGTCGTCGCTCACCTTCTGGATGGTGGCGTGAAGCTGGAAGCGCAGCGCCTTCTGCGCCGCCGTCAGCTCGCCGCCCCGGCAGGCCTCGACCACGCCCGGTTCGACATGGTCGTGGACCGCCTTCCACAGCCGCTTGAGGAAACGGAACGCGCCTTCCACGCCGGCATCCGACCACTCCAGCTGCTGGTCCGGCGGCGCCGCGAACATCATGAACAGGCGCGCGGTATCGGCGCCGTACTGGTCGATGATGGCCTGCGGGTCGACGCCGTTGTTCTTCGATTTCGACATCTTCTCGGTGCCGCCCATCACCACCGGCTGGCCGTCTGCCTTGAGGGTGGCGCCCACCGGGCGGGCCTTGGCATCGGTTTCCACGTCCACGTCGGCGGGGTTGATCCACTGCTTCTTGCCGTCGCCAAGCTCGCGGTAGAAGGTCGGCGCCACCACCATGCCCTGGGTCAGCAGCCTGGTGAACGGCTCGTTGCACTCGACCAGGCCGACGTCGCGCATCAGCTTGTTGAAGAAGCGGGCGTACAGCAGGTGCAGGATGGCGTGCTCGATGCCGCCGATGTACTG
>CAZKHJ010000044.1:0-9626 GCA_964552675.1 uncultured Sulfuricella sp. | reverse complement strand
CGCTGGGCACGTGGCAGCCGCATTGGCTGCATTTCCGGAAACAATCAAAATCAATGTTGATTCAACGGCGAACGTTATAAAAGGGAGAAGCCTTGAGCGCAAGCAGGCTGGTATTTTATTGATATTATTCATTTTTATTTTTAAGGATGCGTTTGACAAGCTGAAAAATTTATCTATGTGGCCTTTCCGGTTTTGTCGATTTTCCGGCGACTATCCCTAAATTGTATCGGCACGGATATGCCATTGGAATTATAAAACAGGTGCTAGTAACCCAGCGCGCGTGCGCCCTGATAAAAGGAAAAGCTGAGCAGCCAGGCCAGGCCAAGCGGCCAGGCCAGTGCCAGCGCGGCATAGGCAAGGCTGCGCGATTCGCTTCTGAGCGTGGCCAGGGTGGACAAGCAGGGGGTGTACACCAGGGTGAATAGCATGAAGCTGTAGGCTTGTACCCAGTCCAGTTGCTGTGCCATGGTGCTCATCAGGGCCGAGCCTTCCAGGCCGTAGATCACGGCCAGCGAGCCGATCACGATTTCCTTGGCGACGAAGCCGAAAATGAGTGCGATGGCCAGTTGCTGGTTGATGCCGAGTGGATCGAGAACGGGGGAAAGAAAACTGCCGATCATGCCCGCCCAGGTGTCGCTGCCTGCCGGGGTGGCAGCCAGGGGAAAGTGGGTCAGTATCCATACCAGCACGACGCCCGCGATAATGAATTTGCTCGCCCGTCCGAGGAAGTGGCGCACCTCGTGCCAGCCGCGCAGCATGATCTGGCGCCAGGTGGGCAGGCGGTAGGGCGGCAATTCGAGGATGAAGGGCTCGTTGTTGCTGTAGTGCTTCTTGAACAGCAGGGCGGTGAGAATGGCGGCGGCAAAACTGAACAGGTAGAGGCTGAACAATACCAGCGGCGCATTTCTGGGGGCGAACAGGGCGGTGGCGATGAAGACGAATACCTGCAAGCGCGCCGAGCACAGCGAGAAGGGGATCACCAGCATGGTGAGCAGCCGCAGGCTGCGCGAGCGCATGACGCGGGTGCCCATCAAGGCCGGCACATTGCAGCCGAAGCCCATCAGCATCATGACGAAGCTGCGGCCGTCGAGGCCCATTTTTGCCATCAGGGCATCCATCAGGAAGGCGGCGCGGGACAGGTAGCCGCTGTCTTCCACCAGTGCCATGAAGAGGAAGAACAGCACGATGATGGGGACGAAAGCCGCAACGGTGCCGACGCCGTTGTAGATGCCGTCCAGCAGCAAGCCCTGTAGCGGAGCGGGCAGGTTGAGCAGCAGGTGTTCGAGAATTTCGCCGCGGAACAGGCCCAGTGCCCAGGCAACACCATCCTGCAGCGGTTTGCCGAGAATGAAAATGGCCTGGAACAACAGATACATGATGCCGAAAAACAGCGGCAGACCCAGCCAGGGATGGAGCATGATCCGGTCGAGCCGGCTGGTGAGGTTATCCGACATCTGGGCGGGAACCTGCACGGCGTGCTTGAGCACGTTTTCCATGGCGGCTTCGATCTGGTCGTCGAGCTGGAGCTTGTCGCGAATCTGCTCTGCGGCCACTGGCTGGCTCGACTGGATGGCCGTGGAGATGGCCTGATAGGTATGCTCATAGCCGCTGCCGTATTTGGCGGAGAGCAGTACCACCGGGATGGCGAGGGCCTGGGCCATTTTTTCGATGTCTACGGTGACGCCGTACTTTTTTGCCTCGTCGGCCATGTTCAGCAGCAGCAGGGCGGGCAGGCCGAGTTGCCGGAGTTGCAGGGCGATGCTGAGCTGGCGCTCGATCTGGGTGGTGTTGAGAATGATCAGCACCAGGTCAACCGGGTTGTTTTCGAGGAAATGCCGCACCACCAGTTCGTCGTCGGAGAAGCCGTGGATGTCATACACGCCGGGCAGATCGATGATTTCCACCATGGCGCCGCCGAGCAGCACTTTTGCGCTCATCAGGTCCACGGTGATGCCAGGCCAGTTACCGACCCGTGCCGCTGCGCCGGTCAGGCGGTTGAAGAAGGTCGACTTGCCCGTGTTGGGCATGCCGAGCAGGGCGATGCGCTTCATTCTGGTGTGCCTGCAGGGGTGACGTCGATATGCTGCGCATCGCTGCGGCGCAGCATGATATCGGTGGTGCCTATCCTAACGTGCAATGGCCCGGCGAATTTGGCGCGCCGTACCAGGGCGATGCGCTTGCCAATGCGGAACCCCATGGCGGCAAGGCGGTGATAGAGCGCTTCGTCGGTGTGCAAGGCAGCGATGGTGGCGGATTCGCCGGGCTTGAGCGAGGAGAGTCTGACCGTGGTCATGGAAGCGATATGGTTTGCAAATAAGAATTGTTCTTGATTATGCCATGTATGCCCTGTTTTGGAAAGCATAACATGGCGCGTTTGGGCCTCCAGGCGCGCGGTCAGAATTGTGAGCGGGGCGTATTTAGGGTATGATTTCATCCCGTCCAATCTTCACGATCTTCGATCTTTCATGACCAAATTCATCTTCGTCACGGGCGGCGTCGTTTCTTCTCTCGGCAAAGGCATCGCGGCCGCTTCGCTGGCGGCCATCCTCGAATCCCGCGGCATCAAGGTCACCATGCTCAAGCTGGATCCCTACATCAACGTGGATCCCGGCACCATGAGCCCATTTCAGCATGGTGAGGTGTTTGTCACCGAGGATGGTGCGGAAACCGATCTGGACCTGGGTCATTACGAGCGCTTCATCAACGCCAGGATGAAGAAGTCCAATAACTTCACCACCGGCCAGATTTACGAGAGCGTGATCAAGAAGGAGCGCCGCGGCGAATATCTGGGCGGGACGGTGCAGGTGATCCCGCACATTACTGACGAAATCAAGAGTTTCATCCGTGTCGGCGCGGGTGATGCCGAGGTGGCCATCGTCGAGATCGGCGGTACGGTGGGCGATATCGAGTCGTTGCCCTTCCTCGAAGCCATCCGCCAGATGGGGGTGCAGCTCGGGCGCAGCAATACCTGCTTCATCCATCTTACGCTGGTGCCATACATAGCCTCTGCGGGCGAGATCAAGACCAAGCCGACCCAGCACTCGGTGAAGGAGCTGCGCGAAATCGGCATCCAGCCCGACGTGCTGCTGTGCCGTTCCGATCGCCCCCTGCCGGAAGGCGAGCGGCGCAAGATTGCGTTGTTCACCAACGTTTCCGAGGAGGCGGTCATCTCCGCCCTGGACGTGGATTCCATTTACAAGATTCCGGGTCTGTATCACGAGCAGATGCTGGACGAAATCGTATGCCACAAGCTGGGCATCCTTGCCAAGGCGGCTGACCTGTCCATATGGCGCGACCTGGTGGATCGGCTGGAACATCCCCAGGCCAATGTGAATATCGCGTTTGTCGGCAAATACGTGGATCTCACCGAATCCTACAAGTCGCTTTCCGAGGCCATGGTGCACGCGGGCATTCATACTCGCAGCAAGGTCAATATCCACTATATCGATTCCGAAACACTGGAAAGCGGCGATACCGCCAGCCTGGCAGATATGGATGCCATCCTGGTGCCTGGCGGTTTCGGCAAGCGCGGTGTGGAAGGCAAGATCGCGGCAATTCGCTATGCGCGCGAGAATCGCGTCCCCTATCTGGGCATCTGCCTTGGTATGCAGCTGGCGGTGATTGAATATGCGCGCCACAAGGCGGGCATGGCCGGGGCGCACAGTACCGAATTCGAGCCGGATACGCCTTATCCGGTAGTGGCGCTGATTACCGAGTGGCGCACCAAGGAAGGCACGCTGGAAACGCGCAATGCGCAATCCGATCTGGGCGGCACCATGCGCCTGGGCGGGCAGGAGGCGCTGCTCGCCGAGGGTTCTCTGGCACGCAAGGTGTATGGCGCGGACAAGATCGTCGAACGCCACCGCCACCGCTATGAAGTCAACAACGAATATCTGCCGCGCCTGGAACAGGCCGGCTTGCGCGTGAGCGGGCGCTCGATTGGCGGCGAGGATCTGTGCGAGATGATTGAATTGCCTGATCACCCCTGGTTCATGGCTTGCCAGTTCCATCCCGAATTTACCTCTACCCCGCGCAACGGCCACCCGCTGTTCAAGGCCTTCATCGAAGCCGCGCTGGCACGCAGCAAGGCTTCCTGATCATGAAATTATGCGGTTTTGAAGCCGGGCTTAACCAGCCGCTGTTCCTGATTGCCGGCCCATGCGTGATCGAATCCGAACAGCTGGCGCTGGATACCGCCGGCCAGCTGAAGGAAATCTGTAACGCAGTTGGGGTAAATTTCATCTATAAATCCTCCTACGACAAGGCCAACCGCAGCTCGGGCAAATCCTTCCGCGGTTTTGGCATTGACGAAGGATTGCGCATCCTGGAAACGGTAAAACGCCAGATCGGCGTGCCGGTGCTGACCGATGTACATGGCGAAGAAGAAATCCCCGTCGCGGCGGCGGTGGTGGATGTGCTGCAAACCCCGGCCTTTCTGTGCCGCCAGACTGATTTCATCCATGCCGTGGCTTCTGCCGGCAAGCCGGTGAATATCAAGAAGGGGCAATTCCTCGCTCCCTGGGATATGAAGAACGTGGTGGAAAAGGCGCGCGAAGCCAATGGCGGGCAGGACAGCATCATGGTATGCGAACGCGGCGTATCCTTCGGCTACAACAACCTGGTGTCGGATATGCGTGCGCTGGCGGTGATGCGCGACACGGCTTGCCCGGTAGTGTTCGATGCCACTCACTCGGTGCAGTTGCCGGGCGGGCAGGGCGACAAGAGTGGTGGCCAGCGCGAATTCGTGCCGGTACTGGCGCGTGCGGCGGTGGCCAGCGGTATTGCCGGGATTTTCATGGAAACCCATCCCGATCCGGCCAAGGCGCTGTCGGATGGCCCCAATGCCTGGCCCTTGGGAAAAATGCGCGAGCTGCTGAGTACGCTCAAGCAGCTGGATGAACTGGTGAAGCAGCAAGGCTTCGCTGAAATGAAATTGTGATAGATGACTAAAAGAGAAAGTAAGGAAAAAGAATGAGTGCAATAGTTGATGTGATCGCCCGTGAAATCCTGGATTCCCGTGGCAACCCCACGGTGGAAGCCGATGTGTTGCTGGAGTCGGGCGTGATTGGCCGTGCTGCCGTGCCTTCCGGCGCCTCCACCGGAACCAAGGAAGCCGTGGAGCTGCGCGATGGCGACAAGAGCCGTTACCTGGGCAAGGGCGTGCTGCAGGCCGTGGAAAACGTCAATACCGAAATCTGCGAAGCCATCATCGGCCTGGACGCGGAAGAACAGAGCTTCATCGACAAAACGCTGATTGAGTTGGACGGCACCGACAACAAGGGACGCCTTGGCGCCAATGCCATTCTGGCCGTGTCGATGGCTGTGGCCAAGGCTGCGGCGGAACAATCCGGCCTGCCGCTGTACCGCTATCTCGGTGGCGCAGGACCGATGCAACTGCCGGTGCCGATGATGAACATCATCAACGGCGGCGCACACGCCACCGGCGGTTCCGATATCCAGGAATTCATGATCATCCCGGTGGGCGCACAGAGCTTCCGCGAGGCCCTGCGTTGCGGCGCAGAAGTGTTCCATAACCTGAAAAAAATCCTGCATACGCGCGGCCTGGCCACCACCGTGGGCGACGAAGGTGGTTTTGCTCCTGCCCTGGGTTCCAACGAAGCCGCGCTGAAAGTCATCGTCGAAGCCATCGAGGCAGCCGGCTACCTGCCTGGTTCCGACGTGGCGATCGGCCTGGATTGCGCTGCCTCCGAGTTCTACAAGGACGGCCAGTACCATCTCAAGGCCGATGGACTGACTCTCAGTTCGGCCCAGATCATCGACCTCTACGCTACCTGGGTGGATAAATACCCCATCATCAGCATCGAGGACGGCATGAGCGAATTCGACTGGGATGGCTGGAAACTGCTCACCGACCGCCTTGGAAAATCGATCCAGTTGGTCGGCGACGACGTATTCGTGACCAATACCAAGATCCTGCGCGAAGGCATCCAGAAGGGCATCGCCAACTCCATCCTGATCAAGGTGAACCAGATCGGCACCCTGTCCGAAACCTTTGCGGCTGTCGAGATGGCCAAGCGCGCCGGCTACACCGCTGTGATTTCGCATCGTTCAGGCGAAACCGAAGATTCCACCATCGCCGACCTGGCCGTGGCCACCAACGCCCTGCAGATCAAGACCGGCTCTCTTAGCCGTTCCGACCGCATCGCCAAATACAACCAGTTGCTGCGTATCGAAGAAGAGCTGGGCGACGGTGCCAGCTATGCAGGACGTGATGCCTTCTACCAGCTCAGTTTCTAAAACGGAGCACTGATTTCTTTCCATGCGCTGGCTGACGCTGTTTCTGGCGCTCCTGATCGCTGCCCTGCAATACCCCCTGTGGCTGGGGAAGGGCAGCTGGCTCAGGGTATGGGAGGTGGATCAGAAAATTGCCGCGCAGAAGGAAGTCAACCAGAGTCTGAAGGCGCGCAATGCCTCGATGGAGGCAGAAGTGCGCGACCTGAAACAGGGCTACGACGCGATTGAAGAGCGTGCGCGCAGCGAACTGGGCATGATCAAGCAGGATGAAGTCTTCTTCCAGGTGCTGGAGAATGATGGGCATCCAGCCCGTGTTGCAGATGCCGCCAAGTCGGCAGCAGCAAAACCCTGATTATTTCCCGCAGCATTTCTTGAATTTTTTGCCACTGTCGCAAGGACAGGGCTCGTTGCGGCCTGTTTTGACTTGTCTCGAAGTACGGGGGAATTCTCCCGCAACATAAATCCATTGGCCACCTTCCCTGCGGAAGTGGCTGATCTCGTGCAGCGAGCCGGGCCGCCCCTCGTGACTATAGCGAGCCACGAATTCTACCGTGCCCTCTGCATCGTTCGGATTGCCGGCATGGCGTGCCAGTATCTCCAGTCCCAGCCATTCCATGTCAGGCGTGGGCGGGCCATTGTCCTGCTGCGCCTGGGTGCGGTTGAGGTAATCCCAGTCGCGTTGTACAAAAGCCGAATAGCGTGAACGCATCAGGGCTTCGGCGCTGGGCGGCAAGGCCGTTCCATTCAGATAGGGCGCGCAACAGTCATCAAATGGCAGCCCTGAACCACACGGGCATGAAATATCCATTGCTGAAATCAGCAGGCGCAGTGCTGCTCGATGAACTCACGCACCCAGTGCTCTGGTTTTGCGCTGGCGAAGCGACCGACTTCCTCCCCATTGACAAACATCAGCACGGTAGGAAAGCCACGCAGCCCATAGCGGCCGGCGAGCTTCATATTGTCGCCTTCATCGACTTCAACCTTGGCAAGGGTGAATTTCCCCGCATAGGTATGAACGACGCGATCCAGCACCGGCGAGAGCGCCAGGCAGGGGGGGCACCAATCAGCCCAGAAATCAACCAGCACCGGCAGGGTTTTTGAAGCTTCGATTACCCGTTGTTCGAAATCATGAAGATTGACATCAATAATCAGGGATTCTTTGTGTTTCATCGCGTTAAGGTCTGGTTGTCTTGATTTTTAGAATGGCAGATTCTAGCCGAAATCAGTGTGCCGTGCAGCGCTTTGCCGGTGCTGGCGGAGATGAAGTTTCCAAACGGGAGAAATTTTGCCGTCAAACCATTCGCTTGTTCCTCGATTTTTGGCGAGGACGGTTGACCTGAGCGGTGCAAATGCTTATCATAGCGCCTTCTTAATTCCCCGATAGCTCAGTCGGTAGAGCGACGGACTGTTAATCCGCAGGTCCCTGGTTCGAGTCCAGGTCGGGGAGCCAGATAAATAAAGCCTCGCAGCGATGCGGGGCTTTATTGTTTCTAGGATTAGTAGGCCTATAGTAGGCTGAACTACTAAAGCAGTATCAGCCTTTAATTACCAAGATTAACGGTAGACCGAAAGTAGAGTAGGGCCACCTGCTAGCCAGGGCTAGCCCCTAAAGTCAGAGCTAACCGGCGATGTGCCGTAGGTGCAACGTCCAGTGAGCGCAGCGAACGGGATTGAGCGAATTGTTAGGGGGCAATTAGTTGCTCCTTTAGGGTATTCGTGTGGATGAACCCGCTCGCTTCAAAGTTTTTGCTAAGAGATCTCATTAGATCAGCGCCGTTTCGACAGCCCGCCTTGGGAGCGAGCTTTTGCAGAAGCTCCTTGCCAGGGCAGTACTTCAAAGCCTCATTAAGATTTCTGGATTCAATAATCTGATCAATCTGCGCAAGTTCTTGTTGAACGAGTTCGGTTGTCCGAGTCCTATCAAATACTTCGTTGGCCTTTTCAGTCTCAGCTGCGCAAGACTCAGCGATTGCATCTACTAGTTCCTCGACAGTGTTGATGCTGTCGATCGCTTTTTTTGGCAGCGAGGCCGCCAGATTGATCTTTAAGGCGAAAAATGCCCTTCTGGCAGCAATCGCGGCGCGGTCGCTTTGGAGTTGACCAAATATCATGTCCTCAACATCACCTGCAGTGAGCTGCTTTTCCTGACTTCCAATGCGTTCTGCTACTTGAACTATAAGTTGTGGGTGGCAAAGATATGATTCTGCCTCGTGAAACGCGAGAGTCTTGACTCCGTGGATAGAGGAGGCCACGCGGTAGTCTCCGTCTGTAATGCCCTGTAGGCGAATGTTTGAAGCAACTTGGCTCCAAAGGCCGGACTTTTTGACTACGGCCTCTACGTCAGTGCAACTACCTGCGGGATATATTTCGAGCTTTGAGTCGCCGAGAAGCCATCTGTAGAAGATTGCGTCAAAAGACTTCTCGTGCCCTTCGGTTACAAGGACGTGATCTGCAGAGAGTATTCCCGGGATTGCCCCTAAAAACGAAATAACCTCGTCCCGGTCGAGTGAACCAAGTCCGTCAAAGTTTGTAATATTTTGGTGGCGAGCGCTAACGATCCAGACCTTATCGACATTCGGCCTGAGTGCGAAGCTAATGCTATGGGTTGCGTAAATGAAGTTTTTGAGAGGAAATTCATTCTCGATTAGGGTCCAGACACGCTCGGCCAGTTCTGGATGGAGATTTAGTTCTGGCTCATCAGCAATAATCAGATTGTGATCGTCGTCGAGCTCGATCAGATCAGCGAGAATTGAAAAGACCTGCTTTTCTCCGTCAGAAAGCCCTGACGGGCCGTAACGGCTTCCATCCTTTTCAGCCCACAGCTGACGAGCCTCAGCGTTATAGCTAAGTGAGATTCTTGGGAATATCTCTGTGAAGAGATCAAATAGATGTTCGAGAGGAGGCTGCTTGCGTTTTGGGCAGTCGCCTTTTTGGCCAGATTCGACCCATTTCTCAACAGCGTCTGAATGTGCGCTTTTTAGCTGGGCTTCTTTCTTGTCGAGTACGATCAAAGCGTCGAATACTCGATCGGCTAAGGACTGGCTTCTCTTGTTCTGGTATGTGTTGAACGCCGATTCGTATCTGTCGAACTGCCCATAGTTCGTGTGATCAAGTTGCAAGACATCTCGAATCTTGATTGTGCGACCGCCTTCAATATAGACGGCCTTCTTTCCCGCTGTTATTGCCCCGGCGTGGTCTCTAATTTCTGTTAGGAGTTTTGATTTTCCGGCGCCATTCGCTCCGAGGATTACGTTGACTCGCTCGAAGTCAAAGACGTGACCGCTGTATCGCGCAGATTGATGCCTCAAGTTTCCTCCTAACGTTTGAATTCACCGGCCTGCGCGGCATTTCGCGCAGGTCCGGTGGAATGA
>CAZKHJ010000043.1:4835-10548 GCA_964552675.1 uncultured Sulfuricella sp. | reverse complement strand
CATATCCATGAAGGGGAAAATAGTAAGAGAGAACACCCTGGTCGAGACTATTGCCCCCTGCCAAAAGGAAATTCTGGAGGCAGTGGGGGTAATGGGTTAAAACTCAAGGGTACCCTTGGGCGCCAAGATCCAACTTCGTAAAATATTTTGGCTATGGAGGTTAATGATGGGATACCCCTTCGGATTTGACTTTACAGAGGCTTTATTTGTCGGAGTGAATGAACGTGCCGAAAAAAAAATTGCTTTGCTTTCATTCATCTTGATGGACGGATCAAAGATTACGGTGGTTGCAAATGCTGTCGAAAGACTATTGCTGAATGATTTTCTTGAGCAGAACATAGTCGATGAATTGATAATTTATGATCGCTTTTGTGAGAGAGATAAATTAATCAACTGTCTTGATTATCTGTTGGGAACTGACGAAAACACAAGAAGCGCTTACATGGAACTCATTGAAAAACTGACAGACGGCATTTTGAGTGGGATGTACTCAATTTTGGAAATCGTACCTGTTTATGGAGCTAAATTATGTGTTCTGGCGGAGAGCTTTAGGCCCATAGAATCGGCCTCGATTAAATCGCCCCTATAAAAAGCCTTGTTCTCATTAAGTGATGATGGCACAGCTACCAAAAGGCAGAACAAGCAATGAAGGCCGGGCGTGGCTGATCAGTTCGGGGGGTGAAATAAGCCGAGACAATAGCTCAAGCGATTAACCCAAAGCAAAAAAGGCCACCCGGGATTCGGGTGGCCTTGTCACGTTACAACGCTCTTTAGGCGAAACTGTCGCTCATCAGTGTGGCAAACCACTTTTTCATGTCATTGAAATTATCCTGCGTCGCTGCGGCGGCTTCGATCGGGCCGGCACCGGGGACCGCCACCATCTTGTTGTTCACCGCATCATAGCCATACACCACGGTCAGCCATGAAGCCGTATCGGCGGTGATCGGCGAGTAGCAGGCCGAATTGGTCTTGGGCGAAGGATTGAGCGTATTGTCTCCGCGCAGCGAGCGGGTGATGGCATCGGCACAGAGCTTGGCTTCCTGATTGGCAATGTGGCCCGCCTTGGGTTGTCCGGATGCCGCCGAATCGCCGATGATGAAAATATTCTTCACTGCGGTGGACTCATAGCTGCGGACATCCACGCCCGCCCATCTGCCGGCGGAAGCGTTGTTCAGCCCGATGCCCGAATCGGTAATGATGCGGCCGGCCTTGTGGGGCGGGATCACGTTGAGCACGGCAGCGCTCGTGATGCCGCTCAAACCGCCATTGATGATGCCAGGCCCGGTCATTTTGCAGGTCTGCTCCAGCGTACCCCAGTTGGTTTGCAGCGTGCGGCTGGTCGAATTCACGCTGGCAACCGTCACGTTGGGGATATAGGTAATCACGCCGCCATGGGTCACGTTGAACGCATGTTCGAAACCGGCCCGTTCCGCCTGGATGAAGGGGTTGGCATCGAGCACGATCACGCGCGCCCCCGGCCCCTTGTTCTTCTTCACCCAGTCCGCCACCACGCAGGCGCGCTCGTAAGGCCCGGGGGGGCAACGGTAAGGAGCCGCCGGAATGGTCATGACGAAAGTGCCGCCAACCGGCATGGCCTTGAGCTGACTTGCCAGCAACGTGGTCTGCGCACCGGCTTTCCAGGCATGTGGCACCACATTGGAATCCAGCCCCGGGATGGCGTCGAATTCGATGCCGGGGGCCAGGATCAGCCGGTCATAGGAAATCACCCGGCCATCTGCGAGGCGCACCGAGCCAGGCGTGCCGGGAACGATACCGGTGACCGAACCCTGGATGAAGTTCACGCCATACAGCGTGGTCAGCTTGTCGTACTTGTAAGTCAGGCTGGTCATGGTGGTGGAGCCATTCAGCACCAGGTTGCTCATGATGTTGGAGTTGTAGCTGGCATTCTGGTCGATCAGGGTTACCTGCACCTTGCTGCCGCCCCAGAGGCGGAGAAACTTGGCGGCAGTCGCGCCTGCCATACCCCCGCCAACCACGATCACCCTGCCCGCCGCGCCGGTATCGGCAGGCACCAGCGAGACGGTTGTGCTTGTCGTGCGGCTGTCTCCCAGCGCCAGCTTTGGCAGCACCAAGCCCAGTGCGGATGCGCCAAACAACCCCATAAATTGTCTGCGTTTCATTTTTTTCTCCTTGGATGTCTTAGCGCGGAACTTTCGAGAAATAATCCGCAATCAGCCAGATTTCGTTATCGGTATATCCCCTGGCATGTGCATTCATGATGTTCGTGTTGGCTGCCTTGGCCTGCATTTCCTTCATCTCCTCGTAAATGCTCGAGGCTGATTTTCCTGCCAGTTCCTCGAATCCCTTGCGTCCGTCCGTGCCGTGGCACTGGAAGCAGTTGGAGGCAAGCAGCCTGCCTGGATGGGGCGCAACCGGCGCGGCTGCAGACGATGCCTGGGACCAGGCTGCAAAAGCCAAGAACCCGGCGGTAATGATAAGTCGATGCATAGTGACCTCCTGTGATTAACCCGCGTGAATCGGTTACTGCCAGCACAAATCAGGGCTGGAACAATGAATTCATGCCAAGTGGGAAGCGGGATACCCCGCCTGCAGGAAGGGATATTAGGGACTTGATTGACAAATGTCTGTTACGGTTTGTTCATATCCTGACAAAACCGTAATGATGCGTTTACGGCAGGTTGATTTCCTGTTGCAGCGCGATCAGGTCTTCCAGGGGTTTGGGGCGTTCGATGGTGTAGCCTTGCACGAAATCCACGTCCATGGCACGCAACTTGGCCAGGATCTCGTCGCTTTCCACACATTCGGCAATCGTCTTCAAACCCATGACGTGGCCGATCTGGTTAATGGACTCCACCATGGCAGCATCCATGGGGTCATCGACCATATCTCGCACGAAGGAGCCGTCAATCTTGAGGTAATCCACCGGCATGTTCTTGAGATAGGTAAAGGACGACAGGCCGCTGCCAAAATCATCCAGTGAGAAGCGGCAGCCCAGGCTGCGCAATGTGCCGATAAATTCCATGGCACTGGAAAGATTGGTGATTGCCGCTGTTTCCGTAATTTCGAAACAGATATGATCGTATGGCACCTGATACAGGGAAAACTGGCGTTTGATAAATTCCAGAAAATAATCGTCGCACAGTGAAGGGCCGGAAAGATTGACGGTACAGGTATGCCGTCTTGCCTGCTCTGCACGGGGGAAAATTTTCCAGTACAGGCCGAATGCCGTGCTGACCACCCAGCGGTCGACCGCCGGCATCAGATTGTAGCGTTCGGCGGCGGGGATGAATGCCATGGGCGGAATCAGCTCGCCCTCATCATCCAGCATACGCAGCAGGATCTCGAAATGTTCGCCTTCCCTGTCACTCCGGGACAGGGGCATGATGGTCTGATAATAAAGCCGGAAGCGGTTTTCCTCGATGGCGTGGGTAATCCGCGCCACCCAGTTCATTTCCCCCTGGCGCAGGGCCAGTTCGCTGTCTTCGGCGCGATACACGTGCACACGGTTGCGCCCCAGATCCTTGGCCGTATAGCAGGCGGTATCGGCACGGCTGAGTACGCTGGCAAGCGATTCGCAATCCTGATTGAGCGGCACCAGGCCAATACTGACGCCGATAACAAAGGGCTTGCCCTGCCAGACAAAGTGAAAATCCTTCACCGTCTGCCGCAACAGATCAGCCACGACCTGAGCCTGTTCCAGCGGACAGTTTTCCAGCAGCACGCCAAACTCGTCACCGCCCAGCCGCGCCAGCAGGTCTGCATCACGCACCTTGCTTTGCAGCAGCACCGTCAGCTGGCGCAGCAATTCGTCGCCAGCCACGTGACCACAAGTATCGTTGACGATTTTGAACTGATCCAGATCGAGGTAGCACAGGGCATGCACCCGCCCTTCCTCACGTGCCGAAAACAGCGCTTTCTCCAGCCGGCGCTCAAATTCGCGCCGGTTGACCAGGCCGGTCAGCGCATCATGGGTTGCCTGGTAAGAGAGCCGCTCGGTTGCCTCGTCAATGCGCTCCTGCATGCGTTCCTGGGCTGCCTGCAACGCAATCGCCATGGCATTGACGCCGCGTTCCAGGGTGCGCAGTTCCCCGCCCGAACTTTCTGCCACACGCACATCCAGCCTGCCTCGCCCCAACTCGTCCACCGCTTGCGCCAGGCGCTTCACCGGAACAGTCACATCCCGGCTCATGCGCACCGCCAGCAGCGCGCTGGCGGCCAACCCCAGCAAGGTAATCAGCAGGCTCTCAAGAATCAGTTTCTGCTTGTGCGCCTGGGTGCTGCTGCGTGACAGCTCCAGATTGATCCGCCCCAGTATCTTGCCCTTTGCCACCGGGGCCTGAAGCGCAGACGCACCCGGACCGAAGTCCTCCACTTCAGTCTGGCTTTGAAAGACCGGCGCACTGAACCCCAGCACATCATCGCGCTCCGACACCGCGATATACAGTCCTGCCCGATAATCGGAGAGCACCGGCGGCCCCATGGATTTGCCGCTTGAGGCGAGAATGGCGCCATCCATATTGGTAATGGTGACGGCACGCACATCTCTTTCCCTCATGGCCGAGTCCGCCAGCAACTGCAAAATCTCGCGATTGCCGGAAAAGATGCCGAATTCGCTCGCCGGCGCCAGCTGCCGGGCAATCGCCAATCCGCGTTCACGCAATGAGTCTTCCAGACTTTGAATGCCTGAGCTGACAAAATGCACTGCCAGCAACAATGCAATCACAGCTACCGGGGTCAGTGCCAGAAAAAGCACCCGTTTCTTGATATTCCAGTGCTTCATTCCTGCTCCACCGTGCGTTTCAGTTTCTGATATAGCACCATCTCGTCGCCGACGCTTATGCCTAGCGAACGTGCCACCTGATAATTGACGCTGACAGAAAAATATTTCGGATATTCCGGCGGCAATAGCTGCCATGATTTTCCTGCCAGGACATGTAACAGCATTTCTCCTGCCTGCCTGCCAGCCTGTTCCGGGGTGGTATAGACCGCCGCCAGCGCGCCCGCCTTGACATAAGCTTGAGAAAAGCCAATCACGGGATCCTGGTAGCGGTAGGTGGTCAACAGCAGGCTTTGCACCGTACCCTTGCTGAATACCAGCGGATCGGGCAGGGCCAGTAGCACATCGCTGTCGGCAAGCACGCGCTGCAGAGCCGGCAGCAACTCTTCCGCAGTGCTGATTTTTTCCACTGCGAGGCCAAATTTGGCCTCGCGGGCAGCGGACTGTACCGCCTTCAGTTCACCCTGGGAATCCGGACCCATCACCACGCCGACTCTTGCACGATCAGGCAGGGCTAGTCGAATCAGCTCCATCTGCCGTGCCAGAGGCTGATCAAGGAATACTGCAGAAAATTGCCGGAAATCGCGTTGCCGGGAAAGCTTCTCGAATGCCTGGCGCGGAATCAATGTGGTCAGAATCGGTGCTGTCAGATTCAGCGCCACCACCTCCTGGGCTGCGCGCACCCCGACAGCAACAATCAGGTCCGGGCGCTCCCTGGAAAAGTCGGCTTTTTTCCCCGCCGGGGCATAAATGCTCACTGCCGCCCGTGTTGTGCCCTGTTCGACGACTGCCCGGATATGATTGGCCGCTTCCTGATAAGGCACGGAATCATCGCTCAGGACGACGGCGATATTGACAGGCAAAGCTGCCGCCGCGCTGTTCCACGCCAAAAGCAGTGCAACAAAACGGAGGAAAAGGCCGATCATGCGCGAGGGGGAATTACATTTCCAGGCT
>CAZKHJ010000043.1:0-4825 GCA_964552675.1 uncultured Sulfuricella sp. | reverse complement strand
AACGCACGTAGGCACGCCGGCCCATCAAATTATCCGGGCTGAATTCCTGGTAACCCTCATCAAACAGATTTTGTGCCACCAGCGCCACTTCAGCCCGGTTCGACCCAAGCCTGAACTCTCTCGCAACACGCCCATCCCAACGGCGCGAAAGGCCTACTCTCCCCCCTTCTCCCATGGCCTGCAATGCGCCCACCTGGTAATACGACAGGCTGCCGCTCCATCCTTGCCCAAAGCGATGGGTTGCCATCATGTTCGCGCTAGTAAAGGGCATGGACTGACTATAACTCTGATCGACATCATCGCTGCCGATAATCGTGCGGGCAAAACCCAGCACGAAACGGGTATTTGAGTCCGGCCGATACTGCAATTGTCCCTCCAGCCCCTTCACCGTGGCGCGGTCGAGGTTACGGAAGCCGTTGGTGCTGCCCTTGTAATCCGGTGCATAAGGGTACCCATACTGGCCGATCAGGTCATCGATACGGTCATGGTAGAGCTTGGCATCCAGACTGAAACGGCCGATTTCGCCGACGTAGCCAAACTCGCGCGAGGTGATGCGCTCCGGAGAAAGTCCGCCCTGGGAAAGCAGTTTTTGCGAAATCCGGTTGCCGATGACAATGCGCAGGTTCGCTTCCTGCTCGATCAGGGTGGGCGTGCGCGTTGCCTGCGACACCCCGGCCCGCAGCGTATGCTGTGGCGCAAGATGGTAATTGAGCGCCAGCCTTGGCGTAGTATCGGTGCCAGTGAAATCGTTGTTTTCCACCATTGCGCCAAGGTTGAGGAGCAACTCCGGGCGGGCGCGCCATTCCAGGTTGCCGAACAGACGCGCCAGCCGGAAAGAGCGGGTAGCGGAGGTGCCGAGATAAAGCGGGGAATTGACCTGATCAAGGCGCAAACCGCCTCCCCACACCACGCGCAAATCCTGGCGGGGCGAGAACACATGCTGGGCTTCCAGATCGTAGCGCTGCGCCTCCAGATCATTGGCCACGGTCACTGGCGCCACGGCAAGGGCAAACTGGTCATTGGCCTGCTCGTAATTGTGGTAGAACTTGACGCTGATCTGCTCGGCGGCACTGATATCACGCCGCCAGTGCAGCAGTTCAAAACGGTTCGTCACCGACTTGTTGCGCGGCGGATTGGCGTTCAGGCTCGTTGGACTGCCGACATCCTGGTCCCCGCCGTTATAACCCAGCTGGAATTCGAGGGAGTCACCGGTATTGATACGGTAGTCGCCACGCATGGTGAACTGGCGCATGTTCTTGCCATCGATGCGGCTGTCGAGGCCTGCGTCATTGCGAAAACCGGCACTGAAACGGTAGCTCAGGTCGCCCTCGGTTCCGCCATGGCGCACCATGCCATCGTTGCGGCCATCGCCGCTGGAAATGGTCAGGTAGTTCCCCCGCTGCTCGGCAGAGTGGCGCGTGATGATATTGATGATGCCGAGAAACGAATTGGCGCCATAGCTTGCCGAGTTGGGGCCACGAATCACCTCGATGCGCTCGATATCGTCCAGCAGCAGCGGAATGTCACTCCATTGCACGCCGCCATACAGCGGCGTATAAACCGAGCGCCCATCGATCAGCACCTGCATGCGGCGGGCGAAAGCATCCGCCATGCCGTGGTAGCTGACCACATGCGTTACGCTGTGCAACTGGCCGGCGTTGTAAGCCACATACATTCCGGGAACCAGACGAAATACCTCGGCCAGATCCCAGGCGCCGGAATCCTTGATCATTTGCCGGTCGATCACCGTGACTGCGGCAGGCGCCTCGTCAAGGGGCTGAGCCAGACGGGAAACCGTCAGCACCAGCGGCATTTCCGCCAGAAAATCCCCCTCGGACAGGGGGGGTCCCGCTTCTCCGGCAATGCCACCACTCCAGGCGCCAGCCAGAATCAGGGCCAGCGCAGCACGATTCAATGTCAACCAGCACAGCCTTGTCATCCAGCCTCCAGCATTTTCCATACGCACGCGCCACGGCTTGCCTTGTCCAGATCATCGAGGTAAGCGCCGTGCATTTGCAGTTCCTCTCCCCCCGCCGGCAGTACCCGTAATGGCACACGCACCCCCGGCGCCCTGACTGCAGCTTTTGTCTGCACCGGGACGGACTCCATCATCAGGCTTTCCTGGCCGCGCGTCATCGCCAGATAGACTTCCGCCAGCAACTCGGTATCCACCAGCGCGCCATGCAGGGTCCGCTTGGAATTGTCGATCTGGTAGTTCTTGCACAGCGCATCCAGGTTGTTTTTCTGTCCTGGGCGCAAGGCCTTGGCCATTTTCAGGGTATCGGTAATCACCGGGCAGTAGTGCTGGATTGGCTGCATTCCCAGGAGGCCCAGTTCGTAATTGAGAAAACCGACATCGAAGGGGGCATTGTGAATAACAAGTTCACCGCCCGTGACATAGTCAAGGAAATCCTGCACCACATCCCGGAACAAGGGTTTGTCCTGCAAAAACTCCAGGCTGATGCCATGCACCTGTTGTGCGCCCGGATCAATTTCCCGGCCGGGATTGAGATATTGGTGGAAGTGATTTTGGGTCAGGCGCCGGTTTACCATCTCGACCGCCGCAATTTCGATAATACGGTGCCCCAGGCTGGTTTCCAGTCCGGTGGTTTCAGTGTCTAGAATAATCTGGCGCAAGCTCTAGGCGCTCCATTTCATGTTGATTTCAGATTTGGCGCCGCCGCACTGAGCGTCTCGACTCCTCGATTGGCCAATTGGTCAGCACGCTCGTTCTCTTCATGCCCCGCATGGCCTTTTACCCACACCCATTCCAGCTGGTGTTGCAGTGCCAGGGCATCCAGTTGCTGCCACAAATCGACATTCTTGACCGGCTTCTTGTCCGCAGTGTGCCAACCGCGTCGTTTCCAGTTGTGGATCCACTCGCTGATACCCTTCTGCACATATTGCGAATCAGTGTGCACCCGCGCACGGCTGGGGCGATTGAGCGCTTCCAGCGCCTTGATCACCGCCAGCAGTTCCATGCGGTTGTTGGTGGTCTGCGCCTCGCCGCCACACAATTCCTTTTCGCGGCCACGAAAACGCAGCAAGGCGCCCCACCCGCCCGGCCCCGGATTTCCCTTGCAGGCCCCATCAGTATAAATGTCAACCATGCCAATGGTATCGGGTAAACCCTGATTCTTAGGCAAAACATTTTCTTGTGTCGTGTCCTGAGTGCTGCTTTTCTTGATCATCATCAAAAATCTTTCATTGACTGAGCGTTTTCTGGGCCGCCGGAGCCAGCCCCTTGCGTGCCGCCCTGGCCTCATTCCAACCCGGCTTGATCAGCCGCATGCCATGAACGCGCTTTTTCGCCTGGATGAAATACACCCCTCCAGCCAGCGCCCACCAGCGGTCGCCTGCCGCTTCCATGAAATGAAACTTGCGCAGCAAATTTTCCTGCTGCAGCGGCGGCTGGTAACAGCACATGCGGCCGCCCACCACCTCCAGTCCCAGCAAGGCCAGCCAGTCCTTGAGGCGCGGCAGTCCAATAAAGCGGCCGTGCCAAGGATAGCTGCTGGCATTATAGGGCAGCAGCCTGCGTAGTCCCCACAAGCTGAATGGGTTGTAGCCGCTGATGATGACCTGCCCCTCCGGCATCAGCACCCGCTCGACTTCACGCAGAATCTGGTGCGGTTGCCCGCTGAATTCCAGCACGTGCGGCAGCAGCAGCAAATCTATCGTCTGGCTGGCAACGGGCAATTGCGATACCTCGGCCCGCAGCGGCACGTTCGCCCCCATACCGGCACGAACGCGAAATGGAATGCGACTGGTGCGCAGCAGATCGTGCTCAAGCATGCCCAGTTGCAATGCATTGAAACCAAAAATATCCGCCACCACCTGGTCGTGGTAGGCCTGCTCGCGTTGCAGCAGGTTTTGCCCCAGCGGTGTGTGAAACCAGCCGCTTTCATCCACGCTTGACATTTAACCTGCCTCGTCCAAACATAGCCGCATGTACGAAATTGTTCCCATCCCCGCCTTTGAAGATAACTACATCTGGCTGATACGCAATGACACGGCAAGCGCCGTGGTCGATCCCGGCGATGCCGAACCGGTGGTGGATTACCTGAATCGGCATGGCCTCAAGCTCAACGCCATCCTGATCACCCACCATCACGGCGACCATACCGGCGGCGCCACGGAACTGCGGCAGCGCTTCAACTGCCCGGTTTACGGGCCACGCCGGGAAGCCATCGCCAGCATCACCAATCCCGTGAGAGAAGGTGACACCATCACACTCCCCGCCCTGGGAACAGTATTTGAGGTGCTTGACGTGCCCGGCCATACTGCCGGCCACGTCGCGTATTATGGGATAAATTCCCTGTTTTGTGGCGACGCCCTGTTCACCTGTGGCTGCGGGCGCCTGTTTGAAGGCACGCCGGAACAGATGCAGGCCTCACTGGCCAAGTTTATTGCCCTGCCGGATGAAACCAGGGTTTATTGCGCCCACGAATACACTCTGGAAAACATTCGCTTCGCCAGAAAAATCGAGCCCGACAATGCCGCCTTGCTGGAGCGTGAGCAGCGAGAACGCCAGACTCGCGCGCAAAACAGACCCACCCTGCCCTCGACCATTGCACTGGAAAAACAGACCAACCCCTTTCTGCGCTGGAATCACCCCCAGGTCATGGCCGCTGCCGAACGCTTCGCCGGCCACCCCTTGAGAAGCCCGGTCGAGGTTTTTGCCGCAGTGCGGCGCTGGAGGGATACCGTTTCCTGAAACTTTTCATCATTGAAGCATCACTTCACTCCAACGCCAGGTCGCTTGTTTTCCTGCATAAGGTCAGAAACATATTGCACTCTAAGAGGAGCGGAGTGCAGTGCGAAT
>CAZKHJ010000042.1:0-10944 GCA_964552675.1 uncultured Sulfuricella sp. | reverse complement strand
CCCAGTCGTCCTCGACGAAGCGGATGTCGTTCTTCTTCAGGTCGAAGCCCAGCGCTTCGAGCGAGCCGAGGTAGAGTTCCAGAATATTTTCCGGCGCGGGCTTCAGCACCACCTGGAACTGGTAGTAGTGCTGCAGGCGGTTGGGGTTGTCGCCGTAGCGGCCATCCTTGGGGCGGCGCGAGGGCTGGACGTAGGCGGCGCGCCACGGCTCGGGGCCGATGGCGCGCAGGAAGGTGGCGGTGTGGCTGGTGCCGGCGCCCACTTCCATGTCATAGGGTTGCAGCAGGGCGCAACCCTGCTTGTCCCAGTATTCCTGCAGGGTCAGGATGATTTGTTGAAAGCTCAGCATGAAGACAGACAAATGGGGAAAAGGGCTGATTTTACTGCATTTCCGGGGTGCCGGAAATGGGGCGGGGAAACCCGCCCCGGGGGAAGAGGCTAGAACAGCGGACGTTTGATGGTGATGGCGCCGCGCAGCTGGCCCAGAGTGTAGCCGGTGGCCTTGTCGTGCGGGTAATCGGCAGCCAGGGCATCCTTGGCCGGCTGGGCGCGCACCTCATCGGTGCCGTGGCATTTGAGGCAGGCATCCTGGATCGGAATGGCCTTCATGTAGCGGAAATACTTGCCCTGCGGCTCGTTGACGATTTCAGCGAAATCCATGTTGGCGGGGTTTTCCTTTTCGAGGCGCTGGTCGAAATCCGCCAGCACTTTCTGTTCCCAGGCGTCCGGCGTACCCAGCAGCGGGTTGCGTACCTTCAGCGATACGCGGCCGACATGCCAGCCATTCTTGCGCGATAGCTCGGAAGCAATGGCAGGCGCCGCGTTGCGGCATACCTTGATGGCCGCTCCCGGCCCGTTGGCTTCCATTTCCTTCTTCATCTCGCTACCCAGCTGGGCACCAAATTCCTTGGCGACCTTGCGGGCTTCATCCTGATATTTGGCCATGTCGTCGGCCTGGGCAGGAAAGGTGATGGAAGTGGCAAATGCTGCTGCAACCAGATAGCGCAATTTCATGTGGTCTCTCTCCTTGCGGTTTGTTGATGTGTGTGGCGCCAACCGTGCATATGGATTTTGGGTGGTCCGTACCTATATGATCTTTCGATCTCTTGTTATTGTATTGATGTTTGTCTGGATACGGAAGCCTGCGTCAGCTGATCCTGTGATTTGCCGTGAGCGCAAGCTTGGCCGCACGGTCCAGTTTTTTGAGCGCAGCCTCGCGCCGCGAGGCAGAAGCACGGTCGGGGTGGGGTTCGGCATAGGCCAGCCGTACCGGCAGGCGGACGCGGGTGTATTTGGATGCGCTGCCGCCATTGTGTGCGGCAAGGCGCTTGTCCAGATCGTTGGTGATGCCGGTGTAAAGCGTGCCGTCGGCGCATTCCAGCAGGTAGCAGAACCAGCTCACTGCTTTCGCTTCCAGGCCAGCATGAGTAGCAGCGCCATCAGCAACAGGACCGGTGAATTGCCAAAGCGCACGTAGGGCGTGCTGCCACGAAAACCCTGGACCACGCCTTCCAGCAATGTGGTGGTGAAAACCGGTGCCAGTCTGGCTGCGTTTCCGTGCTGGTCAATGATGGCGGTGACGCCGGTGTTGGTGGCGCGCAGCATGTAGCGGCCGCTTTCCAGCGCCCGTGTCTGGGCAATCTGCAAATGTTGCCAGGGGCCGAGGGAATGACCGAACCAGGCATCGTTGGTCAGGTTGGCGAGCAGCGTGGCACGTGGCAGCTGGCGGATGATTTCTTCGCCGAACACGTCTTCATAGCAGATGTCCACGGCCAGATATTGCCCGGCAACCGACATGGGCTGCTGGATTTCCGCACCACGGGAAAAATCAGACAGGGGGATGTGCAGGATGCGCAGCACCCAGGCGAATGCCGGGCGCAGCGGCAGGTATTCGCCAAAAGGCACGAGATGGGATTTGCGGTATAGCTGGGTGGGCGAGGTGCCGAAGCTGAAGGCGCTGTTGAAATAGATGCCGCCTTCCGGCTCCTCGGGAATGCCCAGCACCGCGTCGCCGCCACGCTGCCGTGCCAGCTGCGCGAGCCGGGGCAGATAGCTGGGCGGCACGTCGTCAAGAAACATTGGCAGCGCGGTTTCCGGCAGGAGGATCAGCTGCCCCTGGCTCGATGCCGACAGGCGGGCATAGGTTTCGAGCGTGCTGCGCGCGACTTCCGGACGCCATTTCAGGTCCTGGGCGATATTGCCCTGCAGCAGGGAAACCGTGAGCGGTGCGCCAACCGGCTCTACCCACTGGGCCTGTTTGAGGATCAGGCCGCCACCGGCCAGCAATACGAGCATGGCCAGTGCCCGGCGGCGCTGGCCATGCTGCGTCAGCAAGGCCAGGGCGCCGGCTGCTGCCGCCAGGGCGAGAGAGACGCCATAGACGCCGGAAACCGGAGCAAAGCCGGCCAGCGGCCCGGCCGGAATTTGCGAATAACCTGCCGCCAGCCAGGGGAAGCCGGTAAACGCCCAGCCGCGCAGCCATTCGCTCAGGCTCCACAGGGCCGGAGTCAGCGCCAGCAGATGGGTTGCCGGTGATGCGCGCCCGCGCCCCTGTATCAGGCCGACCAGCGCCGGAAACAGCGCCAGCAGGGCGCAAAACAGCGCTGTCGCAGCCAGTGCCGCCGCCAGGGGCATGGCGCCGAAATCGTGCAGGCTGACGTAGATCCAGCTTACGCCGGCGCCGAAGAATCCCACCCCGAACGTGAAGCCGTCCAGCGCCGCGCGGCGGGCAGTCGGCGCCCGTTGCCAGAGAAGAAACAGGCCCGCCAGGGCCAGCAGCGTGAGGGGGTAAAGGTAGAACGGCGCGAAGCCGAAAACCGCCATTACCCCCAGCGCGGGAGCGATCAGATACCGGAGCAAGTCCTTAATCCGGCAGTTGCCGCTCGTTGGCGAACAGCGCGGCGATCTGCTCGCGCTCGCGCACCAGATGGACCTGCTCGCCATCCACCATGACTTCTGCGGCGCGCGGGCGGGTGTTGTAGTTGGAGCTCATGCTCATGCCGTAGGCGCCGGCTGACATGATGGCCAGGAGATCGCCCTCGGCCAGTGCCAGCTCGCGGTCATGGCCGAGAAAATCGCCGCTTTCGCATACCGGGCCGACGATTTCATAGCGTTGCGGCGTGCTGTCGCCGTTGTGTACCGGCTGGATGTGGTGGAAGGCGTCATAGAGAGCAGGGCGGGCGAGGTCATTCATGGCGGCATCGACGATGGCGAAGTTTTTGCTCTCGCCGTGCTTGAGATATTCCACCCTGGCCAGCAGCAGGCCGGCATTGCCCACCAGGGCGCGGCCTGGCTCGATGATGATCTTGTGCGGCCGCGTGGCGAGTCTGTCCAGCAGGGTGCGGACGTATTCTCCGGCCGGGGGCGGCGTTTCGTTTTGGTAGCGGATGCCTACGCCACCGCCGAGATCGAGGTGATGCAGGGTGATGCCATCCTGCTCCAGCCGGTCCACCAGTTCCAGCACCTTGTCCAGAGCGTCGGCAAAGGGCGACAGCTCGGTGATCTGGGAGCCGATGTGGCAATCCAGTCCCTGGATGGCGAGGTGCGGCAACTCGCTGGCCAGGCGGTAGATGCGCGGGGCCTCGTCATAGGCGACGCCGAATTTGTTGCCCTTGAGGCCGGTGGAGATGTAGGGATGGGTCTTGGGATCGACATCGGGGTTGACGCGCAGGCTCACAGGCGCAATTTTTTTCATGCTCCCGGCCACCTGGTCGAGGCGCAGCAACTCGCTTTCCGACTCGACGTTGAAGCACAGGATGCCGGCATCGAGTGCCTGACGCATTTCATCCGTGCTTTTGCCCACGCCGGAAAACACCACTTTGCCGGGGTCTCCGCCTGCCGCCAGCACGCGCTGCAGCTCGCCGCCCGAAACCAGGTCAAACCCCGCGCCCAGGCGGGCGAACAGATTGAGAATGGCGAGATTGGAATTGGCCTTGACGGCGTAGCATACGAGGTGTTCACGCCCGGCAAAAGCTGTATCGAAGCTCCGGTAGGCCTCGGTCAGCGCAGCGCGGGAATAGACGTAGCAGGGCGTGCCGAATTCACTGGCGATGCGGCTCAGGGGGACGGATTCGGCATGGAGTTCGCCGTTGATGGACTGGAAAGCGTTCACTTTTGATCCTGTTGCGGAGCGGAAGGGGGCGGCGGCAGGTACAGCGGACCTTTGTGCCCGCAGCCGGACAGCAGCAGGCCGCACAAAACTAGCATCAAAACAGGACGCATAGTATTCTTCCTGGTTAATAGAGCAGGAAATCTTAACACACCGGCCCCCGTTCATGACTCCAAGCGAATTCAACCAATTAGTGGAAACCACTCTGGCGCAGATCGAACATGCCATCGAGGCCAGTGGCGCAGAGATCGATTTTGAAACCACTGCCGGCATTCTCGAACTGGAATTCGACAACGGCAGCAAGATCATCATCAACCGCCAGTCTGCCAGCCAGGAGCTGTGGGTGGCCGCCCGGTCCGGCGGCTACCATTACGTCTGGAAAGATGGCGCCTGGCTCAATACCCGTGATGGCAGCGAACTGTTTGCCGCCCTTGGCCGCTATGTCAGCGAACAGGCGGGGCAGGCCGTGGACATGAAGCCTTAGGGCGTGTTCACAGTAATTTCACAACTGCGTTGCTGCAAGAACGCGCGTCTGCGGCGTTCTTGCAGCAACCCTACGGGATGGGGGCGATTTGGGCGCCCTCCTTTGTCGCAAGCCGCTTGAAATGGCTTGCATTTCGGCGCGTCTTGCTTCGTGGATGGCATCCCAAATCGCCCCCGTCGCAGATGCGAAATTACTGTGAACACGCCCTAACGCCATGGCTGCTATTTTCGGTTCGAAGAATGCCCCGGTCGATTACCAGAACAAAACCTTCCTGGTGATCGATGACATCATCGGTGTGCGTTCTTCCATGCGCATCACCATCAGCACGTTTGGCGGGGTCAAGATCGACATGGCGGCGAACGCGGCGGATGCGATCAACCGGATCGAGAATCGCATCTATGACATCATTTTATGTGACTATTCTTTGGGTGAGGCCAAGGATGGCCAGCAGTTGCTGGAAGAATTGAAGCGCCGGCGCCTTATCAAGGATGGCACCGTGTTCATGATGGTGACGGCCGAGCGGACTTATGAAAAAGTGGTCAGCGCGGTGGAGCTGGCGCCGGATGATTACCTGATCAAGCCCTTCAGTGGTGAAGTACTGCGCACCCGGCTTGATCGTCTGGTGCACAAAAAAGCCTTCCTGGCGCCGATCTATGACCTGATGGAGCGGCAGGAACTGCGCAAGGCGGTGCAGGCATGTGACCTGCGTTTGCAGGCGGCGGGATCGTATCTGCTTGATCTGTTGCGGCTCAAGGGTGAATTGCTGCTTTCGGTTTCGGATTTTGCCGGTGCGCGTCAGGTTTATGAGCACATTCTGGCGATGCGTGAAATTCCCTGGGCCAGAATGGGGTTGTCCAAGTCGCAATTTTTTGAGGAAAACTACCAGGCGGCGGCGGAAGGTTTTCGGCAGATTGTCGAGCAGCATCCCAACTATATGTCTGCTTACGACTGGCTGGCCAAGACGCATACCGCGCTGGGCGACGAAGCCATGTCGCAGCAGGTGCTGATGGAAGCGGTGGCCAAATCGCCGCGCATGTTGCAGCGCCAGAAGGACCTGGGCGAAACCGCCTATCACAACGAAGACCTGGCGGTGGCCCAGGATGCTTTTGAGGCGGTGCTGGAATTCGGCAAATTTTCTTCCTTCACGGAACCGGAGGATTACGCCAATCTGAGCCGGGTGTTTCTCGACAAGGGTGAATACACGCAGGCCCTGTCGGTGATGGGCAAGGCGCGCAAGGCATTCGAGGGCTCTCCCAAGGTCATGCTGCATGCCGCGGTGATGGATAGCATGATTTATGACAAGGCCGGAGACAAGGCAGCAGCCGAGCGTGCGTTCGGCGAGGCACGGACATTGTTTGGCACGACCGGGGAAAAACCGGAATCGGTGGCCCTCGATATGGTGCGCGCCTGTTATCAGCACGGTGACCAGACGATGGGAGCGGAGATTGCCCAGAATCTGGTGAAGAACAATCACGACAATGTTGCCGTGCTGAAGCGTACCGAGCAGATGTTCCAGCGCATGGGCATGCACGACCAGGGCAAGGAATTGATTCATACTTCCTCGCGCGAAGTGATTGCGCTCAACAACCGTGCCGTGAAGCTGGCACAGGCCGGCGACCTGAAGGGATCGGTGGAATTGCTGATGCAGGCGGCGAACCAGCTCAAGAACAATAACGTGGTGGTCCTTAATGCCGCCCACGCCATTCTGGCTTTTCTTGGCCAAAGCGGTTGGGACGAGGAATTGGCCAGTGTGGTGCGGGGCTATTTCGATACCGTGAAACAGCGTGATCCGGAGAACAAGAAATATCTCATGTTGACTACGTTATACAAGGATATCGCAACCAAATTCGGGGTCAGGAAATGAGTGAGCCGACCGATCGTGGCGAAAGTGCGAATATCGATTTCGCCACCATATTTGCCGCCAATATCCATGAAATCAAGAATCTGCTCTTCCTGCATTTCAATACCATTGAGGGGGCAAGCAACGAGCCCTGGGCGCAGGACAATCCTGCCGCTCAAACCGCACTGAGCCGCATAAAATATGGCAGCTCGCAGATTGGCCAGCGCCTTGCCCATGTGCTGGCCCTGTACCGCATTGCTCAAGGCCGCTATGAGCTGGATATTGATTATCACGATGCCTGCGAGGTGTTGCGCGAGATCGTGGTCGAGACCCACTCCCTGGTAGATGATCGCGGCATCGAAATCAGCGTCGGGATGTGTGAGGGGGTGTATGGTTTTTTTGACCGCGAGATGGTGCGCGGCATCCTGGTCAACGCTGTGCATAATTCGCTGCATTATGCCAAGAACAAGGTCCTGCTGAGCGCGGCTCTGGAGGATGGGTTCTTGCGTTTCCGGGTGGAAGACGATAGCCGGGGTTATCCCGCTGAGGTGCTTGAACATGGCGGACGCCGCGCAAAGCTCGACCTGTGCGGAGGGGGGACTGGCCTGGGACTCTATTTTTCCGCGACGGTTGCCGCCTTGCATCGCAACCGGGACAAAACCGGGTTTACCCGTTTGAGCAATGGGGGCGCTTTGGGTGGCGCCGTATTTGAGCTCTACCTGCCCTAGCAGCCTGTCTGACTTGAAGGAAATCGGTCCTTACAGTAAGGTAAAGAACTTCAGAAAGGGGCCCGCCAGCTGGGGTGTGCGGATCATCTTGCGGTAATCGCCAGCACGAAACTCCAGCTGCTTGGTGGCAACCGCCACGCCCAGGCCGGCAATGCCCAGGCCTTCCTTTTTCCACTTGGCCCAGTTTTCCGCTGCGGCGCGCAAATCCCAGTTGGGTGCCGGGCTGTTGGCCGGGATGAAAACCCCCGCTTTTTCGACCTTGCCATTCTTTACTTCCAGCAGTACCGCCGGATTGGTTTCGTCGGCAAAGCCGAAAGCGATGATCGAATCGAAACCGGCTGCGGCCAGCGGTTCCACCATGTCTGTATTGGCGTTCCATTGGCTGGCGAAGCGTTCTACCCATTCGCGTGAAAAGAGTCCTTCCATTTAGGCTTCCCCCAGGGTTTTTCTTGCTCTTTGTATGGCTTTTCTGACCTGCTCAGGCGCTGTGCCGCCGATATGGTTGCGGCTGTTGAGCGAGCCTTCCAGCGTCAGCACAGCGAAGATATCCTCGTCGACCAGTTCCGAGAACTGGCGCAACTCCTCCAGTGCCAGTTCGGAAAGGTCGCATTTACGGCCTTCCGCGTGGCGCACTGCGCGTGCCACGGCTTCGTGCGCGTCACGGAAGGGCAGGCCCTTTTTCACCAGATAGTCGGCCAGGTCGGTGGCCGTGGCGTAGCCCTGGAAGGCGGCCTGGCGCATGGCTTGCTCGTTTACCGTGATGCCGCCGATCATGTCGGCGTAGATGCGCAGGGTGGCATGGAGGGTATCCACCGTGTCGAACAGCGGCTCCTTGTCTTCCTGATTGTCCTTGTTGTAGGCCAGGGGCTGCGATTTCATCAGGGTCAGCAGCGCCACCAGGTGGCCGTTGACCCGCCCGGTCTTGCCGCGCACCAGTTCCGGCACGTCGGGATTCTTCTTCTGCGGCATGATGGAGGAACCGGTGCAGAAGCGGTCGGCGATGTCGATGAAACCGAAGCGCGGGCTCATCCACAGGATCAGCTCTTCCGACAGGCGTGACAGATGGGTCATCACCAGGGCCGCGCAGGCAGTGAATTCGATGGCGAAGTCGCGGTCGGAAACGGCGTCCAGCGAATTCTCGCACACCCCGTCGAAGCCCAGTTCGCGCGCCACCATCTCGCGGTCGATCGGGTAGCTGGTGCCAGCCAGCGCCGCTGCGCCCAGAGGCAGGCGGTTGACCCGCTTGCGGCAGTCGGCAAGGCGTTCGCCGTCGCGTTTGAGCATCTCGTAGTAGGCCAGCAGATGGTGGCCAAACGACACTGGCTGGGCGACCTGCAAATGGGTGAAGCCCGGCATTACGGTGTCGGCATGTTCTTCCGCCAGATCGACCAGGGCGGTTTGCAGGTTTTTCACCAGCCCAATCAGCGTGTCGATCTCGGACCTTAGCCACAGGCGCACGTCGGTGGCTACCTGGTCGTTGCGCGAGCGCGCGGTGTGCAGGCGCTTGCCGGCATCGCCCACCAGGGCGGTGAGGCGTTTTTCGATATTGAGGTGCACGTCCTCCGCGTCGAGCGACCAGACGAAGGCGCCGCCCTGGATTTCCGCCCGGATGTGGGCCAGGCCGTGCCGGATTGCGTGCAAATCCTCGATGCTCAGAATGCCCGCGGCATGAAGCATGCTGGCGTGAGCAAGTGAGCCCTGAATATCGAATTCCGCCAGGCGGCGGTCGAAATCCACCGAGGCGGTGTAGCGTTTGACCAGTTCGGCCACCGGTTCGTTGAAGCGGCCGGACCAGGCCGAGGATTGCGGGGTCGCTGGGGCCGGATTTTGATCTTGCATCGCGTTGGAGTCTTAATTCAGAATGAGGAACATGGCAAGTATAAATCAAAATCATCGGTCCCCGGTTGCTCTGCCCAATTTTTGCAACCTGGGGGTGAACCTGCGCATCCTCGTTATCGCCAATGGCATGGGGATGCTCGCTGCCGCGCTGAAGGCCGCCACCTTCCAGTCCATGTGGCAGGAGTTGCTGGGGATTTCCGTGCTGATGCAGCCCCTGTTGCTTTTGAGCCTGCTGATGCTGTGCGCAGGGCGCGGCCTGCTGGGGCGCATGTCTTATTCTGCGGGCATTGCTGTCGTCATGGTTCTGGAGCTTGTGCTGACCGCGCTGATCTATTTTCTGAGCCATGATCTGCTGGGTGTCGAACAGTATTTTCAGCTTCCGCGCTACCTGCTGTTCACTTTCTTGGCCACCGCTGTCTTGCTGGGCTATTTCAATCTGCGCAGCCGCGCGCTTTCGCCTGCATTGAGCGAGGCGCGCCTGCAGGCGTTGCAGGCGCGCATTCGCCCCCATTTCCTTTTTAATAGTATCAATGCGGTGCTGAGCCTGATCCGCAGCGACCCCAGGCGTGCCGAAACCGCACTGGAAGACATGGCCGACCTGTTCCGCGTGCTGATGGCGGATAACCGCAAGCTGGTCAGGCTCGAACAGGAAGTGGCGCTGTGTCGTCAGTATCTTGGTCTGGAACAGTTGCGCCTGGGCGAGCGCTTGCGGGTAGTGTGGCATATCGAGAATATGCCGCGGGATGCCCTGATTCCTCCTCTCGTGCTGCAGCCGTTGCTGGAAAACGCGGTGTATCACGGCATCGAACCCTCCAGTGAGCCAGGCGAGATCAGTGTCAATATATATAACAGTCGCAATCATGTTCACATGGTGCTGCACAATCCCTATCGGAACGAGGGCAATCACCATGGAGGCAACAAGATGGCGCTGGGCAATATCCGCGAGCGCCTGGCGCTGCATTTTGATGCCGAGGCAAGCCTGACAACCCGGATCAGCAATAATGCTTACCAGGTGCATATCGTGATTCCCTATACCCGGAGTGATGCAGGTGATGGCGCTTAAAGTTCTGCTGGTGGACGATGAAGCGCCCGCGCGCAACCGCCTGCGTGAAGTGCTGGCGGACTGTGCTGCTGAACTGGCGGTGACAGTGGCGGGCGAGGCGGCATCGGGGCGCGAGGCATTGGCCTGGCTGGAAGGTAATGCGGTGGATGTGGCCCTGCTCGATATCAGCATGCCGGGTATGGATGGCATCGAGCTGGCCCGGCACATGCAGAAATTGCCCACACCTCCAGCCATTGTGTTCTGTACGGCTTTTGACCAGCGCGCTGTCGAAGCCTTCGAGGTGAACGCGGTGGACTATCTCCTCAAGCCGGTGCGCAAGGAGCGCCTGCTTGCTGCTCTGCGCAAGGCGCAGGTGTATACGCCGGCACGGCTTGGCGTATTGTCGCGCCAGGCACGCAGTCATCTCAGCATTGCCGAGCGCGGCCGGATCATTCTGGTGCCGGTGGCGGATATTGCCTATATGCGTGCCGAGCAGAAGTACGTCACGGTCCGGACAGCGGCGCGAGAATATTTGAGCGAGGAATCCCTCACTCATCTGGAGCAGGAGTTCGGCGAGCGCTTTATACGTATACACCGCAATTGTCTGGTGGCCAGGGAGTTTGTTGCCGGATTCGAGAAATTGCCTCATGCCGGCGAGGATGAGGCGGGCGGCGCGATGTGGGCGGTGCTGCTGCGCGGACTGGAGGAAAAGCTGCCGATCAGCCGCCGCCATCGTCATGTGGTGAAGGATGTCGGCAGCGTTTGAGCGGTTTATTTGCAATCAGCCGCTGATTCCTGTTGACATCCTTTGCGAAAAAACAGAGAATAGCGCGCTTCGTTCGGTGGGGTTCCCGAGCGGTCAAAGGGATCAGACTGTAAATCTGACGGCTCTGCCTTCGAAGG
>CAZKHJ010000041.1:3353-11325 GCA_964552675.1 uncultured Sulfuricella sp. | reverse complement strand
GGCGCCTGCTTCAGCAGCATTCAGTCCGCCATCAACGATGCGCTTGCTGCCGGCGCGGTAGTCGTGGTATCGGCAGGCAATGAGAATGTAAATGTGGTCAACTCCTGGCCGGCCAATTGCAGCGGCGTGATTGCCGTTGCCGCAAACGGGCGTTCCGGCGATGCCACGGGTTATACCAATTTCGGCTCGCTGGTCAAAATTTCCGCACCGGGCGGAGATGGCCCCAAGGGCGGAAGCAATGCCATTCTGTCCACCTACAATGCCGGAACAACAGTAGCCGCTGCATACGGCTACCAGACCATGCCCGGCACCAGTATGGCGGCTCCGCATGTATCGGGGGTTGCCGCGCTGATATTCGCCGTCAGACCGGAGTTGACCCCAGCCCAGGTATTGTCCCTGATTCAGTCCACCGCCACCCCCTTTGCCATCGGAACCTGGTGCGCAGCCAACGCCGGAAATTGCGGTAGCGGTATTCTCAACGCCGGGGCCGCCGTCGCAGCCGCAAGTGGGCAGGTTTCTCCCCAGACCGGCTGGTGGTGGAACCCCTCCCAGAGCGGGCGGGGGTTCATGATCGAGAAGCGGGGTGGAAACCTGTTCATGGCCAGCTATCTTTATGAGACCGATGGCCGGGCATCCTGGTATGCCTCCGGCGGGGCCATGAGTTCATCCTCCTACCAGGGGCCTCTGACCGCCTATGCTGGCGGACAAACGCTTACCGGCCCCTACGCCGCCCCGTTCAGCCCCGGTTCTGCCGGCACCATTACGCTGCAGTTCAGCGATTCCAGCCACGGCACCCTGAGCTGGCCGGGAGGAACCATTCCAATCGAGCGTTTCAATATCGTGGCCAATGGCGCCAGTGCAGCGCCAGCAGCGTTTCAGCCGCAGTCGGGCTGGTGGTGGAATGCATCGGAAAACGGGCGCGGGTTTGCGCTGGAAATCCAGAGCGGAACCCTGTTCATGGCGGGCTACATGTATGACGCCCAGGGCAACCCGATCTGGTACTCGACCGCGGGTGCCATGGCTTCTTCAAACAGCTATTCGGGCACCTGGGTACAATGGGCCAACGGCCAGACCCTGAGCGGAAGCTACAAGACACCCAGCATCGCGAATCCGAACGTGGGCAGCGTCAACCTTCTCTTTACATCCACCACCAGCGCCGTCCTCACCTTGCCGGACGGACGCCAGATTACGCTGACGCGCTTCCTGTTCTAAACCCGCCGCCCTATTCCTTGAAGTTCACCTCGCGACGCGGCCCCAGCGTTTGCAGGCCCGAAATGCGCTTCCTGATCTCATCGGTGATTTCCTTCGACTGCAGGCTGTTGTTCGCCACCCGTGGCGTAATGAGGATCACCAGTTCGGTACGGTTGTTCTTCTTGGTCTGATTGCCGAACAAAGCCCCCATGATGGGAATCTCGGACAGCAGGGGCACCCCGGCGCTGCCATCATTCTTTTCTTCCTTGATCAGGCCGCCCAGTACCATGGTTTCGCCGGACTGAATGGTCACCGTGCTTTGTGCAGTCCGTTTGCTGATGGTAGGAGAATCAATGCCGGAGGTAGTGGTTTTCGTGGCATTGCTGACTTCCTGGCTGACTTCCATGGTCACCTGTCCGCCGGCATTGATATGCGGCCTTACCGCCAGCATCACGCCGGTATCGATGTACTGCACCGAACTGATGACACCGGTGGTAGTGGTGGTGGTTGCCAGCGACTGCGTCTGGCTGACGGTCGGAACGCGGTCGCCAACCTGAATCTTGGCAACCTGGTTATCCGACACCATGACATGGGGAGAGGAAATAATGTTCAGTTTCGAGTTGGTGGCCAGGCTGTTCAAAACCGCCCTGATCGCGCCTGCACTATCCTTCCAGGCATAGGAAAATCCGGGTGCCAGCTGTGCGATTCCGGCCGCACCGGTATCAAGCTGGCCACCCTGATGACCACGACTGCTGAAATACCACTCCAGGCCATACTGGTATTCATCCGTCAGCGTGACTTCCGCGATCGTCATTTCGATCAGCACTTGGCGCGGCACGACATCCAGTTTCTTGACTGCCGCCTCGATTTTTTCATATTCGCCCGCCGGGGCGTAGATCAGCAGGGCATTATTGTCCTTATCGGCAATCACCCGAACGCCGGAAGCAGGCGATTGCGCCACTGTCGTGGCACCGCTCCCGCTGGCAGCGGGAAGGGCTGACGTTGCCGACGGCAAGGCCTGAGGCGGGCTTGCATCGCCAGCTTTCTTGTCCATGAGTGAGCTTGCGGACGAAGAGGCAGCACCCGTCGTGGAGATTTCCGCCGGAGTCAATCCGGGAGCCAGCTGCGGAGCAGCCTGCTGTTGCGTCCGGCGCCAGCCGAAAATATCGCTGAGCAGGCCGGCAATGCTCTCGGCCTTGCCATTCTGCACCTGGTATACGTGCAGGGTGTTTCCGCCCGAAACCCCGCCCTGGTCGAGCCGCTCAATCCATATTCTGGCCTGTTCGAGATATTTCGGCTGCTGCGTCACGACCAGAAGCGCGTTCATCCTTTCCACCGGAACGATGCGTACCAGGCCGGCGACCGGGCTGGCGCTTCTTTCACCGATCAGTTTGTCGATTTCCGTACCAACGGTTTTGACGTCTGCCTGTTTGAGCGGGAAGAGCCCGATCGACATGCCGGACATCCAGTCCACATCAAACATGTCGATGGTTTCAAGCGCATGGCGCAGCTCGGGTTCGGCGCCGGACAGGATCAGGAGATTGCGCGTTTCATCGACGCGCACCACGCCACCGCCACCCTCCGGTGCGAGTGGTTCGAGAATCTTGGCCATTTCACGCGCACTGACATATTGCAGGGGCACGACCTGGATGCTGTGGCCGTCCGCCAGCGCACGGCCGCCTCCCCCCAGGCGCGGGCTGGACGACCCTTTGATGGCAGAGCCCGCAGGAACGATCTTGAGGATGCCATTCGATTCGCGCACCATCGCGGCGCCATTCATGCGCAGCAGCATTTCCATGGTCGGCAGCAGGGCACTGCGGGCCATCGCCTTGCTTGAGCGCACGGTTATCGAGCCTTGCACTCTTGGATCAAGGATATAACTTTCCTTCAGGACATCGCCAAGAACCGCTTTGACCACTTCCCGAATCTCGGCGCCCTCGAAATTGAGCGTAATCTCCTGATCGCTTCCAGCGCCGGCTGAGGATGGAATCGGAGCAGGTTCCGCCTTGACGAAGATCCCGCTGCCGGGGTGAAGTTTGTAGCGTTCCGTTTTCTCTTCACCCGCTGGTTTGGCGCTCTGTTTTCCGTCCGTAACCGGTGGCTGTTCCGGCTGCGCCTTCAGCTCTGCCGCCACGGCACCGGTCTGGTTTCCCACCATTGCAGCGCTTTTTTCCTCGACCACGACAGGTATGCCAGCCCCCTGTTCCACAGCCTCATCTGCCGGCCGGGTTGTCGCACAACCGTTCGCAAGCGCCGCAAACATCAGGCCAATGGCAACAGCTATTCTTTTTTGCTTCATTCCGTATTCCTCAAAAAGCCTCAAAAACGGCATTCCTTCATTTTTTCCTGACCGGCTCCAGCAAGCCCGACGGGATAGTCAGCAGCGGCATTCCTTTTTCGGCCCGCAAGCGATTAAGTTCCTGATAATTTTCCAATTGTTTCTGGCGTTGGCGTTCCTGCTCGGCAAGACGCTGTTCATCAGTATCAAGCGGTTTTGCCGGTTCACTGACGGTGACCGATACCGAGCCGGGCGGCTTCGGAATGGAAGGCAGCTGGGTCGCATTTCCTCCCCCTGGCTGGGGTACAGGCGCCGACTGCACCAGAAGTAGCAGTTCTTCGGTTTCATTACCCTGCTTCAACACCACCACGCCGGCATCCACCCGCTCCGCCGTCATACCGCGGATTTCACGGCCCTGTTCCACCCGCTCGGATTTCCCGGTCGTCACGTCGCGCAACAGGGCCAGCCTTTGCCCAGGGACGATAATGACACCACTCAGGGCAAACTGGCCTTTTTTCATTTGCTGAGGCCCTTTGCTGCCCGTCAGGCTGCCACGCCGGCTGGGGATAAACAGGGGACGAGTCAAGGTTTCACTATATGCAGCCTCTCTTGGCGGCAAACTGAATTCGGGAAGCAGCGGAACAGACGCCATTTTGGTGCCCATACCGCGTATTTTCATGATTTGCTGCCGAAAGCGTTCCCCCCATTGCCACTCATACGCCATTGCACCTGCAAGTGCCAGGCTCAAAACCACGGCCACGGCAGTAATAAATTTTTCGCTGGTGTGCGCCGTTTTCATTGCTGCTCCCCTTTCAGCACGGCGAAACCGACCAGATCAAACTGCACATAAAGCTCCGCATCCGTTGCCCCACGCGACGAATAACTGAGGGGCGAGCGAATGCTGACATTATCGAAAAAGAGGTAGGGCTGGGTATTTTCCAGTGCATAGATGACCTGGTGCAGAACCTGGTAATTGCCGGACAGCTGGATATTCACCGTGACCTGACGAACATCTTTTTCATCCTTGTGCGGCAAAACCTGCATGCTGGTCAATTTTGCACCGTGCTGCTCGATCACGATTTTTGCGATATCCTGGATCTCCGCAGCAGCCAGCGAGGGGCCGCTATTCTTGAGATAGAACCTTGATATCTGTTTGGCCTGCGCGATCCTGAGCTGTGACTCAATCTCCGGTCTCATTGCCGCAACCCTGCTGTAGCGTGCCAGGCGATCGCCGAGATTTTCCAGCGCCTGGTCATAATGCCGGTGCAGCAGCAGAACCGGCCCGGCTACGGCCAGAACAGCCAGGCCCAGCAGGGTCGCCAGCAGGGCTATGGCGAGAATGCGGCTTTGCTTGGGGGTAAGGTCACGCATCAGCCATTTTCCTGCCCGGTCTGGAGCGGTTTTGGCTCGGGCGCCGTTCTGGCCGCTTCCCCTTCCTGCTGCGCCGGGCCACCAGGTGGAGGCGGAGCAGCGGAAGTCACGCCAACCGGCAATGGCTTGACTTCCGCACCCAGATGAAAACGCTCGCTGCTTGGATTCTGCCCCTTGGTGAGAGGGGAGCGGAAATTGGTGTCATGCAGGATTTTCGATTGTTCCATGAGGCCGATCAGCTTTGAAGAAGAGCCCGTTTCGCCCATGACCTGCAGTTCCTTGCCTTTCAAATCGAATTGCTGCACCCAGGTATCATCCGGCAGGATGCGGGTCAACTCGTCGAACAGCACCACCAGCACGGGAGAAGACTGCTTCTTCTCCAACAGGAAGTTATGCTGGGCGGCCAGTGCATCCAGTTTACGATGCAGATCATCGGTTGCCTCCGCAGCGTTTTTTGCCCGCTCCACAACCGGCATCAACTGAAGCACAGCTTCCCTTTTAATCACTATGGGCAGGAGCAGCGCCCCCATGGCCAGCACCAGAACCAGCGCCAGCAATCCGGCGTTACGGCGCCCCAGCAGCGAATCCGTCTGGGGACGACGGGTACGCGGCAAAAGGTTGAAAAACTCATTCAGAACATTCTGTTCCGCAATCGCCACCGCGACCGGCGTCACCCCCAAGGCACCCAACTGGGTCACCGCCCGGTCAACCGCATCACGCGGGGCAACGGCAATTTCCAGCTCCATGCGATGGTTTTGTACATCCCGGTGCACAATCCGGTAATCGAAATACACCTGATCCGCCTTGAACGGAGTATGCCGGTCCATTTCGAAGGCCAGCACATTCTCGAGGTTTTCCTCCACCGCCAGCGGCAGATGTATTTTCTTGAGCAGCATGGATTCGGCCGGGATTCCCAACACCACCTTGCCTGTTCCGCCAGGGGACCTGTCCAGCAAGGCTCTGAATGCAGCTCTCTGATCCGAGGAACCCGCCGATTTGAGGTTCAGACTGCCGGCATCCACCAGCCGGCTGTTTTCAACCCGGCGGCTTACGCGCGCACCAGACGTGGCCAGCTGGACCACAACCGCATCAGAAAAGCCAGCGCCGGACGAATGCCACTGCGCTGGCAGCAGTGCCTTCAGCTCAGTCAGCCACCAGCGCAGGAATCCCGCCACCTTCGGGTGTTTGGTCAGCTGTGCCAGGCGCTGGCGGTAAGCATCGAATGTGATTTGCATCTAACCTCGGTTATTTACAGGTATTTCCTGACTCTTCAAAGCGCCTTCGGCCCACCTCAGAATCAGATAGGGCTGCTTGCCGCCTGCCGTCGCCTTGACAACGGCTTCTCTCACAAAAACGGTTCCATCCGCAAGCTGTGCTTCGGAACGTATACCCACCATCTGCGAGCTCGATTGTAATAGATAATTCGTGGCCACCGGGAATGGAGGCAAAGGCAAACCACGTTCCAGGCTCTGTTGCCGCTGAATCAGGTACGCTTCCAGTTGAGCCGCATCCAGGCCCGGTATTGCCTGCAGCACCTCGCGCGGCGCAAATGCCGGATTGACCCCAGGCTGTCTGGAATAAACCGTCACGATTCCCGCAAGCTTTTGGTATAGCTCGGGCGTAACACCCATTACTTGCCGCATCTCCTCCGGCGTTTCAAGCAGGCCATTTGCTGGCCTGGATTTCCTGCCGGCAGCACGATACTCCTCCTCTTCGGCCCCCATCGGTCTCTTCAGACTATCCGGATCACGCCAGTCCAGCAGCGCATCCAGAACTGCCGCAGCCTGCCCATCGGTCAGCCCGGAAGAAATGAAAACAGCTTTCAGCAAAGTATCCTGCGCTGAATTGAGGTCGATTTTACCAGACTCATCCATCGCGGTAACCGCTATCTTGGCGCCATCCAGCTCGAATTCGTGACGTAATCCGTCTGCTTTCCAGCGCCGCAAATCCGTTACCGGCTTGGCCAGTTCATACAGGGCCCGCTCTATCCCCGCGTCTGCCAATGCCTGAGCCTGGGAGGACGACAGCATGTTGCGCGCCACCAGCAAATCGCTGCGCATGCTGTAAGCGAAGCTTGATGCAATCACCGACAGCAGCATCACCATCCATAGCACGATGATCAGCGCCAGGCCGTGCTGGCGGCCAATTTTACCGTTCATCGCCACCCACCTTCAGCGCCACCACCATTTCCGGCCATTCCTGGCCTGTCGCCAGCTTGACCCGCAATCGCACCAGCAACGGCAGACGCTTCGGGTCGTTCCACTGGGTCAGCCACTTCGGTTCACTTTGCCCGGTTTCTGATCCGAAATAACCAAACACCAGTTCCTCCACCCCCTCGGCAATCACGCCGGACGCCAGCACAGTCTGCTCCACGCCCGGCAATCCGGTGAAATCACGCGCATCGGGCGTCATTGGCAGGGACTTCAGTACCAGGCGCTGCAACCGTTCTTGCCGTTCGACCTCCAGGCTGAGCAGATAAAGGCCGTTGCGCCCACCGCCACCTGCGGGTAGAAATCCCACGTAGTGAATGGCATCCGGATCGCCACGAAAAGCCAGCGTCTGGCTGCCGGCCGGCTTCCAGAAGTAAGGGTAAATCTCGCTCAACTGACGCCGCACGAAGCCTTCGAAAACACGAATCCGGGCCATGTCTTCAGATGCCCGCGACCCGGCATCCCAACTCCTGATGCCCAGTCGCAAGCCGCCGAACAAAAGTGCCAGGATCAAACCCAGCAGGGTCAGCCCGATCAGCATTTCGAGCAGAGTGAAGCCAGACTCCCTGCGCCAGGCCATCATGGCTTGGGTGCCAGCCGCAAGGATGACAATTCGATACGCTGCGCCCGCCCCCCATCGTCCCAGTCCACGGCCACCGTGGCACGGTAAAGCACAAACTTGAGCTGGGATTCATCTGCGGCAGTTTCGCGGTAAGGCTGCACCAGCGCCTGCCAGCGAAAACGCCGGTCCAGCTCGCCTGACATCACGCCCTCGCGCAGGGGTTGCTCCACGCCAAGCGCAGCGAGCCGGGACTCGGCGAGATACAGCGCCCGGCCGTAATCATCCGAGCGCTGAATGTTGCGCAGGCCGCCGGAAAAGATCTGCATGATCACGGCCAGCGTAAGGGATAGAATGACAAAC
>CAZKHJ010000041.1:0-3343 GCA_964552675.1 uncultured Sulfuricella sp. | reverse complement strand
TGTCGCCGGAAATCTGGAATTTGCGCTGCTCGACATCAAGCGCCAGGACCGCTTCCCTCTTCCGGGTAATGGCCTCGCTGCGCGCCTTGCGCAGCCCGCTTGCCAGCTGCCGGGTGGCGGCTTTCAATTCGGCACCGGAAACACCCGAGGAAAACAGCGGAGGAACCAGGGAATAGGCCAGCCCGATTATCACCATCACCACCAGCAACTCGATCAGGGTAAATCCCCTGTGGCGACGCAGGGTCACCAGCTCGACACGTCCTTGTTCTCGCCCTCGCCGCCTTCCTTGTTATCGGCTCCCAGCGATGACAGGTCGTAGGCGCCATGCTGGCCGGGTGAGACATAACGGTATTCGTTACCCCAGGGATCCTTGGGCACCGCTTTTTTCTTGAGGTACGGTCCGTTCCAGCCAACCAGCCCCGATGGCTGCTGCACCAGGGCCTGGAGGCCCTCCTGGCTGGAGGGATAGCGTCCGGTTTCAAGTTTGAAAAGATCCAGCGACGCACCGAATTCCTCGATTTGCAGCTTGGCGGAGTCCGATTTTGCCCCACCCAGATAATTGATCACCTTGGGGCCGGCCAGACTGGCCAGGAGGCCCAGAATCACCAGCACCACCAGCAACTCGATCAGGGTGAAGCCTCGTTGCGGCATACCCAGGGATTGACGTTTCATAACCTAACCTTCTCCAAAATAATTCAACAAATTTACATTGCCAGATCGTTTACGCTCAGTATCGCCACCAGCACTGACATGATGATGCCGCCGATCACCAGGCCAAGGCCCAGGATCAGCGCCGGCTCCATCAGCGCCAGCATGCGCTTGACGGCGTTCTGCACTTCGCGGTCGTAAACATCGGCGATACGGATCAGCATCTCCTGCAGCTTGCCGGTCTCTTCGCCCACCATCACCATATGGACCGCCAGCTGGGGAAACAGGCCGGTATCCATGAGCGGTTTGCCCAGGCCCCTGCCTTCCTTGAGCTGGGCCGCGACCGCACCCAGGCCTTCTGACATCACGCTATTGCTCAGGGTTTCCTTGACGATGGACAGGGCCGTGAGCAGGGTCACGCCGTTGCCGATCAGGGTGCCAAGCGTGCGGGAAAAGCGCGCCACTTCCAGCTTGCCTACCAGATCGCCCACCAGCGGGAGAGCGAGAAAACGCTTGTCCCACCTGTAACGGCTTTCCGGCTGCTGCAGTTGACGTGAAAACCAGGAATAAATACCAATCGCGCCCAGGATCATGGCCCACCAGTAGTGCTGCACCGTATCACCCGCCGCAATAACGATCTGGGTAGGCAATGGCAGCGCCTTGCCGGATTCCTCGAACATCTGGGAAAACTGCGGCACCACCCACACCAGCAGCACAACAACCGACAGCACCGCCACACCCACCAGGATGGTAGGGTAGATGAGCGCCGACTTGACGGTTTCCCGGAGTTCTTTCGAGCGCTCCATGAATTCGCTGAGGCGCTGCAGCACTACGTCCAGCGCACCGCCGGCCTCGCCGGCACGGATCATGTTGAGATAGAAACGCGAAAACACGCCGGCATGGACTTCCATCGCCGCCGAAAGCGCCGCGCCGCCGCGCACATCCTCGCGCACCTGGGCCAGCAGCTCGCTCACCCGTTGGTTCGGGGAGAGGCTGACCAGGATTTCCAGCGCGCGGTCGAGGGGCAATCCGGCCCTGAGCAGGGTAGCGGTCTCGCGCGTAAAGGCGGCGACTTCATCCTGAGATACACGCTTCTTGCGCAGCAGCCCGCGGCTCGTTCCGGGGCCTTCCCTCCCCGATGCGTTCTCCTCGACCCGGATCGGGATCAGCCCCATGCCCTGGAGGCGCTCCACCACGGCGGACTGGCCAGCGCCTTCCATCTCGCCTTCCTGGGCCTCCCCGGTCGGTGCCACCGCCTTGTAGCGATACAGCGGCAAGCTTATTCCTCCCGCGTCACGCGCAGGACTTCCTCGATGGTGGTAACGCCCGCCACCGCCTTGGAAAGCCCGTTTTCGTACATCGTCTGCATTCCCTCCGCGATGGCCTGCTGGCGAATCTCACCGGCCGTGACGTGGCGCATCACCAGACTGCGGATGGCATCGGACATCACCAGCAGTTCCACGATGCTGAGCCGACCCATGTAGCCGGTACCGCCGCACTGCTCGCAGCCGGCTGGCCGGTACAGCATCACCGGATCGGCGCGGGTGAAGCGTCTGAGCTGCATTTCCTCGACCACCTCGGGCAGCGCCGGATAGGCCTCGCGGCAATGGCTGCACAGGGTGCGCACCAGACGCTGGGCCAGGATGCCGTTCACGGTGGAGGTCAGCAGGTAGTCGTCCATGCCCATGTCGAGCAGGCGGTTGACCGTACTCGCGGCGTCGTTGGTGTGCAGGGTGGACAGCACCATGTGGCCGGTGAGCGCGGACTGCACGGCGATCTGCGCCGTCTCCAGGTCGCGGATCTCGCCGATCATGATCACGTCCGGATCCTGGCGCAGGATGGAGCGCAGGGCGTTGGCAAAGGTCAGGCCGATCTGGGGCTTGACCTGGATCTGGTTGATGCCCTCCATCTGGTATTCCACCGGGTCTTCCACGGTGAGTATCTTGATGTCGGGGTTGTTGAGCTTGTCCAGCGCGGTGTAGAGGGTGGTGGTCTTGCCCGAACCGGTGGGGCCGGTGACCAGGAGGATGCCGTGCGGCTGGAGCAGCACCTCCATGAAGCGTTGCAGCACCTCGGGATCGAAGCCCAAGGTGGTGAAGTCCAGCGCCGTGCCGCTCTTGTCGAGAATCCGCATCACCACGCTCTCGCCGTGCATGGTGGGCACGGTGGAGACGCGCAGGTCGATTTCCTTGCCCTGGATGCGCAGTTTGATGCGCCCGTCCTGGGGCAGGCGGCGCTCGGCGATGTCGAGGCTGGCCATGATCTTGATGCGCGAAATGACTGCGGCGGAGAAACGGCGCGGCGGGGATTCCACTTCATGCATCACGCCGTCCACGCGGTAGCGCACGATCAGGCGGTTCTCGAACGGCTCGATGTGGATGTCGGAAGCGCGCGCCTCCAGGGCATGGCTGATGATCAGGCTGACCAGGCGGATAATGGGCGCTTCGGAAGCCAAATCCTTGAGCTGCTGCAGATCCTCGTTGCCGCCCTCTTCCTCGCGGGTTTCCACCTCGCCGACGATCTGGTCCATGGACGTTTTTCCGCTGCCATGCAGGCGTTCGAAGGCGGCTTCCAGTTCCGATGGTACCGCCAGACGAGGATGAACCTGGCGATGCGTGACCAGACGGAAGGCATTGATGACGTACTCATCGAGCGGATCAGCCATCGCCAGAACCAGTTGCTCGGCATCCTCGCG
>CAZKHJ010000040.1:0-11643 GCA_964552675.1 uncultured Sulfuricella sp. | reverse complement strand
TCATCGACGAGGCGCACGAGCGCAGCCTCAACATCGACTTCCTGCTCGGCTACCTCAAACGCATCCTGCCGCGCCGCCCGGACCTGAAAATCATCATCACTTCCGCCACCATCGATGCCGAGCGTTTTTCGACTCATTTCGATGGTGCACCCGTGATCGAAGTATCGGGCCGCATGTTCCCGGTTGAAATCCGCTACCGCCCCTTGCCGGATGAGGGTGATGAAGACCTGGAACTGGCCATCCTCCACGCTGTGGATGAAATCTCCGGGCACGGTGGCGACATCCTGATATTCCTCCCCGGCGAACGCGAGATCCGCGACGTGGCCGAAGCCCTGCGCAAGCACCACCCGCCCGGCGCAGAAATCCTGCCGCTCTACTCCCGCCTCTCCAACAGCGAGCAGGACCGTGTATTCAAACCCGGCGGGGGACGGCGCATCGTGCTTGCCACCAACGTGGCGGAGACCTCGCTCACCGTACCCGGCATCCGCTATGTGATCGACCCCGGCTACGCCCGGATCCGGAGATACAGTGTGCGCGCCAAGGTGGAGCGCCTGCAGGTGGAGAAAATCTCGCGCGCCTCGGCTTCCCAGCGTGCCGGGCGCTGTGGCCGGGTAGCCAGCGGCATCTGCATCCGGCTATATGGCGAAGATGACTTCCAGGCCCGCTCCGCCTTCACAGATCCAGAAATCCGCCGCAGCAATCTTGCCGCCGTGATCCTGCGCATGCAGGCACTGGGCCTGGGAGAGGTAGAAGATTTTCCTTTCCTCGAAGCCCCCGATCCGCGCGCCGTTTCCGATGGATTCAGATTGCTGGAGGAACTCGGCGCGGTGGATGAAGCACGCCGGCTCACCCCCCTGGGCAAACAGCTTGCCCGCCTGCCCATCGACCCGCGCATCGCACGCATGATCCTGGCAGCACAGAAGGAGAATTGCCTCAGCGAAGTATTGATTATCGCCTCCGCACTCACGATCCAGGATCCGCGCGAGCGCCCCCTGGCCGTGCAGGAAGCGGCAGACACTGCGCACCGCCGCTTCCAGGACGAACGCTCTGACTTTCTTGGCTTCATCAAGCTGTGGGAATTTTACGAGGATGCGCTAGTTCATCGAAAATCAGGTCGAAAGCTTGCACAGCTGTGTTACGACAATTTCCTTTCTGCCCTGCGTATGCGCGAGTGGCGCGATGTCCACGGCCAACTGGCGATAATGGTAAAGGAAATGGGGATGCGCCCCAACCAGGTCGAGGCCGACTATGGGCAAATTCATCGCGCCCTGCTGGCAGGGCTACTGGGGAATATCGGGCTGAAGGTGGAGGGCCGCGAGTATCAGGGCGCACGAGGGATCAGATTTTCGATTTTTCCAGGTTCGGTGCTCTTCAAGCCATCTCAATCCACTCCTGTCAGGAACGAGACGGGCGCCTCACCAGCCAAAGGAAAGACGGAAGGATTTGGCCCGAAATGGCTGGTCGCCGCCGAGCTCACCGAAACCACCCGCCTCTATGGCCGTACACTGGCACGCATCGAGGCGGAATGGATCGAGCCACTGGCAACACATCTGATCCAGAGCAGTTATTTCGATCCCCACTGGGAAAAGAAGGCAGCGCGAGTATCGGCCTACGAGCGCGTGTCCCTGTATGGTCTGGTGATCGAGCCAAAAAGAAAAATCCATTTTGGCCCAATCAACCCTGGACAAGCACGGGAAATTTTTATCCGTTCCGCCCTGGTGGAGGGTGAATTTTCCTCCAACGCCCCCTTCTTCCTGCACAACCACAAACTGGTACAAGATATTGAGGAACTGGAGCACAAAGCACGCAGGCAGGACATTCTGGTCGACGAGCAGCGCATCTTCGAGTTCTACGACAAACTCATCCCCGCAGGCATCCACAACGGCGCCGCTTTCGAGAAATGGCGGCGTGAAGCGGAAAAAGCCTCACCTCAACTGCTCTTCCTCTCTCGCGACCAACTGATGCGCCACGAGGCCGGCCATGTAACCGAAGCCCTCTTTCCACCTACACTCCAGTTGAATAGTGGCGAATATGCGTTGAGCTACCGCTTCGAACATGGCCACCCGCTGGATGGCGTAACGCTCACCCTCCCGCTCGCTGCGCTCAATCAGATCAGCGCCGCGCGATGCGACTGGCTGGTGCCAGGCCTGCTGCGTGAAAAAATCACCTGGCTGATCCGTGCATTGCCGCACAAGCTTCGCAGTGCCTGCGTGCCGGCGCCTGAATTCGTTACTACGGCGCTGGAATCGCTCCAGCCTTCGAATCAACCCCTGACCACGGCATTGGGTGCCTTCATCAAGAGCACAAAGGGTATCTCCCCCCCCATGGAGGCATGGGCATCAGCCACCATGCCCGAACATCTGCGCATGAATTTCCGCATCATAAATGGGGAGGATCAGGAGCTGGCCACCGGACGCGACCTGGAAGCATTGCGGCGACAGTTAGGTGGGAAAGCGGAGCAGAGCTTTGGTAACGCCATATCCGGAGGCATCGAGCGTGAGGGCATTGGCAACTGGGATTTTGGTGAACTGGCGGAAAAAATGGAACTCCAGCGCCAGGGTCAGACCTTCGTCGCCTACCCGGCACTGGTCGATCAGGGCAAGGATGTTGCACTGCGCTTATTCGACACGCCAGCCAAGGCACAGCAGGCGATGCGCACCGGGCTGGCACGCCTGTTGTTGCTACAGCTGCCGGAACAGGCGCGCTTCATGGAAAAATCCCTGCCGGTAAGCAAGGAGACTTGCCTGCATTACCTGCCGCTGGGTTCCTGCGAAGAACTGAAGCGGGACCTGCAACGCGCTATCGCCGACCAGATACTGATTGGCGACAAACCGTTTCCCCGCAATGCCGCTCAATTCGCCCAACGCCGCGACGAGGCTCGCCCCCTGTTGCTCGCCAGTGCAAACCAGGCCTGCAGGTTGGCGGCAGAGATTCTCGCCGAATATCACGCTGTCACGCAAAAACTGGAGGGAAGCAAAGCCTTTCCCATCGCCACTGCAGACATGAGGGAGCAGCTCGCCCACCTGATTTACCCCGGCTTCCTGTCACAAACGCCGATGACCTGGCTGCGCCACTATCCGCGTTATCTCAAGGCCATCTCCCTGCGGCTGGCAAAACTCTCCGCCTCACCGAGCCGCGATAGCCAGCAGCAAGCCGAACTGGCTCCGCTGTGGCGCCGGTATCGGTCCACCATGCAGCAACTGGAAAAACGGGACGCATCGCCTCCTCCCGAGTTGCAGGAATACCGTTGGATGATCGAGGAATTACGGGTATCCCTGTTCGCACAGGAACTCAAAACCATCCAGCCCGTCTCAGCAAAACGACTTGAAAAACAATGGACAAACATCATTACTCAAGTTAGCGCCGGCCATTAAAGTTTTTTTTTGAAACCCTCCTCAAATCACTCAATTGAAAGAACTTATTTTATTACCCACATAATCTGTGGATAACTCTGTGCATAGTTCCGCAATAACCAGCTTAACCCCATTGAAGCAGCAAGATTTTTTTACATAGCACAGTAAATAAACAATTTTAATTTCATTTAATATCAATGCGTTACGAAAAATATGGCAATTAAAACAAACTATGCACATGAAAAGAGATTTCTTTTTCTGGATGTTAATAAATCCTCTTGTCAAGGACACTGATGTTTATGTGCAGATTAATTTTTCTTATTAACAGAGGTTAAAAAAACCGGCCATAACGGCCGGTTTATGCGTTGCGGAAAATACCTTAATAACGATAGCTGAAAATGAACTGTGCATTGTTCTGGCTATGGCTTACGCTCATGCCCATGCTGTTGGTAGCAGTTACTTCGGGGGCATGGCTATAGGCAACATCAATTGAAGAAGCTTTGCTGATGCGATAGCCCAGACCAATCATGTAATGCTCCTTGATGATCGCGGGAAACAGGGGGTGCATGAAGGCATCCGGCACCGGGTTATTGCCAAGATTAACGCCAGCACGCAAGGTCAGCGCATCACTGGTCCGGTAGGACAATCCCAGCATCCAGACATCCTGGTCCTTCCAGTTCTGCGGCATCAGCGCATCCCATGACATTCCCGGAGAAGAGAAAGACATGTGGAAATCCTTCATCACCCCGGACCAGTTGATACGTTTGTAATCCGCAGCGATGGTCAGTCTGTCCCCAGCCAGATAGGAAACACCCACACCGTAAGTCTCGGGCCACTGGAAATTGATTGCCTTGAATTTTCCAGTTTGGGTCGTAGTCCCAAAGGTATATTGGACGCCATCCGCTTCCAGGTCACCCAGGCTGGTTTTCGAGTGATAGGCAGCACCCACCGACAACTGGGAGTTGAGCCTGTATACCAGGCCAAGCTTTGCCGCATAACCGGTAGCATGGGCCTTGCCGGAAAAATCGTTGTTGTTGCTGGCATTGAGATAACCGCCATTCTGGTCAAACATCTGGACATCGAGCCCTGCCCATACAAAATCCAGCGAACCGCCAATGATCAGATCCGGTGATACGTCATAAGCCAGAGGAAAAAGCAAACGCCCCACCCCCAGCTCACTCCGGGTTGGCAAATTCTGGCCCATGCCCATGAAACTGCTGGCGGCATATTCCGTCCCCATCCCGCCCTGACCATACATGCCAACACCGTAAGTCAGCTTGCCATTTTTGCTAACCCAGCCAAAAGCCGGTCCGCCGAACGCATCGGCTGCAGACTGCGCCATTGCCGGGCCAGCCTTGGCACTGACATCCGGCCCCATGAACCCAAGCGCCAGGTCAACACGGTTTCCTTCTGCCATCAAACCCAGCGTGGCCGGGTTGTTCATCATCGCGGCCGTACCATTGTCGTAGGCCATGGAAGCGCCACCCATACCCAGCGCAATGGGGCCATAACCTTCCATATTCATACCGTTGGTCGCATGAACCACCCCTGGCAAACAGAGCATGGCCATAGTCGCCACGATTTTTTTGCTATGCATCGTTATATTCCAATCTTTCTTGACATAAAAAACCCCGCATCAGCGGGGTCTTACCTACCGGCACAAGGCCAACAGGAGAGGTTAAGACTCAGAAAGCACTCGATTTCTCGAAAGTGCCACCTGCCACACCGGTCAGGGTTTCCAGGATTTCATCAGGAGAATCGCTGATCTTCATGAAAGAGCCCATGCCGAGGTTGGGCCAGCCCAGCGCAATACGGTAGCGGCCATACAAGGCATTGGCCTTGCCGCCCACCACATAGATTTCATAAGGCATGGCTGGAATATGATCGGTACCGATCTTGTTCAGCCAGACGCCCTCGCCTGTTTTGGGATCATTCATGGCTACGCCGAATACCGCGATCTTCTTGTCAGCCATCACGACTTCATACACCTTGGAAGTTCGGTTCTTGCCGCTGGCAAGGTTGTCCTGAATGGTTTTCACCGCCGCTTCAAAGCTGACATGGTTCTTCAGTTCATTCTTGTCGGACTCGAAACGTTCCATCCCGACCATGTAGCGATAACTGGGCAAATCGCTGGCAGACTCGTCACCGCCAAACCCCTTGCCTGCACCCAGCGATTTCTGCAGCTTGGCCTGAAGCGCCTTGACAGCCGGTTCAGCGGAACTGAACTGCTTACGGAAAATGGCGCGGTACCAGTAATCCGGATTCTGGTAACTCACCGTGCCATCCGTTTTCACGCCAACGCGAATGCCAGCGCCAACGATAGCTGCGCCACCCACGGTATGGATCGCATCCATCACACCCTTGTCCGTCACCACCACCACGCCATACTGGCCCACACCCTTGGGAGAGTACTTGCCCACCACGGCAAAGCCTTCAGCCGTCAGTTTCTTCTCCACCTGAGCCATCACGGCGTTGACGTCGCCGCCACTGATTTTGTCCCCGGTAATGTAGGGTGTAATGGCAAATGCCAGTGGCGTCCACGCAGCCAGCAGCATAGCTCCCAGTAATTTCTTCATATTCACGGTCTCCTCGGATTGTCTTGCTCGAAAAACAATAAAGAAAGGGCTGGACAGTGTATCCTGTTCAGCCCTTCCAGTTCAACACTGCAATCTGTGCCAGCTAACGCTTAGAAGCGGTGGCTGTACATCAGCTGCCAGTTGTGGGTTTGAGCATGCGTAGTCGTGTAGCCCATGTTGCTATTGGTTGCAGACACTTCCGGTGCATAGGTGTAGGAAGCATTGACTTCGGACACCTTGCTCAGGGCATAACCGGCACCCAGGTTGTAATGGGTCTTGATGGTAGCGGGGAACAGGGCGTTCATGTAGCTGTCCGGCACCGGATTGTCAGCCAGATTGACACCCGCACGCAGGGTCAGGGCGTCGTTCAGCTTGTAGGAAGCACCGATCTGGAACACGTCCTGATCTTTCCAGTTCTGGTTGAATACCACGTCCATCGTGGTGCCACCCAGCATGAAGCCCTGGGCCATCTGGTCAGCCTGATTCGCCTCGGCAGTGAAGGTCATCTTGAAATTCTTCATGACCTTGGCCCAGTTGATGCGCTTGTAGTCAGCCGCGATCATCAGCTTGTCGTTGGCCTGGTAAGCCAGACCCATGCCAAAGGTTTCCGGCCACTGGAAATCGCGCACTGCGATTTTGCCTGTCACCGAAACCGGCACGGCCGCACCGTTCATCGGGCCCATCGCCGGTCCCAGCAGCGCCTCAAACGACACCTTGGCAGAGCCTTCCATGTCGCTCAGGCTGGTTTTGCCGTGATAGGAACCACCCACGGTCAGCTGCGGGTTGACCTTGTAGGTGAAGCCCAGAGTCCCCGCCCAACCGGTCGAATGTGCCTTGCCGCTGTAATCGTTGCTGTTGGAGAAATCGAAGTAGCCCCAGTTGATGCCGGTCATCTGACCTGCACCCATGGCTGGCAAGAAACGGTCGGACACCATGCTGCCACCCACCGAACCCAGCGTGCTGCCACCTGGCATCATCATTGCGCCCATCGCGCTGCCCGGCATCAGCATCTGCAGATCCATGCCGGCCCAGACGAATTCCAGGCTGCCGGCCACGGTCAGGTTGGAGTTGACGTCATAAGCCAGGGGAGCAATCGCGCGGCCCACGCCCACTTCGGAACGGACATTCTTGCCGGTTGGACCGGCATTACCCATGCTCAGGAAGGAGTTATTGCCATATTCGGTACCCATGCCGCCCTGTGCCATCACGCCGAAACCAAAAGCCAGGTTGCCCTGCTTGCGTGCCCAGCCGGCTGCCGGCATGTAGTAGGCGGTACCATCGGAAGGCGCCTTCATATCCATACCGCAGTTGGCTGCGGGGCAAGTAGTAGTAATGTCAGGATGCAAGCCGCCCACAGCCACATCCACCCGGTTGCCCTGTGCCGCCAGGCCCAGGGTGGCGGGGTTGTTGATCATGGCAGCAGTACCGTGATCATAGGCCATGGATGCACCGCCCATACCGGCGGCGATCGGGCCATAGCCTTCCAGATTCATACCGTTGGTCGCCAGTGCCACGCCTGGTGCCGCAATGCCAATCGCTGCCAGAACGCCCACAATTTTTTTCAATTTCATGCTGGTATCCCCTCTTGTGAGAAAAGTTTATTGTTGATGCGGTGTGACTGGTTCTGTTTCGGAATTGATGCTGCTTTTTTTGTTGCAACAATCATACACAAAAAACACTGCCGGACAAGACTGTCCTGCAACGCTTCGACTTAAATGTTGCATACACGCAACACTTACAATTCCGCCATCTGGTTCCGTACATACCTTACATCATCGCCATCGAGCTCGAACGGATAGGACAGGATGGCCGAAGGCTTCGAGTCACCATATGGCCGGTTGCAGGCGGAGACATCGGCTTCCGGACCGGGGCACCCGGAGGTACGAAAAGGCTTGCCTGACAGGATCAGGCGCTCAACCTCGGAAGCAGGCGCCCCGAAATCCACCACCCGCCCCGAGGCATCGAAGCGCATCCGGCTTACATGGCCACCGCCGTAATCGATCATGAAACGCGCCAGCTGCACCCGCCGCCACTGGGCGGCATTACAGGGCGGCCAGTCTTCCATCAGCGAGCCCTGTTCGGGAAAGAAGGCAAAGAGGTGGTTATGCCCGCCCATGTCGCGGATTTTCTGACACGCCTCCAGCATTTCCTGCTCGGTCTCACCCATGCCGCAGATCAGATGAACACCGAACTTCTCCGGCCCGAACACTTCTGCCGCCCATTCGATCGCCCGCCAGTATTTTTCCCAGCGGTGGGGGCTGTCCACGCTTCTGCCACGGGTACGCTCAAAGATATCCGGCGTGACGGCATCCAGGGCCACGGTAAAAATCTCGGCCCCCAGCGCTTTCAAGGCCACCAGGTCATTTTTTTCCATGCTGGTCGGATTGGAAAGAATCGACACCGGGATATGCGGCAACTCGCGCACCCATAGTCGCAACAACTCCCGGGTATCCGCACCGGAAGCGGGGTGGGTGATCATCGAAATGCACATGCGCTGAAATTGCCCTTGGTCCCCTCCTGCCTTTACCCGCCCGATTACTTCGGCATAGGACAGGGTCGGCCAGTCCACGCGGATGAAATTGCGTTCCGCGTAGTCGCGCGCCTCTTCCCGATGCCGCGCCAGGCCACAGTAGGAGCAGTTGGCGCGGCAGCCCTCGGGGTAAGTCACCAGCAGGTTGAGGCAATGGGTACACCCGGTGCGATACATCCTGCCTGGCAGGAAACCAAGGGTAATGGCGGCGGCGGTGCTGAGCTGGACGTATTCCGGGGAACGCATGACGGGCATTTGTTTGGGCAGACACATGAATTGGCGATGCCCATCATTTTAGGCAAAGTTTCATTCCTCCCTCCTTAAAATTTCATTCCCGGCAAAATATTCAGGGAAAGCCACCCATCCCTTGCGCAGCATCGCATCGTCGCCGGCACCCCAAACCATCCCGGCGCGCCGTGCCACCGCCCTGCGCAGCGGCACTTCAAACAGGTCGCGCATATCCTGCTCGAACGCATGCAATGCGCCCGCCTCTCCAGCCAGCCACGCCACCGCCGCCTGACCGGCTCGCTCACCCGACACTACCGCAGCATCGATCCCCGCCCCCGTCACCGGGTGGGTGAAACCGCCCGCATCCCCCACCAGCATGACCGACCCCGAGGACAGAGGGAAGCGCAACCCGCCAACCGGGATCGCGCCACCGCTGCGCGCAAGAACCACCCCACCCACCACACCCTGCGATTCCAGCTGCCGATGCAGCCAGTCAAGCGCTGCCTTCAGATTGGCGCCAGGATGTTTCTTGTCCATGCCAACCCCCAGGTTGGCCACTTCCCCCTTGGGAAACAGCCAGGCATAACCGCCAGGAAAGCGGTCGGACAGCCAGACTCTGGTTTCGCGACCGGAACGGCGCAGCGGCACGGAATATTGCCGGGCATGGACCAGCGGCTGATCCGGCAGCCCTAGCTGCCGGGCGACCGTCGAGCGCGGCCCATCGGCGGCAATAAGCACCTGATAGGCGCACTCCAGCATGCCCTGCGGCGTTTCCACCCAGGCCCGGTGGTTTGCCGCATCGAGCCGTTTCAGCGAACTCGCGAGAGATTGCCTGACCCCGGCCCGCAGGGCCGCATGGGACAGCGCCTGGTCAAACGCGTCCCGGTTCACCATCAGGCCAGGCATGCTGACATGGACTGCCTTCCCCGAAGGCAGGATGGTCGTCATGCCGTCGATCGCCTGGGCAAACACGCCGGGAGCCTGCGCATGACGCGCGAGCGGGAGCGGGATCCACTCGGCGCACTGCACCGGCACACCGATTTCACGCCGCTGCTCGACCGCCACCACGGACAAGCCGCCTTGCGCGGCAACCAGTGCGGCTGCGCCTCCCGCCGGGCCGAGCCCCACCACCAGTACGTCGGCATCAAGCCGCATGGCGCATTGCCTGCCGGATCACCGTGACGAAATCCGCAGGCCGGAGTTGCAGCATATCCACCTCATGCCGGGCGAAATAATCCAGTATCAGGGCTTCGGCACGATCCGCCGGAATATTGCGCAACAGCGCCTCCAGATCGGCGATGGCACGCCGGGGCATGGCAAAAAAATCGCCACTGAACCACACCTGCCCGATGCGCTGGCGGGGCATATCAAAAGTCAGGGCAGCGCGCAGCATGCCGCCGGGAAATTTCTCGACTGCCTCAAGCACCGGCAGACTGGCGGCCGGCCGTTTAATCTGATCAATCCATTGCGGCGTATCGATTTCCGCCAGCGCATGACGGAAACGCTCCATCTCTCCTTCGGACAACGCTCCCGGCGCAAAACTGACGCCGAATTCGCTGGCAAAAACTTCGGCCAGCGCCGATTTCACTGCCTCCAGCGGCGGCGCATAGCCCAGCAGATCGGCCAGATTGGCGACCCGCTCGCGTGCCGAGGCAATCGCCTTGTCCGACAGTTTTTCGGCAGGAATGCGCAATACGCGCAGCATTTTTTCCACATCGAAGCGCACCAGCAACGTCCCCTGGTACATCAGCGCATTGCCGTCGAATACGCCCCCCGTGCCGGAAATCTTGCGCCCGTCCACCTCGATGTCGTTGCGCGGACGGAACCGGGCATCCACCCCCAGCGTGCTGATTCCCCGCGCCGCGGCCTCGCAGATGCGGTGCGCGATGGCTTCCATGCTGGCCGTGCCGAGTTCGTTTTTATCCAGATACAACTCCCAGCCGATCTGCGTTTCATCAAAGTAAATCGCCCCGCCGCCTGTCATGCGCCGCTGCACCGCAACGTTATGCTCGCGGCAATAATCGAGATTGAGTTCCTGCTCGGCGCTCTGGTGAAAGCCCAGCAGTGCCGAGGGCGTGAATTGCAGAAAACGCAGGGTGTTGGGAATTTCTCCTGCCTGCCTGGCCTCGAGCAGTGCGCGGTTGAGTGCGATATTTTCGGCGGCAGGGCGCAGGCCGGTATCAATGAGGCGCCAGGAGGATGGCATGGTTTGACCGCCAGATGACAGAGGATGGATGGAATAATCCTACCATGCTAATATTGCGCGTTTAAATTTTGCCCTTTCAATAAAGCAAATACCCACATTTTATGGACCAATTCGCCAAAGAAACACTGCCGGTCAGCCTGGAAGAAGAAATGCGCCGTTCCTACCTCGATTACGCCATGAGCGTGATCGTGGGACGCGCCCTGCCGGATGTGCGTGATGGCCTCAAGCCGGTGCATCGCCGCGTGCTGTACGCCATGCACGAATTGTCCAATGACTGGAACAAGGCTTACAAGAAATCGGCGCGTATCGTCGGCGACGTGATCGGTAAATATCACCCTCACGGCGACATGGCGGTGTACGACACCATCGTGCGCATGGCGCAGGACTTCTCCCTGCGCTACCCGCTGGTGGACGGCCAGGGCAACTTCGGCTCGGTGGACGGCGACAATGCCGCCGCGATGCGTTACACCGAAATCCGCATGGCGAAAATCGCCCATGAACTGCTCGCCGACCTCGACAAGGAAACCGTCGATTTCGGCCCCAACTACGACGGCTCCGAGCACGAACCGCTGGTGCTGCCAGCCAAGATTCCCAATCTGCTGATCAACGGCTCCTCCGGGATCGCGGTCGGCATGGCCACCAACATTCCGCCGCACAACCTGAACGAGGTGGTGGATGCCTGCCTCAAGCTGCTCAATGAACCCGAAACCAGCGTAGAGGAACTGATCGACATCATTCCCGCGCCGGACT
>CAZKHJ010000039.1:0-13763 GCA_964552675.1 uncultured Sulfuricella sp. | reverse complement strand
CCTTGTCGCGCATTTCCGAGAGAATGAAGTTGGTGGTGCCGTTGATGATGCCGGCGATCCATTCGATGCGGTTGGCGGACAGGCCTTCGCGCAACGCCTTGATGACCGGGATGCCCCCAGCCACGGCAGCCTCGAACGCCACCATCACGCCCTTGTCCTGGGCCGCCTGGAAAATCTCGTTGCCATGCACGGCCAGCAGCGCCTTGTTGGCGGTCACCACATGCTTGCCGTTGGCAATGGCCTTCATCACCAGATCCTTGGCCAGGGTGTAGCCACCGATCAGTTCCACCACGATGTCGATATCGGGATTGTCCACCACGTCCATGGGGTTGGTGGTGATATTCAATTCATTGCCGGCAAACTTGCGCGCTTTTTCCAGGTCGCGCACGGCAGCCATGGTGACGCGGATCTCGCGCCCGGCACGGCGGGTGATTTCCCCGGCATTGCGGCGCAGCACGGTAAGCGTACCGCCGCCGACAGTGCCAAGGCCTAACAGACCTACATTGATGGGTTTCATAGTCACTCTTGATTCAGAAAAAATCGTAAACCGCAAAGACGCCAAGGCGCAAAGATAAAAACATTCCTTGCGAAACCTTTGCGTCTTTGCGCCTTGGCGTTGAAAGCTTGTTCATTACACCCCATGCCGTTTGCGGTAGTGCTCCAGGAAATGGGCGATGCGCCCCATGGCTTCCTGCAAATCGTCCACGTTGGGCAGGAATACCACCCGGAAGTGGTCCGGCGTCGGCCAGTTGAAACCGCTGCCCTGCACCAGCAGCACCTTTTCTTCCAGCAGCAGTTCCAGGATGAAATCCTGGTCGTTGTCGATCGGATACATTTTCGGATCGAGACGCGGGAACAGATACATCGCTCCCTGCGGCTTGGTGCAGGTCACGCCGGGCATGTCGGTCAGCATCTGCCAGGCCAGATCGCGCTGGCGGCACAGGCGGCCGGTCGGCGCAACCAGGTCGTCGATGCTTTGATAGCCGCCGAGCGCGGTCTGGATCGCATACTGGGCCGGCGCATTGGAGCACAGGCGCATCGAAGCCAGCATGGTGAGGCCTTCGGTGTAATCCCTGGCATGACGCTTCTCGCCCGACACCACCAGCCAGCCAGCACGGTAGCCCGCAGCGCGGTAATTTTTCGACAGGCCGTTGAAGGTCACGAACAGCACATCGTCGGCCAGTGAGGCGATGGAAGTATGCTGCGCGCCGTCGTACAGCACTTTGTCGTAAATTTCATCGGCATAGATGATCAGCTGGTGCTGGCGCGCGATCTCGACGATTTCCTGCAGCAGTTCCACCGGGTACAGCGCGCCGGTCGGATTGTTGGGATTGATCAGCACGATGGCGCGGGTGCTGGGCGTGATCTTGCCGCGAATGTCGTCGAGGTCGGGAAACCACCCCGCCTCTTCGTCGCAGATGTAATGGCGCGGCGTGCCGCCTGCCAGGGTGACGGCAGCCGTCCACAGCGGATAGTCGGGCGCGGGCACCAGCACTTCGTCGCCGTTATTGAGCAGGGCCTGCATCGCCATCACGATCAGCTCGGACACGCCGTTGCCGATGTAGATGTCCTCCATCTGCACATCACGGATGTTCTTCTGCTGGGTATAGTGCATCACCGCCTTGCGTGCGGCGAACAGGCCTTTGGAGTCGGTATAGCCGGAGGCGTTGGGGAGGTTGATGATGACGTCGTGGACGATCTCTTCCGGCGTCTCGAAACCGAACTGTGCCGGATTGCCGATATTCAGCTTGATAATGCGGTGGCCGTCTTCCTCCATCTGCCGCGCACGCGCCAGCACCGGGCCACGGATGTCGTAGCAGACATTATTGAGCTTGCTGGATTTGAGTACGGGTTGCACGGTTTCCGGGTCCTTGTCGCACTGAATCGGCTATCGGCCAAAAAGGTTATAATCTTACTCGAAACCCCCTATCGCCGGCAATTGGAAAGACCCGATGAAACTGCACCTGCAAAGCGCCGACGGCACCAATCTCGTTACCGCCTACGGCGAGGATTATGTCGCTGTCAACGGCGTGCGCCACGAACACAGCCTGATCGTATTGCCCGGACAAGTCATCGAGAGCTGGCAGGCTGCCGCACCGGATGTCCTGACGGAAGCGCATTTCTCCGCGCTGGCAGGACTGGAACTGGAAATTCTGCTGCTTGGCACCGGCGCCAGATTGCGCTTTCCCTCCCCGCGTCTGATGCATGCACTGGCCCGGCAGGGTATCGGGCTGGAAACCATGGATACCTTTGCTGCCTGCCGCACCTACAACATTCTTGCGGCGGAAGGCCGCAAGATTGCTGCGGCGCTGATTCTTTAGGGAAACGCTGACTTATTCCCTCCCCTTCAAGGGGAGGGCTGGGGTGGGGATGGGGGCATCCAGTCAGTTAAGCCATTGAATAGCATGATGCCCTGCAATCACCCCATCCCCCTCCCAACCTCCCCCTTGAAGGGGGAGGAGAGTTGTGTGCATATGGTAGCCTTGAAGGGGAAGGAGAATTGTGTGCATGTGGTAGCCTTGAAGGGGGAGGAGCCGGTTCAGGGCAGAATGTCGCGAAAATCGCGGATGGCGGCGAACTCTCCCACATCCTTGTCCGGCAGACGCGTATCGGGGCGATGCACCGCCAGCAGGTATCCGATGCCGTAATTCCGTGCCGAACGCAGCACCGGCAGGCTATCGTCCACCAGCAGGGTCTTGTCCGCCTCGAAGGGTTCGGCGGCCTGGAGCCGCTGCCAGAATCCGGGATGCTCCTTGGGCACGCCGATATCGTGGGCGCAGATCACTGCATCGAAATGGCCGTGCAGGGAAGTGCGTTCCATTTTCAGCGCCAGGCTTTTCTGGTGGGCATTGGTTACCAGTACGATCCTCTTTCCTGCCGCGCGCAGGGCCACGAGAAAATCCACCACATGAGGATGTACTGCAATGAGGTGGGACACCTCTTCCTTGAGGCGCGCGATGTCCAGTTGCAGCTCGCGGCTCCAGTAGTCCACGCAATACCAGTTCATGGTGCCGGCCACCCGGTCATAGCGTGGCGCCAGTTCAATTTTTGCCTCATCCTGGCTCAGGCCGCGCTGTTCCGCGTAGCGTTGCGGCACATGACTGAGCCAGAAATGATTGTCGAAATGGAGATCGAGGAGCGTGCCGTCCATGTCGAGAAAAACACTGCGGATAAGGGACCAGTCAAACATATGTTCAGACCGTCTCGGTGCGTGCCCGCGCCGAATCCAGGGCAAGATCGAGCACATCAAGGAACTGGTCGACACTCAGCGGCTTGGCAAGGTAATTGCAGAAACCGGCTGCGAGGCATTTTTCGATCTGCGCAGGCATGGCATCCGCGCTCATCGCCACCACGGGAATATCGCGCAAAGAGTCGAACTCGCGCAACAGTTCCAGTGCTTCGAGACCGTTTATTCCGGGCAGGTTGAGATCCATCAGGATCAGGTCAGGGGAAGCGGACAGGGCCTGCTCCATTCCTTCCTCTGCCGTGCCGCTACAAACCAGCGCCAGATGTGGGCGGCGGCGCCCGATAATGCTGCTTACCAGATCGCGATTGGCTGGATTGTCCTCGATATAGAGGACAGTGCGCACCTGCCCCGGCAGGACGGGAGCGGCGCTGCCTGCACTGGCAGCCGCTCCATTCCCGGTTTCGGCATCCTGCACACTCTCGCGGGAAAAAACCTCCGGGATTTCAAGCCAGAAAGTCGTGCCACGCCCGAGTTCACTGTCGACGCCCACTTCTCCGCCCATCAATTCAACCAGCCGCTTGACCACCGCCAAACCGACACCGGTACCCTGCACCTCGGTTTTGTCCGCATCAAGGCGGTTGAACGGCAGGAACAAATGTTCCAGTTTGTCCGCCGCGATGCCGGGGCCGGTATCGCTTACGCTGACGCGTAGCTGTCCATTCTGCTTCTGCTCACAGCTCAGGGTCACTTTTCCACCAGGGCGGTTGTATTTCACTGCATTGGAGAGGTAATTGAGAATAGCCTGCTTGAGGCGGGTGCGGTCAGCGCGAACTTCGTGCGGCAGGCAGTGCGAAATATCATCCTTGATCTGGATGTGCTGCTCCAGTGCCAGTGGCGCGACCAGGCCAACGCATTCCACCGTGATTTCAGCAAGGTTTACATCTGCCATGTGAAGCTGCATCTTGCCGGCCTCGATGCGTGCCAGATCCAGCACTTCATTGACCAGTTCAAGCAGATGCCAGCCAGCCTTGAGAATCTGTTCGACATTCTCCGCCTGCGAAATTGTCAGCGGCTCGACTGGATCGCTCTCCAGCAACTGGCCAAAACCGAGAATGGCATTCAGCGGGGTGCGCAATTCATGGCTCATGCGCGACAGAAATTCGGATTTGGCGCGATTGGCGGTTTCGGATGCTTCCTTGGCGCGCAGCAATTCAAGTTCCGCCAGCTTGCGGGCAGTGATGTCGTGCAGCACGGACAGCATGCAGGGCCGGCCATTGATTTCGGTAATCTCCGCCGACACCAGGACAATGTGAATCTCTCCATCACGGGTATGGAAAGGCATTTCATGCTCGCGCAATGCGCCCTGCTCACGAAGCAGCGAAAGCATTTCGGCGCGCTTGCCGGCATCCAGGCACAGGCCCAGTTCCAGAGGCGTGCGGCCAAGCAGTTCCTGGCGGCTATAGCCGGAAAACTGGACGAAACGCTCGTTCATGTCGATGAAATACCCATCTTCCAGATCGCTGATGGCAACCGCGTCCGGACTGACATTGAAAGCCTGGTTAAGGCGCTGCTCGGATTCACGCAGATGCTCGATTGCCCGTTTCTTCTCCTCCTGCAGGCGCAGCGATTTGATGCCATAGGCAAGATTGCCGGCCAGTTCCATCAGCAAATGGATCTCGTCTTCAAGGAAGCCCTGAGTCTGGGCGGCATAGATATTCAGTGCGCCAATAGGCTCCCCGTCGATGGCCAGAGGCAATGACGCCACGCTGGCGTAGCCACGCGCCAGTGCTTCGGACCGCCATGGTGTGGCGCGTGGATCATGCTGTATGTCCTGCACCACCTGGGGCTGGCCGGTGCGGATGGCCAGCGCAACCGGGCCCTGCCCTCGCGGGCTGCCGGCATTCCAGCTAATCATGGCAGCCTCCATATAGCCCTGCTCAAACCCCGCATGGGCTACCGGCAGAACGCTCTGCTCCGCGTCATTCTCACGATATCCCACCCATACCATACGGTAGCCGCCAACCGCAACGGCAAGCCGGCACACTTCCTGCAGCATGTCCATGATGCTATCAGCGCGGACCAGTGTCTCATCACAGGCACTCAACAGCATCAACGTGCGGTTCATCTTGTGCAGCGTCTCCGCAGCCTGCATGCGCTCGGTAATATCGGTGCGGATCGAGACATACTGATAGGGGCTGCCACTTGCATCCATGAAGGGCACAATGGTGGTTTCCACCCAGTAAAATCCCCCGCCCTTTCTGCGATTGCGAATTTCGCCGTGCCAAACCCTGCCGGAAACGATCGTGGTCCACATTTCACGGAAAAAATTCTGGTCATGATGGCCGGAATTGAGAATGCGGTGATTCTGCCCCAGCAGTTCCTCGCGGCTGTACTGGCTGATTTCGCAGAATTTGTCGTTGGCGTAGGTGATATTGCCCTGCGGATCGGCAATGGCAACAATAGAATGCTGGTCGAGGGCAAATTTCTGGTTTACCAGTTCGGCGGCTGTCTGTTCCAGCTGCTGGCTGTGTCGCGCCAGGGCAATTTCGAACTGCTCACGCTCGGCCAAATGCTGTTTTAGCTGCTGATTGGCATGGATCAGCTCTTCTGTGCGTTCGGTAACGATCTGTTCCAGATTTTCATTGTTGCGCCCCAGTTCGGCGTAACTATGATTCAGTTCCAGCGTCATTTCGGTAAAATTTTCCACCAGCGCATCGATTTCCCGCACCTGGCTGTGCTCAAGCCGGACATCCTCGTCCCCCAGCAACCGGGCCTTGATGTGAGTGGTGGCCTCAACCAGTCGTTCCAGTGGCTCTACCAGGCGGCGGCTAACCACGGAGGCCACCAGGAAAGCGACAATAATGCCTGCCCACATCAGTCCCAGATTATTAACCAGCCTCTGCTGCAAGACCTGGAAATAGGGCCGTGCCGGCATTTCCAGATACAGCGTCCAGGCATTGCCAGGGCCAGCGCGCGCCTCGCTTACATAACGCGCCTCCTGTATCTGCCGCAAGCTTAATCCTTCAGTCTCCATCCCGGCAGCGGCATCCCATATTGGAGCGGATAATTTCCCCTCTGCCGGCATCCGCGCCATTTCAGTCAGATCGTTACGGGTACTGGCGATCACCCGCAACTGACGGTCAAGCAGGGTAACCTGTATGCCATTTTCCCGCGCGTGCATTTCCAGCAGCTTCTTGACTTCTGACAGACGCACCAGCACGGCAGCATAGCCAGCCGTCTCTTTTCCTGCCGAGGGGTTCGTTTCCGGTAGCGGGATGCTGAAACTCAATGTTGGCGCATGGCTCACCTTGCCAATAAATACATCCGAAATGACCGCTCGCCCCGTGCGTTTCAATTCCTGAAACCACGGCCTGTCGGACAGATCCAGTTCCCTGCCGCCATAACTGCCATCACCATAATACGAGGTCGCAACCGTGATGCCGCTGGCCCTGCCCACATGCACGGCCTCAAGATCCCCCGCCATCTGTTTGATCAGGTCGGCAGATTGCTGTAACGCTTGCGGAGAAATTCCCCCTGGTCTGCCAGCGACCTCAGCCAGATTGCGCACCAGTTGATAACGCTGTTCACTCCAAGCGGCCAGATGGGTGCGAATTTCTGCCGAAAAATCATCCAGCTGTGCCTGAATGCGCGCCTCCATACGCACCACTTCGTCCTTGCCGTTGAGGGTAATGACAAAAAAAGCAGAAAAAACCAGGAAAGCGGCCAGCAGATTGAATGCAAGATGCTGCAAGGCTACCCGCTGCAGTTCCTCCGCCACGCCCGCCCAGCGTCTAAGCGGGAGATAATCGAGCAGCAAACCCGCCACAAGCGCATTGAAAATGCCGTTAAAGCCCTGAATCATGGCGAAATACCCGGCTGAAGAAAGGTCGCCATGTTGCAGCCACAACTCCATTCCCCACATCAGCGGCATTCCCAGCGACAACCAGTATGCGCCGTCGATCAGCGCGATATTGCGGCAACGGCCATATTTCAACGCCAGGCCAACGATCAGGGGTTCCAGTATCAGCAAGGCAGCGGCAACTGCATGATTGGACGTTTCGAACAAGGCAAAGGCTGCGCCCGCGATGCCTGCCGCTATCCCCCAGGCAATCCCGAACAGGCGCAACGCCAGCAGCACGGCTATGCTGCCGAACAGGAAAGCAGCGCCAATAAAGAGGTACAAATGGAAATAATTGCCGGCAAACGCCGCAAGGGCCAGAAACATCAGCGCCGCAGTAGCGCGCGGAAGGAACTGAAAATTCAGTCGCATTTGACTTTAACTGAATGAAATAACGATCAAGTGGAGCCTCCATTGATGACAACAAGACGGAAGACAAAAATTAACCAGTGTCATATCCTACACGCCAACATAGTGATTAGTCGATCATTTAAGCGTATTTGACAGCATCAAAGTGCACGGGGAAAAAGCCTAAATGAGCACACAACATGGGCCACATCATGCCACATTGTTTTCACGCTCAAGGCAAATCTGATATTCTGCGCAACGGCGGCAGAGCAAGCAAATTAGCGGAGGTGCTTGTCCTTAATCTTTTGCCGGTTTTTGAAAAAATATTAGAAGCATATGCCGGGATGCCGGCTGCAGGGAGCCCCAGACAACGTGCCCCCGTTTTCCAGACCTCATTATTTCATCAGAGCCATGGCAGCCGGCATCGCCCTGGGACTGCTCGCCGTGCTGGCCGAGTGGCTGCTCGGCAACTTTGACGATTATGAAAAAATCCTCTCCAGCACCGTACATCTGGGTCTGATCGGCGTGGTCTACTTCGGCTGGGCGCTGATTTTCAGACTCACTCTGATCCAGGTCGAGCAACGTGAAAAAGCCAAATGGCAGGAAACCGATGCCACCCTCCAGTCTCTCACCAGCAAGACACATACCCTTTTCACCCAGCTCAATGAGCAGACTGGCGAGCAAATCGTTGGCATCAAGCAGGAAATCGCGCAAACCCAGGATATTCTTTCCGATGCCATCAACAAACTGATCAACAGCTTTACCGGCATGGATTCACACTCCCGCGACCAGCAACGCATTGCCATGGAGCTGACAGAACAAAGCAGTAGCGGATCCGACCAGGTCACTTTCGAGGCCTTCATTCAGGAAACCTCGCAAACCCTCTCCACCTTTGTCCAGACCACAGTGGAAACCAGCAAGATCGGCATGACCCTGGTGGAAATGATGGATAACATCAAGGGCGACGTGGACAAGATCATGGGGGCACTGGGCGAAATCCAGTCCATTTCACAACAGACCAACCTGCTCGCCCTCAACGCCGCCATCGAGGCAGCTCGGGCTGGGGAGGCCGGGCGCGGCTTTGCCGTGGTGGCGGACGAAGTGCGCAAGCTCTCGGCCCGTTCCAACAGTTTCAGCGACCTGATTGGCAAGTATATGACCACGGTGAATGTTTCAGTGCTCGATGCAGAAAAGGCCATCAATGCCATGGCCTCCAAGGACATGAATTTCGCCCTGCAATCCAAGAACCGGGTACAGGAAATGATGAAAAACATTTCCAATATCAACAACAAGATGTCCCTGGCCGTAGAACAGCTCTCTGCCATCGCCAACGAGGTTGAGAGTGACGTGCGCGTGGCGGTGACCTCACTCCAGTTCCAGGACCTTTCCACCCAGCTGCTCAGCCATATTCGTGGGCGTGTCGAGGCAATCGAAAACATGCTCGACAAAGTGGCGTCGATTTCGGTGGAAGAAAACAGTGCGGTTGATGATCCGGCAGATGACTCCAGCCGCCGCCTTGCACGCTTCCAGCGGGCGATCGACGAGGCTGCCGAAACCATCAGGGAGATGAAGCACAATCCGGTATTGCAGGAACACATGGCAGCAGGCGATATCGACCTGTTTTAGGGTGTCATTGCGCTCTGCGGCGACTGAACTTTGAATAAAACTATCCAGATTATTTCTTGACTCACTAAGACGGAGCATTTTTATGGCCAAAGCAATTCTCGCGGTGGACGATTCCGCCTCAATCCGGCAGATGGTTAGCTTTACGCTCAAGAGCGCCGGTTACGAAGTGACCGAGGCAGTAGATGGCCAGGACGGGCTCAACAAGGCCAAGACCAAGGCCTTCAACCTGGTCCTGACCGATCAGAACATGCCCAATATGGATGGTCTGACACTGATCAAAAACCTGCGTGGCATGCCAAATTACAAGGCAACGCCCATTCTCATGCTCACCACCGAATCCGGCGAAACCATGAAGGCGCAGGGCAAGGCTGCCGGCGCCACGGGCTGGCTGGTCAAGCCATTCGACCCGGCCAAGCTGGTTGAAGTAGTCAAAAAAGTCATTGGTTAAGACGCGTGAGGCGTGAAAGGCAAGGCTTGCACTTGCCTCCACCCCTCACCCATCCCCCTTCACGGAACTCATCATGACCATCGACATGAGCCAGTTTTACCAGGTGTTCTTCGACGAAACGGCGGAGCATCTGGCACAAATGGAAAGCCTCCTCGTCGGGCTGGATATCCATACTCCCAATCTCGACGACCTCAATGCCATTTTCCGTGCTGCCCATTCGATCAAGGGCGGCAGCGGCACCTTCGGTTTTACCGATATGACCGAGGTCACGCATGTGCTGGAAAATCTGCTTGACCGTCTGCGCAAGGAAGAGCTTGCCTTGCGTGACGAAATGGTCGATGCCTTCCTGCAAGCTGGCGACGTTCTCAAGCTGCAACTCGAAGCACACCAGAATGGCGGAGAGGTGGACCATGCACAGGTAGAAAATGTCTCTGCCCGGCTCAAACATCTTGCCGGTGGTGAATCCACGGCGGAAGCACCCGCACCGGCATCAATCGCGCCAGCAGCGCCAGAGACTGTTTATACCATCAGTTACACACCCGATGCGGACGCCGCCGTTCCAGAACGCCTGGAAGCGCTATATTCCGAACTGAAAGGACTGGGGCATCTGGAAATAACCGATAGCGAGGGACCGACCAAAACCATGCGCCTGACCACCTCGGCTGGCGCTGATGAAATTCGCGACACTTTTTCCTTTGTTGCCACACCGGAACAGTTCACTGTGAGCCATGCCGACACCTCCGCTGACGAGGATGCTGCCTATGGCTTTTTCAGCGACGAACCGTCCTCCTCCGCCAGCGGCGAAGATGAAGACGCTGGTTATGGATTCTTCACCGATGTCACGCCAGCCGGCAAGGAAGAGGCCGATGGTTACGGTTTTTTTGCGCCAGTGGAAGAAATCAAGTCACAAATCGAAGAGCAGCAGGGTTATGGCTTCTTCGAGGAAGTAAAGCCCCCGGTGGCGGAAAGCAAAAAACCGGATGCCGCCGCCACACCGGCCAAACCCGTGCAAACCGCAGCAGCCAAGCCCGCCGCCGCGTCGGGTGGCGACTCATCGATTCGCGTCAACATCGAGAAAGTCGATCAGCTCATCAACCTGGTGGGTGAACTGGTCATCACCCAGGCCATGCTGGCCCAGACTGCCAGCGAGGTCGACCCGGTCATCTACGAAAAACTGCTCAATGGCATGGCGCAACTGGAGCGCAATACCCGCGATCTGCAGGAATCAGTCATGTCGATCCGCATGATGCCGATCAGCTTCGTTTTCAGCCGCTTCCCGCGCGTGGTGCGCGAACTCGCCAACAAGCTCAACAAGCAGGTGGAACTCAAAACCTTGGGCGAAGGCACCGAACTGGACAAGGGCCTGATCGAAAAACTCGCCGACCCCCTCACCCATCTGGTACGCAACAGCCTGGATCACGGCATCGAAGAGCCGGATCAGCGCATCGCCAAGGGCAAGGAAGCGAAAGGCACCATCACCCTGAGCGCAGCCCATCAGGGCGGCAACATCGTGATCGAGGTCAGCGATGACGGCGCAGGCCTGAATCGTGAAAGGATTCTCGCCAAGGCAGCTGAAAAAGGCATTCCAATCGCAGATAACATTGCTGACCAGGACGTATGGCAGCTGATTTTCGCGCCCGGTTTTTCCACTGCCGCAGTCGTTACTGATGTATCCGGCCGTGGCGTGGGCATGGACGTGGTCAAACGCAACATCCACGAAATGGGCGGACGCATCGAGATCAGCTCGGCCCTGGGCACCGGGACGCGCATGACCATCCGGCTGCCCCTCACCCTGGCCATTCTCGACGGCATGTCCATCGGCGTGGGCAACGAAGTCTACATCCTGCCCCTGACCTTCATCGTGGAATCGCTGCAACCGGCCGCGAGCGATATCAAGACCGTTGCCGGCCAGGGCCGGGTAGTCCACGTGCGCGGCGAATACCTCCCCCTGATCGCCCTGCACGAAGTATTCAATGTCACGCCCAGAGTCAGCGAGCCGCACAATGGCATCCTGGTGCTGCTGGAAGCCGAAGGCAAGAAAATCGCCCTGTTCGTGGATGAACTGCTCGGCCAGCACCAGGTTGTGATCAAGAGCATGGAATCGAATTATCGCCGGGTGCCGGGCGTTTCCGGCGCCACCATCATGGGCGATGGCAAGGTGGCACTGATCCTGGACATCGGCGCGCTGGTCAACATCGCCCAGAGCTAGTTTCCCTCAAACCCTGAATTCAGGAGGCATCATGCAGGATATGGAAGAACCATCAAGCAGCGGCAGCAGCCGGGAATTGCTGACTTTCACCCTCGGCGGCGAGGAATACGGCATCGATATTCTCAAGGTACAGGAAATCCGCGGCTATGATGCCGTTACCGCGATCGCCAACACCCCCGACTTCATCAAGGGCGTGATCAACCTGCGCGGCATCATCGTGCCGATCGTGGACATGCGCATCAAGTTTCACCTCGGCAAGGCCGAATACGACCAGTTCACCGTGGTCATCATTCTCAACGTGGCCAACCGCGTAGTCGGCATGGTGGTGGATGGCGTTTCCGATGTCATCACCCTCACTCCCGAACAGATCAGACCGGCGCCGGAATTCGGCTCTGCCATTGACACCCAGTATGTGATGGGCCTGGGCACTGTGGACGAGCGCATGCTGATTCTGGTGGATATCGAGAAACTCATGACCAGCCAGGACATGCAACTGGTCGATGTAGCCATGGCCTGAGCGGCCTGGGCAGAAAAATACCTTACTAGGAGATTACAAGGATGTTTTCCAACCTGACGATCAAGATGCGCCTGATTGCGCTCATTACCTTCCTTTCCGCCCTGCTGGTGGCCATCGGCACCCTCGGCCTGAGCGGCATCAGCGATTCCAACCAGGGGCTGAAATCGGTTTATGAGGACCGCACCGTCCCGCTCATGGTTCTGGGCAAGATCATCGACAAGATCAACCTCACCCGCCTCAATGCCCTGTCGGCCTCTACCGCATCCAACCAGGATACCGTCCACGAGGCCATCGCCAAGACGCAGCAGCGGGACAAGGAAATCGCCGAGCTGTGGAACAAGTACATGGCCGCCACCCTCAAGCCGGATGAGAAAAAACTGGCGGACAGCTTCGACCAGCAGTGGAAAGCTTACATGGCCTCGCGCGACATCACCATGAACGCCGCCAGCGCGGGAAATTTCGAAGCGGCCAAGGAAAACGCCAAGAAGGACTCCGGCCCCAAATTCGCCCTGGCGCACGACACCATGTTCGATCTGATCGGGCTTCAGGGCAAAATCGCCCAGGAAGAATTTGAAAAAGCCCAGGCCCATTACAGCTCGATCCGCGCCACCGCCCTCACCGCCATCGTGGCTGGCGTGGTGCTGGCATTTTTCTTTGGTTTCCTTCTCATCCGTGCCATTGGACAGGCACTGGCCATAGCCGGCAATGTCGCGGGCAAGATCGCAGCCGGCGATCTGAGCAGCACGATCACGATCAATAATAACGACGAGATCGGCGCCCTGCTCAAATCCATGCAGGTGATGCAGAACTCGCTTTCCGGCCTGGTGAAGGAAATCCAGGTGGTGGTCAGTGCCGCAGTGCAGGGCGACCTGAGCAAGAAAATCGACACCGCCGACAAGCAGGGCTTCGGCAAACAGATCAGCGACTCGCTGAATCAGCTTACCGAGACTACCAATGTCGGCCTCAATGATGTGATGCGCGTTGCCAGCGCCCTGTCGCAAGGCGATCTGAGCCAGAAAATCACCAAGGACTATCCGGGCACCTTTGGCGAAGTGAAGACCGGCATCAACAGTACGGTGGATGCCCTGTCCCAGGTGATCAACGAAACCCAGGAAGTGGTGAATGCCGCCGTACGGGGCGATTTCAGCAAGAAGATGAATGTCGGCAACAAGACGGGATTCAGCAAGGCGCTGGGCGAGGCGCTTAACAATCTGTCCGAAACCACGCTGGTCGGCCTCACCGATGTGCTGCGCGTGGCCAACGCGCTCGCCAAGGGCGACCTGACCCAGACCATCGGCAAGGATTACCCCGGCACTTTTGGCGAAGTCAAGGCCGGCATCAACACCACGGTGGAGAACCTGAAAGGGCTGGTAGTCGGCATCAAGGAATCGGTGGACGCCATCAACACCGCGTCCAAGGAAATTGCTGCGGGCAACAGCGACCTGTCGCAGCGCACCGAGGAGCAGGCGTCAAGTCTGGAAGAAACCGCCTCCAGCATGGAGGAGCTCACCTCCACCGTGAAGCAGAATG
>CAZKHJ010000038.1:0-16599 GCA_964552675.1 uncultured Sulfuricella sp. | reverse complement strand
TGGGCGCTGGAAGCTTATGGCGCCTCCTACGTGCTGCAGGAAATGCTGACCGTCAAATCCGACGACGTCAGCGGCCGTACCAAGGTCTACGAGAATATCGTCAAGGGCGAGCACAAGATCGATGCCGGGATGCCGGAATCCTTCAACGTGCTGGTCAAGGAGATTCGCTCCCTCGGTATCGATATTGACCTGGAACGCCATTAATTAAGGTTGTCAGCCATCAGCCGCCAGTATCCGCGAGATTCTGGCGGCGAGTCTGAAGCAAGTTTTGTATTTAAAGATTTAAGCTGACAGCGACAAGCTGGTAGCGGAAAGCCAAAACCGGAGGTTTTCATGAAAGCACTGCTCGATTTGTTCAAACAGGTCACTCAGGAAGAAGAATTCGATGCCATCAAGATTGGCCTCGCTTCTCCCGAGAAGATCCGTTCCTGGTCCTATGGCGAAGTCAAGAAGCCGGAGACCATCAATTACCGTACTTTCAAACCCGAGCGCGACGGCCTGTTCTGCGCCAAGATTTTTGGACCGGTCAAGGATTACGAGTGCCTGTGCGGCAAGTACAAGCGCCTCAAGCATCGTGGTGTGATCTGCGAGAAGTGCGGCGTCGAGGTGACCCTGTCCAAGGTGCGCCGCGAGCGCATGGGCCACATCGAGCTGGCCTCCCCGGTGGCGCACATCTGGTTCCTCAAGTCCCTGCCCTCCCGTCTGGGCATGGTGCTGGACATGGCTTTGCGCGATATCGAGCGGGTGCTTTACTTTGAAGCCTATGTGGTGACCGATCCCGGCATGACACCGCTTAACCGCTGTCAGTTGCTGACCGAGGATGACTACCTCGCCAAGGTCGAGGAGTACGGTGACGAGTTCTCCGCCTCCATGGGCGCCGAGGGTGTGCGCGCCCTGCTGCGCGGACTCGATCTCAACGGTGAAGTCGAGAAACTGCACAAGGAACTGGCCGCAACCGGTTCCGATACCAAGATCAAGAAGATCGCCAAGCGCCTCAAGGTGCTGGAAGCCTTCCAGAAATCCGGCATCAAGCCCGACTGGATGATCCTGGAAGTGCTGCCGGTGCTGCCGCCCGAGCTGCGTCCGCTGGTGCCGCTGGATGGAGGCCGCTTCGCGACTTCCGACCTGAATGATCTGTACCGCCGCGTAATCAACCGCAACAACCGCCTGAAGCGCCTGCTGGAACTGAAGGCGCCGGAAATCATCGTGCGCAACGAAAAGCGCATGTTGCAGGAATCGGTGGACTCCCTGCTCGACAACGGCCGCCGTGGCAAGGCCATGACCGGCGCTAACAAGCGCCCATTGAAGTCTCTTGCCGACATGATCAAGGGCAAGGGCGGCCGCTTCCGTCAGAACCTGCTGGGCAAGCGCGTGGACTACTCCGGCCGTTCCGTGATCGTGGTGGGTCCGCAGCTCAAGCTGCACCAGTGCGGTCTGCCCAAGAAGATGGCGCTGGAACTGTTCAAGCCCTTCATTTTCCACAAGCTGGAAGTGCTCGGCCTGGCCACTACCATCAAGGCCGCCAAGCGCATGGTGGAAGAGGAAGGCCCGGAAGTGTGGGACATCCTGGAGGATGTGATCCGCGAACATCCGGTCATGCTCAACCGCGCGCCGACGCTGCACCGTCTGGGTATCCAGGCGTTCGAGCCAGTGCTGATCGAAGGCAAGGCGATCCAGCTGCACCCGCTGGTGTGCGCGGCGTTCAACGCCGACTTCGACGGCGACCAGATGGCCGTGCACGTGCCGCTTTCCCTGGAAGCCCAGATGGAAGCGCGCACTCTGATGCTGGCCTCCAACAACGTGCTGTCGCCCGCTAACGGCGAACCGATCATTGTGCCGTCGCAGGATATCGTGCTCGGTCTGTACTACATGACGCGCGAAGCGATCAATGCCAAGGGCGAGGGCATGATGTTTGCCGATGCGGGCGAGATTTCGCGCGCCTATGAATCGCGCCAGGTCGATTTGCACGCGAAAATTACCACGCGCATCAAGGAATATACCCTGAATGCAGAGGGTGAGAAGAAAGAAAAAATCACCCGCTATGAAACCACGGTGGGACGCGCCCTGCTGGCAGAGTTGCTGCCACCCGGCCTGCCTTTCGCGGTGGTGAACAAGCCGCTGAAAAAGAAGGAAATCTCCAAGCTGATCAATGCCAGCTTCCGCCGTTGCGGCCTGCGCGAGACGGTTATCCTGGCCGACAAGCTGATGTACACCGGCTTCACCTACGCGGCCCGCGCAGGCATCTCGATCTGTGTCGACGACATGCTGGTGCCGACCCAGAAAGAGGGCATTCTTGGCGCCGCCGAGGCTGAAGTCCGGGAAATCGAGATGCAGTACTCCTCCGGTCTGGTGACCCAGGGCGAGCGCTATAACAAGGTGGTGGATATCTGGGGCCGTGCCGGTGACGTGGTGGCCAAGGCCATGATGGACCAGCTCGGCAGCGAGAAGGTTGTCGACCGTGAAGGCAAGGAGGTCAAGCAGGAATCCTTCAACTCCATCTACATGATGGCCGACTCCGGTGCCCGCGGTTCCGCCGCACAGATCCGCCAGCTGGCCGGGATGCGCGGCCTGATGGCCAAGCCGGACGGCTCGATCATCGAGACCCCGATTACCGCGAACTTCCGCGAGGGTCTGAACGTGCTGCAGTACTTTATTTCCACTCACGGTGCACGTAAGGGTCTGGCCGATACCGCGCTGAAAACCGCGAACTCCGGCTACCTGACCCGCCGTCTGGTGGACGTGACCCAGGACCTGGTGGTGACCGAACAGGATTGCGGAACCAGCAATGGCGTGGCGCTGAAAGCCCTGGTCGAGGGCGGCGAGGTGGTCGAACCCTTGCGTGAGCGTATTCTGGGCCGCGCCGCCGCAGCCGATGTGGTGCACCCCGAGACAGGCGCGACGGTTTTTGAGGCCGGTAGCCTGCTGGATGAGGATGCGGTGGAGACGATCGAGGCGTTGGGCATCGACGAAGTCAAGGTGCGCACGCCGCTGACCTGCGATACCCGTTTCGGGTTGTGTGCGACGTGCTACGGTCGCGACCTGGGCCGCGGCATGCTGGTGAACGTTGGCGAAGCAGTGGGCGTGATTGCCGCCCAGTCGATCGGTGAGCCGGGCACCCAGCTTACCATGCGGACCTTCCACATCGGTGGCGCCGCATCGCGTGCTGCTGTCACCAGCCAGATCGAAATCAAATCCAACGGCACGCTGCGCTTTGCCTCCGGCATGCGTTACGTGACCAACGCGAAAAACGAGCCCATCGTGATTTCCCGTAGCGGTGAAGTGCTGATTGCCGATGACAACGGTCGCGAGCGCGAGCGTCACAAGGTGCCTTACGGCGCGACCCTGCTGGCCATGGATGGCGCCGCAGTCAAGGCAGGCCACGTGCTTGCCAGCTGGGACCCGCATACCCGTCCGATCATCACCGAATATGCCGGCAAGGTGCGTTTCGAGAACGTTGAGGAAGGCGTGACGGTTGCCAAGCAGATCGACGAGGTAACGGGCCTTTCCACCCTGGTCGTGATTGATCCCAAGCGTCGTGGCACCAGCCAGTCCAAGGGGCTGCGCCCACAGGTGAAGCTGCTGGACGAAAGCGGTGAGGAAGTGAAAATTGCCGGCACCGAATTGCCGGTGAATATCACTTTCCATGTCGGTTCTATTATTACCGTGAAGAACGGACAGGATGTGAATGTCGGTGAAGTGCTGGCGCGTATTCCGCAGGAAACGTCAAAGACCCGCGATATTACCGGTGGTCTGCCACGTGTGGCCGAATTGTTCGAGGCCCGTTCGCCCAAGGATGCCGGTCTGCTGGCGGAAGTGACCGGCACCATTTCTTTCGGCAAGGACACCAAGGGCAAGCAGCGCCTGATTATCACCGATCTCGACGGCATAGCTCATGAGTATCTGATTCCCAAGGACAAGCACGTCACCGCGCACGATGGCCAAGTGGTGAACAAGGGTGAGTCGATCGTCGATGGCCCGGCGGATCCGCACGATATTCTCCGTCTGCTCGGCGTGGAAGCGCTGGCGCGTTACATTGCCGATGAGGTGCAGGATGTGTACCGCCTCCAGGGCGTGAAGATCAACGACAAGCACATCGAAGTCATCGTGCGTCAGATGTTGCGCCGTGTGACCATCTCCGACTCTGGCGACACCCGTTTCATTCAGGGTGAGCAGCTGGAGCGCGCCGAAGTGCTGGAAGAAAACGAGCGCATGGTGGCAGAGGGCAAACAGCCGGCCAGCTACGAATATATGTTGCTGGGTATTACCAAGGCTTCCCTGTCCACCGATTCCTTCATTTCTGCGGCTTCCTTCCAGGAAACCACCCGCGTGCTGACGGAAGCGGCGATCATGGGCAAGAAGGACGATCTGCGCGGCCTCAAGGAAAATGTCATCGTCGGTCGTCTCATCCCCGCCGGTACGGGCCTCGCCTATCACAACACCCGCCGCAATCAGAAGCTGGGAGTGGATATGGGGGAAAATGGGCTGGCCGAGCTGGTTCAGGAGTCGGTTCAGGATGATGAACAACCCGCTTGACAGCGGGGTATTAACTCAATAAAATCCTGAGTCTTTTTACATCCGGGTGAATTTTCCCGGGCGCGGGATTGAATTCAGGGACGGCCTAGCCGTCCCGTCATTTTTATTTAGGGATTAACGCATGCCAACCATCAACCAATTAGTGCGCAAGCCACGCACCCTGCAGAAAGAAAAGAGCAAGGTGCCGGCGCTGGAGAGCTGCCCACAGCGTCGCGGTGTTTGCACTCGTGTTTACACTACCACGCCGAAAAAGCCGAACTCTGCTTTGCGTAAGGTTGCCAAGGTGCGCCTGACCAACGGTTTCGAGGTGATTAGCTATATTGGTGGCGAGGGCCACAACCTCCAGGAACACTCGGTGGTGTTGATTCGTGGTGGTCGTGTGAAGGACTTGCCTGGTGTGCGTTACCACACGGTGCGCGGTAGTCTTGATACTGCGGGCGTGAAAGATCGTAAACAGAGCCGTTCCAAGTACGGTGCGAAGCGTCCCAAGGCCGCTTAATTGATTTGACTGGGGTATAGATTATGCCAAGACGTAGAGAAGTACCGAAACGCGAAGTTTTGCCGGATCCCAAATACGGTAACCAGGAGTTGGCGAAATTCGTCAACGTTCTGATGATTCAGGGCAAGAAAGCGGTTGCGGAGCGCATTATTTATGGTGCGCTGGATCAGATTCAGAAAAAGAGCGGCAAAGACCCGATTGAGGTGTTTACCCAGGCGCTGAGTAACGTTCGCCCGATGGTAGAGGTTAAATCCCGGCGTGTTGGCGGTGCTAACTATCAGGTTCCTGTCGAGGTTCGCTCGGTGCGTCGTACTGCGCTGGCCATGCGCTGGGTTCGCGATGCGGCACGCAAGCGTGGTGAGAAATCCATGGGAATTCGTCTTGCTGGCGAGTTGATGGACGCCGCCGAGAACCGTGGTTCCGCCATCAAGAAACGCGAAGAAGTCCATCGTATGGCCGAGGCTAACAAAGCCTTTGCGCATTTCCGCTTCTAATCCGTACTAGTTAATTTAAGGTTGCATAGCTGTGGCACGTAAAACTCCTATCGAACGATATCGTAATATCGGCATCAGCGCCCATATTGACGCCGGCAAGACTACCGCGACCGAGCGTATTCTGTTCTACACCGGTGTTTCGCACAAAATCGGTGAGGTCCATGATGGCGCCGCCACCATGGACTGGATGGAGCAGGAGCAGGAGCGCGGCATCACCATTACGTCCGCAGCGACGACCTGTTTCTGGAAGGGGATGGACAACAACTTCCCTGAGCATCGCTTCAATATCATCGACACTCCGGGGCACGTCGACTTCACCATTGAGGTGGAGCGTTCCATGCGCGTGCTGGACGGTGCCTGCATGGTGTATTGTGCCGTGGGTGGCGTGCAGCCCCAATCCGAGACCGTATGGCGTCAGGCCAACAAGTACGGCGTGCCGCGTCTGGCTTTCGTGAACAAGATGGACCGCTCCGGCGCGAACTTCTTCAAGGTCGTCGACCAGATGAAGACCCGCCTGAAGGGTAACCCGGTTCCGATCGTGGTCCCGATCGGCGCAGAGGACAACTTTGTGGGTGTGGTCGATCTGATCAAGATGAAGGCGATCATCTGGGATGAGGCCACCCAGGGTATGAAGTTTGAGTACAAGGATATTCCGGCTGACTTGGTTGCCATCGCCAAGGAATGGCGTGAAAAAATGGTCGAATCCGCAGCTGAGGCGTCCGAAGACCTGATGAACCAGTATCTGGAGAATGGTGATCTGACAGAAGAGCAGATTATCGGCGGCCTGCGTGCCCGCACCCTTGCTGGTGAAATCCAGCCCATGCTGTGCGGTTCCGCATTCAAGAACAAGGGTGTGCAGCGCATGCTGGACGCGGTTATCCAGTTCCTGCCTTCCCCGGTCGACATTCCGGACGTGACGGGCGAGAGCGAAACGGGCGAGGCGCTCACCCGCAAGGCGGACGATGCCGAGAGCTTCTCCGCGCTGGCGTTCAAGTTGATGACCGACCCGTTCGTTGGGCAACTGACCTTCGTGCGCGTTTATTCCGGCGTGCTGAAGAAGGGCGACACGGTTTACAACCCGGTCAAGGGCAAGAGGGAGCGTATCGGCCGTATCGTGCAGATGCACGCGAACGAGCGCCAGGAAGTTGACGAGATTCTGGCGGGCGATATCGCTGCCTGTATCGGTCTGAAGGAAGTGACCACGGGCGAATCGCTGTGTGATCTGAACAAGCCGATCATCCTTGAGCGCATGGTGTTCCCGGAGCCGGTGATCCATGTTGCTGTCGAGCCAAAAACCAAGGCCGACCAGGAAAAAATGGGTCTTGCGCTGGGCCGTCTGGCTGCCGAAGATCCGTCCTTCCGCGTGCGCACCGACGAGGAGTCCGGTCAGACCATCATCTCCGGTATGGGCGAGTTGCACCTGGAGATCATCGTTGACCGCATGAAGCGCGAATTTGGTGTTGAAGCTAACGTTGGCGCTCCTCAGGTTGCGTACCGTGAAGCGATTCGCAAAGCGGTTGAAGTGGAAGGCAAGTTCGTCAAGCAGTCCGGTGGTCGCGGTCAGTATGGCCACGTCTGGCTCAAGATGGAGCCGAATGAGGCCGGGAAAGGCTTTGAGTTCGTGGATGCCATCAAGGGCGGTACCGTTCCGCGCGAATATATTCCGGCGGTTGAGAAGGGTTTGATTGATACCCTGCCGAATGGCGTGTTGGCTGGCTTCCCTGTTGTGGACGTAAAGGTTACGTTGTTTGATGGTTCCTACCACGATGTGGACTCCAATGAAAACGCCTTCAAGATGGCGGCTTCGATGGGTTTCAAGGATGGTATGCGCAAGGCCAACCCGGTCCTGCTCGAGCCCATGATGGCGGTTGAGGTCGAGACGCCCGAAGAGAAAATGGGTGACGTGATGGGTGATTTGTCCTCACGCCGCGGTATGATCCAAGGGATGGAAGACATGGTTGGTGGTGGCAAGGCGATCAAGGCGGAAGTGCCGCTGGCCGAAATGTTCGGTTACTCCACCACCTTGCGTTCCCTGACCCAGGGTCGTGCCACCTATACGATGGAATTCAAGCATTACGCCGAGGCGCCCAAGAACGTCGCCGAAGCGATCATGAACAAGAAATAATTGTTATCAGATTAAGAGGGAATTAGATCATGGCAAAAGGCAAGTTTGAGCGTACCAAACCGCACGTGAACGTGGGGACGATTGGCCACGTGGATCATGGCAAGACGACTTTGACGGCGGCGATCACGACGATTCTGTCGAAGAAATTTGGCGGCGAAGCCAAAGGCTACGACCAGATTGACAGCGCGCCGGAAGAAAAGGCACGCGGCATCACCATCAACACTGCGCACGTGGAATACGAAACGGCCACCCGCCACTACGCCCACGTTGACTGCCCGGGTCACGCCGACTACGTCAAGAACATGATCACCGGTGCGGCCCAGATGGACGGCGCCATCCTGGTAGTGTCGGCTGCCGACGGCCCCATGCCCCAGACCCGCGAGCACATCCTGCTGGCCCGCCAGGTTGGCGTGCCCTTCATCATCGTCTACATGAACAAAGCCGACATGGTGGACGATCCCGAACTGCTCGAACTGGTTGAAATGGAAGTGCGTGAACTGCTCTCCAAGTACGACTTCCCGGGCGACGACACCCCCATCATCACCGGCTCTGCACTGAAAGCCCTTGAAGGCGACCAGAGCGACATCGGCGAGCCCTCCATCTTCAAACTGGCGGATGCGCTCGACAGCTACATCCCCGAGCCGGAGCGTGCCATCGACGGCGCCTTCCTGATGCCGGTGGAAGACGTATTCTCCATTTCTGGTCGCGGCACCGTGGTAACTGGCCGTATCGAGCGCGGTATCATCAAGGTGGGCGAAGAAGTTGAAATCGTCGGCATCAAACCCACCATCAAGACCACCTGCACTGGCGTGGAAATGTTCCGCAAACTGCTGGACCAGGGTCAGGCAGGCGACAACGTTGGCGTACTGCTGCGCGGCACCAAGCGTGAAGAAGTCGAGCGCGGCCAAGTGCTGGCCAAGCCGGGCTCCATCACCCCGCACACCAAATTCACTGCCGAGATCTACGTGCTATCCAAGGATGAAGGTGGCCGTCACACCCCGTTCTTCCAGGGTTACCGTCCGCAGTTCTACTTCCGCACCACCGACGTGACCGGCGCGATCGAACTGCCTGCTGGCACCGAAATGGTGATGCCTGGCGACAACATCTCGATCACGGTAGCGCTGATCCAGCCGATCGCGATGGAAGAAGGTCTGCGCTTCGCGATCCGCGAAGGCGGCCGTACTGTCGGCGCCGGCGTCGTGGCAAAGGTTATCGAGTAAAAATATTGGTGATGTGCAATGGGTAATGGGTGTCAAGCCCCATTACCCATTGCCATTTCCCGCTTTTAAGAATAGGCCAATAGCTCAACTGGCAGAGCGTCGGTCTCCAAAACCGAAGGTTGGGGGTTCGATTCCCTCTTGGCCTGCCATCCATAGCCGATGATGCGGGATGTGCAGGTGTTCCGCATTGCAACGGCAAAATAAATAAACATGACGACAACAGACAAGATCAGGCTGGTCCTAGCGTTCATCCTGCTGATGGCAGGAGTGGCTGGTTATTACTTCTTTGCCGGCCTTGCGCCGGTGTTGCGTATTCTGGTGGTGCTGGCAGGGGTTGGCGCGGCTGCTGCCGTTGCCTGGACATCGCAGCCAGGCAAGCAGTTTTATGCGTTCAGCCGCGAGTCGGCTGCCGAAACCCGCAGGGTGGTATGGCCAACCCGCAAGGAAACCTTGCAAACGACGGGTGTGGTGTTTGTGCTGGTTGTCGTTGTGGCGCTGTTTTTGTGGGTGGTGGATGCCAGTCTGATGTGGCTGGTGCAGTTGCTGATGGGGCAGGGGGCTTAATGACGAAGCGCTGGTATGTGATTCACGCCTACTCGGGATTTGAGAAGAGTGTGCAACGTGCATTGCTCGAGCGCATCGAGCGTGCCGGGATGCAGGACAAGTTTGGTGAAATTCTCGTGCCGGTAGAAGAAGTGGTGGAAATGAAGGGCGGCCAGAAATCCATCAGTGAACGCAAGTTTTTCCCCGGTTATGTCCTCGCCCAGATGGATATGACCGATGAGACCTGGCATCTGGTGAAAAGTACGCCCAAAGTGACGGGTTTTGTCGGCGGTAGCGGTAACAAGCCGACTCCGATCAGTGACCGGGAAGTGGCTGCAATATTGCAGCAGATCCAGGAAGGGGTTGAAAAGCCGAAACCCAAGGTGCTGTTTGAGGTGGGCGAGTCGGTACGAGTGACCGAGGGCCCCTTCAACGACTTTCATGGCACGGTTGAAGAAGTTAATTACGACAAGAACAAATTGCGTGTGTCCGTGCTGATTTTCGGCCGCGCGACGCCGGTCGAGCTGGATTTCGGCCAGGTGGAGAAGGCTTGATTCAACGGTCATGCGGAACGCGGGGTTCCGTGTGGCTTTTAAGGGTGCGCTGATAAGCAGCGCATGCATTGCGGGAAGGACGTCAACTTTCAGGTGCGGGAGCAGTCCGGCACCGGAAAAACCCGGTTTCCAGTCTGATGTCCGCTATACCCATTCATAAGGAGTATTGAAGTGGCAAAGAAAATTATTGGCTACATCAAGCTGCAGGTGCCGGCCGGCAAGGCCAACCCCAGCCCCCCCATTGGCCCTGCTCTGGGTCAGCGCGGCTTGAATATCATGGAATTCTGCAAGGCATTCAATGCCGCAACGCAGGGTGTGGAAGTGGGTCTGCCCATCCCGGTGGTAATCACCGCCTACGCGGACAAGAGCTTCACCTTCATCATGAAGACCCCGCCCGCTACTATTCTGATCAAGAAAGCAGCAGGCATCCAGAAAGGCAGCCCGCGTCCTCACACGGACAAGGTTGGCAAGCTGACCCGTGCCCAGGCGGAAGAAATCGCCAAGACCAAAATGCCCGATCTGACCGCAGCGGACATGGACGCAGCCGTGCGCACCATTGCCGGTAGCGCGCGCAGCATGGGTATCGAAGTTGAGGGGGTGTGAGATGGCAAAACTGTCCAAACGTATGAAGGCGCTCAAGGCTTCGGTTGATCGTACCAAGCTGTACCCCTTGGGTGATGCGCTGGCGCTGGTGAAGAAAAATGCCAATGCCAAATTTGATGAGTCTATCGATGTTGCAGTCAATCTGGGCATTGATGCGCGGAAGTCCGACCAACTGGTTCGCGGTTCAGTGGTGCTGCCACGTGGCACCGGCAAGAGCGTTCGCGTGGCCGTGTTTGCCCAGGGCGACAATGCGGCCAAGGCCAAGGAGGCAGGCGCGGATATCGTCGGATTCGATGATCTGGCTGCCGACGTCAAGGCCGGCAAGATGGACTTTGATGTGGTGATTGCCACGCCCGACGCGATGCGCGTGGTGGGTGCGCTGGGCCAGATTCTTGGTCCGCGTGGCTTGATGCCTAATCCCAAAGTGGGCACCGTTACGCCGAATGTGGCCGAAGCTGTCAAGAATGCCAAGGCAGGCCAGGTTCAGTATCGCACCGACAAGGGTGGTATCGTGCAGTGCACCATTGGCCGCGCTTCCTTTGGCGAAGATGCGCTCAAGGAAAACCTGCTGGCTCTGGTCGATGCGCTCAACAAGGCTAAGCCGGCTGCGTCCAAAGGTGTTTATTTGCGCAAGATTGCGGTTACCAGCACCATGGGTGCTGGCGTTCGCGTGGACCAGTCCACGCTGGCCGCTTAAGGGATTGGGGATGCCGGCGCATGCGCCGGCTTCAGTCCAAGACCGTGGGGACTGAGAACATCGGTTCAAGGTTTAATGGCCGGGCAGTAGGCCGGACCCCTACGCAGACGGTGTAACCCCGAGAAAGAATGCCAGGTGATGCTCTGCCTCAGGTGGAGCAGAACCGAAATGTTGGGCTGTAACAGGCTAACACAGGAATTCTGATCAGGTCGCCGTAAGGAGGTATGTGCTTTGGCATATGCCATTTGTAGGCTTGATAGGAGGAAAGACTCGTGAGTCTCAATCTGGATGATAAAAAAGCCGTCGTTGCCGAGGTTGCGGAACAGATTGCCAAAGCTCAGACAGTAGTATTGGCTGAGTACAATGGTATTGAAGTGCCGAACATGACCGTGCTGCGCAGTAAGGCCCGTGAGGCGGGTGTCTATCTGCGCGTCGTGAAGAATACTCTCGTGCGTCGCGCCGTCGCAGATACCCAGTTCGCTCCTTTGGCTGAAAAGATGACTGGTCCGCTGATTTATAGCATTTCTGCGGACCCGGTTGCTGCTGCCAAGGTATTGAACGAATTTGCGAAGGGCAACGACAAGCTGGTTCTGAAAGCGGGTTGTTACGCAGGCAAGGTGCTGGACAAGGCAGGTGTGCAAGCACTGGCTTCCATCCCGAGCCGTGATGAACTGCTGGCGAAACTGCTGGGCGTGATGAAGGCCCCCGTGTCCGGCTTTGCTGTCGCACTGGGTGCACTGGCCAAACAGCGCGAAGCGGCATAATCCGCGAAGCTGCGTAATCAATTTGTCAAAAGATATGAATTAGGAGTAATGAAATGGCTGTTACTGCACAAGACATTCTCGACGCCGTAGGCGCGATGACTGTAATGGAACTGAATGACCTGGTTAAGGCATTTGAAGAAAAATTCGGCGTGTCCGCTGCTGCCATGGCTGTAGCCGCACCTGGTGGCGCTGCTGGCGGCGCTGCTGCTGCTGAAGAGAAAACCGAGTTTGACGTCATCCTGACTGGCGCTGGCGAGAACAAGGTCAACACCATCAAGGTGGTGCGCACCATCACCGGCCTGGGCTTGAAAGAAGCCAAGGATCTGGTGGACGGTGCTCCGAAACCTGTCAAGGAAGGCATTTCCAAGGCTGATGCCGATGCGGTTGCCAAGCAGCTGATTGAAGCCGGCGCGACTTGCGAAGTCAAGTAATCGGTAGTTGAAATACAGATTCAGGCTGGTGGGAGACCACCAGCCTTTTTCTGCTTTTTGTTTCATATTTTGTAGAAGCTAGAAGAAACCCGGCGGTTGATGCCAGATTTCTTCTATCCTCTGCTGTAGCAGGTACTCCATGGAGATCTCAATGAGTTATTCATTCACCGAGAAAAAACGCATCCGCAAAAGTTTCGCCAAGCGCGTCAGCGTGCAGGAAGTCCCTTTCCTGCTGGCGACGCAGATTGATTCCTATGCTGGTTTTCTGCAGGCTGAAATGCCGCCTGCGGAACGCAAGGGCGAAGGCCTGCAGGCTGCGTTCGGCTCCGTGTTTCCCATTTCCAGCCACTCGGGCAATGCACGTCTGGATTTCGTCAGTTATATGCTGGGCGAACCTCCATTCGACGTCAAGGAATGCCAGCAGCGTGGCCTGACTTTTGCCGCGCCGCTGCGCGTCAAGGTGCGCATGACGCTGATGGACAAGGAAGCTTCCAAACCTACGGTCAAGGAAGTGAAGGAGCAGGAAGTATACATGGGCGAGATCCCGCTCATGACGGATAACGGCTCATTTGTCATCAACGGTACCGAGCGTGTAATTGTGTCCCAGTTGCATCGTTCTCCGGGTGTGTTTTTCGAGCACGATCGCGGCAAGACTCATTCCTCCGGAAAACTGCTGTTTTCGGCACGAGTGATCCCTTATCGTGGCTCCTGGCTCGACTTCGAGTTCGACCCCAAGGATTATCTGTATTTCCGCGTTGACCGTCGCCGCAAGATGCCGGTGACGATTCTGCTCAAGGCGCTGGGATACAAGCCGGAAGAAATTCTGGGCATGTTCTATGCAACCGACACGTTCCACCTGGGGAAGAAAGGCGTTCAGTTCGAACTGGTGCCGGAACGCCTGCGCGGTGAAATCGCGCGCTTTGATATTACCGGCAAGGATGGCGCGGTGATCGTGCCACGCGACAAGCGCATTACTGTCAAGCATATCCGCGAAATGGAGCAGGCGGGCATCAAGAAGGTGTTTGTGCCAGAGGAGTTCATTCTTGGCCGCGTCCTGGTGGAAAACGTGGTGGACAAGGAAAGCGGCGAGATCGTTGCACAGGCTAACGACGAGATCACCGAGGACCTGCTGGCCAAACTGGTGGCGGCCGGCATTCCCAAGGTCAACACGCTTTACACCAATGATCTGGATCAGGGTGCCTACATTTCCCAGACCCTGCGCATTGATGAAACCGTGGATCAACTGGCGGCACGTGTGGCCATCTACCGCATGATGCGCCCAGGTGAGCCCCCTACCGAAGATGCCGTGCAGGCATTGTTTGACGGACTGTTTTTCAGTGAGGAGCGTTACGACCTGTCCAAGGTGGGCCGCATGAAGTTCAACCGTCGCGCCTATCCGGAAAAACGCGTGGAAAAGAGCTCGGAGTGGATCAACCGCTTTCTGGACAAGGCCGGTCCGATGGGTGCCGATGGCCCCGCGACCCTGAGCAACGAGGATATTCTCGCGACTATCATGATCCTGGTTGAACTGCGCAACGGCCGTGGCGAGATCGACGATATCGATCACCTCGGCAATCGTCGCGTGCGTTCCGTGGGCGAACTGGTGGAAAACCAGTTCCGCGCCGGCCTGGTGCGTGTCGAGCGGGCGGTGAAGGAGCGTCTGTCGCAGGCTGAATCCGAGAATCTGATGCCGCATGACCTGATCAACGCCAAGCCGGTTTCCGGCGCGATCAAGGAGTTTTTCGGTTCGAGCCAGTTGTCGCAGTTCATGGACCAGACCAACCCGCTGTCCGAGATTACCCACAAGCGCCGTGTCTCAGCCCTTGGCCCGGGCGGTTTGACGCGCGAGCGTGCCGGTTTCGAGGTGCGCGACGTGCACCCGACCCACTATGGCCGCGTGTGCCCGATCGAGACGCCGGAAGGCCCGAACATCGGTCTGATCAATTCGCTGGCACTGTATGCGCGCACCAACGAGTATGGCTTCCTGGAGACCCCGTACCGCAAGGTAAATGACGGCAAAGTGACGGACCAGATCGATTACCTGTCCGCCATCGAGGAAAGCCAGTACGTGATCGCCCAGGCGAATGCCAGCCTGGACAAGAAAGGCAAGCTGGTGGACGAACTGGTTTCCTGCCGTCATCACAATGAATTCGCCATGTCCACCCCGGACAAGGTGCAGTACATGGACGTGGCGCCGGCGCAGATCGTTTCCGTGGCGGCCTCGCTGATTCCGTTCCTGGAACACGACGACGCCAACCGTGCGTTGATGGGTTCCAACATGCAGCGTCAGGCTGTGCCCTGCCTGCGTGCCGAGAAGCCGCTGGTGGGTACCGGTATCGAGCGTACCGTGGCAGTTGACTCCGGCACTACCGTGCAGGCCCGTCGTGGCGGTATCGTCGACTATATCGACTCAGGCCGCGTGGTGGTGCGCGTGCATGACGATGAAACCGTGGCGGGCGAGGTCGGTGTGGATATCTACAACCTGATCAAATACACCCGTTCCAACCAGAACACCAACATCAACCAGCGTCCGCTGGTCAAGGTGGGCGACGTGCTGCAGCGCGGTGACGTGATCGCCGATGGCGCGTCCACCGACATGGGCGAGCTGGCGCTGGGGCAGAACATGTTTGTGGCGTTCATGCCATGGAACGGTTACAACTTCGAGGATTCCATTCTCATTTCCGAGACCGTGGTGGCGGAAGACCGTTATACCTCGATTCACATCGAGGAACTCTCGGTTGTGGCGCGTGACACCAAGCTTGGCCCGGAAGAAATCACCCGCGATATTTCCAATCTGTCCGAAGTGCAACTGGGCCGTCTGGACGAGTCCGGCATCTGCTACATCGGTGCCGAAGTGGAAGCGGGCGACGTGCTGGTGGGCAAGGTGACCCCCAAGGGCGAAACCCAGCTCACGCCGGAAGAGAAGCTGCTGCGCGCCATTTTTGGCGAGAAGGCCTCCGATGTGAAAGATACCTCCCTGCGCCTCCCGTCCGGCATGTCCGGTACGGTGATCGACGTGCAGGTGTTCACCCGTGAAGGGATCGAGCGTGACAAGCGTGCCCAGCAGATCATTGACGATGAACTGAAACGGTTCCGCCACGATCTGAATGACCAGATGCGTATTGTCGAGGAAGACGCGATTGGCCGGATCGAGCGCCTGATTATCGGCAAAACCGCCAATGGCGGTCCGGCCAAGCTGGCCAAGGGCAGCGTGGTGAGCAAGGAATATCTGGACAAGGTGGAATGGCATAACTGGTTCGACATTCGTCTTTCCGACGAGGAAGCCGCACGTCAGCTGGAACAGCTCAAGGACAGCCTGGCGCAGAAGCGTGTCGAATTCGATGCCATGTTTGAAGAGAAGAAAAAGAAACTCACCAGCGGCGACGAATTGCCCCCCGGCGTGCAGAAGATGGTCAAGGTTTACGTGGCCGTGAAGCGCCGCCTCCAGCCTGGCGACAAGATGGCCGGTCGTCACGGCAACAAGGGCGTGATCTCCAAGATCGTTCCGGTCGAGGATATGCCCTTCATGGCTGACGGTACCCCGATGGATATCGTGTTGAACCCTCTGGGCGTGCCTTCACGTATGAACGTCGGCCAGATTCTGGAAACCCACCTCGGCTGGGCTGCCAAGGGTCTCGGGCTGAAAATCGGCGCCATGCTCGAAGCACATGCCAAGGTGCAGGAAGTGCGCAAATTTGTCGACAAGGTCTACAACAGCACCGGCAAGCAGGAAGATATTGCCTCCTTCTCCGATGGTGAAATCATGGAGCTGGCAACCAACCTGAAGAAAGGCGTGCCTTTTGCCACCCCGGTTTTCGATGGCGCGGGCGAGGAGGAAATCAAGGGCATGCTGGAACTCGCCGGCTTGCCGCGTTCCGGCCAGGTGACACTGCAGGATGGCCGCACCGGGGAAACATTCGAGCGTCCCGTTACCGTCGGCTATATGCACGTGCTCAAGCTGCACCACCTCGTGGATGACAAGATGCATGCCCGTTCCACCGGCCCTTACAGCCTGGTAACCCAGCAGCCGCTGGGCGGCAAGGCGCAGTTTGGTGGCCAGCGTTTCGGCGAGATGGAGGTGTGGGCGCTGGAAGCTTATGGCGCCTCCTACGTGCTGCAGGAAATGCTGACCGTCA
>CAZKHJ010000037.1:0-18654 GCA_964552675.1 uncultured Sulfuricella sp. | reverse complement strand
CGCTGGGCACGTGGCAGCCGCATTGGCTGCATTTCCGGAAACAATCAAAATCAATATTGACTTAACGGTGAGCGCTATAAAGGGGAGAAGTTTTGAGCGTAAGCGGGCGGATATTTTGTTGATGGTATTCATTTTTATTTTTCGGGGCGCCAATGCAATGTAATGCACTGATTTAATTGGATATTATGTAGTTGCAGATGAGCACGCCAACCCCAACATGTCAAAAGTATTCTCGGCATGGCGGACTACCTGGTGCGAAGTTGGGAGGACTACCACCATCACATGGCGCTGGTGATGGTGGTTCCTTGCCAAGAAGCGACTAATCAGTACAAGTTCTCACTATCAGAAACAATGACTTGCCCTGCCGGCATCATTCAGTGGGAAAATGCGAAAAAGTAGAACTCAAGCCTTCTTGAGAAAAAAGGTAAAAATTCCACCGGTTTCGCCAGAACCAAGCAATTCGTTTCCAGTCTGTTTGGCAAAAGCCTGCATGTCCTTCAATGAGCCTGGGTCTGTTGATACCACCTTCAGCACCTGTCCCGAAACCAGTTCACCAAGAGCCTTCTTGCTGCGCAGAATGGGAAGTGGGCAGTTGAGTCCACGGGCATCGAGTTCCATGTTGTATTGCATGATGTTTTCCTTTCCTTGATTAAAATTAGGGCCTGCTAATACTCACTTCATGCCTGTAGAACGGGCATGTCTTTTTGCACCATCCTGAAGCTGAAATCGCTCCCCTTATCTTCCCAAAAGGCAAGTTGCAGCCAGAGCATGGCCAAGGCCTCCAGATAGCGCGCATTACTAAGCGCACCGCAATCCTCTGCCTGATAGCCACAGGCATTAATAAGCGCCCTTGCAACCTCTTTCGCTTCCGCAGCGTCTCCACAGAAAAACACCTGCGCGGTCTCCCCGCTGAAACTTGGCGTAGGGAAATTGTCAGCCGTGATTCCGTTGAAAGCCTTCACAATCATGGATTTTTCCAGCGCTCCCGCAATGAGCTCGGCGGCAGAGCTCATTGCTGGCACCACCAGGTGGGAAATATCTGCAGCAAGGGGATTGGTGAGATCAACTACCACTTTTCCCTCAAGATTTTCTCCCTGGGAAATCAGCAAGGGGAGCGTATGAGCCCAAGGCACTGCAACAATTGCAGCCTCGCATTGCCGACAGGCGTCCTCATAACTGGAGACCGAAATATTCCCATAATCCGCAAATTTATCTGTATTGAGTTGCGGCTCACGAGACCCGTAGACTATTTCATAACCAGCGCCAGCCAGTCGTTTTCCGACTGCGCTGCCCATTTTTCCCGTACCCAGGATAGCTAGTTTCATGGTACCCCCTCGCTTATTGGTGCAACACTTGATCTTTCAGGGAAAAGAGCAGACCCAGCAACTCGTTTTGTTCCGACTGGCCAACCTTGTTCTTTTCCAGGGCGCGCATCACATCGTCAATAACAGCCATGAATTCCAGATGACTGATATTCATGGTGCGATGAGCGTCCAGCATGCTCTTCCCGTTATACTGCTCACCGGGACCACCGGTACCCCAGCAGACGAAATCCGTCACAAGGGCTTTAATCTTCTCGGCATCGCTATTCGCGTAACGCGGACTGACAGCGGGATTACTGACATGATTGATCCAAACATCCTCGCTGATTTGACGAATGTTCTCCCTGCCGCCCAGGCGCTCATACAAGCTGGTTCTTTCCGGATTCATTGCTGCAACTCCTTTTTAGTATTGACTAACATTCAAACACTCTGAAAACAGGGCCCCTGGCTTCAGGCTTCCTGCACTATTGGATGCCAATGGGCAACCATTTCCGATATCGCAGCAGAAAATGAATAGCTATTCCTCACTACAAGCTGGTAGATATCCGAAATACTCTGCGTAATAGGTCCCGCTTTCCCCGCTCCCACCTGTTGACCATTGATCCGGGTAACCGGGACCACCTCACTGGCGGTGCCTGTCAGAAACACTTCATCAGCCATAAATATCCGGCGCTGTGGAATATTTTCCTCGTTCACTTTCAGGCCAAGGTCGCGCGCGATGGTGATCGCCGTATCACGGGTAATGCCGGGCAGGATGGCGTTGGTTGTGGGGGTAAAAAGCACGCCATCCTGGACCAGGAACAGGTTCGAGGTACTGGCTTCGGCAAGATGGCCATCTTCGTCTATCAGGATAGCCTCCTGGTAACCGTATGATTTTGCTTCCATATGCGCAAGATACGAGCTGGCGTAGAAACCAACAGCCTTGGCCTTGTTCACGTTGGGATGGGGAAGAACCCTCTTCCAGACGCCCAGTCTTGCGCTAATACCATCCGCCCATTCACCAGTCGTGAAATAGGAATCCCATTTCCATGCAGCAATCATGATATGGACGGGATTTTTTGGGTGAGCGCCGATATCCAGCCCCATCCCGCCCTGCTCGAAAAACACCAGGGGGCGAATATAGGCGTCCTGCAAGCAGTTCTCTGCCAAGACACGCTGAATGGCGCTTTCGATTTCTTCGGGTGAAAATGGAATATCCATTCTCAGACTGCGTGCAGAATTGAATAACCGTTCCACATGTTCTTGCAGCCTGAACACTGTCCGACTATCTTTGACACGATAAGAACGGATTCCCTCAAATACGCCTGTCCCATAATGAAGGGTATGGGCAAGACAGGACACGCGAGCATCCCCTACGGCTGCCATGGAACCATCAAACCAGACTTTCATCTCATTCCCTCATTCAAAGATTTTCGACGTACTGCTTCCATCGGGCGGTCCCCTGTTTCTTCTGGCCCATGGGTGGAACCATGCCGGGGTCGACATTGACCTGGATTACCGTGGGCCCAACACCTCTTAAACCTTGCCTGATCAGGACATCCAGGCGTTCCGGGTTGTCACAATTCACTGCATTTGCTTCTAAAGAGCGCGCAAGACCAAGAAGATCATGGTTTTTCAGGGTCGCACTCCTGGTAAGGCCACTGGAGCGGAGTTCGTAATGAATCATGCCAAGCTGTTCATTGGCATTGATGACCCAAACAATAGGCAGGCTGAGATCAGCAGCAGTGGCGATTTCATTGCCATTCATTACGAAACAGCCGTCACCCACGAGTGCGACCACATCGGATTCCGGTGCGGCCAGCTTTGCGCCCACGACACCAGCAGTCGCATGGCCCATGCTGGCCCACCCCCACATGCTGATAAAACGGCGCCGGTTCCGCTCGGGCAAATGGTGCGTAGCCCAAAGCAAAATGGAATTAGAATCCGCCATGACAATGCCACGGTCGCCGACAGCTTGGTCCACAGCACGAATAATCTCCATTGGGCTTGGTTTCCCACCTCTCCCAATGTGCAGTTCGGGAGGAAAATCCCATTTGGGCCGGCAAGCCCATCCAGCAAGCCATTCCCTTCTTGACTCTGGGACAGGGAAACCACGCGCTGCACATACCTCAAGAAGCTTTTCCGCAAAATCCCTGGCATCGGAAACGACTCCGATATGAGCTGGAAATATTTTTCCAATGTCTCTTGGATCAACATTTACCTGGACCATGGTCCCGGTTCGCAGTAACGAGGCATCCCAGGAGTTCGTCGCATAGCTTCCAAACCCTGCACCAACACTGACCACCACGTCGAAATGATTGGCTTGAAGGAATTCATCCACCAGTGTGTTTGCAGATATCCCCATACTGCCAAGATAATTCTCGGTTACCTTGCTGCACCCTTTTCCTTTTCCGCGGGGTGTGCTGATAATTGGAATGACGTGCTTGCGACTCAATTCAAACAGGAGTTCCAGCGCACTGGTCGAGGTACCGCTGCCATACACGATCAGGGGACGCTCAGCTGAGAGAAGCAGGGCAGCGATTTCCTGGGTATCATTGTCGGAGGGAGAAGCACGAAAACCTCTTGGCCGATCCCAGTGCTCCTTTGTAACCATCCGTCCCCACAGGTCTCTAGGCACCGCGATATGCACCGGACCCGGCTTTCCTGTTAGGGCTGTGGAAATGGCGGTCCGCAACCTGTGCTGAAGCACCTTCTCCGACACGATGACTTCCGAGGATTTGCACAAAGGCCGGAACATTTGCACCGTGTCCACGCCTCCATAGGCAGAGCTCTCCTGAAAGTCACCCCTGCCCCAGGTATCGGTGGCATTCATGCCAGTAATCACCAGCATGGGAACGGAATCCATATAGGCTGCAGCAACGCCTGTCGCCAGATTGGTAGCACCTGGACCAGTTGTCGCACAGCACACCCCGATGCGCCCAGAAGCCCTGGCATAGCAGTCTGCCATGAAGGCGGCCCCTCCCTCGTGGCGAGTCAGCACGAAATTGATATCGGGGTGTTTCTCAAGGCTATTGTGGAAGGGAATCGTCGCCCCACCGGGAATACCAAACACATAGTCGACTCCCATTTCAACCAGATGATCGACAACAAGGTCAGCGACGCTCTTCGCTGCTACCCCACTGGAAATCCCGGCACGATATGTGGAAATACCTGAAACAAGTTCTGCAACTGTATTCATGGTCTGCATCCTTTAATTCGAAGTAACGCCAGCTTCTTGCTTGTGTCTGGTGGTGCGAATAATTTCTGCGTAGGCAGTGCCAATATCACTGACACGCAGTGGTCGACCGCCATGCCGCATGCCAGAGCTATCGATTGTTTCAGAGGGATAAATGGCTGATGTAATACCGGACTGTTTTGCGCATTTAAAAACATCATCCAGGACAAAACCGACAACGCTGTTTCTGATTTCCCAAGGAATGGTGCCATCCCCAAGGAAAGCCGACATCTCGTCAAAATTGTGCTTCAGACATTCAGCCGCGGTGGGAACAGAGAGATTGGGAGCCATCCTTTTCAATAGATATTCGTAGGTATTCTGGGGTTGGGCATCCCAGCCTGCTATAACTTGGCGAACATAGCCTTCTGGATTGGAGCAGGGTTCGAAAAACATTCCCGATTGATAGATACGGTACAAATCGTCACCCACCGTATCGTTGGCACCACTATCATCCGCGTTCCAGAAAATGAGCCTGGCAAGCAGCCGCCTGACCGTCTCCTGGTATTCCCCGGAAGATGCACCCCTATCCAGTCGCCGGGCAGTCCTGATCAGGTCATTGGGGCACAAGGGCGCATGCAGCAAGGCTGATCCTCTGGGCAATTCCAGTAGCTTGCCCTCAGACATCCAGTAAAAGCTGGAGTTGGTCAACTCGACAAAAGTCGCTGCAACAAGCTGGTCACGCGCCTTTACGCCCGTCCTCTCCAGAACTTTTCTGGCACTCAGCACCAGACAGTCGATGATGTGCGCTTTCTGTTTGTCACCATACGGCTGAAGATGCGTCGATCTGAAGAACAGGTCGAATACATTTAACTCATAAAATATCGGAAAAATATCAACCCTGTCGTGATAGCGATCCACAACCTCGGCAACCCAGTCTGAAACCACTTCTGGGTCGACATCCAGAACCGTTTCACCCAGGTGCTGAGGCACCATGTGAGCCCAGCCGATCGGGTAAAGTCCGACAATGGAAAAATGCTGTCGGGCACTTTCAATCACCCTGTCCAGTTCTTCCCATTGCACGCCCCCCTCTTCCTTGACAAGGGTCCCCCATAAACCCTTGTTGCTTCCCCCGGCATACTCATGACGATGGTGATAGTGGATCATAATCATGTTCGTACCCAACTCGGCTACTTCATGATGGCCCAAAGCCGGGTCAGGTCCGACCACCTCATAATCTCCCGCAAAGAACAACGCCTGTGGCGACACCGGCTGCGCCCCTCCATACGGCTGCTTCAACATTGCTCTCCATTCGTCTTCATAACTCATCGACAGCACCTTTGCAGTTGCAAACCAGTCAGCCCTCATATGTTAACGAGCATTTACTAACTTTATAGCACGAGAAAAATTGGGGGGTCAAGCATAAAATTTGAATTCGCTTCATGACAAAAAAGCATAACCACCCTAAAGCGGGTCACAATGAGAATTGCAACTACTCTGGCCGGATATTGTCTGGTTGGGGAAACATCACCCTCAGCATGGTGCGGCTGATACGGAATGTCATGACAAATGGAGGCCACTGCAGCAAAAAAACAATATGATTTACTCTAGGTGCAGGAGAAATGCACCCCTGAAAAGCTACAAACGACAACTACACAGGCTGACTCGATCAGACCAAGGAAGGAGATATCTATGAAAACGATCAGGCAAAAACGCATGAAGGCCGAGGACAGAAAAACATCCATCATTCTGGCTTCGAAAAGCCTGTTTGCCAAAAAGGGATTACATGGCGTCTCGGTAGATGAAATCGCACGTGCCTGTGGCGTAAGCCCGGCTGTGCTCTATCAGCACTTCCTCTCCAAGGAGAAACTGTATGAGGCGGTTCTGGATGCTGCAGCATGCAACCGTGAAGATTATCTGGATGCCGTCCTGGATGGGCCTGCCGGCTTCGGCGATGTGCTCTACCGCATGACCCTGGTCTTTGTCAAAAGCCGGATCGCCGATGCAGACACCCTTCGCATTGAACTAAGAAGCATTATCGATGGAGGCGGGATTAGTGATCAATTTTTTCTGAATCAATGGAGAAGCTTTATTGATTACATTGAAATCAGCCTGAAAGAATTGATGAAGGAAGGGCAAATTCCCAAAATTGATATTCCAGTTGCCACTCTTGCATATGTTGGCCTGTTCAGGGAAGTGATGCTATCCCAGACCATGCGTGTTGGTGAAAAGCATTTCCATAACCTGGAGTCGCTGGTAAGGGAGATGGTCAATCTTTACTTGAGGATGGTTGGGCTGAAGACCCTCCCGTGTACCGGGCAGACAGCGGCTAGGAATGAGACGCCAGCCTCCTAGGCTGTGCTCCAGGTTCCACGCTTTTTATTCACCTCGTTCACAGCGTATTCCAGTTAAAAACATGCCTGGCCCGGACCATCTCCGGCATGTTTAGCGTATGCATGTCTGCCCCGCCCCACGAGCAGCATGAAAAGCCAAACTTCCCAAAACCCTTTGCACCAATATAGTTCTAGCAGAAATCAGCATTCCAACGCCCCCATAAAATTAAATAAACGATCACTAAATATTGACAAAACACTCCGGCAACCATAAAGTGAATGAACGTTCACTTGCAAAAAGGAGGAAACACATGAATGCACCTACCGAAGGATCCTTGCTGGAGCAAAACATCTCCACCGGTATCGAGGAAGTCATAAGAAGGCGCCGCGCCATCCACAGCTTTACCCCCGGACCGAATATCACTCTGGAACAGTGGCACAAACTGTTTGAATTGACCGCACTGACTCCATCTTCATACAATTTTCAGCCATGGGATTTCATCGTCATTGAAGATCCAGCACAGCGCGCTGAACTCCAGCCCTTGTGCTGGAACCAGAAGCAGGTTACAGATTCTGTCGCGGTCGTCGCGGTATTGGGTGACAAGAACCCCCACCGCCGTGACGAGCAGATTCTGCAGCAATTTGTTGATGGCGGTTATTTTAACGACGAAGTAAAGCAAATTCTCAAGGGATCCATCGATGTAGTCTACCCTGACGATGCGCGACGCATTGAGCATGCAGTCTGCGGCGCATCTCTGGCAGCCATGACATTCATGCTGGTCGCGGATGGAATGGGCTTGGGCACCGCACCACTGATTGGTTTCGATCCCAAGGGCGTGGCGGAATACCTGAAAGTTCCCGACGATTATCTGATCGTCATGCTCTTGTGCATCGGGCATCCATCCCACAAGGAACTGCCCAGACAACCGCGCCGGAGCCATGAAGACTTCGTCCACTGGGCAAAGTTCGACGGAAAAGCCTGACAAGTTTCCGGAATAAGCGGCTCAGGCACTTCAGACGTTCGCCATACAAGCAACTGGGGTTCCCGGTGTTTGTATGGCGTCTTTTTTTGATTTATCGCTTTGCCAGAATTTCTTTTCCGATTCTCACAGCCACTTCATCAAACCCATTTCCAGCGGATGGGTGAGCAACTCGTGGGCGGGATAGACGCGAATCTTGTAATCAAGCCGTCCGCACAGATCGGGTGCCAGATCGAGGGCAAACAGGTGTTCCTTGCCATCCGCGCTGATGTTCTGGAATTTGAAGCCGAAATGCAGGTACTCGGACAAGTCCTGCTTGGCGGGGCGGCGGATCAGCAGTTCCACTACCACGTCTTCCGGCGTCAGCCCGTTCATTTTCAGCGCCACCTCGAATTTTACTGCATCGCCGAAGTGTATCGTCCGTAGCTGCGCATCCAGCCGGCGCATTTCCACGCCCGGCCAGGCTGTCCGCACCCGCCCCTTCCAGGCCGACAGGCGCTTGGCCGCGGCATGGTTGTCCTGCTCGTACAACCGCCCCTGCTGGCTGGCGGAAAGATAGAATTTGGATACGTATTCGCCCACCATGCGGCCCGAATTGAAGCGCGGCAGGATGGTGGCCATGGAGCGCTTGGACATTTTCACCCATTCCGGTGAATAACCCATCTTGCCGCGATCGTAATAGGCCGGGATGACGCGATCCTGGAGGATTTCATACAGGGTCTGGGATTCTTCCTTGTTGCGGCGGTACTCTTCCATATAAGTCGGCGCCGGTTTGATCGCCCAGCCGTTGCTGCCGTCGTAGCCTTCGCCCCACCAGCCATCCAGCACGGACAGGTTGATCGCACCGTTCATGCCTGCCTTCATGCCCGAGGTGCCGCTCGCCTCAAGGGGGTAAACCGGATTATTGAGCCACACGTCCACACCCGACACCAGGCGGCGCGCCAGTCCGAGGTCATAACCTTCCACCAGCATGACCTTGCCCTCGAAATCAGGTTTGTGGGCAATGCTGGTGATCTGGCGGATCAGATCCTGCCCCGGCTGATCGGCGGGGTGGGCCTTGCCGGCAAAGAGAAACAGTACCGGCCGGTTCTGGTCGGAGATGATCTCACTGAGCCAGTCGAGGTTTTCGAACAGCAGCGCGGCACGCTTGTAGGTGGCAAAACGGCGCGCGAAACCGATGGTCAGCACATTGGGGTCGAAACGGTCGACATGCTTGAGCATCCGGTCAAGGTGCGATTCGCTGCCGTGATTGCGGAAATGCTGCGCGCTCTTGCGATAACGCACCAGTTGCAGCATCTGCGACTTGAGCGACTGGCGCACGCTCCAGAACAGCTGGTCGGGAATTTCGTCGATGCGGTTCCAGAACTCCGTATCCGACATGCGGTGGCGCCATTCATAGCCGAACACGTTATCGAACAGGTCCGCCCACTCCTGCGCCAGGAACGTCGGCACATGCACGCCGTTGGTGACATGGGACATGGGGTTTTCTTCCGGCAGCACTTCCGGCCACAGCGTGGAACAGATGCGCGAGGAAACCCTGCCGTGAATCCGGCTCACGCCGTTCTGGTGACGCGAGCCGCGGATGGCCAGCGCGGTCATGTTGAATTCCGGGCTTTCCGGCGTCACCCCCAGGGAAAACAGGCGGTCGAGGCGCAGTTCCGTGGCATGGCAGAAGTGCTGGAAATACTCGCTGATCATGCCCTCGGAAAAATGGTCATGGCCGGCCGGAACCGGGGTGTGGGTGGTGAATACGGTGTTTGCCGCCACCGCTTCCAGTGCGCTTTCGCAATCGAGTTTCTGCCGCACCACCAGGTTGCGCATCCGCTCCAGGATCAGGAAGGCGGCGTGGCCCTCGTTGATGTGCCATACGGTAGGCTTGAGGCCGAGTTCCTGCAGGGCGCGCGCGCCGCCGATGCCGAGGATGATCTCCTGCTTGAGGCGCATGGTGCGGTCGCCGCCGTAGAGCTGGTGGGCGATATCGCGGTCTTCCGGCTTGTTCTCTTCCAGATCGGTATCAAGCAGATACAAGCGCACGTGGCCGACAATCGCCTGCCATACCTTGACCACCACCTGGCGTCCCGGCATCTCCACCATCACCCGGATTTCGCTGCCATCTTCGCGCCGCGCCGGGCTGACCGGCAGATCGGCAAAGTCGGAATCGGCATAGCTGGCGATCTGGTTGCCGTCGCCGTCTATGGTCTGGGAGAAATACCCCTGGCGGTATAGCAGGCCCACGCCCACGAAAGGCAGGCACATGTCGCTCGCCGCCTTGCAGTGGTCGCCGGCCAGGATGCCGAGACCGCCGGAATAGATCGGGAAACTTTCATGGAAGCCGAATTCGGCGCAGAAATAGGCCACCAGCTCGCCATCGCCGAGACGGCCATCGCCATTGTGCCGCACCAGCTCATGGTGATAAGTGTCGTAGGCCGACAGGACACGGTTGTAGGTGGCAAGAAAGACCTGGTCGTCCACCGCATCGAGCAGACGTTTTTCATCCACCCGGCGCAGAAATACCTTGGGGTTGTGACCCACCGCATCCCACAGCCCCGGATGGAGGCGTGCGAACAGGGTGCGGGTGGGCTTGTCCCAGCTGTACCAGAGATTGTTGGCCAGCTCTTCCAACCGTATCAGCTTGCGCGGAATCCGGGGATTGACTTCGAGGGTGAATGTCGTGCCTTGTTTCATGCCAGTCCTTCGCTTGTCTTCGGTCAGGTTAGCGCAGCAAATCCCGTGCCTAGCATGCTGCTAGAATCAACCCCTGATGAAATGCTCGCGGTAATACTTGAGTTCGCTGATGGACTCGTAAATATCCGCCAGGGCCTCGTGTTTGTTTTCCTTCTTGAAGCCATCATACAGGGCCGGCTGCCAGCGTCGCGCCAGTTCCTTGATGGTGCTCACATCCAGGTTGCGGTAGTGGAAATAAGCTTCCAGCCTGGGCATGTAGCGGGCCAGGAAACGCCGGTCCTGGCAGATGGAATTGCCGCACATCGGTGACTTTCCTGCACCAACATGCTGCTGCAGGAAGGCAATCATCATCGCTTCCACCTCGGCATCATCCAGTTTCGAAGCCTTGACCTTGTCGATCAGGCCGGATTTGCCATGCGTGCCCTTGTTCCAGTTGTCCATGCCGTCGAGCACGGCATGGGACTGGTGCACTACCAGCACCGGCGCCTCCGCCACTGTGTTGAGCTGGGCATCGGTCACCACCAGCGCCACTTCCAGAATGCGATCGCTGTCCGGGTTGAGGCCGCTCATTTCCATGTCCAGCCAGACAAGGTTGCTGTTCTCTTGTGCCATACTATTGTCCCATGCGAATTCAGCCATATATTGTGGCATGAGCCCGATCAATCGTCATCCCGAGTCCTTTGCCACCCATGCCGCTTTTCACCCAGATCTTCATCGCCACCCTGGCCGTCACCACCGCCATCCGCCTGTGGCTGGCACAGCGCCACCTGCGCCATATCCGTCTGCACCGCAACGCCGTGCCGGTGGATTTCGCCGCTCATATCGGGCTCGCATCGCACCAGAAAGCAGCGGATTATTCCAGCGCCAAAACCCGCCTCGGCCTGTTCCACATCCTGCTGGACACGACCCTGCTGCTGGCCTTCACCCTGGGAGGCGGCATCCAGACGCTCGCCGGTTTCTGGCAGGGACTGCTGGGCAGCGGCCTGTGGCGCGGCGTGGCACTGATCATCAGCGTGCTGGTGATTTCCAGCCTGCTCGAACTGCCTCTCAGCCTGTATCGCACCTTCGTGATTGACGCACGCTTCGATTTCAACAAGATGACGCTCGGGCTGTTCCTTGCCGATCTGCTCAAGCAGGCGCTGCTCGGCGCGGCGCTGGGCATCCCGCTGCTGCTCGGCGTGCTGTGGCTGATGGGTGAAATGGGCAGCTACTGGTGGCTGTATGTCTGGCTCGCCTGGATGGGCTTCAACCTGGCCATCCTGATGCTCTACCCCACGGTGATCGCCCCCCTGTTCAACAAGTTCACGCCGCTGCAGGACCAGGCGCTGGCCGCGCGCATCGAAGCCCTGCTGCAAAAATGCGGCTTCAGGTCCCAGGGCCTGTTCGTCATGGACGGCTCCCGCCGCACCAGCCACGGCAACGCCTATTTCAGCGGGCTGGGCGCATCCAAGCGCATCGTGTTTTTCGATACCCTGCTGTCGCGTCTCGACCATGATGAGATCGAGGCGGTGCTGGCCCACGAACTGGGCCATTTCAAGCGTCGCCATGTCATCAAGCGCATCGCCACCCTGTTTGTCCTCAGTCTGGCGGGGCTGTGGCTGCTCGGCTGGCTCATGCCGCAGGACTGGTTCTACCAGGGACTGGGCGTCAGCAGCCGCAGCACCGATGTGGCCCTGCTGCTGTTCCTGCTGGTCAGCCCGGTATTCACCTTCCTGTTTCACCCCCTGTCCAGCCTGTATTCGCGCAAGCACGAATTCGAAGCCGACCGCTACGCGGCGGAAAACGCCAGCGGCGAGCACCTGATTCACGCGCTGGTAAAACTTTACAACGACAATGCCGCCACGCTTACGCCCGACCCGCTGCACTCGCTGTTCTACGACTCGCACCCCGCCGCCAGCCAGCGGGTAGCGCATCTGCGGGCATTCATGGCGCATAATTGACACCATATCCGAGTTATTTGCTAAAGTAATTCAACCTCATCAATCCGTTTAGGGAGAACTTCGATGAAAAATTTTCCTGCCATCCTGGGCCTTGCCCTGCTTGCCGCCGCACCCGTTTTTGCCGCAGAAAATGGCGATGCGAAAATCGGCAAGGCCCTGCACGACAAGTCCTGCATCGCCTGCCACGCCTCGAAATTCGGCGAGGACGGCAGCAAGATGTATACCCGTGCCGACCGCAAAGTCACCAGCCAGCAGCAGCTCGGCTCCCGCGTCAAGGCCTGCAACAACAATGTCGGCGCCGGCTGGTTCCCGGAAGACGAGGCCCATGTCGCGGCCTATCTGAACGCCACTTACTATCACCTGAAATAAGCTTGATAAAATCCGCCTGAACCCAATATCAGGCCCGAATCCCCCCTAATTTACCCCTGGAGTAACCCTTATGAGCGTCAAACACAGCCAACTGCTTATCCTCGGCTCCGGCCCCGCCGGCTACACCGCCGCCATCTACGCTGCGCGCGCCAACCTCAAGCCGGTCATGATCACCGGCATGCAGCAGGGCGGCCAGCTCACCACCACCACCGAAGTGGATAACTGGCCGGCCGACGTGGACGGCGTGATGGGCCCGGCGCTGATGGAACGCTTCCAGAAACATGCCGAACGCTTCAACACCGAAATCATCTTCGACCAGATTCACACCGCCAAACTGAATGAAAAACCCTTCACCCTGATCGGCGATGCCGGCACCTACACCTGCGATGCGCTCATCATTGCCACCGGCGCATCCGCCAGATATCTCGGCCTGCCCTCGGAACAGGCCTTCATGGGCCGCGGCGTGTCCGGCTGCGCCACCTGCGACGGCTTCTTCTACAAGAACCAGGACGTGGCCGTGGTCGGCGGCGGCAATTCCGCCCTCGAAGAAGCCCTGTACCTGTCCAACATCGCCAGGCACGTCACCCTGGTGCACCGCCGCGACACCTTCAAGGCGGAAAAAATCATGGTGGACAAGCTGATGGACCGCATCAAGAACGGCAATATCACCCTGGAAGCCTTCTGCGAGCTGGATGAAGTGCTGGGCGACAAGTCCGGCGTCACCGGCATGCGCCTCAAGAACGTGCAGAACGGCGCCACCAAGGACATCGCCCTGCAAGGCATTTTCATCGCCATCGGCCACAAACCCAACACCGACATTTTCACCGGCCAACTGGAACTGGATGGCGGCTACATCGTGACCCAGGGCGGCCGCAACGGCTTCGCCACCCAGACCAGCATCCCCGGCATCTTCGCCGCCGGCGACGTGCAGGACCACATCTACCGCCAGGCCATCACCAGCGCCGGCACCGGCTGCCAGGCCGCGCTCGATGCCGAGCGCTACCTCGACAACCTGCACAAGTAAGCCGGCGTGTCGAGCGGTGGAGGAAGATGACCTGAATCTGTTCCGCTCAGCGGTCGGCGATGCCAGACCGCTGCGCCATGGGCACAGGTTTCTTCATCCGCCGCGCAAGCCCAGGCCCATTCCCCGCCAGAGCCTGCGCGACCAGCGCGAGGTGCTAGCGGATTCCCTCAGCGACCACGTCTACTGGGCCGACAGCCTGGAAAGCGGCGAGGAACTGGTTTTCCTCCGCCACGGCCTGCAATTCGCCGTGCTGCGCAAGCTGCGCCGTGGCCACTGGGTCACCCAGGGCGAACTCGACCTGCACGGGTTAACTTCAGCCGAAGCCAAGCTGGAACTGGTCCAGTTTCTCCACCACTGCCAGAAATCCGGGCTGCGCTGCGTGCGCATCATTCACGGCAAGGGGCTGCGCTCCAAGAACCGCGAGCCGGTGCTGAAAAACAAGGTCGCCCACTGGCTGATGCAGCGCGAGGAAATCCTCGCCTTCTGCCAGGCCAGGGCGATGGACGGGGGAAGCGGGGCCATGCTGGTGCTGCTCAGGAGTTAGGGAAGCGCTGATTTATTCACCAAAACAAACCCCTCCCCCTTCAAGGGGGAGGGAATGAATCAGTGGCGCCTTAGCTCACCAGCTCGGGCTCCTCGAACAGCGACCTGATCACCACCTTGCGGATCTCGGGCCGGTCGGGAATCTGGTACAGCACGGGCGTGATCATTTCCACGAAAATTCCCCTCAGGCTGCGCGCACCGACCTTGTATTCGAAGGCCAGCTCGGCGATCTGGCGGAACACCGCGTGCTCGATCTCCAGCTCGACGCCCTCGTCGCTGAACATTTCGCGAAACTGGTTATAGATCGAGTTGCGCGGCTCGACCATGATTTTCACCAGCAAATCCTTGGACAGGTTCTGGAGATTGGCAATGATGGGCAGGCGCCCGGCAAATTCCGGAATCAGCCCGAAAGCGAACAAATCGGTCGGCTTCACGCGCGAATTCAGCCGGTCGAGGATTTTCTGATTGTCGCTGTCAGCGATCGAAATGAAGCCGAAGGCATGGGTGGTAGCGGTGATATTTTCCAGGCCGACAAAAGCCCCGGCGCAAATGAACAGGATGTTGGAAGTATCGAGGGTTTGCGCGCCGTCCAGCCTGACTGGCGCGCCTTCCATGATTTTCAGCAGGGCATGCTGCACCCGTTCACCGGAGGTGCTGCGCTGCTCGCCCTCAGGCGACTTCAGCTTGTCGATCTCGTCAATGAAGACGATGCCGCGCTGGGCCTTGGCAATATCGCCGTCAGCTTTCTCCACCAGGCGCAGCAACACCGCCCCGATTTCTTCATTGACATATTTGGACTGAGCCAGCGAGGTGGCATTGGCAGTGACGAAAGGCACGCGCAGAATGCGCGACAGGGTTTCGCACAGCAGGGTCTTGCCGGTACCAGTCGGGCCGATCAGCAGGATATTGCTCTTGGCGATCTCGACCGCGCCCGGCCGCTGCCTGCCGAGCTTGCGGTAATGGGCATATACCGCCACCGCGAGAATCTTCTTGGCCTCATCCTGACCGACCACATACTGGTCAAGATAGCCGGCGATGGCGCTAGGGGTCAGTTTCTTTCCCGTTGTTTGCTGGCTGTTGGGGCTGTCCATGCCATTCTCCGCACTGTAATCACGATCAGCCGTACTCTAACATCACCCCAGCCTGCCGGGGAGCCCTGTACTCAGCCGGCTTCGTGCCACAGTTCGTGACAGCGCAGGAATTCATCCGCGCTGGCATGGTCATCGATGAGCGTGGCGCGGGTGTCGATCAGATGCGCGAGAAACCCGGCCACCGCCGCGCGCTGGGAGGGACGGCAATAAAGGTAGAAGCGGTTATCCCGATAGCCGTAATAGAGGTGAAACACCAGCTGCTCGCCGTACCAGCCAGATTCCCCGGCTGGCCCAGCCAGCGCGAGCCGGACCAGCGCGGGAAAAAAATAGGCAATCCCCTCGGCCGAACAGAAACACAAGGGATCCCACCCAGGATTGCCGACATCCTCGATGCGCAACGACGCCCGATCACGGGAGCGCAGGGTTTCGTCGTGTTCGGCACACTCGCAGCAATGGGAAAAATCGGTGAAATGCTCGGGTCGGGGAACGACACCAAATTCAGCATCGATCACAGCAAGGATGGTGGTATCGTTTTTCATGCCACCCCTGAAACGAGGGGAAGTGCCCTATGCAATGATCGGGTGAAGCGACCGGATACGCGGCGCAATCTTGTCTTTAAGATTGCGCACGGCCATCCGCATGTCGTACTCACTTTGCAGATTCAGCCAGAAACGCGGCTCCATCTCGAAATAAAGCCCAAGTCGCAAGGCAGTATCGGCGGTGACAGGCCGCGTCCCATGTACCAGTTCACTGATGCGGCTGGGTGAAACATCAATGTCAGCAGCCAGTTTGCGGGCGGTGATCCCCATGGGTTTCATGAATTCTTCCAGAAGGATCTCACCGGGGTGAATTTCATCAAGCAGTTGTGCCATTTCCTGATACTCCTGTGGATCTAATGGTAATCCACGATTTCAACATCATGCGCGCCATCCTCGCGCCACACGAAACAAACTCGCCACTGGTCGTTGATTCGGATGCTGCACTGCCCCTTGCGATTGCCTTTCAGCATTTCCAGGCGGTTCCCCGGCGGAATTTTCAAACTGCCGAGTTCGGTGGCGGCATGAAGCTGGAGCAATTTGCGGCGCGCCACCCGCTCGATATTCCTGAAGAGCGATACATCCTGGCTGTGAAATAAGGCCTCGGTGTCCGGGCATGCGAACGAATGAATCATGGCCGATGATATTCCGCGATACGGAACCTGTCAAACAGGTTCCTCCAATCAAGCCTTCCCGAAGCTGAACACCCCCTCCCGGCAATCCACCCGGATCGTATCCTTGGCTCCAAAATGACCGGCCAGGATTTCCTTCGCCAGCGCATTCTCCAGATTGGCCTGGATCGCGCGTTTCAGCGGACGCGCCCCGAACACCGGGTCGAAGCCCGCCTTGGCCAGCTCGGCCAGCGCGGCGTCGCTGACTTCCAGCTTCATCTCCATGCTGGCCAGACGCTTGTCCAGATACTGCAGCTGGATGCGCGCGATGGACTGGATGTGCGCCTCGCCCAGGGCGTGGAACACCACCACTTCGTCGATGCGGTTGATGAATTCGGGGCGGAAATAGGTCTTCACGTCCTCCATCACCGAGGCCTTGATGACGTCGTAGGGCTGCCCCGCCATGGCCTGGATGTTCTGCGAGCCGAGGTTGGAAGTCATCACGATCACGGTGTTCTTGAAGTCCACGGTGCGGCCCTGGCCGTCGGTCATGCGGCCGTCGTCGAGCACTTGCAGCAGCACGTTGAACACGTCCGGATGGGCTTTCTCCACCTCGTCGAGCAGGATCACGGAATAGGGCTTCCTGCGCACCGCTTCGGTCAGGTAGCCGCCCTCTTCGTAGCCGACATAGCCGGGCGGCGCGCCGATCAGGCGGGAAACGCTGTGCTTCTCCATGAATTCGCTCATGTCGATACGGATCAGGTGCTCTTCCGAGTCGAACAGGAAAGCGGCCAGCGCCTTGCACAGTTCGGTCTTGCCCACCCCGGTCGGCCCCAGGAACAGGAAGGAGCCATAGGGCCGGTTGGGGTCGCCCAGCCCGGCGCGCGAGCGGCGGATGGCGTCGGCCACCAGGCGCACGGCCTCGTCCTGGCCGACTACTCTCTCATGCAGCTTGCCTTCCATCTGCAGGAGCTTGTCGCGCTCGCCTTCCATCATCTTGGAGACCGGAATCCCGGTGGCACGCGACACCACCTCGGCGATTTCCTCCGCGCCCACCTCGGTGCGCAACAGCCAGTTGGTGCGGGGCGTCGCCTCGGCGCTGTCGGCATGTTTCAACTGGGCCTCCAGCTGGGGAATCCTGCCATACTGCAACTCGGAGACTTTCTGCCAGTCGCCCTTGCGCTTGGCCGCTTCCATCTCGATCCTGAGCTTGTCCAGTTCTTCCTTGATATGGGCGGAACCCTGGATCTGCGCCTTTTCCGACTTCCACACCTCCTCCAGATCGGCGTATTCACGCTCCAGTTTCCTGATCTCGTCTTCCAGCAGGGCAAGACGTTTTTGTGAAGCCTCGTCCTTTTCCCGCTTCACTGCCTCGCGCTCGATCTTGAGCTGGATCAGGCGGCGGTCGAGCTTGTCCATGACTTCCGGCTTGGAGTCGATTTCCATCTTGATGCGCGAGGCCGCCTCGTCGATCAGGTCGATGGCCTTGTCGGGCAGGAAACGGTCGGTGATGTAGCGGTGGGACAGCTCCGCCGCCGCCACGATCGCCGGGTCGGTGATGTCCACGCCGTGGTGCAGCTCGTACTTCTCCTGCAGGCCGCGCAGGATGGCGATGGTGTCCTCCACGCTCGGCTCGCCCACCAGCACCTTCTGGAAGCGGCGCTCCAGCGCGGCATCCTTCTCGATGTACTTGCGGTATTCGTCCAGCGTGGTGGCGCCGATGCAGTGCAATTCCCCGCGCGCCAGGGCGGGCTTCAACATGTTGCCGGCATCCATCGCGCCCTCGGCCTTGCCGGCGCCGACCATGGTGTGGATTTCGTCGATGAACAGGATGATGCGGCCTTCGTCCTGCGCCACTTCCTTGAGCACGGCCTTGAGGCGCTCTTCAAATTCGCCCCGGAACTTGGCACCGGCCAGCAGGCCTGCCATGTCCAGCACCAGCACCTTCTTGTCGCGCAGGGTCTCGGGCACTTCGCCGTTGACGATGCGCTGCGCCAGCCCTTCGACAATGGCCGTCTTGCCCACGCCGGGCTCGCCGATGAGCACCGGATTGTTCTTGGTGCGACGCT
>CAZKHJ010000036.1:0-19919 GCA_964552675.1 uncultured Sulfuricella sp. | reverse complement strand
TTGGTTTTGGCGCCGGCGGATTCGATCACGTCCGGGTAGATGGTGCCCTGCGCCAGCCATTTGGCCTTGGGCAGTTTTTCGGCCTCTTCCTGGAACACGTGGACGAATTCGCGCCCGATGATCTTGCGCTTCTGCTCCGGATCGGTGACACCGGCCAGTTCCTTCATGAAACGTTCGGAGGCGTCGACATGGATCACCTTCACGCCCAGGTTTCTGGCGAAGGTCTCCATCACCTGTTGCGCTTCGTTGAGGCGCAGCAGGCCGTTGTCCACGAACACGCAGGTAAGCTGGTCGCCGATGGCCTTGTGCAGCAGCGCTGCCACCACAGAAGAATCCACGCCGCCGGACAGGCCCAGGATGACCTCGTCGGAGCCCACTTCGGAACGCACCTTGCCAACTGCTTCTTCCACGTAATCCGGCATGTTCCAGTCCGAGCCGCAGCCGCAGATGTCATGCACGAAGCGCTGCAGGATGGCCTTGCCCTGGAGGGTATGGGTCACTTCGGGGTGGAACTGAAGCGCATAGAACTTGCGGGCTTCGTCTGCCATGCCGGCGATGGGGGTAGCGGCATTCTCGCAGATCATCCTGAACCCCGGCGGCATCTCGGTAACCTTGTCACCGTGGCTCATCCACACGTCCAGCCAGCCTTCGCCGTTGGCGCCGACCCGATCCTGGATGTCCGTCAGCAGCGCGCTGTGGCCGTGGGCGCGCACCTCGGCATAGCCGAACTCGCGCTTGGCAGCGTTTTCCACCTTGCCGCCGAGCTGCGCCGCCATGGTCTGCATGCCATAGCAGATGCCCAGCACCGGCACGCCAAGGGTGAACACCAGGTCCGGCGCACGCGGGGTTTCCTCCTCGTAAACCGAGGCCGGGCCGCCGGAGAGGATGATGCCGTTTGGTGCGAAATCGCGGATGAACTGCTCGCTGACATCGCAGGAATGCAGCTCGCAATAGACGCTGGCCTCGCGCACGCGACGGGCGATGAGCTGGGTGTACTGGGAGCCGAAGTCGAGGATGAGGATTTTCTGATGGGACATGGTGTTTAATCCGTTGGTAATAAAAAAGGGGTGCTCATGCACCCCTTTGGCGTTTTACACCTTAGTCAACGTGGTAATTCGGCGCTTCCTTGGTGATCTGCACGTCGTGAACATGGGATTCGCGGATGCCGGCGTTGCTGATTTCAACGAATTCCGCCTTGGCATGCATTTCGGCAATGGTCTTGCAGCCCAGGTAACCCATGCTGGAACGCAAACCGCCCATGAGCTGATGAATCACCGTGAGCACGCTGCCCTTGTAGGGTACGCGCCCCTCGATGCCTTCCGGCACCAGCTTGTCGGCGTTGGCTTCGTTATCCTGAAAATAGCGGTCCTTGGAGCCTTGCTGCATCGCGCCGAGGGAACCCATGCCACGGTAGGACTTGTAGGAGCGTCCCTGGAACAGCTCGATCTCGCCCGGCGCTTCCTCGGTGCCGGCGAACAGGCCGCCCAGCATCACCGAGCTCGCGCCGGCCGCGATCGCCTTGGAGATGTCGCCGGAGTAGCGGATGCCACCGTCGGCGATGAGCGGCACACCGCAATCGCGCAAGGCGTTGGCCACGTTATCCACAGCGGTGATTTGCGGCACGCCCACGCCAGCAACGATGCGGGTGGTGCAAATGGAGCCGGGGCCGATGCCGACCTTGACCGCGTCCGCGCCATGATCGACCAGCGCCAGCGCAGCAGCGGCAGTGGCGATATTGCCGCCGATGACCTGCACCTGCGGGAAGCGGGTCTTGACCCATTTGACGCGGTCCAGCACGCCCTGGGAATGGCCGTGGGCAGTGTCCACCACGATCACGTCCACCCCGGCTGCAGCCAGCAGCTCGACACGCTCCTCGGTGCCGGCACCAACGCCCACTGCCGCGCCAACACGCAGGCGACCGAGATTGTCCTTGCAGGCCAGCGGGTGTTCGGTGGATTTCTGGATATCCTTGACGGTAACCAGGCCGCGCAGTTCGAATTTGTCATTCACCACCAGCACGCGCTCCAGGCGGTGCTGATGCATCAGCTTCAGGGCTTCCTCACGGGATGCGCCTTCCTTCACGGTGATGAGGCGCTCGCGCGGGGTCATGATGTTCTTGATCGGCTGGTCGAGATTGGTCTCGAAGCGCAGATCGCGGTTGGTAATGATACCGACCACGGTGCCGTTCTCCACTACCGGCAAGCCGGATATCCGGTGCTGGCGGGTAAGAACCAGCACGTCCCGCACCGTCATGGCGGGAGAAATGGTGATGGGATCCTTGACCACACCGCTTTCAAAGCGCTTGACCATGGCCACATGGGCGGCCTGCTGCTGGGGCGTGAGGTTCTTGTGGACGATGCCGATACCGCCTTCCTGCGCCAGCGCAATCGCCAGACGGCCTTCCGTCACCGTATCCATTGCTGCGGACAGCAGGGGCAGATTGAGGGTAATTTCCCTGGTCAACTGGGTGCTCAGACTGACATCGCGGGGAAGAACGGCGGAGTGTGCGGGGATCAGCAGGACATCGTCAAAAGTGAGCGCTTTTTGAACGACACGCATGATTTATTATCCTTATTTCACAAAGACGCCATTATACGTGTTTGCCCAAGGCCGGTAAACCGGCGGACACGGAGCCGACTCCGGTACAGTTTGACGAACCGGCCGCAAACCGATATTTTATCGGCAGCGCTGGAATGATCCTAAAAACAACAAACCATTCGCAATTCCAGCCAAAACCACAGAAACAACATTCACCCTACAAAAATGAGGAGTTTGAAATCCATGCAGAAAATCATGATTGCACTGGCTGGCGCTGGACTGCTGGCTTTGACGGGCTGCGGCGGCAGCATGCCGGTAAAGGCCGAAGCGCCACAAGCACCGCAAGTCCCGGCCAAGGCACAGGCTGAAGAGAAAAAAGCGCAGCTGACGGAAGAAGCCAAGCAGGCACTGGCCAAGGCAGAAGCCGATATCAAGGCAGCAAAGGCAAAAAATGCCTTGTGGACGACTGCCCAGGATGCCTTGAAAAAAGCCAAGGAAGCAGCTGACGCGAATGACAGCGCAGCGGTCATCAAGCACGCCAAGGTAGCCAGCGAACATGCCCAGCTCGGAATCACCCAATCCCAGCAACCGCCCACCACCATCAACAAGTAATTTTATCGTGAGGGGTGTTCCCCCTCACGAATCTCATCCGCCGGCATGAGCCTCACTCATGCAAATGCGGCAGCATCGATCCACACATCAACTTCGTCACCGGACACGATCGCCGCAGCAGGGATATTCGCCCCGCCACGCCAGGCCCTGACAGCTGGCGCCTTATCCTGACCCGTCACCAGAAACCACACCTTCCTTGCCCGCCCCAGACGCCGAGCGCTCAGCGAAACCCGATCCACCGGCGGCTTGGGCGCATGATGCACCGCCAGCACTGACGAGCTCTCCTCGTCTGCGCCATGGTCCTGACCGGGAAACAAGCTGGCCGTATGCCCATCCTGGCCCAGCCCCAACAGCACCAGATCAAACGTTTCGACCACTGCCAGCGTAGAGGCATATCTTCCAGCGGCTTCCTCGGCGCCCAGTTCGGCAGGAATGACGTGAATCTGCCCTGCCGGGATGGCAACGGCTCCCAGCCACGCCCGCCAGGCCATCATGCTGTTTCGTTCCCCGTGCTCAGGAGGCAGGCAACGCTCATCGCCAAAATAGACATGCCAGGCCGACCAATCGGTTGCGATCCCGCACAGTTGCTCATAAACAACGCGCGGCGTGGTGCCGCCAGCCAGCACAATCCTGAATTCACCGCGCAGCGCAATGGCCTCTGCGGCAAGCCGCGCAATCGCCTGCACCGCGCGCTGTTGCAGCCGCGCCGCGTCGGGATAGACGTGCCACACACGAACTTGGGAGGAGCGCATGGAAAAGCTGTTTTAGCGATGACGGCGGTTGTGTTTCTTCTTCGCGATCTGGCGGCTTTGCGTATCCTGCGCGCGATGAATGCGCCGGCGCTCCTGGGGCGTGACCACCCCATCCGCCTTGGCGCGGTTTTCCATGTTCTGGACGCGCGCCTGGCCGCGCTCCAGGCTGGCAGCCTCATTCGGCGTCAGCGAACCGGACTGCACACCCTGGTTAATGCGGTTCTGCTGATTGATCTGACGCTGATCGATATTCGGCGTATCGGCCGGGTTGGCCCATAGCGGCGAGGATGCGCCAAGCGCAGCAACAGCCAGAACCAACAGTTTGAAAGTACGCATATCTGTTTCCTCCGGATAATCAAGGTAAATTGAACTGCAATGACAATAACGGCCAGGCATCACATGAGGTTGACCGGTACGGAAACCGTATAAAAAAAATACACAGTGGAACGGGCGCATGCAACCAATGATGCGCTCCCTTGGGGAGGACAAAGAAAACAGATCCGTTGCCGGACTGGAACCACTTACGATTTAACGCCCGATAACACTACCCAAACGTTGCCGCATCTTTTGTGTCATTTTCCAGGCCCACCAGCCACGTTTCAGCCAGGCAAAGGCACGGCGTGGCCGCAACGCCACAAGAAAACCCACTGCGCCGGCCACCAGGCCAGGGTGCTGTCGCAGATAGCGCACCACTTCCACGCCCTTGTCCGCCACAGAGAGAACCCCCCTCCAGGGCGCGACATGACGGACCAGTTCGCTGCGCTGGAGTTCGATTTTTGCCACCAGACGCTCGCGGCGCCCGGCCAGTTCGATCAGTCGCTTATTCACGGGCGCGGATCAAGACGATCCTTATCCTTGGACAACTCGGCCAGACTGGCCGAAAACAGCCTGGACTGGTTGCGGGAGAAGCCCCGCACCGCCAGCAGGGAAGCAATGCCCAGGCCGAGAAACAGGGCGGTAAACATACCCAGCACCAGCAAGCGGTGGTGCTCCCACAGGATCACGGTAAGGAACAGTGCAACAAATACGATACCCAACCCGATAAAAAAAAGCGCTGCCAGCCCCAGCACCAGTTGGGTCAGCAAACGCTCTTTTTCCTCGGCCAGTTCGGTGGAAAGCAACTCCAGCCGGGTTTGCAGCATCGCCACACCCGTTGCGGCCAGGCCTTTCAGCGAATCGTAAAGGCCGCCCTGGCCGCCGTGATCGGGTGTTTGTGCCATACCGGTTAGCGGCGGCCCACCAGCAGGCCGACGATGAAACCCGCACCAGCGGCAATACCGACTGCGCGCCAGGGATTGGCACGAACATAGTCATCCGTCGCCCGGGCCGCTGCCTTGGTGCGCTCCAGCAATGCCTCCTCGGCACGAGCCAGGCGAATCTTGGCATTGCGCAGGTTTTCTTCCGCCTTGACGCGAATCTCGGCAATCTTTTCGCCGGCCTGGTTTGCCGTCGCACGCAGCAGTTCCTCGGCATCCGCGATCACCACTTTCAGGTCAGAAACCAGCTTTTCACGGGTCACAACGTCCATTTCCACTGCATCGTCAATTTCGGTGTACATGAGAGTCTCCACATCGTTATTTAAAGGTGCTGCATGACACTAGCTTACTGCTTTGGGCTTATCCGATCAACTTTAACGCCATTAACGTTCTGTTGTCTTCTTAGCCGGCGCACGGAACGGCGTTTTTTTCATCGCACGCGGGCGTCGCGGCGGCTGCGAACGTTTCTGCTCGGCCTTGTCTCTGACTACCGGCTTGCCGCGCGGCACGGCTGACGCTTCCGGCAAATCGATGCCGGCCCATTTGAGCACCGCAACCACCTGCTCCGGCTCCAGCTCCAGCCAGCGCCCGCGTTTCACCCGCGGCGGCAGGGTGAGCATGCCAAAACGCACCCGGATCAGGCGGCTCACCGTCAGGCCCATGGTTTCGAACATGCGCCGCACTTCGCGGTTGCGCCCCTCTTTCAGGATGCCGCGATACCAGTGGTTGCTGCCCTCCCCGCCCTCGTCCGCCAGGCTTTCAAAGTGGGCCGGCCCATCTTCCATTTCGACGCCCTGTTTGAGCTGCTGCAGCTGGTCCGGTGTCAGTTCGCCGCGCACCCGTATCGCATATTCGCGCTCCACTTCGAAGCGCGGATGCATCAGATGATTCGCCAGCTCGCCGGAAGTGGTAAAGATCAACAATCCACCGGTGTTGAAATCCAGCCGTCCGACCGCGATCCACTTGCCGCCGCGAATCTGCGGCAGCACATCGAACACGCTCTCGCGTTTCTCCGGATCATCGCGGCTGACGATTTCGCCTTCCGGCTTGTGGTAAAGCAGCACGCGCGGCAGCTTGGCGGTTTGCCGGAACCTGACAATGCGGCCGTTCACCTTGACCACATCGCTTTCTTCCACCTGGGCGCCAATTTCTGCGACCTGCCCATTGACCGTCACTTTCCCGGCACGGATCAGTTCTTCCATCTCGCGGCGCGAGCCCACGCCGGCCTGGGCCAGCATTTTATGCAATCGTTCAGACATGTTCTTCAATTCCAGTCGGCGCCATTCACGGCGCTCACAAACCGCCATTATGCCGCGTTTCTCACCACAGGAGATGACCGGCGGTTCTGATATAATTCCCTGCTTTTAGCCTGAAAACATAACTCATGGAAGCCGAACAACTCAACGCCATCGAAAACCGCCTCGCCGACCTGATGAAGCGCAGCCAGGATCTACGGGGGTATCTTTGACTACGAGGTCAAGCAGGAACGCCTGACCGAGGTCGCACAGCTGCTGGAAGATCCGGCAGTATGGAATGACGCCAAGCGCGCCCAGGAGTTGGGCAAGGAACGCCGCGAGCTGGAAACCGTCATCGGCACCCTGGGCAGGCTCGACCAGTCGCTGCGCGACACGCGCGAACTGTTCGACATGGCGAAGGAAGAGAACGACGACGATTCGCTGCTCAGCATCGACCAGGATGCTGCCGAGCAGGAAAAAATCGTCGCGGAAATGGAATTCCGCCGCATGTTCTCCAACCCCATGGACCCCAACAACTGCTTCCTCGATATCCAGGCCGGCTCGGGCGGCACCGAGGCCCAGGACTGGGCCTCCATGCTGCGCCGCATGTACGTGCGCTACGCCGAACGCAAGGGCTTCAAGGTCGAGGTGCTGGAGGAATCCGAGGGTGAGGTGGCCGGCATCAAGAGCGCGTCGCTCAAGATCAGCGGCGACTACGCCTTCGGCTATCTGCGTTCCGAATCAGGCGTGCACCGCCTGGTGCGCAAATCCCCCTTCGACTCCGGCAACCGCCGCCATACCTCGTTCTCCAGCGTGTTCGTGTATCCCGAGATCGACGAATCGATCGAGGTCGAGATCAATCCCGCCGATCTCAGGATCGACACCTTCCGCGCCTCCGGTGCCGGCGGTCAGCACATCAACAAGACCGATTCCGCCATCCGCATCACCCACCTGCCCACCAACATCGTGGTGCAGTGCCAGAACGACCGCTCCCAGCACCGCAACCGCGCCGAGGCCATGGCGATGCTGAAAGCGCGCCTGTACGAACTGGAAATGCGCAAGCGCACCGAGGAAAAGCAGGCCATGGAAGACGCCAAGACCGACATCGGCTGGGGCCACCAGATCCGCTCCTACGTGCTGGACCAGTCACGCATCAAGGATCTGCGCACCAACTACGAAGTCGGCAACACCCAGGCCGTGCTGGATGGCGACCTGGACGGCTTCATCGAAGCAAGCTTAAAACAAGGGGTTTAACGCATGAGCGAGCAGGAACAAATTCATCAGGACGAAAACCAGATCATCGCCGAGCGCCGCGCCAAACTGGGCGAACTGCGCCAGGAAGGCATCGCCTTCCCCAACGATTTCAAGCGCACCCACATGGCGGGCGACCTGCAGTTCCTGCATGAAGCCGTCAGCAAGGAAGACCTGGAAGCCCAGAATATCGAGGTCTCGATTGCCGGGCGCATGATGCTGAAACGGGTGATGGGCAAGGCCAGCTTCGCCACGGTGCAGGACATGAGCGGCCGCATCCAGTTCTACATCAACGACGAGGGCGTCGGCGCGGAAACCCACGAAGCCTTCAAACGCTGGGACATGGGCGACATCATCGCCGCCACCGGCACCCTGTTCAAGACCAACAAGGGCGAGCTTTCCCTGCGCGCACGGGAACTGCGCCTCTTGACCAAATCCCTGCGCCCGCTGCCGGAGAAATTTCACGGCCTCACCGACCAGGAAGCGAAATACCGCCAGCGCTACCTCGACCTGATCACCAACGAGGAAACGCGCAAGACCTTCATGGTGCGCTCCCGGGTGATCCAGGCGATCCGCACCTTCCTGGTCGAGCGCGGCTATCTCGAAGTGGAAACGCCGATGATGCACCCCATCCCCGGCGGCGCCTCGGCGCGCCCCTTCACCACTCATCACAACGCCCTGGACATGGAACTGTTCCTGCGCATCGCGCCGGAGCTGTATCTCAAGCGGCTGGTGGTGGGCGGCTTCGAGAAAGTGTTCGAGATCAACCGCAATTTCAGGAACGAGGGCCTCTCCACGCGCCACAACCCTGAATTCACCATGATCGAGTTCTACGAGGCCTACCGCGATTACAAATACCTCATGGATCTGACCGAAGAAATGCTCCGCGACGTGGCGACTTTCGTGCTCGGCCATGCCGTGGTGCAGTATCAGGGCCACACCATCAACCTGGCGCAGCCCTTCGACCGCCTCACCATCACCCAGGCAATCCAGAAATACCACCCCGGCCAATACAGCGACGAACAGCTCCATGACCGCCCTTTCCTGCTCGAAACGCTGAAAAAGACGGGCGCGGCCCACCATCCCACCGACGGCGTGGGCGGCTTGCAGCTTTCCCTGTTCGAGGAGACCACCGAGTCCCTGCTGATCCAGCCCACCTTCATCATCGACTACCCGGCGGAGACCTCCCCGCTGGCGCGGCGCAATGACCAGAATCCCGGCATCACCGACCGCTTCGAGCTGTTCATCGTGGGGCGCGAACTGGCCAACGGTTTCTCCGAACTCAACGATGCCGAGGACCAGGCGGAACGTTTCATGGAACAGGTGCGTCAAAAGGAAGCGGGCGATGCGGAAGCCATGCACTACGATGCCGACTACATCCGTGCCCTGGAATACGGCCTGCCGCCCACTGCGGGCGAGGGCATCGGGATTGACCGCCTGATCATGCTGCTCACCGATAGCCCCTCGATCCGCGATGTCATCCTGTTCCCGCAGATGCGGCGGGAGGATTAGCGTAAAACACATGCCCCCCTCCAGCTCCCCCTTGTCAGGGAGAGCCCACCGCTTCCCCTGACAAGGGGAGGCCGGGAGGGGTTCTGAATTAGCAGGAAAACGCCATGACAGCTCCCAGCCGTATCGAACTCCCCGTTGCGGGCATGACCTGCGCCGCCTGTTCGACGCGGCTGGAGAGAAATCTCAACAAGCTGCCCGGCGTCACGGCGAGCATCAACCTGGCGGCGGAAAAAGCCCGGATCGATTACGATCCGGCCCAGGCCACGCCAGCCAGCCTGATCCAGGCAATCGAAAAAACCGGCTTTTCCGTCCCTCCCCAGCAACTCCAGCTCGCCCTTGAAGGCATGACCTGTGCAGCCTGCGCCACCCGCATCGAACAGGCGCTGAACAGGATCGAAGGCGTGACGGCAAGCGTCAATTTCGCCACCGAAACCGCCCGCATCAGCTATACCCCCGGCCTGACCAGCCCCGAGCAGCTGATTGCCGCCATCGGCAAAACCGGCTACGGCGCGCATGAAAGCGGCGAATCCAGCCGCGAGGCCGAACGTGCCCGGCGCGAGGCCGCCTATCGCAAGGAACTGCGCGTCTTCTGGCTGGCTGCCGCACTCACCCTGCCGCTGGTAGCGCAAATGGGCTTCATGTTCAGCGGCCACCATGCAGATGTGATTCCGCGCTGGCTGCAATTCCTGCTCGCCACGCCGGTGCAGTTCTGGGCCGGCAGGCGTTTTTACCTTGGCGCCTGGCATGCCTTGCGCGGCGGCGGCGCCAACATGGACGTGCTGGTCGCCCTCGGCACCAGCATGGCCTGGCTGTTCAGCAGCGTGGTCACGCTCTGGGCGCTGCCGCAGCACGTGTATTTCGAAGCCGGCGCGGCAGTCATCACCCTGGTGCTGCTGGGCAAGCTGCTGGAAGCGCGCGCCAAGGGCAAGACCTCCGCCGCCATCGAGGAACTGCTCCGGCTTCAGCCGCGCACCGCGTGGGTGGAGCGCGACGGCAAGGCCGTGGAGGTGGAAATCGGCAGCATCCGGGTGGACGAAATTTTCGTCGTCCGGGCAGGCGAGAATGTGCCAGTCGATGGCGAGGTGATCGAGGGGCACTCCAGCGTGGTGGAAGCCATGCTGACCGGGGAAAGCCTGCCGGTTGCGAAAACCGCCGGAGCAAAGGTCTATGCCGCCACCCAGAACCAGGAAGGTATGCTGCGCTGCCGCGCCACCGGCGTTGGCTCCCATACCCTGCTGGCGGAAATCATTCGCCTGGTGGAGCAGGCTCAGGGTTCCAAGGCGCCGATCCAGCGCCTGGCCGATGTCATCTCCGGGATTTTCGTGCCTGCGGTGATTGCCATCAGCATCGCCACCTTCGCGCTGTGGTGGTGGCTGGGCGGCAGCTTCACTCTCGCCCTGATCAACGCCGTCGCGGTACTGGTGATCGCCTGCCCCTGCGCCCTGGGCCTGGCCACCCCTACCGCCATCATGGTCGGCACCGGGCAGGGCGCACGCAACGGGATTCTGGTCAAGAATGCCGCCGCGCTGGAACGGGCGGAAAAAATCAAGACCCTGGTCGTGGACAAGACCGGCACCCTGACCGAGGGCAAGCCGGTAGTGACTGATCTCCTGCCTGCCGGCGCTGCCACGGCGCTGCGGCTGCTGCGCCTGGCCGCCACGCTGGAGCAGGGCTCGCAGCACCCGCTGGCACAGGCCATCCTGGCACAGGCGCGGAAACAGGGGCTCGAACTCCCCGCCCTGGGCAGTTTCTCGTCCCTCCCGGGCAAAGGCGTGACGGGTGAGGTCGAAGGTAAAAGCTGCATCCTCGGCTCCCCGGCCTATCTGGCAGAAAACGGCCTGGCGCCTGACAACACCATCCTGTCCCGGATACACGCCGAGGGAAAAACCGGGGTGGCCCTGGCGGAAGCCGGTGTGCTCCTGGGTTATATCGCCATCGCCGACCGTTTGCGCGACAGCTCCACCCAGGCCATTGCCCGGCTGAAGAGCATGGGCATCGAGGTGATCATGCTCACCGGCGACAATCACGCCACTGCCGCAGCGATCGCGCGCCAGGCCGGAATCGGGCGCTACCGCGCCGAGGTATTGCCCCAGCACAAGGCGGAGGAGGTGGAAAAACTCCGGGCTGGTGGCACGGTGACAGGCATGGTGGGTGACGGCATCAACGATGCGCCCGCGCTGGCTGCCGCCGATGTCAGCTTCGCGGTTGGCGCCGGGTCGGACGTGGCGATCGAGGTGGCGGACGTAACCCTGATGCGCAACGACCTCAACAGCGTGGCCGACGCCATCGGCCTGTCCCGCGCCACTCTGGGAAAAATTCGCCAGAATCTGTTCTTTGCTTTCATTTACAATGTGCTGGGCATTCCGCTGGCAGCAATGGGCATGCTGAGCCCGGTGATCGCCGGAGCGGCAATGGCCATGAGTTCGGTTTCGGTAGTCAGCAATTCGCTGCTGCTGAAAAGATGGAAGGCAGGAAGCCGGGGTTAACCCCGCCCTGCAAAGACAAAAAACAGGAGAACCAGAATGGAAAAATTGACCCTGACTGTCAAAGGCATGACCTGCATGGGCTGCGTCCGCAGCGTGAAAAACGTGCTGGAACCGATCCCCGGCGTGAGCAGTGTGGATATCACCCTGGAAAATGGCCAGGTCGCCATCAGCTACGACGCGGCGAAAAGCGGCGCGGAACAATTCAGGAATGCGATCAACGATGCCGGCTACGAAGTCGTCAGCTGATACCGCAAGGCGCAAAACGCGCTAGAATCACTCCCGTCGACACAATACACAGATCAAGCGAGCGCAATGTTCACTTTCCTTACCAAGGACAAACCGGCCGGGATCGATAAACGCACCCTGAAGACCATCAACGACGAAGTCATCCATTTTCTTCAGGCGCGCGAGGTACAGTCTTTCAAGGTCTATACCATCGATTACGAAAGCAACCCGGTCGTATTGATTCAGGCAGTGCCGCAGAAAAAGCTGCGTTTTTCGAATATCCTGGAAATCCAGATCAAGCGTCATCTGCGGGAAAAACTGGGCTTTCAGGTTCCGGCCGTGTTCTGGCGCTTCAAGACCGACACAAGCGAGGCGCCCGGCCCGGAACAGGCGGATTACGAGTTCGAGGAAAAACCCGAATATCCGCAGGACACCCTGTCTGGAGCGACAACGATCGCCGCAGCCGACGACACCACCATTGCAGCGGACACCGGCTCCGCCAATGCCCCAGACAGCCACAACGAGCACTATGACGTGCGCCACCTCGCCCGCAAGGGTATGGAGGTGGAAGAAATTTCCATGGGCGAGTTTGACGAGTTCCTCAAGGGAACCTCCGCCGGCACTGACGAACCGCAGTAGCCGGCGGTTTTCTGCTTACATTCCGAGCAGGCGGTTGATCTCGGTTTCCGCGTCCAGCCAGTCCTGGATCTCGTTTTCCGGCGAAAAACCACGGCGCTCCGCACGATAGTAAGCCGCTTCGCAAATCATCATGTAGCGCTGTTCCGGCGTAACGGCCAGCTTGCTTTTGCTGGTCCTGGGCTTGGCAGCGGCCTTGGCGGCTGCAGGCTTTTTGGCGGCAGGCTTGCTCGCCGCTGTTTTGCTTGCGGGCTTGGCTGCAGCGGGCTTTTCCGTTTTTGCGGCAGCAGGGGCCTTTTTGGGTGCCGCAGCAGGTTTTTTTGCTTTCGCTACGGTCTCGGTTTTCGCTTCAGCCATGTCTGTGCTCCTTAAATTTTCAAATCATCCTGGTTGAAAGATTACTGCCGCCATATGACGAAAGTATGACTTGGGAAGTGCCCGGCGGCAATTCGCTGCCATCTCCACGCAAATAGCGTTCCAGGCGGATCAGCCCGCTTCGGCAGGAATTAAAGACTATCACGAAAAATCAGCGGGATGCAAAGTAACTCCAGCGATTTCCGCAGCGCCCGGGCAGGCTTCCTGCCTGTGCTTCAGAACAAATATCTCTCCTGACACGATATGACCCTGTCAAGGTACGCACAGAACCGGTGCATGCCGCCCACTAGTGGCCCAGCTTTTCCAGCGCACCGTCAGGCTTGATGCGGTAACGCTCGCTGCTCTCGCGGCGGTTGCGAATATAGCGGGTGACCTGAATCTCCCGTGTGTTCTGCATCATACGGATTTCGTAATACTGATAGTTCTTGAACACTTCCTCGATATTCAGGTCCTGGCCCGGCTGCCACGGCTTCTGCTCCGGGTCGAAGTGTTCGAAGTAATACGCCGTATCCGGCGCCAGGGTCAAGCCACCCGCACCGGCCAGACCCGCCAGGCCCAGCAGCATCGCTGCGAACAGCCGCCTCAAGCAGTACCGCCCACGGTCAGGCCATCCACCCGCAGCGTCGGCTGCCCCACGCCCACCGGCACGCTCTGGCCTTCCTTGCCGCAGGTACCGACACCGGGATCGAGCTTCATGTCGTTGCCGATCATGGAAACCCGCGTCAGCACATCCGGCCCGTTGCCGATCAGGGTGGCGCCCTTGACCGGATAAGTGATCTTGCCATCCTCGATCATGTACGCTTCCGCAGCGGAAAACACGAACTTGCCGCTGGTGATATCCACCTGGCCACCGCCGAAATTCGCCGCGTACAGGCCGTGCTTCACCGAGGCGATGATCTCCTGCGGATCCTTGTCGCCGTTGAGCATGTAGGTATTGGTCATGCGCGGCATGGGGATGTGGGCGAAGGATTCGCGCCGCGCATTGCCGGTCGGCGCCACGCCCATCAGGCGGGCGTTGAGGGAGTCCTGCAGATAGCCCTTGAGGATGCCGTTCTCGATCAGCACCGTGCACTGGGTCGGGTTGCCCTCGTCATCCACGTTGAGCGAGCCGCGCCGGCGCGCGATGGTGCCGTCGTCCACCACCGTCACGCCCTCGGCCGCCACCCGCTCGCCCACCCGGTCGCTGAAAGCCGAGCTGCCCTTGCGGTTGAAGTCGCCTTCCAGGCCGTGGCCAATGGCCTCGTGCAGCAAAATTCCCGGCCAGCCGGCGCCCAGCACCACCGTCATGGAGCCGGCCGGCGCCGGACGCGCATCGAGGTTGGTCAGCGCCTGATGCACGGCTTCCCGGGCATAGTGTTCCAGCATCTCGTCGTTGAAATAGGCATAATCGAAACGTCCGCCGCCGCCCGCGCTGCCCTGCTCGCGCCGTCCGTCCTGCTCGGCGATCACCTGCAGCGAAAGGCGCGCCAGGGGACGCACATCGGCGGCCATCAGGCCGTCGTTGCGCGCCACCATCACCACTTCGTATTCCCCCGCCAGCCCGGCCATTACCTGGGTGATGCGCGGATCCATGCCACGGGCGAGGCGCTCCAGCTTTTCCAGCAGTTTCACTTTCCGCACATCGTCCAGGCTGGCGATCGGATCATGCGGCAAATACAGTTCGCGGCCTGGCGCATGGCGCACCGCATACGCCCTGGCTGCGCCGCCCTGGCGGGCAATCGCGCGCGTGGTCCGGGCAGCCTCGGTCAGGGCCGGCAGGCTGATTTCGTCGGAATAGGCAAAGGCGGTCTTCTCCCCGCTCACTACCCGCACGCCCACCCCCTGGCCGATGTCGAAGCTGCCGGATTTCACCTGTCCCTCTTCCAGGCTCCAGCTTTCCGCGCGGCTGTACTGGAAATACAGGTCGGCATAGTCGGCACGGTGCGTCATGATCTGGCCGAACACCTGCTGCAACCTGTCGCTATCGAGGTGGTAGGGCTTGAGCAGCGTGCTTTCGGCTGTGGCAAACAGGGTGCCGGGTTCAATCTGGGGCTGGGTGTGAGCGGTCATGTATGGCCTTTAAGGTTGCCGGGTTTTTCAACACTGGTGGATGGTACGGTGCTGCAGAGCTGGCAGGCTCTTGCGCAAACTGGCCTGGTAACCGCGATTGACACTCGCAATGACCACGCCGGAGCCGCGCGGCAGGCGGTCAAGCACCACGCCCCAGGGATCGACAATCATGCTGTTGCCGTGCGTTTCGCGCCCGGACAGGTGGTAGCCGCCCTGGGCTGGGGCAACGACATAGGCCAGATTTTCGATCGCGCGGGCACGCACCAGGGTTTCCCAGTGCGCCTTGCCGGTGGTATCGGTAAAAGCCGAAGGCACCACGATGAGGTCAACATCCTTCATCGAACGATACAGTTCGGGGAAACGCAGGTCGTAGCAGACCGACAGGCCGATGCGGCCAAACGGCGTTTCCAGCACCACGATCTGGTCTCCGGCCTCGATGGTTTCCTCCTCACGGTAGTGCTCGTTGCCGAGGTCGAGTCCGAACAGGTGAATCTTGTCGTAGCGCGCCGCCAGCTTGCCCTTGTCGTCATAGACCAGACAGCTGTTGCGCACCTTGCCGGGCACCGAGGCTTCCAGCGGCACGGAGCCGCCCACCAGCCAGATCTTGTGCTTCCTGGCCTGGGCGCTGAGGAATTTCTGGATCGGGCCCTTGCCTTCGGTTTCCCGCACTTCGACCTTGTCCGTTTCCTTCAGGCCCATGATGCAGAAATATTCGGGCAAGGCCACCAGCTTCGCGCCCTGCGCGGCGGCCATTGTAATCAGGCGCTCGGCCTCGGCCAGGTTGGCAGAGACGTTGGGTCCTGATGCCATCTGAATCGCCGCCACCCGGCAGGTGCCGGGTAGGGGCTTGGTTTTCAGCATGGTAGTCCGTGCCTTGGGTTTCGCGAAACTGGATTTTGCCTTGCTCGTCATGGGTTCCCCTTGGTTGCAGTTTGCTTTCCTTCAACAGTGATGCCGACCAGTTCCAGATTCAAGCTCTGGCGATGCTCACCATCGGAATTCAGTTCGATGCGGTTGCCGTCCACCGCCAGGGCGATCAGCCAGGCGCGCAATTCCTCGGCCTGCAGCACGGATTCGTCGCTGCGGCCATGATGGATCAGCAGGCGTGCCGCAGGTTGCGCCAGCAGCGTTACCACGCTCTCCCTCACCACCGGCTGGGCGATGATCAGCTCGCCGCTGCGCGGTTTTTCCCACAGTTCCGCAGGAACAGCCAGGCGCTCCGCATACGCCACGCCATTGAGCACCATGAACAAGACGAAAAATACTAATTGCCGTCCCACGACTTGCTTTCTCCACTGTTTTTCTTCAACTTGGTCACAACCGGATTATCCCATGTTCCGCCAATGCTGTATTCATATGCAGCCATTTGCCCGATCGGATCCTTGAGCACTCTTTGCACCAGCAGCGTGGTCAAGCCCACCACCGGACCGCCCAGCAGGGTAGCGGCACCGGACACCGTATCCCCCAGCAGCGGCACCACGCGCACATGCAGGTTCTGGGTTTCATGATTCAGATCCGTTTCCCCGTTCATGCTGACTCTGGCGGAAGGGCCATCCATCCTGAAATCACTGCCGCTGACAATGCCCTGGTTCACTTTCACGCTGGCCGTCATATCGTCAAAGGCAAAGCCATCGCTGAAGATGTCGCGAAAATCCAGCGTGATACGGCGCGGCAGCGCTTGCAGGCTCAGCACGCCGAGCAGCTTGCCAAGCCCGGGTTCGACCTTGAGGAATTGCCCCTTGTGGGCTTCCAGGGACATGAGCCCGGTCAGGGAAGCGTAGTTGAACTCGGCAGGGCTGCCAACCCAGTAGAACTGCCCTTTCAGCCTGGCGTTGCCGCCCTTGACGCTGTCCGGATGGCCGAGCCGTGCCAGCAGCTTGCCGATGTCGCTGGTTTCCAGCTCCAGATTGACCCGGCTTCTGGGCTGTTGCAGCCAGTCCTGCCACACCCCGTCCATGGACAGCATGCTTTCCGGCGTGACCAGTTTCAGTTTCTCGATGCGCCAGTCCCGCCCGCTCGGCGCGGCAAGCAGTTCGAGGCGGCCCAGTTGTTTGTTGCGGGCGGAAAAACTGTCGGCAACGATATCCAGCGCCGGCAATTCCGAGCTTTCCGCGTGTTCGCTGGGGGCCGGGGATTCACTCAGTTTGGGCGGCGCCTCCGGCGGCATGCTCAGTGACTTGAAGCGGCCATTCACCCGCCCTGCGCCAGCACGGTTCCAGTTGATGCTGCCGCTCATTTCGCGGCTCTCCACCGCAGCCTGCCAGGTCCCGTTACGTGCCACGGCATTCAGGCGCAGCTCGTTGAAACGCTTGCCAAATGCATCCAGCGTGGAAAGATTGACACTGATTCCATCCACCCCGGGCAAAGTGCCATTGCCCGGCTGCTGGCCAGCCAGAGCACGCCAGTGGTCGAGATCCAGGTAAGGCAGGGATCCGCTCAGCCACATGCCGCTCTGTGGCAGCTTCGGCACAGCGCCGCCAAGGCTGACGGCGCCGCGCTCGACTTTCATTTCGCCGCCCTGGCGGCGGCGCTCCAGCTGTGCCGCCAATACCCGGCCATAGCTGACGGCAAGGCTATCCTGGTCAAGCGAGGAAGCCTTGCGCTCCAGCCGCAGGGCCATACTCTCTCCCGCCTTCTTGTTGAGCGGCAGCGGCAAGTCGCTGCCCAGGCCCTGTAAATTCGAGCTGAACACCGCATCCACCAGCTTCTTGCGCAGGGTGATTTCGCCACTCCATTTCGCACTGCCGCGCAGGGATTGCAGCCAGGGCAGGCCAAAAGCCTTGTTCAAGCCTGCCGCCGTGGCCTTGCCCGCTGCATTGACCTGCACCACCCCTTGCCGCGTCGCAGCGGCAATGGTGGCGGGCCCGCCCAGAAACTGGGCCGTGATGCCGGGCACCAGGACCGAGGAGCCGGTGAACTGAAGCGTACCGTTTACCTGCTCCAGCGCCGGCAGGCCGTCTCCAGCTGAAACCTTGTTGTTTTTGAATGAATAGCTGCCAGACACGCTCATATCGTCGAGACGGCGCAAGGGAATTTTCAGGGTGAGGTTGAATTTACCATTGCCGCTGGCCTGGACGTCTTCGGTGAAGCCGTCGATCATGCCGTTTACCGGGCTTTGCGCGATGAATTTCAGCATGTCCGCAGTCGGCCCCTGGGCTTCGCCGTCCAGCAGCAACATTTCATCCATGTGCAACAAATCAGGAATCCGCGCATGTACCTTGCCGATCTTCATCCCGTAGGTGTGCCCCGCATGGGCGAAGACATCCATGCTCTTGCCGTGGAACAGGAGATCCACCACGACATCCTCGATGACCGGCCATGCCGGCGCATACTCCAGAATTCCGTCGCTCGCCCTGGCGCTCACCTCGAACAGCCCGGATTTGCCGTCCTCGAAGGGGAATTTCGCCAGATCGCCCTTCAGCCGCAGCCGCACATCGCTGGAGCGCCCGGCCTTGAGCGCGCGCGCCAGCCATTCCCGCGTGTCCGCTCCCACCACCAGGGGCAGGTAGTGGCTGACGAAACGGGCATCGGCACGGCTGAGCTGGCCGTTCAGGTCGATCTGGCCAGGGCCGCCGGCAACTGTCCGGTAGCGGCCGAAAGCGGTCCCGGCGAGGTGGCTGTTGGCAAAGGCGGCATTGGCCAGCTTGAATTCATGCTGGCCATCCTTGCTGTTCCATGACATTTGCGCGGTCAGGGTGTCCAGTTCCAGCAGGTGGTCGAATACGCCTTCCAGATCCAGCTTCATATGGCGCGCGTTGACGGCGACTGTTCCACCCTTGTCGTTCATGTCAAGCGTGCCGCTCAGGCCGGAAAATCCGGGCAGGGCATTTCCCGGCGCAAAAGCATAGGCCTGCACCCCGAGATTGCTGAGTTTCCCCTTGAGAGTGTAGCGCTCCGGCGCCTCCCAGGAACCACTCCAGCCAGCCTTGAGTTCCTGCAGCAGGCCTCTGGGCTGCAAACGGCGCAGCTTTCCGCGCCCATCGTCATCCAGCGGAAAATAATCAGCCAGTGCCGCCAGCGGTTCGAGTTCAAGCCCCTCGACCTCCAGTTCTCCCTCGGCAGGCTTTTTCCCGCGCGGTGGCAGAATTCTGACGCGCGCGCTGGCCGGTCCGAACGACGGCCCATGCTGAAGGGAAAAACTGAGCTTCGTCAGCTGCATTGCCTGGCCAGGATTCAAATCGCGCCAGCCCAGGCGGCCGGAAACATGACGCATGTCCAACTGGGGCAATTCCGGCGCCACGCGGACCAGGACATCGTTCAGCTGCACATCTGCGGTAACCCCCTGCAATTGCCTGCCGCCGACATTGATCCACATTCTCACCCCGCCGCTGCCATGCTCCAACTGGAACGGCAAGTCCACCCAACTGCGCCAGGCAGCGATGTCCGCATAATCGAGCCGGGCGTAGAATGTGCCAGTCCAGGAGGAAATATCCCGCGGTGAATCCCCTTTCAGATCGCCACGAATATCGAGCGGCAAGGCAAGCGCCTGTGGCGGCGTCGCCCGCAGCCCGAAACGGTGGTGGCGGCCTCGATTTTCCAGGCGCAGATGGGCATTGCCCAGTTCCAGCAGCGGCGCCTGGCGCAATTCGTCCTGCCAGGTCAGGTTTGCGCCGCGCACGATGATGCGATGCTGGCGCAGTACCCAGTCGGCGAAGCCGCTTGCGCTATCAGGCTGGTTGACCCACACCCCGCCGACATAGATTTCCCCCCTGGCCGTGCGGCGCACCGCCAGGCCGGGCTGGTCGATTTCCAGCGAATGCAGGCGGATCTCGCCCACGGCAAGGCTCCACCATGCCAGCGTGCCTTCGATATGCTCAAACGACAGCGCCGGCGCGCCGGCCCGGTCGTAAACCTGCACCTGGCGCAGGCTCAGATGCGGGCGCAGCCCGTCCCAGCCTGCGCCAATGGTGCCAATGGTCACCCGCTGGCCGGCAGCCTGGGTGATGGAGGCGGCGATGGTCTCGCGATATTGGGCAATATTGGGCAGAAACC
>CAZKHJ010000035.1:0-21178 GCA_964552675.1 uncultured Sulfuricella sp. | reverse complement strand
GCCCGCCCCGGAGGGCGGGCGCTACATGCTTGGCCGGCCTCAAACAATCCAGCGCCTTTTTGTTTCAATCCTCGCCCGCCCCGGAGGGCGGGCGCTACCTGATCGTCGGCAGGCAGGCGCCGAGTGATGGCGTTTCAATCCTCGCCCGCCCCGGAGGGCGGGCGCTACAACGCTGGTCTGGTAGTCGTTCGGCTGGTCGTGAAGTTTCAATCCTCGCCCGCCCCGGAGGGCGGGCGCTACTTCGTTATCTTCGGCGGCATCGGTTATGTATTCCACGTTTCAATCCTCGCCCGCCCCGGAGGGCGGGCGCTACGAAATTCGCCGTGGTGTTCCAGCCTGCAGCACATGAGTTTCAATCCTCGCCCGCCCCGGAGGGCGGGCGCTACACGGCAAGGGCAACCGCTACTACCGCATCGTCTCGGTTTCAATCCTCGCCCGCCCCGGAGGGCGGGCGCTACGCAAGCCGTTGGGGCTGGGCGTGCCGGTCAGTTCGATGTTTCAATCCTCGCCCGCCCCGGAGGGCGGGCGCTACCTTCTATTGACATGGTCTTATCCTCGTTCGCTTTGGTTTCAATCCTCGCCCGCCCCGGAGGGCGGGCGCTACGCCGCCGTTGCCTACAATAACGGGCAGGAGCAGAAGTTTCAATCCTCGCCCGCCCCGGAGGGCGGGCGCTACTATGACACCCTCTGAAATTATTGATGCTCTAGGCGGTTTCAATCCTCGCCCGCCCCGGAGGGCGGGCGCTACTCCAGCTCCAGCACCAGGTCGCACAGCACGAGCGCGTTTCAATCCTCGCCCGCCCCGGAGGGCGGGCGCTACCCGAGGGCACCAAGACCGAAGGCGAACAGCAGGAGTTTCAATCCTCGCCCGCCCCGGAGGGCGGGCGCTACCGTTCATGATGCCCTCCGCACTACGATGCCGAAGGTTTCAATCCTCGCCCGCCCCGGAGGGCGGGCGCTACAAGCTGCAAGCCGTCCGCAGCGATGAAATTGCGCACGTTTCAATCCTCGCCCGCCCCGGAGGGCGGGCGCTACCCTGACCAGGGGGGGGCAGAACCGTCAGGATGCGGTTTCAATCCTCGCCCGCCCCGGAGGGCGGGCGCTACGGCATGACGGTGGACGTGTGGACGGCGGAAACGGTAGTTTCAATCCTCGCCCGCCCCGGAGGGCGGGCGCTACATGCGTGAGCGTAGTCAATTTGTGCGCTCGATATGTTTCAATCCTCGCCCGCCCCGGAGGGCGGGCGCTACAGGGAAAACCTGGACGCGGTGAAGCGGGAAATGATGTTTCAATCCTCGCCCGCCCCGGAGGGCGGGCGCTACTCGTTCGATCTTCGCCAGGGTGCCCAGCGCGATCTGTTTCAATCCTCGCCCGCCCCGGAGGGCGGGCGCTACCTGGGAGCGGATGACGTGGGAGCGCCCCACATCAGGTTTCAATCCTCGCCCGCCCCGGAGGGCGGGCGCTACAGGGCAGTTACGAAGACTTGTTGCTCGCCGTATTGTTTCAATCCTCGCCCGCCCCGGAGGGCGGGCGCTACGCCGTTGAGCGAGTTCAAGGAATGGCTGGCAAGCGGTTTCAATCCTCGCCCGCCCCGGAGGGCGGGCGCTACTATCGACCGGGCGCGCACCGCGCTGGAAATCAGCAAGTTTCAATCCTCGCCCGCCCCGGAGGGCGGGCGCTACAGTACTTCTACAACTCTTTGATACCGGACATAAATCCGGCAGCAGGCCGCGAACCATGTTACGAGAATCAAATCATGGGACGGGGTGAATGGAAGCTTACTAATTTTCATCTTGTCTCACAACAACTTGACGACAACGCGAACCCACGGGGATTTTGTCGTCACTTGGAGTTCGCGCGAAATCAGGCAATCAGCGGTCCGTTGAAATCCAGGGCACGGAATTTGCCATATTCCTTGACGTGTAAATCAACCGGCTCGGTAAGCCTGTAGAGCCTCAAATTATCTTTCTCCTGGTCAATCTCGGCCAGCAGTTGTCGTTCCAGGTTTTCATACTGCATCTGGTCGACGCTGCATTCGAATACCGATTTTTGCACCCGCTGACCGGTGCGTTCGCAGATTTTGGCCACGCGACGCAAGCGCTTGCGCCCGGCAGCGGTTTCGGTGGAGACGTCGTAAGTGACGATGATGAGCATGTCATTTCACCAGAAAGGGTACGTAACCTTCCATCTCGCCACGGATGGTACGTGCCATGAAACGCGCCTGGAGCTGCGGCAGCAGGCCGATAGGCGTTTTTGCCTCGATCAAGGGGTGGGTGATTTCCTCCTGTTTGCGCTCCTGGTAGGCGACGACAACGGCTTTTCGCGCATCATTTTCGAGGGATACGGCGCCACCTTCCCGTTCCTGAAAATCCTGCGGGCCGATTTGCCCGCGATTGATGAGTGTCAGCGCGAGACGGTCGGCGAGCATGGCGCGGAACTCTTCCATCAGGTCGAGCGCGAGGGCCGCCCTGCCGGGGCGCACGGCATGGAGAAAGCCCAGCTGCGGGTCGAGGCCAACGCTTTCCAGGGCCGAGCGGCAGTCGTTCATGACCATGGAATAGAGAAAGGAGAGCAAGGCGTTGAAACGGTCGCGCGGCGGGCGGCGGCTGCGCCCGTCCATGGTGAAGTGCTCGCGGACGCTCCTGCGCACCACACTGGGCAGCGCGGAAAAATACACTTTCGCTGCATCGCCCTCGATGCCTCGCAACTGGTCCAGGTCGCCAGCTTGAGGCAGGTTGCGGATGGAGCGCGCCAGCGATTCGGCGGCCCCGTCCAGGCGCTTGCCGTCCTCGTCGTCATCCGTTTCCCGCGCGCCGCGCAGCAAGACTTGGCGGGCATTGCGCAGTTTGCCGGCGATCACCGCCCGCGCCGTGTCGAGCGCGAATGCGGCATCTCCGGCGGCGCGGTGCTGCGCCTGGCGCAGCAGGATGTTGCCGCTCACCGCGCCCTCCAGCCGTGCCTTGAAGCGCCCATTGTGGTCGAGCAGCACCAGCGCGATGCCGCTATCGGCGCAGCGGTGCATGGCGGCGGGCGAGAGCATCACGTTGCCGAAGGTCACGACCGAACCAATGTGATGCAAGGGCACCTGCATTTTTTTCTCGTGCTCCACGTCGATGCGCAGGGTGTCGTTGTCGAGATGCAGGTAGGCATTGGGCGTCATCACGTAGAGGGTGTTCAGGAGCTGGCGCATGCGTCCTCCGGTTCGAACAGGGTTTCACGCATGGCGTGGACTTTTCCCTTGGCGGCCATCGCCTCCGGCTGGCAGATTTCCTTGAGGGAACATTCGCGGCAGCGGGCGTCATTCAGGGGTGGAGGAAGAACGCCGGATTCCAGCAGGGCACGGACCGCCACGGCGGTTTCTTCGACCTGGCGGCGCAGGGCATCCGTGATCGCCACTTCGCGGCGGCGGTGCGAGGAATGATGATAGATCGCGCCCTTGGGCACGGGCTTACCGGCCATCTCTTCCAGGCACATGGCCTGGGCGGCGAGCTGGAGATCGTCGTGGAGTTTTTCCCGCTTGCGCCCGTGCTTGTATTCCACCGGATAAGGCGTGCCGTCCGGCAGGAATTCCACCACGTCAGCCTTGCCGACCAGGTTCAGCCGCTCGCACCAGAGGGGCAAAGCCCGCTCCACTCGCCCGCCGGTGCGCTCCTCGAATCCCGGCTCGTCCACCCGCTGGTGCACCGCCTGGCCGCGCATGGTGTGAACATTTTCCTCGAAGGCCTGCTCAACGTGGATCAGCGCACACTGGCGCGGACAATAGCTCCAGTGCTGGAGCGCAGAGAGGGGAATGGGGTCGGCGCCCGTCACAAGCCTTTCCTTATGCGACGATCATCTGTTCGACATGGGACAGCGATGCGCGTACGTTCTCGATCTCCAGATCACGCTCGATGGATTCATCCAACTCGGCGGCGCCTTCTTCATAGCGCGCCTGAACCGCAAACATGGTGAACTGAACCAGCGGCCAAAACTTTTCCACCTCCGCACCCTGGCTCTCCAACAGAGTCAGCAAACAATGGTTTCCCCGCATGCCGACGAGCGCATTGAAGTCCTTGCCGGCCATCCGCAGCATCGCGCGGGCATGTTCAAGGTCGGCCATGTAGCACTCTCCCCTCGCGGTGAGCCCTTCCAACCACATGATTCAAGGAATTCTTCCAATGATCGAACTCGTCCCGGCTGTACAGAAGAATGTCCTTGGACAATGCCAGCCCCCGCAACGCCATATACAAGCGCGCAGCTTCCTTGCGCCGGCTACGCTGGGGCGAAAACGGCTCGCTCTCCACCACCAGCAAGTCAACGTCGGAATCCGGCCGGGCATCGCCCCGCGCGCGGGAGCCGAAGAGGATAATGGCCTCCGGCGAGACTTCGCGGACAATGGTTTGCACCATTTTGCTCAGCAAGTTTTCTTCGTTACTGAATGGGGTTTCACTCATTTCAGCCTCTCCATTGTTGCGCTACCTCCTTCTAGCCAAACAACCGCTCCAGCAAGGCGTCACGCTCCATGCCATGCACTTCGGCCACATCCGCCAGGATGGCGGCAAGGGTGCCTATCCGCAGCGGATCGTGCAGCGGAATAGTGATGTGATGTTGCCGTGGCGCATCGCACGTCAGCCGGACATGGCTTCCCGCTTGGCGGGTTTGCCTGTATCCGAATTTCGACAGCCGCCTGACCAGCTCCGCGCCGGTCAAGTCGCGCGGCAATCTCATGCGGCCAGCACTTCTTCCTGCACAATGTGCAGGCGGATAAGATTGGGCATGTCCTGTTCATCGAAGTGGCAATGTACCGCCTCCTGGATCATCAGGCGCAGTTCCGGCAAGGTATCCGCCTCGGTAAAAATGGACTCGCCCAGCGCCCGGGCGATGTACCCACCCTCGGGCGCTTGCTCCACAAGAAACAGTATTTCGCTCATTTCAGGTTCTCCATTCTTACGCCACCAGCTTCTGCAATGTTACACCGCCGGGGAGGCCGGTTTCATCCACGGTAACAGCGTAATCGGAAAAGCCGCGCGCAGGCGCATCGCCATTGGTTTTCTCCACCCTGATGCGCTCGAACAATTTGTGCGCCGGCGCATTGCCAAGCTGACTTTCATGCTTGAAGACATAAAGCCCGCGCGTTGCCATCTCACCGCGCGCGGCGGAGCGGTCATGCTCGAACATCTGGGCCAGCGATTGCCAGAGCAGTTCGAGGTCTTCTTCCGAAAAACCGGTCTGGTTGGCGAGGTGGGCAGAAACGAAGCCATGGGCAACATAGAGGCCATACGGGACAGTGAATTTACGGCCCATGGTGCGGTTGTCGCCGCCCTGCTTTTCGGCTTCCGCCTCGGTGGCGACGGCCATGCGGGTGATGGAATGCTCCTGCGCCACGACCGGGTCCAAGGAACGGGCGAATGTCAATTGCACCGGGCCGCGCACTTGGCCGCAGTTGACGCCCGTGGACATGACCGCGCCGAAGGTACGCACATCATAAAAATTCCTGCACATCCAGTCGCGTGCCTCGCCAACCTTGTCACCTCCCTTGCGTTTTTTGTCCTCGCCTCCCAACTGGTCCGCCGCGCCGATACCCTGGTAAGCCCGTTCGTGCTGCTTGTTGAGGATGGCTTTCTCCTTGACGTAAATCTCGAACGGCGGCTGCTCGCCCTTGACGATGCCGACGAAATTCCGCACCTTGCGCTTGAGGCTCACGTCCGTCACCAGCCCGCGTCCGGTTTCTGCATCCACGCGCGGCAAGTTCCCCGCATCCGGGTCGCCGTTGGGGTTGCCGTCCTTTACATCGAACAGCAGTACGAAGTCGTAACGGTTGTTCAGTGCCATGCTTACTCTCCTTGTCCGGATTTATCGGTCTTGGTAAAAAATGCCTGCCGCTGGTGGTAATAACCGATGGCAAAGCGGCCTTGATCCTGAAGGCTCAGGTGCGCGGGAAAATCGACGATCCCATCCATGACCTGCCCGATCAGCCTTTCCAGGTTCACCGCCTCGCCCTTGCTCTCCAGCTTCGCAACGTGGTGGTTCTTGAGCTTGAGCAAAGTCGAGAAGACAGTCACCGGCGTGCTGGATGCCGCCCCGTAATAGCGATCCCTGATGGTCGCGTTGAGATTCGGGCTGGCGCGTTCCTGCACGCGTTCGAGCACCGCGAACAACCTGCCCAGCCGATAGGCGGTATTGGTATTGTTTTCGTCCAGTGACACCTTGAGTTCCTCCATTCCAGAGTAACGGTTGATGCACGCCTTGATGATGGCGGCGCGCGGGTAAGTAACTTCATGTTCGGCGCGGATGCGGCGGATGGCCCCGGCAAGCAGCGTTTGCGGATAAGGCAGGCTTTCGATCACGCTCCGCACCAAGTCTCCACCCAGATTGGGCGGGATATTTTCCGCCTTGCCCAAGGTGGCGATGGAAACCAGTAACCGAAACAATGAAAGCGTCCCTGGCTCGTGCGGGGCATGGACGATACGCAAATCGTCAAAATGACGACGGATGTTGGCCGCCAATTCGCCCACCGTCTTGATGTGCCAGAAGCGCACGGCAATACGCGCCGCATTGGGCGCCAGCCCCAGCACGAAGAAGCGCGTGCCGTCATCCTCGAAACTGTCGGCGCCGGTTCTCGGCGCGGCCAGCCATGCGGCAACGGCTTGCGTGCCATGGCCGGGATCGTCCTTGGCCGGTTCACTGAAAAATCCGGGGAACATTTCTTCCATTGGATGACCCGGCTTTTCCGCCCAGAAAACGGTGGACGTGTCACCCACCTGCATGCGCTGCCTGGAGCCTTTGGCCAGCAAGTGGTTTAGCGCGGTGGTGTAGGCAAAAGCCGCCGCCTTCCCCACTGGCGCGTTCGCACCCTGCTCCTTGCCATGGGAACTGAACGCATCCAGGTTGAAGGAGACAATATTGGCGCCGGAGCTTTGCGCGCCCCATACCCCCTTGACCGAGGGATGCAAGCGTTCGATGGCGTCCGCTTCGCCGGATACCAGGCACAACCCGGTTTCAGCGTCCTCGTCCGGCCGTTTGGACGAAAGCGCCGCCACCACGGCCTCGCGCTCACCAACCGTGCAAAGGTCGCCCTCCAGCCGGAAGGTCAGGTTGGCCCCACTTTCCAATATTTCCGGCCAGAGAGGATGGGCGAATACTTTTTCAAAATCGCCATGCTCAAGAAATGCCAGAACGACCTGGATTCCCGCATCCTGGGCTTTGCCAAGGCGGTCACGGATTGCTGCGATGAACGCCAGATACTGCTCGCGCGCCCGCTCCGGCTTGCCCTTGGTGTCCATGCCGAACACATAGCCGGGGTTATCCCACAGCAGATTGGCCGCCACCCCCGACGAACGCTTGACGGTCTGCGGCACGACAAAGGTCTTGGCAACCCGGTTTTTGCCCTCGCCCTCGCGGGTATCTTCCAACGCGGCAAACTCACCTGCCGCCGTCAGCACGACGACGTAGGGTATGGGCTTCCGCTCAAAACCGGGCGGGGCCAGATCGCTGTCCGGCAAACGGGTTTTGCGCTGGTAGTAATCGTTGAGCGCCTGCAGGATCATCCCCGTACCTCCGCGCTATCCCAGGCCGGCACCCGCACCACGCCATTCTCCAGCCTGGCGCGGAAGAAACGTGGTTGGGGATCGGCGGCATGGGTGTAATCCAGGTCGTACAGCATCCAGCCCAGATCACGTGACTCGCCGATGGCTGGCTCATGCGGCTGCGCCGTATCCACCAGCCGAAAATCGCAGGCGAACTCGCGACACCCCAGATAAGGCTGGTTCACGCACTGGCCTTTCTCGGCGCGCCGTTCGAACATCTCCAGGAACTTGGCGGGCGTGTTGTTCTCGCCGGCATTGGCCAGCAATTCGAAATGGGCATGGATGCGGTATGCCACGTCGCGCAGGAACAACCCGGCGCGCTGCTGGCGCTCGTCTTCCACATTCAAGCCGAGATTGCCGGAACCCTTGTTCATCGCTTCCTGCGCATTGCGCACCGACACCACGGCGCCGACTTCGTTGCGCCTGATGGAGATCCAGCGGATCGGCTTCAAGGCCTCGATTTGGGTGACATGCCAGCGGATCGCTGGCTTCCACAAGATGGACTCGAACACCGCCCGCGCAGCGGAGGGGGTCATCACGTCGTAGCTGACCCGTTCGACCTTCATCTCCGGGCGGGTGAAACAGGCGAAATCGCCGCTGACTTCAAGACAATAGGTTTTCATCGATTCTCCATTATCGGCGCATCAAGTAGGCAATCACCAGTACGCTAAACAACAAGCACAAGGCGTAAAACCGATCCGCTTGAAGCTGCATCGCCAGAAAACACAGTTCACGAAAATTCCCGGCCAATCCATAGTCACCACCATCATATGCCCACGATGGCGACAGAATAACATACACTTCCTAGAATGGGTCAAGGTAAAGCTATTGCCTAATATGTTCACAAGCCGCATAATTTCAATGCGTCTCTCAAGACGAGGATTGAAACCTAGATGAGGTCAAGGTTGTAACAAGGCGAGGGGTTAATCCCCTCGCCAACCTCACTTCAACAATGCACATCCCCACCCCCAGTCGATTGTTCGCTGTCATGCCTTACCCCCTCTTCCCGCCTCCCATTCCACTTCAAGCGGCGCGACAATATCGCCGTGCACGGTGGCGGTGCCCACCATGTAGCCGAACAGCAGCGGTGCCTCTTCCTGCTCCACCGGTACCATTTTGGCAACGGGCTTGCCTCGCCTGGTGATGACCACTGGCTCATGGGTACGAGCCACTTCATCCATCAATTTGAGGCACTTGGCCTTGAATTCGCTGGCTGAAATTTCCATTGGACTCTCCAAAACACATCCCATGTTTTTCATATTGCCAGGCTTGAGGCGTCCAGCCTCCCGTCCATCACCACACCCAGCTTGTCGTCATACAGCCCATCCGTTGTCTGCACATACACGCCGGACAACTCCTTCACGTCGCCGCTTTGCTGCAAGAGCTTGCAGTCGCGCTCGCGGATGTTGACGGCGTAGCGTTGCAGGCGGCGCAATATCCCGCGCCGTTGATGCGGCTCCATGTCCCGGCCGGCTTCCAGCGCCGCTATCAGGCTGGGACTCTCACCATAGCGCACGATCACGGCGCTCTGCCCCTCTTCGTCGATCAGGCGGAATTTTCCGGCGGCGGTGCGGAAATTGAACTCGGCCTGTCTCGCTCCGGCACGGTTATGCATATCGAGCAGCCCCACGATGTCGGCCTTGTCCAGGCTGTTGAGGCTGGCGTAATAGGTTCGGAAATAAGCTTCAAAGCGTTCCCGCGTCAGCGGATCGCCAACGGTCAGGCGCATTACTTCTTGCCCGCTCTGCTGAGCCTTGCGCAGCAAGCCGGGCGCGGCGGGCCTGGGCGGCACGAACACCACGACCTTGCCCGGACCCGGCAAGGTCCCTTCGCGATTGCAGCGTCCGGCCGCCTGGGCAATGGCATCCAGCCCGGCCAATGCGCGATACACCACGGGGAAATCCATATCCACGCCGGCCTCGACCAGTTGCGTACTGATGACGCGCGTCGGTATTCCATCATGCAAGCGCTGCTTGATGTCGGTGATGACCCGGCTGCGGTGCTGGCCGCACATCAAGGCCGAAAGATGGATGGTGCCCTTGGGCATCTGCCGGTGCAGCTCGCGGCAATCGGCACGGGAATTGACGATACACAGCACCGATTCGTGCCGCTGCAACTGCGTGGCAATCGTTTCCCAGGTTTGGGGTATCTCGAAATCAGCGGGCAGTTCGGTTTCCACCCGTTTAAGGTCGGCGTAAAGCGTATCGGGGTCATCCATCAACTCGTACACATCGGCCAGGCCGGAAAATTTCGGACGAGGAGAGAACGCCGGTTGGGTGGCGGTGGAAAGCACGAAACTCACGCCGTAATTGCGCGACAAGTCGCCCATCGCATGCAGAATGGGCGCCAGGAAATCCGGCGGCAGCAACTGCGCCTCGTCCAGCACGACCACGCTCCCCACGATGTTGTGAAGCTTGCGGCAGCGGCTGGTGCGGGCGGCAAACAAGGACTCGAAAAACTGCACGTTGGTGGTGATGATAATCGGCGCATCCCAGTTTTCCGTCGCCAATCGGCTGCGGCTGTCCTCCTGGTCCGGATCGAGATTGCTATGATGCTCGACGACATTCTCCTTGCCGAAAATGCCGCGAAAGACATCGGCGGTCTGTTCGAGGATGCTGGTGTAGGGGATGACATAGATCACGCGACGCTTCCCGTGATGAACGGCATGTTTCAGCCCGAATGCCATGCTGGACAGTGTTTTTCCTCCGCCGGTAGGCACGGTGAGCGAGAACAGACCGGAAGGCAGTACCGCTTTTTCGCGACACTGGTGTAACACATCGGCGCGGATGCGATTGACCGGGGAATCAGTTACCTTGGCAGCCTTATCTACCATGTATTGGTCGAAGCAAGCCAGCAATTCCTTCAACTCTTGATAGCCGCCGCGGCAGCCAGATTTATCCTCATCCATAAAGGCTTCGGTATCGAGAAAATCGGCATCCACCACACAGGAAAATAGCATCCTGATCCAGAGAGCCAGCGAACCTTGAGGCGGTAGCGATGCCGGGCAAGGTTGATCGAGAATATCAGAGGGTGCCCCCGCAAGCAGCACCTCTTGCAGGTAGCCTTTCTGTTTGCCGACCTCCGCCCGGCTGAAAAGCGAAGACGATCCGCTCTCAACACTGTTCCAGTCGGGCAATCCGGCATGATGCCCGGCAATCAGGTAAGCCAGGATACGTCCCTGCAAACCCAACTTTTCGATGGCATGGATGGCACCCGCAGTGGAATGATCCACCCGCCCCGGTGCGCCTTCGATATGGGCCTCGGCGTCATACCCACTGACTTTCTTGATATAAGTTTGAAATGCTTCGCGATACTTGCCCAAATCGTGCCATATCCCAGCCTGTCTCGCCCAATCCACACTACTAAAATACGCTGCAAATTCCCCAGCACGCCTCGCAGTCCCATGTAAATGATCATCCAGCAAATGTTCCGCCCACTTGCCGTCCGGCAACTGCCGAACATGTGCCAATGGCCGCCGAATCTTGTCATCCACATTTGCCATATAACTTCCGCCATTCCAAGGATTGCTGTTTTTTACCGCCAGTCGATTAGCATTTCACTCTAAAGTGGCATTAGTCTCCCATACAGATAGCTCACCAGATGAGCCTGTATGTAAATCCATTGAACAGAATTTTATGAGAGCATACCTTTGGGTATGCAACTGGAAAAATCAGGAGAACCCTGATTTTGGCGTATATTTTTTACACGAATGAAGTTGCGTATAACGAAATACTACTCATCATCCAGCGTCGTCAGGAAAGCAAGAATATCCCGTATTTCCTCGGGTTTGAGCAAATTCAGCACATCCTTTCCGGGCTTTGCATCGTCATCATGGATGCGCTCGCCCTTGGCGAACTTTTCGATCTGTCGCTGAAGGTAAAGCGTGTATTGTCCGGCCAGCATTGGTGTGCCGCCCTTGCCCTGCGACTTGAGTCCGTGGCAGGACGCGCATTCGCTGCGGTAAAGCTTGCTCCCGGCGGTCACATCGCCTTCAGAACGGGGGATGTTCAGGATCTTCTCTGTCGCCAGGAGGCGGGTCAGGGCATCGTCGCTTTCCTTGAACTCGGGCACCTGGGTATCGAGCTTGATGGAGGCCAGGTAAGCGCTGATATGAACGATATCCTCATCCGGCAGTTCCCGTTCTTCGGTATAGGGGAACATAGGCAGATTGATACGTTTGCGCGCCTTGAATTTGACCAGCTGATCCTTGAGATAGGCTTCCCTTTGTCCGGCCAGACGGGGGTACTCGCCTTTCTTTCCCCCCTGACCGTTATCGCCATGACAGGCCGCGCAAACCTGATTGATCTGCCGGCCTGCTTCCAGATCCGCCGTTGCAGCATGGCCATTGATGCCTGCGGCCATGGCAAGGACGGAGAAAATACCCAAACGCCAATATCGACTCATTTGTGCTCGATCAACTCCATTACGAAGACATCTCATGCAGGATGTTCTTGATCCAGCTGCGGGCATAAACGCCTTCCAGCTCGGACAAGTCAGGCGACACGCCACCGGAATTGGGCACCGCAATGGTGGTGCCCTTGTCGACCTTGTACACGGCCGACACCGAGATGGCTTCCTTGTCGCTAACAAAACTGTAGCACACGTTGACGTGGGAGGGATCGATCAGCGGCTTGCCGTTCATCAATTGCACCACATTGAGCGCACAAACCTTGGCCTGCGAGTTCGCGGAATAGCCCGATTTCGGCATGGCGCCGGCGCTGCAGGCATCGCCAATGACATGCACGTTGGGCGCAATGGTTGACTCGAAGGTAGTCTGATTGACCGGGCACCATTTCTTGTCCTCACCGACCACGCCGGCAAGATAGGCAACCAGGCCGGCCTTTTGTGGCGGGATCAGGTTCACCACGTCGCCCTTGATTTCTTCCACGCCGTTGTCCACGCTACGCGCCTTGGCATCAACCTTGGTGACCTTGTTGCTGGCGTTGAACTCGATGATGCCCTTGTAATGCTTTTCCCACGCCTTGCGGAACAGGGGCCCCTTGGAAATGATGTCCGGGTTGGCGTCCAGGACGATGATTTTGGACTTTGGCTTGTGGTTCTTGAGATACCAGGCAATCTGGCTGATGCGCTCGTAAGGGCCGGGCGGGCAGCGGAACGGCGTGACCGGGATGGAAAGCACCACCACGCCGCCGTCGGCCATATCGACCAACTGCTTGCGCAGGAGCAGGGTCTGCTCGCCCGCCTTCCAGGCATGGGGAATCACCTTGGGCGTTTCAACGGCATCGTAGCCCTCGATTTCATCGAAACGGAAATCGATGCCGGGTGAGAGAATCAGCCGGTCATAACTGACATCGCCCTCCGCCAGGCGAACCTTGCGGGCCGCCACGTCAACTGCGGTCACTTCGCCATAAACCATCTGGATGCCATGATTGGCCGCAAGGGCATCGTAGCCGATCTTGTTTTCGTCGAGATTGCGATTGCCGCCGATCACCAGGTTGCTGAAGGGACAGGAAATGAAGGTCTTGTTGCGCTCGATCAGCACCACCTCGATCGAAGGGTCGCTCATACGAATATATTTGGCCGCGATAGTACCACCATAGCCGCCACCCACCACCACCACGCGCCGCCCTTTTTTCGGCAGCAGTTCCCCGGCACGCGCCAGGATGGAAAAAGGAGCCAGGCCAAGACCCGTTGCAATACCGGCCATCTGGATAAAGTTTCTGCGGTTCATGTTCGGTTCCTCACTGCTGGCTGGCATAAAAATGGACGATGGCTTCCACCTCTTCCGGTGTCAGCTTGTTTTCGCCCTCAAGTTTCTCGGCCATTTTCTTTGGCATCGGGCGCTTGCCAGAGCGGAACTCGCTCAGGCTGATCTGCAGGTATTCCTTCCACTGCCCTGCCAGAATTCCGGCGTCTTCTGCATCACGTCCATTGTCGATGTGGCACTTCTTGCAGCGCTGTTCGTGGATCTGCTGGCCAATGGCGACTTTGCCTGCATCCACTTCCTGCTTCTGGCGCACGAACGGGTGCTTGGCAAAAAAACCCGCCACCAGTTTGATTTCCTCATCGGAATAGGCCTTGGTGATCCGCCCCATGATGCTGGAGGGGCGTTCCCCGGTCTTGAATTTCTGCATGGCATCGAGCAGATAGGCTTCAGGCATACCGGCGATTATCGGCATGCTCGGCCCGACGCTGGCACCATTGGTGCCGTGGCAGCCAGCACAGGTATTGGACAGCATGGCGGCCTTGCTGGGGCCGTCAGCCCAGGCCGGCGCCGTCACCAGAAAACATCCGGCCAGCAAGGCACCGGCAAATCCCTTTGCGTTCATATCCCCTCCTTATTATGTTTGCCGCGCAAAAGATAGCAAAATTCAGCGTGCACAGATTGCTGATAAAGCACAGCAAAAACATTGACGCAGATCAAGGATTGCAAATATACCCAAAGATGCCGAATACCGGGGCAAGGCCTTCTGCTCAGTCTCCCAGATTGGTGCCGACGCGGCGTGCGCTTTCCACCCAGGCGTGGTCGGGTGGAACGGTTTTGACCTTGCCGGCAACCTCTTCCAGTTTTACCGCCCGGGTACCTTCCCCGCGCGCGGCGACCATCACGCCGTAAGTTCCTTTGTTGATCAGGTCCGCGCAAGCTGTTCCCAGCCGGGTCGCCAGCAGGCGGTCAGCGGCAGAGGGAATACCGCCACGCTGCAAATGGCCGAGGATGGTGACGCGCGCTTCCAGTCCGGTAAGCTGTTCCAGTTTCTTCGCCAGGCGCAGGGTATGGTCGGCGTACTGGATTTCCGTCGCCTCCTTCACTTCGACGCTACCCTTCTTGCCGCCCTTGATTTTGGATTTTTTCTCCTGGGCAGCGAGCTGGGCCTCGAAATCCTGTTTCGAAATCGCGCCTTCCGCCACCGCCACGATGCTGAACGGCTTGCCGCCACGGCTGCGCGCGCGAATCGCCTCCGCCACGCTGTTCACGTCATAGGGAATCTCGGGAATCAGGATCACGTCGGCGCCGCCCGCAATGCCCGCCCCCAGCGCCAGCCAGCCGGCGCGATGGCCCATGATCTCGACCACGATGATGCGGTGGTGGCTGTGGGCCGTGCTGTGAAGGCGGTCGATGGCTTCGGTGGCGATGCCCAGCGCGGTGTCGAAGCCGAAGGTGGTGTCGGTCAGCGCCACATCGTTGTCGATGGTCTTGGGCAGGGTGATGATATTGAGCCCCTTTTCCATCAGGCGCAGGGCATTTTTCTGCGTGCCGCCGCCACCCAGACACACCAGGGCATCGAGATGGTTGTCGTGATAATTGCCCGCGATCACGTCGGTCATGTCCAGCACCTTGCCGCCCACCGGCATGCGGTGGGGCTTGTCGCGGCTGGTGCCGAGAATGGTGCCGCCGCGCGTGAGGATGCCGGACAGCTCTCCGCCATCAAGACGCATGGTGCGGTTCTCCATCAGCCCGCGAAACCCGTCACGAAAGCCGATGATATGCATGCCGTAATGATTCAGCGCCGCCTTGCCAACGCCGCGTATGGCTGCATTCAGGCCGGGGCTGTCACCGCCGGAGGTGAGGATGCCGATGTATTTGGTCATGCTGGATTTCCCTAACCCTATGAGTATGCAGAAGGACTGACTCTCTTTGAATATTGGATACGCTTAAGCTAGTGCATTCGGAAATCCTATGAAGCACTAAGTCGAGAACTTGAATATAGGAGCACTGCCGATATGCCAACAAAGGATGAGATGGTGAAAATAATTTGGCGCACAGCACGAGTTTTTCCAAATGTTTGTGCAACAAAGAAACTAATAACGACAACAACACCCAAGAGTACTGCCGTAGTCATAAACGTTGAAACAATTGGTTCAACTGCCTTATCGATTACTGGTTGCGCCATGTGTTCCCCCTGTTTTTTATAGCTGAATTAACTCCAGCCCTTACCTTAAGACTTGCTCTAGATATGGCTGCTTCCCAGCCCGCGCGCCAGATCGGCCTGGATATCGGCAACCGACTCCAGCCCCACCGCCACGCGCAGCAGGCCGTCGCCGATGCCCGCCGCAGCGCGTGCCTCGGCGGTGACCCGGCTATGGGTGGTGGTGGCGGGATGGGTGATGGTGGTCTTGGTGTCGCCCAGATTGGCGGTGATCGACACCATGCGGGTCGCGTCCACCAGGCGCCAGGCGGCGTCCTTGCCGCCCTTGACGTCGAACGCCACGATGCCGCCACCGCTTTTCTGCTGCTTCATCGCCAGCGCGTGCTGGGTATGCGAAGGCAGCCCGGGGTAATAGACGCGTTCCACCCAGGGCTGGGTTTCCAGCCACTGCGCCAGTTCCAGCGCATTGCGCGAATGTGCGTCCATGCGGATTTTCAGGGTTTCGAGCCCCTTCAGGATCACCCAGGCATTGAAGGCGGAGAGCGTCGGTCCGGCGGTGCGCAGGAAACCGTACACCCCCTCCATGAGCTGCTTGCCGCCCAGCACCGCGCCGCCCAGCACGCGGCCCTGGCCGTCGAGGTACTTGGTGGCGGAGTGGATGACGATATCCGCGCCCAGGTCGAGCGGGCGCTGCAACATCGGGGTGCAGAAGCAGTTGTCCACCGCCAGCCAGGCACCGGCCTTGTGGGCGATGGCGGCCAGCACGGCGATGTCGCACACCTCGGTGAGCGGGTTGGAGGGCGTCTCGACGAAAAAGAGCTTGGTGTTGGGCTGCACCGCCTGTTCCCAGGCGGCAGGATCGGTCAGCGGCACGAAGGTGGTTTCCACCCCGAAGCGCTTGAGGATGTTGCCGAACAACTGCACCGTGGTGCCGAAGATGCTGCGCGAGGCGACGATATGGTCGCCGGCGGAAAGCAGTCCCATGACGGCGGCCAGGATGGCGGACATGCCGCTGGAAGTGGCAACGCAGAATTCCGCGCCCTCCAGCGCCGCCAGCCGCTCCTGCAGCATGCTGACGGTGGGGTTGGTGAAGCGCGAGTAGATGTTGCCCGGCTCCTGCCCGCCAAAGCGCGCCGCCGCCTGCGCCGCGTTCTCGAACACGAAGCTGGAAGTGAGGAACATCGCCTCGGAATGCTCGTTGAACTGGCTGCGTACCGTCCCGGCGCGCACCGCCAGGGTTTCAAGATCGAAATCGTCGTTCATGGTGTTTTCCCCGTAATGGATGAATCGAGAAAGTAGCGGGGCAATAAAAAACCCGTTCACTGGCGCGGACGGGTGTGCCACGCTTTAGCCGTATTTATCATGCGCCCGCAAGCTGTCTCTCAAATCGGCGCAATTCGGAAACTACGCCGGTCGGATTCGGATGTCAAGAATGGGCAGGCACGGGATCAGCGCTTGAGCCCGATGATCAGCACCCCTGTCAGTACCAGCAACGAACCCGCGATTTGCGCGGGGGAAATCGCCTCGCCGAGAAACAGGTAGCCAAGAAAAATGGTCGAGACCGGCCCGACAGAACCCACCATGGAGGCGCGACCCGAGCCGATCATGCGTATCCCGGCCGAGAGCAGGAACACCGGCAGCACGGTGGAGAAAATCGCCATCGTGATACTCAGCGCGTAAACCCGATCCGGCTGCCGCAAGTCGGCCATCGGGTGGGTCAGGGCGAACTGGATCAGAACAGCCGCGCAAGCCACGGTCATGGCGTATGCCGTGAAGCGCAAGGCCCCGATGCGCGCAATCGCCTGCCCCGCCCCCACCAGGTAGATCGAGTAGGTCAGCGTGCTGGCGAACACCAGCCCGACCCCCAATGCCAGCCCATTCTGGCCGATGCGGACATCCTGCATGACCACCAGAGCGATGCCTGCGTAACTCAACAACAACGCCACCAGCACGTTGCGCCCGATCGCCTTTCGGAACAGCAGCGAGGAGAGCACGACCACCATGGTCGGATACAGGAACAGGATCAGGCGCTCCAGACCGGCAGAAATATATTGCAAGCCGGAAAAATCCAGCAGGCTGGAGAGGTAATAACCAATCAGGCCCAGACCGGCCACCGCCAGCCAGTCGCGGCGATGCAATGCCGCCCCGCGTTGCATGAACTGCCCCCACACCACCACCGCGAGAAAGAACGGAACCGAGAACACCATGCGCAACGCCAGCAGGGTCACCGCATCCACGTGGTCGAGATAAGCCAGCTTGACCAGGATCGCCTTGGCCGAAAAGCCAACCGCCGCAAGCACGGCAAAGCCCGTGCCGATCAATGCGCTGCTCTGGATGTCGATGTTGCCGGTCGGATTGCTTGCCATATGGTCCCCCTTTTTGAAGCGGGTCCTCAGGCAAAAAAGCAATCGCGGTCAGGCCCGCGGTTGCTTGAAATGGTTAGTTCAGTTCGATAAAACGCCGCGGCATGGAGAATGAATCCATAGCCACAGTCGCATGGAGGCGAGATCGGTCGGGGAGATTTGAATACGCGTTTGCATGACCGGACTATAGGCGAAGCAAAATGCGGCTGTCAAGAACTCGCCATCCAGCAAACCAAGGGGCATTCCATGACGGCCGAAGCCTGAAATGGCATCGCCATGCCGCTTTCCCTCGCTTCCTGCTCTCTTCCGGCGCCCCCCGGACAAATCACCCGAGGGTAAAGGGGAGAGGGGCGCAGGCTCGCCTCGCGAACTTAATGTCAACGCAGTTGCACCTGCTCGGTGATCAGGCTCCCGTATTCAAAATGATCGCCCGGTCCGCCCGGCGGCTTGTTCCACCGCATCGCAACACGCATGCCGGTCTGACAGGCGCCGCCAGGCGTCAAGTTGAGCGGTTCGTGCAGCGAAATAAGTTGGTTGGTATACCAGGACCCCGCCACGAGGAAGGGCGAATAGCTTTTCTCAAGGACCAGCTCATCGGTTGAAAAATCCTTGTCCCCATTCAGGTCGATCCACACCTTTACGTGCTCATCGGAACTTTGCAGGGCCGGGTCGTAACGTTCACCCATCGGATCATAACTATTGAGGTAAGGCGAGGGCGGATAATATAAAGTCCAGAGGCAACCGTACAAGGGGACGGGAAAGCACCGATATTCGGGAGGTGGAATGGGGTTCTTCTTGATCCAGATAAAACCGTCCAGATACGCCTTCCCGTCCGCATCCCTTGACAGCCACGCGACCGGCAGGGATTCGTAGCTGCCATCTCCGCCAAACGCCACCGACGGATAGTCGGATGCTTGCGTATTCGACGCGCATTTGCTCTCTTTCCCCACCACCGCGCCGACGGCACCGTTGCCGCTCGTTTCCAGGCCCATGTCCCCCCTGAATACGAGAATATATGTGCCGGGCGTTTGCGGCACGGGGTTGCGCGGCGGGTCGAAAACCGGCACGCTCAGGGCATTGCCCGTGGACAGCGGGCCGGTCGTGTTCCATTCCAGCACTGTTCCGTCGGCACGTTTTACCGGGTAACGCATGCCGTCCACCGCGTCGTAGTGGACGGAAAACGTACCATTCATAGGCTCAGTGCCGAGGTTCTTGACAAGGTATTTGCTCGTTTGTGAAGCCGAAGGGGTTGCGAGGGAATCGTCCAGCGACAAGAGTCCAATTTCAGGCAGGTAAAAGGCAAGATTGGATTGGGTTGCTGCGCGTTCGGTCATTTTCTCATGAGTCTGTACTTCATAAGCCAGAGCATGGGATGAGTTTATAAGTGTAAAAAACAAGAGCAAAATGGAAGCAAAAAGTGCGGTCATTTTTCGAACCCTTTCAGATACGCCTGATCCTCTGGCGAAAGCCACTCAACATGTACGCAGCCAAGATACCGGGTGTGCAAATTCGGTGTTATCGGCACTAATCGCAGCTCTTCTTTTTTAATGGCCAGTAGAATATGGGGATACTGGCGCCATTCCTGCTTTGTGTTATGGGGTAACTCACCGCATAAGGACGAGAGCGCATCCCAATAGCGCTCCATACCGCCCTGCCATTTTTTCAGCTTGATGGTCTGCCCGTTCCATTTAGTGTCTCCCACCGGCGGTTTGCGCTTGTGGAGATTTTCAGGACTCACGAGATCGTTACTAAGAAATGTGGGGGCGTACTCACTCTTGAAAATCAGTATGCGCGGATCGCTGCCTGCCCCAAAATTCGCGAGCGGCGGCAGCAGCATCGGCCCCAAGGAGGGAATGACATAGCTTCCATCCTCACCGGTTACCGTCTCTGTCAGGTATAAAAACGTGCTCCCATGCCCCGTGACCGGACTGTGATAAGTCCACTTCGCCACGATGTTCACGCCTCCGAGAGGCTCGCCACTATCGGCATCTACGACCTTCCCCCTGATTTCCTTGGCAAAATAAGGTGTCGCGCAAGCGCCAAGCAGGAACGGCAACAGGATGAAAATCGAAATGCGTCCAAGAAGGAAATTCATGGCGGTCTCCATTACATTTCGTCCAGGCGCCAGATGCCATCCTGGTCACGCAAGAAATAAACCAGGTAGAGATAGACCCTACCTCCAACGCCGGGACGTTTCACTGCATATTCGGCATATCCATCCGAAATGTGTGAACGCTGGAGGGGAGAGATACTCGCCACGATCCGTGGCATCTTCGGCAAGAGCAAATCAAATACCGGCCCATATTTGATCTGGGCTTGCTGGGTAAGATATTGCAGCGCTCTCGTTTTGTCCTTCGCCGCAAGCGCGCCGTTCATGCCGCTCCAGATCGACTGGAATATCTGCTCCATTTGCGCCAGGTCGTTCACCACCACGGCCACGGTTTGGGTATAAGCCATGTTCTGGTTGCCGGTGACGGTAACCCTGGCCTGATAGATTCCCGGCGCGGCATAGGTATAGGCAATGGCCGCATTGGGGTCAGTACTGGTGTAATCCACCGTGCCGTTACCGTCGAAGTCGGCCTCGATCTTCTGGATGCCGTTGCCGGCCAGGCTGAATTTGACTGCCAGCGGGGCAATACCGCCTTGCGGCGTGACGGTCACCTTGAACGGGGAAGCCCCCGTGCTGGTGACGGCGATGCTGTCGGTTGCGCTCTTGCCCTCCGGCGTGGTGGCCGTCACCGTCAGGGTGTTGGCGCCGGGGTTGAGCGGCACGCTGTTGGCGTAGAAGCTGTTGCCGCTGGTCTGGGCGGTTATGCCGTTGACGCTGATGCCGGTGTTGGGCGGCCCCTGGTAGCTGCCGCTGACCAGGATGCGGTCGCCGTTGAAGCTTGTGCCGTTGAGCGGGGCGGCGATTTTGACGCTGAGCGTTTGCTTTTCGTAGGTGTATTTGAGGTAGAGGCTATTGGTGTTACCCGCTGGATCGTTGGCGGAGAGCCTGAAGGCGTTCAGGCCTTCCTGGAGCGTGAGCGGGAAGCTGAAGCTTTGGCCGCTGGCCTGGCCGATGCCGTCAAGCTTGACGGTGGCTTGCGGGTCGTTGGTCTTTCCGGCGACGGCGATGCCGGGCTGGTCGAAGACGCTGCCGTCCGGGGGGGTGAGGTCATATAGCTGGGGCGCGATGCTGTCGATGGTGATGCTGTTCTGGACACGGTTGGAGAGCTGGCCGAATTGGTCGCTTAGCTGGGCGCTGAAGAGGTTGAGGCCTTGCGGCAGGGTGTTGCCGGGGATGTAGGTGGCCAGTCCGGTATTGGGGTCGAGACTGAACTGGGTGCCGATTTGCAGGCCGTTGAGCGTGGCGTCGAGGCGGTAGGTGTCTTCCTTCAGGTTCAGGGTTTTGGCGTCGATCTGGTATTGGAGGAGGCCG
>CAZKHJ010000034.1:0-23068 GCA_964552675.1 uncultured Sulfuricella sp. | reverse complement strand
TGCCCATCAAGGCGCGCATCGACATGCTTTCCACCGGCATCCGCACGCCCATCGGCATCAAGGTGTTCGGCAAGGACCTGGCCGGCATGGAGAAGCTGGCGCGCGAAATCGAAACCGTGGTGAAGAACGTGCCGGGCACCACCTCGGCCTACGCCGAACGCATCACCGGCGGCCTGTACCTGAACATCGAGCCGGACCGCGGCCAGCTCGCCCGCTACGGCATCACCGTGGGCGAAGTGCAGGAGGTGATCGCCACCGCCCTCGGCGGCGAAATGGTCACCACCACGGTCGAGGGCCGCGAGCGCTTCGGCGTCAGCGTGCGCTATCCGCGCGACCTGCGCAGCGACCCGCAAAGCATCGCGACGCAGATCCTGGTGCCGGTCGGCGGCGAGATGGGCGGCGCGCCAGCCATGGTGCCGCTGGGCCAGCTGGCGCGGGTGGAGATCGCCCGGGGCGCGCCGGCGATCCGCACCGAAAACGCGCTGCTCTCCGCCTACATCTACGTCGACATCCGCGACCGCGACATCGGCAGCTACGTGCGCGACGCGCAAGCCGCGGTGCGCCAGCAGGTCAGGTTCCCGCCCGGCTACTACGCCACCTGGAGCGGCCAGTACGAGTACATGGAGCGCGCCGCCGCCAAGATGAAGATCGTCATCCCGGTGACGCTGCTGATCATCTTCGTGCTGCTCTACCTCAACTTCCGCCGCCTCACCGAAACCCTGATCGTGATGCTGTCGGTGCCCTTCGCGCTGGTCGGCGGGGTGTGGCTGATGTGGCTGCTGCACTATAATCTGTCGGTCGCGGTGGCGGTGGGCTTCATCGCCCTGGCCGGCGTCGCCGCCGAAACCGGCGTGGTGATGCTGATCTACCTCGACCACGCCCTGAGCGAAATCAAGGCCAAACGCGCGGCGGCAGGCCAGGAACTGGCCCCGGCCGACCTCTATGCCGCAGTAATGGAAGGCGCAGTCGAGCGGGTGCGGCCGAAGATGATGACGGTGGTGGCGATCATGGCCGGCCTCTTGCCGATCATGTGGTCGAGCGGCACCGGTGCCGAGGTGATGAGCCGCATCGCCGCGCCGATGGTGGGCGGCATGGTCTCCTCGACGATCCTCACGCTGGTGGTGATCCCGGCGCTGTATGCGCTGGTCAAGGAATGGACACTTTTCAGAAGGAGTTAAGGTGAAAGGAAAACTGATAATCATCGCGGCGCTGTGCGCTGCCCTGCTGGCCGGCTGTGGCGACGGCGCCAAGGCGCCGGAAGTGCAGGGCAAGGGCCCGCGTCAGTACGACAAGGAACTGCTGGCGCGCGGCGCGCGGATATTCCAGGCCAACTGCGCAACCTGCCACGGCAGCGGCGGCGAAGGCAAACCCGGCTGGCAGCAGCCCGGCCCGGACGGCCTGCTGCTACCGCCGCCGCTGGACAACAGCGGCCGCGCCTGGCGCCTGTCCAGCAGCCAGATGAAACAGTTCATCCGCCAGGGCAGCCCGCATGGCCGCAGCAACATGCCGGCCTGGCAGGGCAAGCTGTCGGACCAGGAGATCGACGAGGTTGCCACCTGGATCACCTCGCTGTGGTCCGACCAAACTTATCTGGACTGGAAATCAAAAACCGAGCAATCCGCTCAATAATTTTGTAAAATTAGCGTTTTCTAATTTAGCGGGAGAAACACATGTACGGATTCAGCACTGAAGTGAAGGGTTCTTTCGACGAAGCCGTGGCCAAGGTGATCGAGGCCCTGAAAACTGAAGGTTTCGGCGTGCTCACCGACATCGACGTGAAGGCCACCATGAAGGCCAAGCTCAACATCGACGGCCGCCCCTACCGCATCCTCGGCGCCTGCAACCCGCCGCTGGCCCACCGCGCCATCGAGGCCGACCCGGACATCGGCCTGCTGCTGCCCTGCAACGTAGTGGTGCGCGAGGAAGCCGACGGCAACATCACCGTCGCCTTCATGGATCCCTCCGCCGTGCTGAAACTGGTGGATAAGCCCGGCATCGAGGAACTGGCCAAGGAAGTGCGTGGCCGCCTGGAGCGTGTCCGGGATGTGATCAAGGCTTAAAGCCTGCTGGCCTGCCTCCCGTGAAAAGGCCCTGCCGCCGTGCAGGGCCTTTTTTGTGCCCAACCTTAAAGGTTCTCATTGGGTTTTTACAAAGCGATGAACAATTGCGGGGCAGAAAGTGAGAAAATGCAGTTTCTTCAGGAAATCCAACATCCTGACCCGAACTGAATTGAAGGATTGCAATGAAACGTGTGGATGATTTTCGCCTGCGGTTTGGCAAGCAGGAACTGGTGCCGATCATGATAGGCGGGATGGGCGTGGACATTTCCACCGCCGACCTGGCGCTGGAGGCTGCGCGGCTGGGCGGCGTGGGACATATTTCGGATGCCATGCTGCCCACGGTATCGGATCGTCGCTATGACACCGACTTCGTCAAGGAAAAGCTCAAGAAGTACACTTATAACCTTGAGAACTCTGACAAATCATTAGTCAAGTTTGATCTTGGCCAGATCGCCGAATCCACCCGGCTGCACGTCAGCAAAACGATGGAAGCCAAGCGCGGGCCGGGCATGATCTTCATCAACTGCATGGAAAAACTGACCATGAACGCACCGCGCGAGACTCTGCGCGTGCGCCTGCACGAGGCCCTCTCAGCCGGAATCGACGGCATCACCCTGAGTGCGGGCCTGCATCTGGGCTCATTCACCCTGATGGAAGATCACCCCCGCTTCCGCGATGCCAAACTCGGCATCATCGTATCGTCAGTGCGTGCACTGCAACTGTTCCTGCGCAAAAATGCCAAGCTCGACCGCCTGCCGGATTTCGTGGTGGTGGAAGGCCCGCTGGCTGGTGGCCACCTCGGCTTTGGCCTGGACGACTGGATGAAATACGATCTGCGCACCATCGTGAACGAGGTCCACCAGTATCTGCGCGACGAAAAGCTCAGCATCCCGGTGATCCCGGCCGGCGGCATCTTCACCGGCAGCGACGGCGCTGCCTTTCTGGAGGAAGGCGCTGCTGCAATCCAGGTCGCCACGCGCTTCACCGTAGCCAGGGAATGCGGCCTGCCGGAAAAGGTCATGCAGGAGTATTTCAAGGCGGGTGAAAATGACATCGAGGTCAATACCACCTCTCCCACCGGCTATCCCATGCGCATGCTGAAAAACAGCCCTTCCATCGGCTCAGGCATTCGCCCCGGCTGCGAATCCTACGGCTATCTGCTCGACGCCAACGGGCATTGCGCCTACATCGACGCCTACAACCGCGAGGTGGCGGCACACCCCAAAGCCAAGAAAATTTCGGTGATGGACAAGACCTGCCTGTGCACCCACATGCGCAACTTCAAATGCTGGACCTGCGGGCATTACACCTACCGCCTCAAGGACACCACCAACAAGCTGAAAAACGGCGCATATCAGATACTGACCGCCGAGCATATATTCCACGACTACCAGTTCAGCACCGGCCACCAGATCGCCCTGCCGACGCTCTGAGATTCCACTGCAATGGACAGCCCAGGCGAGCTTGAGGAAGTCTCCCGTGCCAGGCTCAATCAGGAAACAGCCAGGATCGCATGGAAGGAGCTCCTGCGTTTCTTTGCCGCCGGAACGGTGATTGCAGTCAACCCTGAACTGGACCTGGTCGATGTCGCTTTCCAGATGTCGCAGGACAACAAGGCACAGGTTGAAGCCTGGCTGGCAGCGGGGAAAATCGCCAGGGTCTCGGACGACCTGGCCAGGGAATGGCTGGAAGCGGACGCCATGCTCTGGGCCGTAGTGGTCAAGCCGTGGATCGTGGTTCAGCACTCGACTGCCAGCTGACGCCGCGATTTGCGTTTACCCTGAAAACCGCAGTTCATTAACCGCAAAGATCGTAAGGGTCTTCCCCGTGGTTGTATTCCGCTGAAGCGGAACAACGCACGCGAAGACGCGAAGGCGCAAAAAAACAAGGACATGAAATACATCTTGCATTCACTTGTCCGGCAACTGGGCAAGTTCCGGTAATACATTGTTTTTTCTTTGCGTCTTTGCGGTTCAAATGCTTTTTTAGGTTTATCCCAGATTCCTTAACGTCTGCAACGGTGGCTGGCGCAGCACGCTGCGCGTGCCCAGCCAGCCCGCCAGCATCACGCCCGCCCCGCCCGATGCCAGCGCAGCCGCCCACAGCCAGAGATTGAAGTGATAAGGCAGGTGAAACACCCTGCTGGCAAGCACATAACCCAGGCCGGTCGCAGCCAGGGCGGCAATGCCGCCCGCCAGCAGGCCGATGACAGCAAATTCCGCGAGCTGGCTCAGGGCAAGCTGTTTGCGGCTTGCCCCCAGGGTGCGCATTACCGCCGCCTCATACACCCTTTCCTCGCGAGTAGCCGCGATCGCGGCATAGAGCGCCATCAGGCCGGCGCTCAGGGTGAACAGGAAAACGAACTCCACCGCTGCCGCGACACGCTCCATCATGGCCCGGACCTGCCCCATCAGCGCGGCCACATCAATCACGGTCAGATTGGGAAAAGTCTTCACCATGGCGTTGAGCGTTCCTTCCTGCCCCGCTGGCAGATAAAGCGCGGTGATATAGCTGGCGGGGTAGCGCTCCAGCAGTCCCGGTGACGCAATGACGAAAAAATTGACGCGGAACGAATCCCAGTCCACCTTGCGCAGACTGGTGACGCGGGCGGTGAAAGCTTCCCCCGCCACCTGATAGGTCAGCATGTCACCCAATTGAATATTCAGCGTTCTGGCAATGCCCTCCTCCACCGACAGCTCGCTCTCTTCTCCCTGCTTTCCATCCCACCAGCGACCGGCCACAATCTGGTTGTCTTCCGCCATGCGCCCGGCCCAGGAGAGGTTGAACTCACGTTCCACCAGGCGCCTGGCGCGTTCCTCCGGGAAATCCGCGCCGTTTACCGCACGCCCATTGATCGCCGTCAGCCGCCCGCGCACCATGGGAAACAGAGCCGGTTCAGCCATGCCGCGCGCAACAAAAAATGTCTGCAAGTCTTGCAGCTGATGGGGCTGGATGTTGATCACAAAACGGTTGGGCGCTTCCACCGGCAAAGTGGTTTGCCAGCTGTGCAACAGGTCGCCGCGTACCAGGGTCAGCAGCAACAGGGCGGTCAGGCCCAGCCCCAGAGCGACCACCTGCCCGGCGCTGAGATGGCGCCGCCGCGCCACATTGGCCAGACCATAGCGCCATGCCGCACGCATGCCCCGGCGCAGCGGCGCCAGCAGGCGGATCAGCCCGTAAGCCAGCAGCAAAGCCAGCGCCACCACGAGCAACAAGCCGGCCAGGACATACAGTCCCAGTTTGACTTCACCCGCCTGCCACAGCAGCAAGCCAGCCAGCACCACGGCACCGAGCACGAAACTGAGCAGACTGAAACGCTGCGGCAGTCCCATCTCGCGCCGCAATACCCAGATTGCCGGTACCTTTTGCAGACGCTGCAGGAAAGGCAGGGCAAAACCGAGCAGGGTGGCCATCCCGGTCAGCAGGCCCTGTGCCACCGGCAGCAGCGAGGGCGCGGGCAGGCCATTGGCGACCAGCTTGCCGAGCTGTTGCGCCAGCACCCATTGCGCCCCGTAGCCCAGCAGGCAGCCCAGCAGGCTGGCCATCAGGCCGAGCCACAGGAACTGGTAGAAATAGAGCCGGAATACCTGGGGCTGCGTTGCGCCTGCGCAGCGCATCACGGCACAACCGTCGAGATGACGCTCAAGGAAGCGCCGTGCCGACAGCACGATGGCCACTGCCGCCAGAATCACGCTGGTAAGGGCCGCCAGGCCCAGGAACTTGCCGCCCCGCTCTAGTGCAGCGCGGATTTCGGGGCGGGCATCGCTGACCCCCTCCAGCTTTTCACCCCGGCCCAGGCGCGGCATTGCCCAGGCACGATAAGCCGCGATGGCACGCGCGTCCCCTGCCAGCAGCAGGCGGTAGCTGATGCGGCTACCTGGCTGCTCCAGCCCGGTGGCGGGCAGGTCAACCAGATTCATCATCAGACGTGGCGCGATGCTGAACAGGTCACCGCCACGGTCGGGCTCGAAGCTCAGCACTTCCGCCACTTCCAGGCGAGAGGCGCCGATTTCCAGGGAAGTGCCGGGCGCCAGATGCAGCTGCTCCAGCAGACGCCCCTCCAGCCACACCGTACCAGCATCAGGAATGCCCGGCGCAGTGCGCTCACCCTGCAGGGATTTGAGGCGCAGGGCGCCGCGCAGGGGATAGCCAGCCTCCACCGCCTTGATTTCTGCCAGTTGGCTGCCAGCAGCGCTGACAATCATGCTTGGGAAGACCAGGACACGGGCCGATGCCAGTCCGCGCCGCGCGGCTTCCTGGCGGAAAGCCGGTGCCAGGGCATGGTCCGACACCAGGGCCAGGTCCGCGCCCAGAAGCTGGCTCGCCTCCCCGCTCAGTGCCTGATTGACCCGGTCGGTAAAGAAACTTACTGCGGTGACGCCGCCCACTGCAATCACCAGCGCCAATGTCAGGGCATACAACTCCCCGGCGCGCCATTCGCGCAGCAGCATGCGCCAGGACAAACGCAGCAGGTTCATGTCTCTGTCAATCGTCCATCCGCCAGATGCAGCCTGCGCCCGCAGCGGGCAGCCAGTTCGGCATCGTGGGTGACGAGCACCAGGGTAGCACCTTGTTCGCGGTTCAGTTCGAACAGCAGATCGATGATCCGGGCGCCGGTGGCGCTATCGAGATTGCCGGTGGGCTCGTCGGCCAGCAATAGCCTGGGGCGCGGGGCAAAGGCACGGGCAATGGCGACACGCTGCTGCTCGCCGCCGGACAGGTGTTTGGGATAGGAATGCAGGCGGTCGCCCAGCCCCACCCGCTCCAGCACCGCACGCGCCTGGTGCAGGGCATCACTTGCACCGGCCAGCTCCAGCGGCAACATGACGTTTTCCAGCGCGGTCAGGGCCGGCAACAACTGGAACGACTGAAACACGAAGCCGATCAGGCGCCCACGCAACATGGCGCGGCCATCCTCATCCAGCGCGAACAGATCCTCGCCGTTGATGCGCACCGTGCCGGCGCTGGGCAGGTCGAGCCCGGCCAGCAGGCCGAGCAGTGTGGATTTGCCGGAGCCGGATGCGCCGAGAATCGCCACCGACTCGCCGGCAGCGATTTCCAGATCAAGCTGATGCAGGATGGTCAGGCTGCCCCCTTCGACCGGCACTTGCCGGGACAGGGAAGATGCCTGCACAATGAACGGGGAAGGAGAATTCATGCGGATCCGCTGGTTGATGTTGGCATTGCTGCTGTTCGCGCCCGCTGTCTGGGCCGGGCCGGCCATCGTGGTTTATGGCGACAGTCTTGCGGCCAACTATGGCATTGGCCGGGAGAACGGCTGGGTTAGTTTACTGCAACAGCGCCTGACAGCGCAGCATTATGACTACCGCGTGATCAACGCCAGCATCAGCGGCGAAACCACGGCCGGCGGCCGGGCACGTATCCAGACCGCGCTGGCGGCGCACCAGCCGGCCATCGTCATCCTCGAACTGGGTGCCAATGATGGCCTGCGCGGTTTGCCGCTGGATGCCATGCAGGCCAATCTGGCAGCCATCATTCAGGCCTGCCAGGCAAATAAGGCACGTGTGCTGCTGGTGGGCATGCGCCTGCCGCCGAATTATGGGCCGGTTTACGCCGAGCGTTTCAGCCGCGTTTATCCCGCCCTGGCGAAACAGTACAAAACACCATTGCTGCCTTTTCTGCTCGAAGGCATGGGCGACAGGCGTGAACTGTTCCAGGCGGACAACCTGCATCCCACTGCAGCGGCTCAGGCAGGCGTCATGGAAAACATCTGGAGCCGCTTAAGGCCGCTGCTGTAAACATGCGCCCCATCCGCATCCTCGCCGCCGCCTCCGGCCTCGGCGCTCCCGACCAGGGATGCGCCGGGGGACCGGATGCACTTCAGGCTTCTTCCATCCTGCTGCGACTTGGCAAGCAGGGGCTGGATATCGCCTGGCACAAAACCTTCCGCCCCGGCTCAACGGACCAGCCGCTTTCCGCCATTCAGCGGCTAAACGAGCAACTGGCATGGGAAACCGCCGCCTGCATCGCCGCCGGCACTTTGCCTCTGGCCATCGGTGGCGATCATTCCTGCGCCATCGGCACCTGGAGCGGCGCAGCCCTCGCACTCAGACCAAACGGGCCGCTCGGCCTGATATGGATCGATGCGCACATGGACAGCCATACGCTGGAAACCACGCCCAGCGGTGCCATCCACGGCATGCCCCTGGCTGCCCTGCTCGGTTATGGCATACCGGAACTGGCCGGAATCAGTGGATTCAGCCCCAAGGTGCTGCCCCGCCACCTCTGCCTGGTGGGCGTGCGCAGTTATGAATCAGGCGAAGCGGAATTGTTGCGGCGGCTGGGCGTGCGCGTCTTTTTCATGGATGAAGTGAAGCAGCGCGGCATTGGCGCCGTGATCAGGGACGCGCTGGCCATTGCGCGTAACGGCAGCGCCGGCTACGGCATCAGCATCGACCTCGACGCCTTCAGCCCACAGGAAAGCCCCGGCGTCGGCACGCCGGTGCAGGACGGCCTGCATCATCTGGGACTGGATCGCGTGCTGCGCGGCATCGCCAATGACCCGCAACTGATTGCGCTGGAACTGGCGGAATACAACCCGCAACGGGATCTGGGCGGACGGACGCTGAATCTGATCGGGGATCTGCTGGCCGCTCTTGGCCAGCCCTAGGCTGATTTCAGCCTGTCAGCAAAGCGGGCACGCAACTTCGCCACCTTGGGCGCCACCACCACCTGGCAGTAGGGCTGCGCGGCATGGCGCCGGAAATAGTCACGGTGATAATCCTCGGCCGGATAAAAAACCGGCGCGGCGGTGATTTCGGTCACGACCGGCTGCGGCCAGACTGCTTCACGCGACAGTCCGGCAATCACTTCCCCGGCGACTATTTGCTGTTCGGGCGAGTGATAAAAAATAACCGAGCGATACTGGCTTCCGACATCGTTACCCTGCCGGTTCAAGGTAGTGGGATCGTGAATGGCGAAAAAGGCCATGAGCAGGTCGCGATAGGAAATGACTGCCGGATCGAAACTGATGCGCACCACCTCGGCGTGCCCGCTGTTGCCGCTGCACACTGCTTCGTAGGAAGGCTGCTCCACATGTCCGCCGCTGTAGCCGGGCACGACTGATTCCACTCCAGCCAACTCACCCAAAGCGGCTTCAAGACACCAGAAACAGCCTCCGCCCAGGGTAGCGATTTCGCGTTTGGCATTCATGATGGGAGGAGGAAAATACAGTAGAGAATGTCCATTATAGCCAGCGCATGGCGCGATCCAGGCAGGAATATGCCATAAAATTTTTTAGCTTGATGATTAAGTATATTCGAATACACTTATCTTCAAGTGCGGAAGAACTTAAACTCTTTCTAAAATAATGCCAACGCTGTAACCTTCGCACTGCAAAATTTAACGCTGTCAGGTACAAATCAACTGTAATGGGAGACTCAAAATGCTAAAAATTCTCAGTGGTTTTTTTCTGGGCCTGTTATTTACTGCTTTCGTGGCCTACATCCTCGCACCGGGCCTGATGTTTCAGGAACGGGTCAGCCCGTTTGGCATGGAGGAAACTGTCGCACGCATCCAGCAGAACATTGAAAACACCGGCAATGGCTGGTCGCTGTCCGGCCTGCGCAATCCGGCCAAGGCAGTGCAGGCGGACGGTGGCAACACCCTGCCGGTATTGATGATCGAGGCCTGCAGCACCAAATATTCCGGCCCGATCCTGAAAGATGACTCGGTGCGTTTCCTCTCCATCCTGATGCCCTGCAAGATTTCCGTTTACAAGAAAAACGATGGCAAAACCTACATCGGCAACATGAATGCCGGCCTGATGGGCAGGATGTTCGGCCCGATGGTGGGTGAAGTCATGAGCCATGTCGCGGCAGATCAGGCCAAGTTCCTCCAATTCGATCCCAGCAAGCCCGCGCCACAGATGAAAGTGGGCACGCCAGGCGGCGGTGGCGCAGCAGGTGGCGCTGCAGGTGGTGGCGGTGGCTGCTAAACCATCCACGCATCGATCTCGAATCTGAATTCAGGAGGCATCATGTCAATCAGAAATCATCTCCTGGCCTGGGTATACGCAGCCGGCTTCGCGCTGGCTGCGGCAACCGCCCTGGCCACACCGGCGCCGGCCACAGCGCCCAAAGCGGAATCGGGCGTTCCCGCACTCAGTCCCGCAGCGCACGCCTATGCCCCGGTCAACGGCACGGCGCCCGCGCCTGCTGCCGAAACCAAGAAACCAGGCACCTCGACGGCAGACCACAGCAAGTTCAAGGAATTGCAGAAGGATTTCAAGGAAGGGCCGGAAGTAACCAAGGCCTGCCTGGGCTGCCATACCGAAGCAGCCAAGCAGGTGCAGCACACCAAACACTGGACCTGGGAATTCATGAATCCTGACACCAAGCAGCAGTTGGGCAAGAAAAACATCATCAACAACTTCTGCACTGCCATTCAGTCGAACTACCAGTTCTGTACCGCCTGCCATGTCGGTTATGGCTGGAAGGATGACAAGTTCGATTTCAGCAAGCAGGAAAATGTGGACTGCGTAGTCTGCCACGACACCACCGGCAAATACCGCAAACTGCCTGGGCTTTCCGGCCATCCACCTTACCAGGATACGGAGTTCCCGCCTCATTCGGGCAAGATCGTCAAGGCCGTTGACCTGAAGGACGTGGCGCAACATGTCGGCAAGACCAGCCGCGACACCTGTGGCTCCTGCCACTTCTATGGCGGCGGCGGCGATGCGGTGAAGCACGGCGACCTCGACAGCTCGCTCAAAAACCCGGCCAAATATCTTGATGTGCACATGGCCAAGGATGGGCTCAACTTCACCTGCGGCACCTGCCATGCCACCTCCAGCCACAAGGTGCCCGGCAGCCGTTACACCCCTACTGCGCAGGACAAGGACAATGCCCACATGCGCGGCAAGGCGGACAACACCAACCCGGCAACCTGCCAATCCTGCCACAACAGCAAGCCGCATCCGGCAAAACTGGCCAAGCTGAACGAGCATACCGAGAAGATTGCCTGCCAGACCTGCCATATCCCGGAGTTTGCACGCGGCATCGCCACCAAGATGACCTGGGACTGGTCAACTGCCGGCAAGATGAAGGACGGCAAGCCCTATACCGGCAAGGACAGCGCCGGCCGCAATGCCTACGACAGCAAGAAGGGCGATTTCACCTGGGAAAAGGATGTCATTCCGGAATATGTCTGGTTCAACGGCAAGGTCGATTACACCCTGCGCGGAACCAGGCTGGAGCCGAGCAAGGTGGTGAAAATCAACACCATGAACGGCAGCCCGGATGACGGCAAATCGCTGATCTGGCCGATGAAGGTATTCCGCGGCAAGCAGCCCTACGACGCGGGCAACAACCAGCTGGTGGTGTTCCACACCTACGGCCAGGACGACAGCGCTTACTGGGGTAATTTCGACTGGGACAAGGCACTGGAATATGGCATGAAGGAGATTGGCGCGGAATACAGCGGCAAATACGCCTTCGTCAGCACCGAGATGTCGTGGCCCATCACCCACATGGTTGCGCCCAAGGGCGATGCGCTGACCTGCGCGCAATGTCATAGCCCGAATGGCCGCCTGCAAAACGTCAAGGGTATCTACATGCCCGGTCGCGGCGACAACAACAAGCTGCTCGACATGGCTGGCTGGGGGCTTGCCCTCTTAACCCTGCTCGGTGTGATCGCCCACGGTGCTGGCCGCATCTACATGAGCAACAGGAAAGGATAGGATCATGTCAGAAAAAATCTATGTCTTTAAAGTGTTCGAGCGTTTCTGGCACTGGTCGCAGGCCTCGCTCATCATCTTCATGCTGATTACCGGCTTCGAGGTACACGGTTCCTACCATCTGTTCGGCTTCGGCCAGGCGGTGAACCTGCATGCCATCGCCGCCTGGACCCTGATCGGCCTGTGGGTGTTCGCCATCTTCTGGCACTTCACCACCGGGGAATGGAAGCAGTACATCCCGACGCTGGACAAGGTAATCGCCATGATCAAGTTTTACTCGGTCGGCATCTTCGTCAATGCGCCGCATCCGTTCAAGGCCACCCGGCTCAGGAAGCATAACCCCCTGCAGCGCCTGGCCTACCTCGGCGTGCTGCTGTTCATCGGGCCGCTGCTGTGGTTCTCGGGTTGGTTCTATCTGTTCTTCGGCGACTGGAACGCCTGGGGCGTGGACAAGTACCTGTCCCTTGAATGGGTGGCGTTCTTCCATACCGCGGGCGCTTTCATGATGCTGCTGTTCCTCATCGCCCACGTTTACCTGACCACGGCGGGGCATACCCCAACCGCGCACATCAGGGCCATGATTACCGGGTGGGAAGAAGTGTAATAAACCGCAATCCGGGCTAAAAACAAAAGAGGCAGGGGATCGATTCCCTGCCTCTTTTTTTATGCTGTTTCAGCCGGCCGGAGGGACTGGCAAAGCCACGGCGGCCCGGTTCATTTCGGCGCTGAAGAACTGAACATTGTTGCGGCCCTGTGACTTGGCGTGATACATGGCAGCATCGGCATGCTTCATCAAGGTGATGCCGTCCTCGCCATCGCGCGGGAAAAAGGCAAGACCGATGCTGGGAGTGGACTGCAGCAAGTTGCTGCCAATTTTGTAATCCCGGCCCAGGGCACACAGAATCTTGTCCGCCACGCTCACGGCTGCCGTGGCGCCCTCCACCTCTGTCAACACCACCACAAACTCGTCGCCCCCCACTCGCGCCACGATATCGCTTTCTCGCACGCTGTTGCGCAGGCGCTTCGCCACCTCGATCAGCAGCTCGTCTCCCACGGCGTGGCCGAGTGTGTCGTTGATGGTCTTGAAACGATCCATGTCGATAAACATCACCGCCAGCAGGCGCTGCTCCCGCCGCACCATGGACAACGCCTGCTCCAGCCGGTCCTGCAGGCTGAAGCGGTTGAACAGGCCGGTCAATACATCGTGATGGGCCAGGTGGGTGATTTGCGCCTCGGCCGCCTTGCGCTCGGTAATATCGGTGAAACTGGCGATGTAGTGAGTTACTTTCTCGTCGCGCCCGCGTACTGCCGATATCGCCACCCACTTCGGATAAACGCTGCCATCCTTGCGCCGGTCCCAGATTTCACCTTGCCAGTAGCCTTCCTGCTCAAGCGCCGCCCAAAGGTGCTGATACGTTTGCGGCTGGGTGTGGCCGGAAGCCAGCAGGCGCGGATTTTGGCCCTGCACATCCTCGATGCTGTAGCCCGTCATGCGGGTAAATGCCGGGTTTACCGCCAGAATATGGTTGGCACTGTCACTGATGAGGATGGCCTCACCACTGTGTTCGAACACGCTGGCATAGAGCCGCAAGGCCTCCTCTGCCTGCCTGCGCCCGGTGATATCCTGCACCGTGCCGCTGGAGCGCAGCGCCCTGCCATCCTTATCGTAGAAAGTCTCGCAGTGCTCGTTCACCCATTTGATGCGGCCATCCGGCATGAGCAGGCGATGGGCAATTTCATAGGGAGTGCGTGCCGCAACCGAGCGGGTGTAGGCCTGATTGACCCCCTCCCGGTCATCCGGATGGATGGCATTGAGGAAGGCCTCATAGGAAGCGCCGAACCAGGCGGGATCGATTTCAAAAATGCGGAAGATTTCATCCGACCAGGTCAGATTGTTGCTGACCAGGTCCAGATCCCAGCTGCCGATCTGGGCAATGCGCTGGGCTTCATTGAGGCGCTCCGCGCTGTCGCGGATGGCTGCCTCGGCGGCATTGCGCTCGCTGACATCCATCGCGATACCGAGAAAACCGGCAATCACCCCTGCTTGGTCATATATGGCTGTTACCGACAGCAGCACCGGGAAACGGGAGCCATCCTTGCGAATATAGGTCCACTGAAACTCATTCGGCAAGCCGAGCCGGGTTCGCGCGACAAACACCTCGAAACCCGGATCGAGATGGACGCCCAATTCTCTGGAAAAAGCCTCTGCCCGTGCCGCAACTTCGTCTGGCGCATGAAAATGCGCGGGGGTATGAATTCCGACCAGCTCGTCGGCACGATAACCCAGCATGCGCTCAGCAGCACGGTTGAATACCGTGATCACGCCATCCGGCTCCGTGGCGATAATGGCATAGGCAGCGTTATCGAGTATCGCGCCCTGCAGGGTAACAATATCCATGGCGCGAGTATACCCGCCCGCCACGGCGCAGAACAATCAAACGTCAGCTGCAAACACCACTTTCACCACATCCTTGAATTGCTTTGCGAAATGGACTTTCATCCCCTCCCGCACATGCTCAGGCAACTCGTCGAAGTCGCGCCGGTTGGCTTCTGGCATGACCAGCTCCATGACTTTGACGCGCCGTGCGGCGATGACTTTCTCGCGCACCCCGCCGATGGCCAGCACTTCGCCGGTGAGTGTCAGTTCGCCGGTCATGGCCAGCGGCCGGGTGATTTTCTGGTTGCGCGCCAGCGACAGCAGCGCCGTGGCCATGGTGATGCCGGCGCTGGGGCCGTCCTTGGGCGTGGCGCCTTCCGGCAGATGCAGGTGCACGAAGGCCTCGTCGAAGAACTTGAGATCGCCCCTGAATTCCTTGAGGTGTGAATTGATATAGCTGTAGGCGATCTCGGCGGACTCCTTCATCACCTCGCCGAGTTGTCCGGTGAGCTTGAAGCCTCTATTGCGGGTATGCACCCGCGTCGCCTCGATGGATAGCGTTGCGCCGCCCATGGCGGTCCATGCCAGACCGGTCACCACGCCGATGCCGCTGAGCGGCTTTTCCTTGCTGAACAGCGGCTTGCCGAGATATTCCTCTACCTGTTTGACGCCCAGGCTGCCGGCGCCATCCTCGCCGTTCATGCGCTTGACCACCGATTTGCGCACCAGCCGCCCGAGCTGTTTTTCCAGGTTGCGCACCCCGGCCTCGCGGGCATAGCCTTCGATGACGTGTTTCAGGCCGGCGTCGCTGATGGCAAGCTCGCCGCGCTTCACTCCGGCCTTTTCCAGTTGCTTGGGCCAGAGATGGTGTTTGGCGATGGCCACTTTCTCCGCCGTGATGTAGCCCGCCAGCCGGATCACTTCCATACGGTCGAGCAAGGGCCCGGGAATGGTGTCGAGCTGGTTCGCGGTGCAGACGAACAGCACCTTGGACAGGTCGAAACGCACATCAAGATAGTGGTCGAGAAAATCGCTGTTCTGCTCCGGGTCGAGCACTTCCAGCAGGGCGGATGCCGGATCGCCCTGGTAGGAAGCGCCGATCTTGTCGATCTCGTCGAGCATGATCACCGGGTTCTGGGTCTCGCACTCCTTGATCGCCTGCACGAATTTGCCCGGCATGGCGCCGATGTAGGTGCGGCGGTGTCCCTTGATTTCCGCCTCATCGCGCATCCCGCCCAGTGAGAAACGGTAAAACTTGCGCCCCAGGGCGTTGGCGATGGAGCGCCCGATCGAGGTCTTGCCCACGCCGGGCGGGCCGACCAGGAGCACGATGGAGCCGGCGATCTCGCCCTTCAGCGCCCCCACGGCGAGAAACTCGATGATGCGTTCCTTCACGTCGTCCAGGCCGTCGTGATCACGGTCGAGAATCCGGCGCGCACGTTTCAGGTCGAGCTTGTCTTTGGAATATTTCCCCCACGGCAATTGCGTCAGCCAGTCGAGATAGTTGCGCGTCACGGCGTATTCGGGCGAGCCGGTTTCGAGCATGGAAAGCTTCTGCATTTCCTCGTCAACGCGCTTCTGGGCGGACTCGGTAAGCTTGAGCCTGGCCAGCCGATCCTGAAAACGCTCGATCTCGGCAGTCTTGTCATCCTTGGCCAGACCGAGTTCCTTCTGGATCGCCTTAAGCTGCTCGCGCAGGAAAAACTCGCGCTGCTGCTTGGTCATTTTCTCGTCGACCTGTTCGCGGATCTGCGACTGCAGGCGGGCGACATCCAGTTCCTTCTTGATCAGCACCAGCACTTTTTCCATACGGCGGCGCAGGTTCAGCGCTTCCAGCACATCCTGCAGCTTTTCCTTGGACGCCGTGGTGAGGGAGGCGGCAAAGTCCGTCAACAGCGACGGCTCGTTCGGGCTGAAGCGGTTGAGGAAGAATTTGAGTTCTTCGCTATACAGCGGATTGAGCGGCAGCAGTTCCTTGATGGAATTGATGATCGCCATGGCATAAGCTTTCACCTCGTCGCTATTGGCTCCCCTGCTGTCATTGATGTACTCCACCTGCGCCAGATAGGGCGCCTCCTTGGAAAGCCATTTGACGATGCGGAAGCGCCGCTGCCCCTCGGCAATGAACTGGATCTTGCCTTCGGTACGTACCGGATGGTGCATGCGCACCACTGTCCCGGTGGCGTAGAAATCCTGGGTCGTGACCTCATCGGCACTGTTGGGACGAACCAGCACCAGACCGACCATCTTGTGCTCGGTATCGCCGATTCTCTCCACCGTCTCCAGCCATGGCCCCATATTCATCAGCAGGGGCAGGCTCTGCGCCGGGAAGAACGGCCTTTCAGTGAGCGGCAGCAGGTAGAGGGTTTCGGGCAGTATCTGCTGCGGCAGCGCCAGTTCGGACGACACCGCCGGTTCGATCACTTCGCCCTCAATCGCTTCATTTTCTTCAGACATGCTATTTTTTCCAGTCATGAATCCAGTATATAAAATTTGTGGCTGGACGACCGCAATTCAAGCCCACTCTTCACATACAATAGGATTCATGAGCCTATTTCATTTGTTGCTGATACTTCTGGCCACAAGTGCCACGGCCGCTGCGTTCGAATTTCCGGTAAATTCGCGCACGCCCATCACGGCAAGCGGCACCATTGAGCTTGCTTTCAGCCCGGAAGATGACGCGGGGGCACTGGTGGTACAGGCCATACAGGAGGCAAAAAAACAGATCCTGGTGCAAACCTTCAGTTTCACCCATCGCAATATCGCCCAGGCTCTGATTGAGGCCAAACGGCGCGGCGTGGATGTCCAGCTGATCGCGGATGAAGAACAGATTCGCAGGATGCAACGCGGCCTGGTACCGGAAATCGCCATCGCCGGCGTCCCGGCCTTCGTGGATCGCGAACATGACAGCGCCCACAACAAAATCATGGTAATTGATGCCGGTTTGCCCGAAGCCACGGTCATCACCGGCTCATTCAATTTCACCCAGGCAGCACAGCACAGGAATGCGGAAAATCTGCTCATCTTCCGCGGCAATCCGCAGCTGACCCAGGCTTACCTGAAAAACTGGCAACACCACCGTACCCATTCGCAAATCTTCGAGGCGCAACACTACTGATGCAAAAAAACCAGGAAATCCATAATCTGTTTCTCGAGCTGCTGAACGACCTCGGCCAGACCGCGATGCTGTGGCAGATCGCCGCCCTGGCGTTCAGCCTGGTTCTGGCCTGGCTGGCCACACGCCTGATCCGCAAGCAGATCCCGGCACAGGAAGGCGCCTGGAAACTGGGCATGGGCGGCGTGGACCGGATCATTTTCCCGCTGAGCGCCCTGTTGCTGGTGATTGTAGCCAAAACGCTGCTCAGCCACTGGCTCTCCATCAGCATGCTCAACCTGGCTGTCCCGCTTCTGCTCTCCCTCGCCCTGGTGAGGCTCGCCGTGTACATGCTGCGTCATATCTTCGCCCCTGGCAGCTGGCTGCACGCCTCGGAACGCTTCATTGCCATCATGATCTGGAGTGGCGTGGCGCTGCATATCACCGGCTTTCTGCCGGAAATCTTCGACGTACTGGAAGAATTCAGCTTCCATATCGGCAAGCAGAAAATCTCCCTGCTGATGATTCTGAACGCCCTGCTATCCATTGCCGTAACCCTCCTGATCGCCATGTGGCTGGCCTCGGCCCTGGAAAAACGCCTGATGGCGGCTGACAAATTGGACATGAGCCTGCGCGTGGTCTTGGTCAAATTCATCCGGGCAGTGCTGTTGCTGCTGGGCATCCTGGTCGCACTGCCCATCGCCGGCATCGACATCACCGTGCTGTCGGTTTTCGGCGGCGCGCTGGGCGTAGGCATCGGCTTCGGCCTGCAGAAAATCGCCAGTAACTATGTCAGCGGCTTCATCATCCTGCTCGACCGTTCCATCCGCATCGGCGACCTGGTCACAGTCGACAACCGCTATGGCAGCGTATCTGCCATTACCTCGCGCTACGTGGTGATCAAGGGGATGGACGGCACCGAAGCCATCATCCCCAACGAAACCCTGATCACTTCCACGGTGCTGAATCATTCCTATACCAACCATGAGCTGCGCATCGGCATTCCGGTGCAGATCAGCTATGACAGCCCGCTGGAAAAAGCCATGGCCATCATGCTCGAAGTCGCACGCCTGCACCCCAGGGTCATGCAGGAAAACGAACCCAAAGCCTTCCTGAAAGCCTTCGCCGACAATGGCATTGAGCTGGAGCTATCTTTGTGGATTCGTGATCCGGAAGAAGGTCAGCAGAATTTGCGCTCGGAAATCAATCTGGAAATCTGGCGCCGCTTCCAGCAGGAAAACATCGTCATCCCCTACCCGCAGCGTATAGTCAAACTCTTGCAGTAAGCGGACATGAGCACGCAATCCCTACACGCCAATGGTGATTTATTCGAGCAGCTCAAACTGCATGTGGGGGAGCGGCTGCAGATTGAGCTCCCCTCCCCGCGGCACGACCTGCGTTATTTCACCAGCCTGGTGGGCTATGTCAGCGGCCTCAGCGTGCTGGTGCGCAATCCGGTCGTGAACGGGCTATCCCTGCCGATGCGTGACAGCGAGACACTGATCGTGCGCGGCTTCTCAGGGCTGCAAACCTTCTCTTTCGAAACCACGGTCGAGCGCGTCTGCATCGCCCCCTTCCCCTACCTGCACCTGGCTTATCCTCATACCATACGGACCACCCCGGTGCGTCACGAGATGCGCGTCAAAACCATGATTCCCGCCAGGATAACTGCTGGTGGCGGAAACGCCGTAGAGGCCGTCATTTCGAATATCAGCACGGGCGGCATCCAGATTGACAGCCGGGAAGAGCTGGGCAAAGTGCATGATGAAATGGGTGTTTCATTCCACATCGTCGTCCAGCCCAACGACTACCCGGCACACATCGAAGCCCAATCCGTCATCCAGAACATGACCATTCAGAACCATCCCGATGGCGGCGTGCTGTTTCAGTATGGCGTCAAGCTGCTGAGCCTCCACAGCAGCCAGGCCATCCTGCTCCAGAACCTGATCTACCAGCAATTGCTCGAAGACCCTCATAACATCACCTAATTTTATGATTCATTTATTTAAATATAGTATTTTTGAATATCATTATTTAATACGTTTGTAATATACTTGTGTGCCATTGAACAAGCATGGCTCCGAAAAACAGACCGGTTGAGCTTGACTTCATTTTCAGGAACCACAATGGCGGATCATCATCCATCAAGCAGCGCCCCAGATACAAACCCGGCCTTGAGCCATCTCCACGCCTATCTCGGCAATGCGCATGATGCGGTGTTCGTTTTTGCTGAAGACATGAAATTCCGTCTCGCCAATAGCACGCTCACTCACTGGATGAATCACAGGGACTTCACCCCGGGGGAGTCGATTCTCACCAGCCTGATCGGCCTCAGCAAAAGCATTGATTTGTTCGTGCACAAATGCGAAATCGCCCTCTCCGGCACACCGGTTCGGTTTGAGTGTCTGATTCGCCCTCGCACCAGCCTGCCGCGCTGGGTGGAATTTTCGCTTCATCGTACGCCGCTGAACCATCCAGAGGTGGAACTCATTGCCATTGCTCGTGATATCAGCGCGCACAAAAACGAAATTGCAAAGCTCAGGCACCAGGCCAATCATGACGAATTGACCGGCCTGCTCAACCGGCGCGAATTCACGCGCAAGCTGAAAACCCTGACCACCGCGCCACAAGCTCATCATGCGCTGCTCTACCTCGACCTTGACCAGTTCAAGGTCGTCAACGACAGCTGCGGCCACCAGGCTGGGGATGAACTGCTGGGGCGGCTGGCCAGGCTATTCAGGGAAGCATTGAATGACCACGACATCCTGGCCCGCATCGGTGGCGATGAATTCGCCATCCTGCTGGAAGATGCCTCGCTGGAGAGCGCACAGGCAAAAGCGGAAATACTGCGCGATGCCGTCGCGCCATTCAGTTTTCACTGGGAAGGCAAACGCTTTGGCATGAGCGTCAGCATTGGCATCGCCGCCATCAACCCCGTCAATGAAGGCGCGGATTGCGTGCTGAGCGCAGCCAATGCAGCCTGCCATGTAGCGAAAAGGAAAGGCCGCAACCAGATCCAGGTTTATGCCGAAAGCACCGAATGCTCTTCCCTGCACCGCGAAATGGGATGGATCGCGCGCATTACCGAAGCGTTTGAAAATGACCGCTTCCGCCTTTTCTATCAGAACATCCTGCCCATCAGCTCGGAATATGGCTGTTTTGACCACCGCGAGATCCTGCTGCGCATGATCGACGAAGACGGCCAGCATATCGAGCCGGGAGAATTCGTCCCAGCAGCAGAAAAATACCACCTCATGCCGCTCATCGACCGCTGGGTGATCCGTACCCTGTTTGCCCGCAACGCCGTGGTGTGGCGCACTGCCTTCACTTTGCTGGAAAGCTGCAAGGGAGCGGCCATGCCGCTATGCTGCATCAATCTTTCCGGCGCCAGCCTCAACGATGACTATTTCCCGGTTTTCCTGCGCGACCAGGTAGAACTGCATCAGATCCCGCCGCAATCGGTGTGCTTTGAAATTACCGAAACCGTAGCCATCAACAACCTGGAAAAAGTGAGCACGCTGATCACGGAACTGAAAGCCCTGGGCTTCCGCTTCTCGCTGGATGATTTCGGCAGCGGCATGTCATCCTTTTCCTATCTCAAATCGCTGCCGGTCGATTTCCTGAAAATTGACGGCTCGCTGGTCAAGAATCTCGACCACGACAAAACCGATTATTGCATGGTGGAAGCGATCAACAAGATCGCGCAGGAAATGGGCATCAAGACCATTGCGGAATTCGTGGGGAATCAGGGCGTGATCAACAAACTGCAGTCCATCGGCGTCAACTTCGCCCAGGGCTTCAACATCCACCAGCCCGAGCATCTGCACTGATCTGAAACAGCCGACAACCTCCTGAATAATGGAGGCCGTCGGAAAATCAATTACAGCTTGGCCTTGACCCACCCGGCCACACCGGCCAGCGCCTGAGCCAGGTTTTCCGGCTGGGTGCCGCCCGCCTGCGCCATGTCCGGGCGTCCGCCGCCCTTGCCGCCGACCTGCTGGGCGACAAAATTGACCAGCTCGCCAGCCTTCACCTTGGCGGTAAGGTCGGCGGTGACACCAGCGATCAGGCTCACCTTGCCATCGGCCACGGCGGCCAGCACGATAGCCGCGCTGCCGAGCTTGTCCTTGAGCTTGTCCAGGGTTTCGCGCAGCACTTTGGCATCGGCGCCTTCCAGCGCCGCAGCCAGCACCCTGGCGCCGTTCACTTCCACCACCTGGGCAGCAAGCTCGTCGCCCTGGCTGGATGCCAGTTTGGATTTGAGGCGGGAGAGTTCTTTCTCCAGCGCTCTCACGTTGTCCATGACCTGCGCGATCTTGCCCGGCAGTTCCTGGGCGGGGGCCTTGAAGGCGCCTGCGGCCTGGGCCAGCAGCGCCTGCTGTTCCTGCACGTAGGCCAAGGCGTTGTCGCCGGTCACCGCCTCGATGCGCCGCACTCCGGCGGCCACGCCGCTCTCCGCCAGCACCTTGAACAGGCCGATATCGCCGGTGCGCCGCACATGGGTGCCGCCGCACAGCTCGCGCGAGCTGCCGATATCCAGCACCCGCACCTCGTCGCCGTATTTCTCGCCGAACAGCATCATCGCGCCCAGCTTCTGCGCTTCCTCGATCGGCAGCACGCGCACGCAGCTATCCTGGTTGGAGAGGATTTCGGCGTTGACCAGGGACTCCACCTTGCGGATTTCCTCGGCACTCATCGCCGCGTTGTGGGCAAAGTCGAAACGGGTCTTGTCGGCGTCCACCTGCGAGCCCTTCTGCTGCACATGCTCGCCCAGCACCTCGCGCAACGCCTTGTGCATCAGGTGGGTGGCGGAATGGTTGCGCATGGTGCGGGCGCGCGCCTGGCCGTCCACCCTGGCACTCACGCCGTTGCCGACGCTGATCTTGCCGGTGCGCACCACGCCGTGGTGGCCGAACACGGCGGCCTGGATTTTCTGCGTGTCCTCCACCGCAAAAATGCCGTGCGTGCTCTGCAGCAGCCCGCGATCGCCTGCCTGGCCGCCGGATTCGGCGTAGAAGGGCGTGTCGTCCAGCACTACCACGCCCGTCTCGCCTTCCAGCAGTTCGTTGACCGGCGCGCCGTCGCGGTACAGGGCCAGCACGTTACCTTTGGTTTCCAGCTGGTCATAGCCATGGAAAGCAGTGGCCGGGCCTTCATATTCCAGATTGGCCGCCATCTTGAATTTGCCGGCGGCACGCGCCTGCTCTTTCTGGCGGCTCATGGCGGCGTCGAAGGCGGCCGCGTCCACGCCCACGCCGTGCTCGCGGCACACGTCCTGGGTCAGGTCGAGCGGGAAACCGTAGGTATCGTGCAGCTTGAAGGCGGTCTCGCCGTTGAAGGTCTTGTTGCCCTGTCCGGCCATCTCGGCCAGATCGGCTTCCAGAATCGCCATGCCGTGCTCGATGGTGGCGAAAAAGCGTTCCTCTTCCTGCTTCAACACCTCGGTCACGCGCGCCTGGTTCTGGCGCAGCTCGGGATAGGCTTCACCCATCTCGACATCGAGATCGGCCACCATCCTGTGGAAAAAAGCAGCGCGCGCACCCAGCTTGTAGCCGTGGCGGATGGCGCGGCGGATGATGCGGCGCAGCACGTAGCCGCGGCCCTCGTTGCCGGGGATGATGCCGTCGGCGATGAGAAAGGCGCAGGCGCGGATGTGGTCGGCCAGCACTTTCAAGGACGGGCTGTCGAGGTCGGCGCAGCGCGTTTCGCGCGCGGCGGCCTTGATCAGGGCCTGGAACAGGTCGATCTCGTAGTTGGCATGCACGCCCTGCAGCACGGCGGAAATGCGCTCCAGGCCCATGCCGGTGTCGACCGAGGGCTTGGGCAGCGGATGCATCACG
>CAZKHJ010000033.1:0-26190 GCA_964552675.1 uncultured Sulfuricella sp. | reverse complement strand
TCGAGTTCCGCATCAAGAACTTCCGCAGCTTGCGCGACGAGCAGGTGCTTAGCCTTGTTGCGTCCAAGGACAAGACCCTACAGGACACTCACACGTTCGCCACCAACCTCAAGGCTGCGCCCAATCTGCTGAGGAGTGCCGTCCTCTACGGCGCCAACGCCAGCGGTAAGTCCAATCTCATCAAAGGACTTCAGTACATGCGCGGCGTGGTGATGGAGTCGGCCACCGTTATCCAGCCCGGTCAGACCTATGCTGTGCAGCCCTTCCGGCTCGATACCGAATCAGCCGGTCAGCCGACCGAGTTCGAAGTCACTTTCATTGTGGGCGGCGTGCGCTACCAGTATGGCTTTGCCATGACCCCGCAACGCATCGTGCGCGAGCACTTGCTGGTCTACAAGGCATTCAAACCACAGCGCTGGTTCGAACGTGTTTTTGATGCCAAGTCCGGCAAGGACGTGTACGAATTCGGCCCTGGCCTCAAGGGCCCCAAGAACCTCTGGGAAAGCGCCACCCGGCCGAATGCGCTATTCCTGTCGATGGCGGTGCAGCTCAACAGCGAGGCGCTGCGGCCCGTGTTCGACTGGTTTGCCAATGGTCTGGTGATATTCAACGAACAGGCCCAGCTAAGCCCGCAGGTGTCGATCCAAATGCTCAAGCAAGCCGAAGGCCGCAAGCAGATTTGCGACTTCCTCACTGCCGCCGACATCAGCATCTCCGACATCGAGGTCGTCACGCGCAAGGTGCCGGGGCAGGCAGTCCATTTCGATCTGGTGGCCGACAAGACAGAGGTGCGCGCCGAAGAGATGGAAGAGCACCAGCTGCGCTTCTCCCACGTCACGGAACAAGGCAGGGCCGTGTTCGACCTGATGGACGAATCCAACGGCACACGCAATCTGCTGTTTCTCACCGGGCCGGTGCTGGACATCCTGAGGAAGGGGCTGACACTGGTCATCGATGAACTCGACACCAGTCTGCACACCCTGCTGGTACGCGAACTGGTGCGATTGTTCCACCGGCCCGAGGCCAACACGGGTGGCGCGCAGCTGATCTTCACCACTCACGACACCTCGCTGCTCGACGCCCCAGATCTGTTTCGCCGCGACCAGGTCTGGTTTGTCGAGAAAGATCAGGAGCAGGCGTCCACGTTGGTGGCTCTGTCCGAATTCAGCCCGCGCAAGAACGAGGCTTTGGAGCGTGGTTACCTGATCGGCCGCTACGGAGGCGTGCCTTTCCTTCACTCCGACCTCGGGGTGAAGCACTGATGGTGCGCGACAACTCCCCTTGGGAGCGCCAGCGCAAGCAGCTTGAACGCAAGCTGAATCGGCGCGCCAGTTATGACCGCATCCTGATCGTTTCCGAAGGCAGCAAGACGGAGCCCAACTACTTCAGGGAAATTCGCGCCGCCAACCGGCTACACACTGCCAACGTCGAGGTCCAGCCCAGCGAGCTGGGGACGTCATCGATCCAGGTAGTCAAATATGCCAAAGAACTATTCGAGAAGGGCGACCGGCATAAGCACATCCAGCCCCGCGCTTTCGAGCAGGTCTATGCCGTGTTCGACCGCGACGACCATGCCAGCTACTTCAATGCGTTGAATCTCGCCGCGTCGCTTGATGGCAAACTCAGGAACGACAACAAGCAGCCCGTCATCTTCAAGGCCATCGCGTCTGTGCCGAGCTTCGAGCTGTGGCTACTGCTGCACTACGAGGACATTCAGGCTCCGCTGCATCGAGATGAAGTGATACAGCGTCTGAAGCAGTATTTCCCAGGCTATGAAAAGGGTGCGGCAGGCACGTTCGCCACAACGCGGCAACATTTGAACATTGCCACGCTGCGCGCAGAGCGGCTGGCAACCAGGGCCACCGCATATGACGACCCAGAGCCATTTACTGCCATCGCCGAGTTGGTGTTATTGCTGACCAATTTGCGCAGTACGTAGGCGATTAATGGCGGGCCAATGCTGCTCGTCGAGTGTGCACCGAATATCGGCCTCGGCAAGCAGGCCCCTTTGCAGGATAATGACGCTTGACTCCATCACGGAGAAAGGGTGACTGGAATGCGCAGCGGGATGTGATCGGTGGGCTGGCGAGTTGACCGTGAAAGTGCGTTCGAAACCCCACCGCTATGCGTTGTGTGGTACAAACCACCGCACGAAAACCCGCATGATTACAGGGCGTCACGCCTTGACCGGGCTAGACAAAAACAGAGAAAAGAGAGGAATTCTGATGGCCAGAGGTGCGAAATCGGCGCCTTCCGGCGATCATCGGAATTCGCACCACCCGCGAAGCCCCGCCACTGCCGGCCCTTCGCGGGCATGAAAAAGCCCGGAGCATGTCCGGGCTTTAAGGTACTGGTGGACCGAAGGAGGATCGAACTCCCGACCTCCGCATTGCGAACGCGGCGCTCTCCCAGCTGAGCTATCGGCCCGATTGAGCGATCGATTCTACCGCAGCGCCCGGCCAATTTGAAGCATCTGGCATTTGAATATCCCTTGCCTGGCGGTTTAAATTCGTGTGCAATGGCAGGCCTATGGCCAACAGCAAAAAATACGAAATCAGGGTGGACACGGTAACCGCCTTTCTTCCCGAGCAGTCGGACGAGAGCAATGACCGTTACGTGTTCACCTATACCATCAACATCACCAACACCGGCACGGTGCCGGCTCAGCTGATCAGCCGGCACTGGATCATCACCGACGCGGCCAATCAGGTGCAGGAGGTGCGCGGGCTGGGCGTGGTCGGCGAGCAGCCGCTATTGCGTCCGGGCGAGAGCTTCGAATACACCAGTGGCACGGCCCTGGCGACGCCGGTGGGCACGATGCGGGGCAGCTACCAGATGGTGGCGGAAGATGGCACCCGATTCGAGGCGCCGGTGGCCGAGTTTACGCTTTCGATGCCGCGCGTGCTGCACTAGCGTGCGCGCCGCAACAGTTTTATTTTTTCCCTGGAAACATGAAAATTCTGCGTGCAATCCCCCTTCTCGGACTGGCCCTGTTTTCCGCCTGTACTACGGTGCCGCCAACCCCGCCCGGCAAAGTCGCTCCACCTGCAGCGATAGAAACCGTGCCAACCCCGCCCGCTGCGGCGGCGCCTGCGCTCCAGGCAGCCGGATGGGATGCCGTTTCAGGCTGGGGAGAGGATGACCCGGCTCAGGCCTGGGACGCATTTTTACACAGCTGCTCGGCCCTGAAGCAACAGCCCGCCTGGTCCGCAGTGTGTGAAATGGCGTCAACCCAGACAGCGCAGCAGGGAAACCTGCGCCGGTTTTTTGAAGAAAATTTCATTCCCTATCAGGTAACCAACCCCGACAGCTCCAGCGACGGACTGATCACCGGCTATTACGAGCCCCTGCTGAATGGCAGCCGCAGCCGCAGCAGCCGCTTCCGCTTCCCGCTGTATGCCTCGCCGCCAGACCTGCTGGTGATCGACCTGGCCACGGTGTATCCCGAACTGAAGGGAATGCGCCTGCGCGGCCGCCTGCAAGGCAACCGGGTGGTGCCTTACTACAGCCGGGCCGAAATCGAGAACGGCACTGCGCCGCTGAAGGGCAAGGAGCTGTTCTGGGTGGATGATGCGGTGGATCTGTTTTTCCTCCAGATCCAGGGCTCCGGCAAGATCAAGCTGCCGGATGGCGAAATGGTGCGCATCGGTTACGCCGACCAGAATGGCTACCCCTACAAATCCATCGGCAAGGCCCTGGTGGAGCGCGGCGAGCTTACCCTCGACAAGGCCTCGATGCAGGGCATCAAGGACTGGGGCAAACGCAATCCGGCCAAACTGCCCGAGTTGCTCAACGTCAATGCCAGCTACGTATTTTTCCGCGAGCTGCCGAACCGGCTGTCCGGCCCGCTCGGCGCGCTGGGCGTGCCGCTGACGGCAGGGCGCAGCCTGGCGGTGGACCCGCGCACCATCCCGCTGGGCGCGCCGGTGTTCCTGTCCACCACCTGGCCCAACGAGGCCAAGCCGCTTAACCGCCTGATGCTGGCCCAGGACACCGGAGGGGCGATCAAGGGCGTGGTGCGGGCAGATTTCTTCTGGGGTTTCGGCAACGAGGCCGGCAAACAGGCGGGCAGCATGAAGCAGAGCGGGAAGATGTGGGTGCTGCTGCCCAAAGACTATTCCTTGCCCCAGCCATGACCAGCCGATGAGCTATTTCACGCTGAAACTGGTGCATGTCAGCTGTGCGACCCTGAGCATTTCCCTGTTCATCCTGCGCGGGATCTGGATGCTGCGCGATTCGGCTCAGCTCCGGCAACGCTGGGTCAGGATCGTGCCGCATGTGATTGATACCGTGCTGCTGAGCAGTGCCATCCTGCTCGCCCTGCTCTCGGCCCAGTATCCCGGCGTCGAAAGCTGGCTCACGGCCAAGATTGTCGCCCTGCTGCTGTATATTGCGCTCGGCACGGTTGCCATCAAGCGCGGCACGACAAAAACCATCAGGGGCATAGCCTGGCTGGCGGCGATTGCCGTGTTTGGCTATATCGTGGCGGTTGCCCTCAGCCGCAATCCGCTGCCCTTAGGCTGACCCGCTTCCGGGTTGCTACCAGTGCAACGCCCTGAGCTGCGAAGTCTTTTTCTGCTGGTGCGCCTGCATTTTTTCCACCACGTTATCCAGCACCGCGATGGCATCGAGCACAAAAGGCCCCTTGTTGAGCATGACGCATTCCGCCCGCTCTGCCATGGCGGCATCGGTCATTTCGGCGCGGGAGGGGAAATTCTGCTTCACCAGCCCTTCCAGCACCTGGGTCGCCCAGATCACCGGCACATGGGCAGCTTCGCATAGCCACAGGATTTCCTCCTGGATTTCCGCCATGCGCGCGTAGCCGATTTCCACTGCCAGATCGCCACGCGCAATCATCACGCCAAAGGGGCGGCGGCCCGCGCCGCGAATAATGATCTCGGGCAGATTCTGCAGCCCCTTGCGGGTTTCGATCTTGGCCACGATGCCGACCTTCTCGGCACCATGGCGAGCCAGTTCGGCGCTGAGCAACTCCATGTCCTCCGCCGACTGCACGAAGGAATAGCCGATCATGTCGGCATGTTGGGCGACAAAATCGAGATCCTTCAGGTCTTTCCCGGTCAGGGCGGGAAAATTCAGTTCGCTGTCGGGAAAATTCAGCCCTTTTTCCGGCAGCAGCTTGGCGCCTTCCGCTCGGGCATGAGTGATGCGCAGCAACGCGCCCTCGTCGTTCAGCGCCTCCACCACGGCACCGATATGGCCGTCATCGATCCAGACACGATGTCCCGGCTTCAGGTGGCTGAACACCTCGGGCTGGATGCAGGAGATATGCGCCGGTATCAGGGCATTGCCGTCCTCGTCCACATCCGGCGGCTCACCCGGCATGGGCGCCCGTGTCAGTTGCATGACATCGCCCTGATGCAGGATGATCGGCTGGGGTAGTGCGGCAATCTCGCCAACCAGGGTTTGCACCGGCAGGTCATGTTTGCGATGGGTGCGTTCCAGTTCCATACCCGGCCTGAAATAGGCGCCCTCATCGCAAGTGGCGATGACTTCATTGCGGGACAGCCGGTGCTGCACGGTCAGCTTGCGCTGTTTGTTGCGGGTATCGACAAAGCGGATGGTGTCGCCATGCCGCAGTTGCCCCTGCCACTCGGCATTCACCGCCAGACGGGCCGGGATGCGCCGCCCCAGTCCATCGCGCTCGGCCGGGCGGCCGGGATTGCCGCTGCCGTCGAGCACCACGCTGGCCGGCTGGGCCAGGTTGCCGCGCAAATCCCGCCGTGGCTTGAGATGAATGATGGCAGGGCCGGGAATGACGGGGCCGGTTCTCAGTTTGGGGCCGGCGAGATCCATCAGGATGCGGCATGAACGGCCCGTTTCCTGTTCTGCCTGGCGCACGAATTCAACCATGCGCTGCCAGGCTGGCTGGTCGTCATGGGCACAATTGATGCGGGCGCAATCCATGCCACGCAGGACCAGTTCGCGCACGAACAGATAATCACTGGCCGCTTCGCTGGGGAAAGTCACCATGATGCGCGACCAGCGATGGGGCGGCGGCGGGCCGAACAGGCGGTTGGTATGCCGTTTGAGAAAATCCTCCGCGCACGCCATGGTTGCGCTCGCGCGCGTCAGGTTTTCCGGGGAAAGGGATTTGCCAGAGATGATTTTCAGGATATGAATGATCGCATCCAGGGAGGCGAGGACATGCGCTTCACTGCGACCAAGCGAGGACAGCCCGAGATTGGCCAGGCGGATTTGCAGATGCCGCAGGTCATGCCGCCGCAGGCCGAGATAGGCGGCAAGGTTGGATGCGCTGGCAAGAAAACTGCGCTGCCGGACATGAGGACGCCAGAGTTCCATGCACTGCTTCTGCGTTTTGCGTATCGCCGAGCGCAGGCTTTGCAATTCATGCAGCAGGTGAGTCACGTCCGACAGTGTGGCAGAGTGGCCTTCAGGCGTCATGACAAGCCCTCGGGAATGTCAGCCCCGGTCTGGCCGGGCCGGATCCAGGGTGCGAATGGGCGGTACTTCAATGCGCACAAAATCGCCTATCTGGAGATTGATCCTGGCCGGATCAGTCGCCAACTCCCCCACGGCAAAAAGCGGCTGTACCTGAAACAGGGTAAGGCTGCTAACAGAAGCTTCCGGAATGCCGGGCATATTCTGGCCCGCAAGGGCATGGACCGGCGTAGCCGGGTTTTTGCGATAAACCGTCAGCCGGCTGCCTGGCGCCAGGCCGGAAGCGCCTCCCGCATCAATATAAATCTTTCTGCCTTCAATACGCACGATATTGGCCATGAAAGGCTGGCGCGCCAGTTCCGCACTGACAGTCTCAACCTGTGCATCCAGCACCTGTGCCACCGCCTGACCGAAAGGCGTATCAAGAAAAACGCCGCTGGCAAAGGGTTTATTGCGTCCTACCATCACCCTGCCGCTGGCCACGGCGCTGTCGCGGTGGCGCAAAATCAGCGCACCGGTAACCCCGTCATGCAGAAAAATTTCCACTTCCAGACGGCGCACCGAAGGCTCGGGTTTGAAATTCGGCCACGGCCAGGGCCGTTCGGCACGACGGACGCCGTCATTATCCGCGCCCGCATCGAGAATCACGCCGGAAACCACAAACTGGCTGCCGTGCTGCTCTGCAATGCGGCGAACCATCTCCCTGTTGGCGGGAGAATCCGGGTTGGGCTGGCCGTCCGGGAGCAGTGCCGCAACACTGTTGAGCGGCAACGCGCCACCGGATGCTTCCAGGCGGCGCAGCAATTCGAGCGGGTAAGCGCTCCAGATGTCGGCAATATCCTCTACCTGCAAGGAGTTCACGACATGGAAACGGGTAGCGGCGACTTTTTTCCGGTAAAGCGGTTCCGCCACAGCCATTTTTGTACTGGCACTGCTGGCAGGCTCCGCACTGGCTTCGCTTGCCGCCATGCCCGAAGGCACCGGCAGGATCAGCAGCAGGGCGGAAAAGATGAAGAAGGCGAGTTTCATGGCCGCGTAGCTGGTTTTTCTGTCCGGACCAGGAAATTCAAGCCAACCGAATTCCATTCCCTGCTTTCATTTTCGAGCAGGGTACGGGTAAGGGGATTATTCTCCAGCCAGACCCGATCGATGCCCAGGGAAAAGCCGCTGCTGCCGAATTTGAGCTTCATCGGCGGCAACTCCGCATCGCGGCGGCTGCGGCACAGCAGGACAGCAAGGCGCAGCACCAGGATCAGCGCCCACTCATCGGCGCCGCCCGACAGTCCCTGCAATTTTCCCAGCGCACCACGATGCGCGCGCACCAGCAGGCTCAGCTGCGCCTGTTCACGGCGGGAAAAACCGGGCATGTCCGCATTGGCAAGAATATAGGCGGAATGGCGATGATAGCCGGTATGAGCGATGGAAATGCCGATTTCATGCAGCCGCGCCGCCCACGCCAGCTGCTGGCGTGCATATTCGGCACTGCCGGCCAGCTTGCGGGCAATGTTCCCATACAGCGCGCCGGCCAGTTCCTGCACCCGCCCGGCCTGGGGCGGATCGACGTGGTAACGGCGCATGAATTCGCGCACCGTGGCTTCGCGCATGTCGCGCTTGTGGAAACGCCCGATCATGTCGTACAGCACACCCTCGCGCAGGGCGCCGGTGGCAACTTCCATGCGGTCGATGTCAAGTTCGGTGAAAATGCTGTTCATGATGGCGAAACCGCCCGCCAGTACGGGCAGGCGATCGGAAGGCAGGCCGGCGAGTTGCAGTTGCTTGACATTCCCGGCCTTCAGCAGCAGCGCGCGCAACTTGCTCATGCCTTCACGGGTGATACCGCCAGCCGAGAGGCCGTTCTGTTCGAGGATTTCCGCCAGTGCCCGGGCCGAGCCGGAAGACCCGATCGCCTGCTGCCACTGCCCGCGGGAGAATTCTGTGGCGATGGTCAGGATTTCGCTGCGCGCCGCCAGTTCGGCGTGCAGCATGCTGGTTTTGCTGATTTTTCCTTCGGGGAAGAAATTCCGGCTGAAACTGACGCACCCCATGTACAGGCTTTCCATCTGTTGCGGCTGATAGCCGGTGCCGATGATGAACTCGGTCGAACCGCCGCCGATATCCACCACCAGGCGCTTTTCGCCTGAGGAAGGCAAGCCATGGGACACGCCAAGATAGATCAGGCGCGCCTCTTCCTTGCCGGCAACGATTTCGATGGGAAAGCCGAGCGCCGCCTGTGCTGCCTCCAGAAAGGCAGGCGCATTCTTGGCCACGCGGAAGGTATTGGTGCCGACAGCGCGCACGGCTTCGCGCGGCAGGCCGCGCAGGCGCTCGGAAAACATCCTCAGGCAGGCCAGCGCGCGCAGCTGGGATTCGCTGTCGAGCATTTTGTCCGCCGTCAGGCCGGCGCCAAGGCGAACCGGTTCCTTGAGCGAATCCAGGGGGTACACCTGATCCCCCACCACCCGCGCAATCTGCAGCCGGAAACTGTTGGATCCCAGATCAACAGCGGCGATGGTGGAGTATTCCTGCATGTCTGCGGCCTGTCAGCGCAAATTATTCCGCGATTTCACGCTCCATCTCCTCCATGCTGGCATGGCGCACATCCTTGCCCTTGGCCATGTACACCACGTAGCCGGCGATGTTCTTGGCGTGGTCGCCGATGCGCTCCACCGCCTTGGCGGCGAACAGGATGTCAATCGCGATCGAGATCATGCGCGGGTCTTCCATCATGAAAGTGATGAGGTGGCGCAACACTGCATCGAATTCCTCATCCACCTGCACATCCTGGCGCTTCAGTTGCGTGGCGGCAGACACATCGAGCCGGGCGAAGGCATCCAGTGAGGTGCGCAGCATTTCCAGCACCATCTCGCTCATATGCCGGATTTCGGTAAAGCGCGGGGAGGCGATCCGGTCCGGCCCGTAGATTTTTTTCGCCATGCGGGCAATTTTTTCCGCCTTGTCGCCGATCCGCTCCAGATCGGTGATGGCGCGCTCCACCGTCATGATCAGGCGCAAATCGCCGGCAGTGGGCTGACGGCGTGCGATGATCTGGGTACATTCGCTGTCGATGATCACTTCCAGGGCATTGACCCGGTGGTCATTGGTGATCACCTCATCGGCCAGTTCCAGGTTGCCGCTGGTCAGCGCCTCCATGGCCCGGGTAATCTGCTCTTCCACCAGGCCGCCCATTTGCAGGACACGGGAGCGGACCTGCTCCAGCTCCGCATCGAATTGCTTGAAAATATGTTCTTGAGACATGGGCTGTTTTCCTCCTCGACATCACCAATCGAATCGCGGAATTCTATCCGTACTTTATGACACTTCGGCTACTGCGCCGTCATGGTCTTGACGCCATCGGCAGTGCCGAGCAGCAGCACGTCCGCCGGACGGCAGGCGAACAGCCCGTTGGTCACCACGCCGGTAATCTGGTTGATCGCGGTTTCCAGTTCCACCGGGTTCATGATCTGCAGATTGTGCACGTCAAGAATGATATTGCCATTATCGGTGGTAAAACCCTGACGCAGCATCGGCTGGCCGCCCAGCCTGACGAGTTCGCGCGCCACATGGCTGCGCGCCATGGGAATGACCTCTACCGGCAGGGGGAATTTGCCCAGCATGTCGACCAGCTTGCTGCCGTCGGCAATGCAAATGAACTTCTTGGCGCATGCCGCCACGATTTTTTCCCGCGTCAGCGCACCGCCGCCGCCCTTGGTCATATGCATGTGGCGGGTAATTTCGTCTGCGCCGTCGACGTATACTTCCATCCCGGACACATTATTGAGGTCGAGCACCTCGATGCCGTGCTTTTTCAGACGCTGGGCAGTCGCCTCGGAACTGGCCACGGCACCGTCGATCTTGTGCTTGATCCTGGCCAGTTCATCGATGAAGAAGTTGGCGGTAGAGCCCGTGCCCACCCCGATGATGCCGCTTGGAACATACTCGATTGCGGCACGCGCCACTTCCAGTTTCAATTCGTCTTGAGTCATTTTCCTGTACTTTCTGATTCGGTAAACATTGAAACCTCAAGAATAGCGGCAAGCGGCGATTTAGGCTATAGGGCGGCTGCTCAAAAGCATTGAACCCAGATTATTCATTAGGCGGCCCTTTGGGCCTACGCGAGCGCTGGCTGGCGCTTTGCGAGGTGGTTTCGCGTCCTAATGGATAATCTGGGTTGATTCCTGTTAATCTTCGACCTGTTCCAACATCTTTTCCCGTCCCCGCCCTTGAGCAACCCCCCCCCTCCCCCCATGCTGCGCCAGGAAGCCGCCCGCTGCGTCGCCTGCGGCCTGTGCCTGCCGCACTGCCCGACCTACCGCAAGACACTCAACGAAGCAGACTCGCCGCGCGGGCGGATTTTCATGATGGCAGCGGCGCTGGAGGGCCACCTGCAACCCACCCCCAAACTGCTCGGTCACCTCGACCTGTGCCTCACCTGCCGCGCCTGCGAGAATGCCTGCCCTTCCCAGGTGCGTTACGGCAAGCTGGTGGATGGCACACGGGCGTGGCTCGAACCGCAACGGCAGCGCCCGCTGAGACAGCGCCTGCTGCGGCGGGTGCTATTCAGCACCGCAGCCAGGCCACGCCTGCTGCACATGGCAGGCGGACTATTGCGCCTGCTGGCACGGCTCGGCCCGAACCGGGTGACGGCCCGCCTGCCCGCACTGGCATCTCCGCCCCGTCCCGGCATCTACCCGGCGCAAGGCCTGGAGCGCGGCAAGGTGGGGCTGTTCCTTGGCTGCATTGCACGGCACAGCGACGCACGCACCCTCCATGCGGCCATTTTCGTTCTCACCCGGCTGGGCTACGCCGTCCATGTAGCCAGGAACCAGACCTGCTGCGGCGCGCTGCACCTGCACAATGGAGATTCGGGCAGCAGCGCGAGGCTGGCGGAGGAAAACCGGAATGCCTTTGCCGGGCTGGATTTGAGCGCCATTCTTCATGCTGCTTCCGGCTGCGGTGCCGCGCTGGCCGAATACGGCCCGCCACTGCCGGCGCCACTGCTGGACGTGAGCACTTTCCTGGCTCAGGCACAGGGCTGGGATCAGGTCAGGGTCGCGCCGCTGGAGGAAACCATCGCGCTGCATGAACCCTGTTCGAGCCGCAACGCACTGCGCGATCAGGGTGCCGCCTACGCCCTGCTGCGGCGCATCCCGGGCGCAACCGTGACCAGCCTGGGCGGCAATGACCAGTGCTGCGGCGCGGCAGGGATGTACGCCCTGGCCCAGCCGGAAATGGCCGGGCTGCTGTTGCATGATAAAATTGACGCCATCAGGGCCAGCGGCGCACGCCATATCGCCACCTCCAATCCCGGCTGTGCCATGCACATGGCCGCCGGCTTGCACGCGGCAGGGCACGAAATCAGCGTGTTGCACCCGGTCAGCCTGGTAGCACGGCAAATAGGGTATGAATATGACTAATCTGGACAAACTGATCACCGAATTCGACAAGGGCCTGCGCACGCTGTTCGCCCAGGCGCCAACCAAGCGCCCCCTGCCCGGCGGGGAGTTGCCCGACGCCGAACTGAGCGCGGAGGAAAAGCGCCACGCCGCCGCGCTGATGCGCATCAACCACAGCGGCGAAATCTGTGCCCAGGCGCTCTATCAGGGCCAGGCCCTGACGGCACGCAACGAGGAGGTAAAGGCTGCGCTGGAGCAGGCAGCCTGGGAGGAAACCGAGCACCTCAACTGGACCGAAACCCGCATCCATGAGCTCGGCGGGCGGACCAGCCTGCTCAATCCGCTGTGGTACACCGGCTCCCTCGCCCTCGGCGCACTGGCCGGTGCACTGGGCGACAAATGGAATCTCGGCTTCCTGGCGGAAACCGAGCATCAGGTCGAAAAACACCTGGACAGCCACCTCGGACGCCTGCCGCAGCAGGACGAGAAAAGCCGCGCCATTCTCGAACAGATGAAAACTGACGAAATCCAGCACGCCGCCACGGCCCTGGAGCACGGCGGGGCGCCGCTGCCGCTGCCGGTGAAAACGGCGATGCAACTCTCCTCCAAGGTCATGACCCGAACCGCTTACTGGATATAAATCATGGGAAATTTTGCCGAAAACATCGCCCCCCTGCCGGGTGTGGACAATTTATCAAGACTGGAACTGTTCGACGCCGCAGGCAATTTGGTGGGCAGCATTGAAAACCAGCCCGGCAGCCAGGGCTCGCTCAAGGTCTATCGCCACCTGACGGAAAAGTGGGGCGCCATCAACCCGGATGCCGCGCACGAAGGCCTGACGATTTATGCCGAGCACACCGGCGACGCCCGCCGCAACCCCGGCAAACACCCCAACATCGACCGCCTGCTGGGAATCATTGCCAGCGGGGCAAGTTATTCGGTCAAGCTCATCCCGCGTTAACAGGCTGTAAACCTCACCATTTCACCACGTGCACATTGGGTAACGTGCGCCCGAGAAAGCGTTCGCCGATAGTCTGGAAACGCAGCGGCACATCGGTAACGTAAAACTGGTAGTCGGGCCGGCCGCGCTGCGGGTTGGCCAGGTCGAGATCGCCCAGCAGGGCGGCAGTTTCCTCGGCCATGGCCTCGGCGGAATCCACCAGCCGGACGCCCGGCCCGGCCACTTCCTGCAGCAGCGGCTTGAGCAGCGGATAGTGGGTGCAGCCCAGCACCAGCGTGTCCACCTCCTGCGCCAGCACCGGCTTGAGGTATTCCTGCGCGGTCAGGCGCGTGACGGGGTGATCGAGCCAGCCCTCTTCCACCAGCGGCACGAACAGCGGACAGGCCTGCGAGAAGATACGCACATCCGGCTCATACTGGTGGATGGCGCGGGCATAGGCATTGCTGTTAATGGTGGTGGGGGTGCCGATGACGCCCACCTGGCGGCGGTTGCTGGCAGCGATCGCACCCAGCGCGCCGGCGTCGATCACGTCCAGCACCGGCACGGGCGAGAGGTCCTTCACCACCTGCGCGGCCACCGATGCCATGGTGTTGCAGGCGATGATCAGCAGCTTGACCTCTTTTTGCAGCAGGAATTCGGCGATCTCGCGGGTGTAATGGGCGATGGTTTCCACCGATTTCACGCCATAAGGCACGCGTGCGGTATCACCGAAATAGATGATGCTCTCGAACGGCAGGCGCTCCATCAGGGCGCGCACCACGGTAAGGCCGCCGACACCGGAATCGAACACACCGATGGCGTTGTTAGGGTTATTCTGCATCTGCCAATCCTTCCTTGACCCCCGGATAGCGCAGCCGCACGCCCAGTTCCCGCCGGATGCGGTCATTGGTGATGCGACGCGATTCGTTCATGTAGGACAGCATGCCGGGGGAAATTTCTTTCTGCGCCTCTGCCCATGAAATGCGGCGCGGACGCTCCAGTCCATAGTGGTCGGCCACCAGGTCGAAATAGTCCGCCATTTTCATGGGCGTATCATCCGCAGCATTGTAAACCCTGCCGGGCCGGCCTTGGGTCAGGGCCGCAAAAATGATACGCGCCAGATCATCGCCATGAATATGATTGGTATAGCCGTCGTCTTCCTCACGCAAGGCCGGAATGCGGCTTTCCAGCCGCGCCAGCGGCAGCCGGCCGGGCGCGTAGATGCCGGGCACGCGCAGGATGCTGACTGCCACCCCCTGCCTCCTGCCCCAGCGGCGCAAGGCATCCTCGGCATCAGCGCGGCGCACGGCGCGGGGCGTGGCCGGGTTGCGGCGGTGACATTCATCCACGCGGCCGCCCTGGCAATCGCCATAGACGCCGGTGGTGCTAATATAAACCAGGCGCCGTGGTAAAATTTTGCCCTTGCTCAGGGCGGCCAGCAGATTGCGCGTGCGCAGATCGCGCCCACCCTGGCGTTGCGGCGGAGCGAAGTGAAGCACGACATCGGCCAGTCCGGCCAGCCGGTCAAGGCTAATGCGCCGGTCGAGGTCGCCCTGCACCGGCGTTGCGCCCCGATCAAGCGCGCGCGCGGCATTCTGCTCGCTGCGCACCAGGGCGTATAGCCGGTAGCGGGAGGAAAGCAGCGCCGCCGTGCGGGCGCCGATATCGCCATAACCTACAATCAGTATTCTTTGCATTTACCAGGATGCATCCATGTCATTTCAAGTCACCATCAAACCCAGCAACCACCAATATACCGGCCAGGAACACGAAACCATCCTGGAATCGGCCCTGCGCGAAGGTTTTTCCCTCCCCTACGGCTGCCGCAACGGCGCCTGCGGCTGCTGCAAGGGCAAGATTCTGGAAGGTCAGGTGGATTATGGCAAATACCAGGGCAACGCCCTGTCCGAAAACGAAAAACATGCCGGCCTGGCCCTGTTCTGCACCGCCAGGCCGCTCACCGATGTGGTGATCGAGTGCAAGGAAGTCGGCGCTGCCCGCGACATCCCGGTCAAAACCATGCCCTGCCGCGTGCAGAAGATGGAAAAACTGGCCCACGACGTGATGGTATTGCATTTGAAGCTGCCCGCCAACGAGCGCCTGCAATTCCTCGCCGGGCAGTACATCGACATCCTGCTCAAGGACGGCAGGCGGCGCAGTTTCTCCCTGGCCAACGCGCCGCACGACGACGAATTTCTCCAGCTGCACATCCGCCACATCCCCGGCGGCCTGTTCACCGACCAGGTGTTCGGGGAAATGCAGGAGAAAGCCATCCTGCGCTTCGAGGGTCCGCACGGCAGCTTCTTCCTGCGCGAGGACAGCGACAAGCCCATCATTTTCATGGCCGGCGGCACCGGTTTCGCCCCCATCAAGGGCATGATCGAACATGCCTTTCAGACCCACAGCAAGCGCGAGATGGTACTCTACTGGGGGGCGCGCAGCCTGCGCGACCTCTATCTGCCGCATCTGGCCGGACAGTGGCAGCAGGCGCACCCCAATTTCACCTTCATCCCCGTGCTGTCCGAACCACGGCCGGAGGACCACTGGCCGGGACGCACCGGCCTGGTGCACCAGGCCATTCTGGACGACTTCGCCAACCTCTCCGGCTACCAGATCTACGCCTGCGGCGCACCCCAGATGGTGGAAGCGGGCAAACAGGCGTTCGTGGCGCACGGGTTGCCGGAAGAAGCGTTTTTTGCGGACGCGTTTACGTTTTCCGGGGGTCGTTGACCATCCCAGCTACAGGATAATCCTGGGTAGTCTTGCCAATGCTGGCGAGATAGGCATCGCACCGATCGAACGCCTGCTGCGCATGGGCACTGCGGGCAGCAATCAGGGCAGTGGTTTCTGCAACATCAACATCGCCTTGGTCGAGCAGGCTGGCAGCAAGGCGCTCCGCCTGTTCATACTGGCCAGTGACGAAGGCAGACATGGCCTGAGCCAGAGTGGAGCGGTGCTTTTCCTGCTGGCGCCTCTGCTTGTAGGCATGAACTTCGGAGGGCAGATTGAGCGTACTGATGCCCAGGCGGATCAGGCCATAGGCCAGAAAAAATACCACCAGCATCAGGAAAATCATGAGATTGAGGGAAAGCTCCACCCGGTAAGGCGGCAACACCAGCAGCACGTAGCCCGCATTGAACATGGCAGCCATGGTCAATGCCACGGCCAGGGCAAGGATGGCAAGGATCCAGAACAGCGCTCTCATTTTCCGGTTTTCTCCCGCCCCAGCTTGAAAGTGCGCGCTGCATTCAGGCTGGCGGAGATGTCCGGCAGTTCGATCGACAGCCGGCTCTGTCCCAGTTGTTCCAGACTGGCCATGGCATTGCGCACTGCCGCGTCCCGGCTGTCAAAATAGTGTTGCAGCCATTCCTGTGCTGCCTTGACGTCACTCCGGTAGCTGGTTTCGTTATGCTGCAACAGGGCAATGCGCGCCATCAGCAGGCGCAGCTTCAGGTTTTCACGCAGGAAATAGGCCTGTTCCGGGGGCAATAGCGGCAGTTCCGCTTTTTGCAGGTTCTGGATTCGCACCAGTTGCTTGAAATCCTGCCACGCCTCGTTGCCCAGGCGCTGCCAGAAAGCGCCGGGAGGGGAAGTGCGTGGCGCGGGCTTTTCCTCGCCGCTGATCCGCCCCGGAATCAGGGGGAGACGGTCCGTTTCCGCCACCAGATAGTCCAGGCGCAAATTGAGGCCCGCCATATCCAGCTGCGGCAGCGACTGCAATTGCTCGATATCCTTGTTGATGGCTTTGCGCAGGGAAAAGAACTGCGGCTTGTCCATCCGCTGCAGGCGGCTGTCCGCGGTTTGCAGCGCCACCAGGGCGGCCTTGACGTTGCCTGCGAGCTGCAGCTGCTGACTGGCAATGAGCAGGATCTGCTCGATTTCTGCCAGCACCCATTCGTCCCGATTGCGCGACATTTCCTGGTACAGCTCTTCCAGCGCCACCTGGTGGCTCTGCGATTCGGCCAGTTTCTGTTCCAGCAGGTCGAGCTTGGCCTGGGCCTCACGCGTTGCCTCCTGAGCCTGACGGGCAAGAATTTCGCTTTCCTTGTTGCGTGTTTCAAAGGCACTGAGGCGGCGGCTCAGGCTGAGCTCCAGCTCGGCATCGCGCTGGCGCGAATCCAGCCATTGCCAGCCAAGCAGCAGCAAGGCCAGGGCAGCAAGAATCAGGGCGAGGCGGGGCATATCCAGCCAGGCACGTCTGGTTGAGTGATCCGTTCCCGGTGAAGTCACTGTTTCCTGTTGTTCTGCCATGCAATCAAGTCCGTTAGCAAGCCTTCGTCTCCCGCCGCCGTGACCACAACCTGTTCCAGTCCCAGGCTGCGGGCGGCCTCGGCGATTCTCGGATGCGGCACGAAAAGCGGCGTTTTCTTCAGCCATTGCTGGCCCAGTTTGCCCAGCAGCTCAAACAGATTATGCAGGCTCTCGCCACTGGTTACCGTCACCACCTGAACCTCGCCCCGCGCCCAGCGGTGCAGCAGAGGGGCGGCATCGAGAGCAGGTTTGCCGCGCCGGTAGCATTCGGCATATTCCACATGGGCGCCACGTTCGCGCAGGGTGTTACCCAGCATCTCGCGTCCGCCCTCGCCGCGAAAAATCACCACCCGCTTGCCGCGCATATCCTGAAACAGGGGCAATGCAAGCAAACCCTCGCTGTCGAATTGCTGTTGCGGCGCGATGACCTGGCGCACGCCGCAATGTTCCAGCGCTCGCCGGCTGCCCCTGCCGATAGCGGCGATAAGCAGTTGCGGCGGCAGTCCGCGCCGGGCGCGAATCAGGTTCATCGCCTTGCTGACTGCGGTAGGGCTAATGAAAATGGCGAGATCGAATTCTTCCAGACGGCCAATCAGGGCATGAAGCGGTTGCAAATCCGCAGCATCAAGAATTTCCAGCGCGGGAAAAAGAATGGCCTCGCCGCCGGCCCCAGTAATCAGTTGTGCCAGTTGACGCGCCTGATCGACCGGGCGTGTCACCAGCACGCCAACTCCCTGGAGCGGCAGCCCGGCTGTCATTACACCCCGAGTTCGGCGAGAATCTTGTCGGCACCCAGCGCAATCAGCCGCTGCCCCATTTCGGCACCCAGTTGCTCAGCCTGTTCCGGCTTGCCATGCAATTCATCGCGCACCATGCGCTGGCCGTCAATGCTGGCAACAAAGCCGCGCAAGCGCAGCGCGCCATTCACGATCTGGGCAAAACCGCCCAGCGGCACCTGGCAGCTGCCCTGCAAGGCCCGGCTCATGGCACGCTCTGCCGCCACGCAGGCGGCGCTCTCGGCATGGTGCAAGGGCGCCAGGAGCTTGACCAGATCGTCGCGCCCCGCACGACATTCGATACCGAGCGCACCCTGCCCCACGGCGGGTAGGCTTTGTTCCGGTTCAATCAGCGCGGTGATGCGATGCCCCAGTTCCAGGCGCTTGAGGCCTGCGGCGGCAAGGATGATGGCGGCAAACTGGCCCTCATCCAGCTTGCGCAGGCGGGTTTGCACGTTACCGCGCAAAGCTTCGATTTTCAGGTGGGGAAAGCGCGCCCGTAACTGGCATTCGCGGCGCAGGCTGGAAGTGCCCACCACGCTGCCTTCAGGCAGGGCTTCGAGATTGGGGTACTGGTTGGAAACGAAGGCATCGCGCGGGTCTTCGCGCTCGCCCGTGGCGGCCAGCATGAAACCGGGCGGCAGGGTCATCGGTACGTCCTTCATGGAATGCACCGCGATATCGGCCCGTCCTTCCTCCAGCGCCTGCTCCAGCTCCTTGACGAACAGGCCCTTGCCGCCGATCTTGGCAAGCGGCGAGTTGAGAATCTGGTCGCCGGTGGTGGTCATGCCAAGTATCCGGACTTCCATTTCTGGATATAATGCCTGCAACCGGCTTTGGATATGCCGCGCCTGCCACATTGCCAGGGCGCTTTCGCGCGAGGCGATGGTGAGAATTTTGTTCACAACAGTTTTCCGCTCAAGGTGATGATTAACCGTTTAATTTCAAAGGCCATGGCACTCTGCCTGGGGCTGGCAAGTTTAGCATGGTTCGTCGCGGCTGGCGCGGCGCCGCAGACCGACGAACTGCCCTTTGCCAGCGATCTGACGCGCGAAGCCGAAATCTCGCGAGCGCGGAAAATTCCCGTCCTGGTTCTCTTTACCTCCCCGAATTGCGCCTATTGCGAACGGATAAGGCAGGAATTCCTGTTGCCGATGCAGCGCAACCCCGAGTATGAAAACAGGGTAATTTTCCGCCAGGTAGATCTGCGCAGCCAGCGCAAACTGGTGGACTTCTCCGGCAATTTGACGACTCACGCCCAGTTTTGCAAACAGCACAAAATCAAACTCACCCCGACCATCAAGCTGTTTGATGCCACGGGGAATTCGCTGACCGAACCACTGGTTGGTCTTTCCACCCCCGATTTTTACGGCGCCTATCTAGATGCAGCGATAGATGAGGCGCTGGGGAAAATTCGTTCCTCGACACGACCATAGAAGCGTTGCCGGTTTGACCTGCTGGCGAATAATCGGTATCCTTCCGTCTTCTCGAAAAACGGAGAGATGGCCGAGTGGTCGAAGGTACTCCCCTGCTAAGGGAGCGTAGGGTTTATAGCCTTACCGAGGGTTCGAATCCCTCTCTCTCCGCCAAATATTTGTAAAATCAATGGTTTAGCCATTATTTTTCTGCTTCAGACACGAAAACGTATCCGTTAACGTGTCCTTGAAGGAGAGAAAAATGCGCCCCGCTTCAGCAGCCCGGTTTTCAACTTTTTTATTCAAAAAACGCGAAACGTGGCATTTTCGCTTGAATATTCCTGCTCCGATTCGGAGAATCCTAGGCATAGGAGAACTACGTTACTCCCTGCGCACAGGCTACCGCCGGCTGGCTTCCCGCCGTGCCATGGCCATGCGGCTGCAGGCAGAACGCTTCTTCGCTCGCCTTTCGGAGGATTCGACGATGAACAGCATGACCCAGCCGCAGATTCAGGCCATGTTAGCCAGCTACCTGCATGCCGCACTGGAGGAACGGGAACAATTCCGTGCCACCCTGCCACCCCAGCCCCAGTCCGAGGTGGATGGAGAAGTAGGCATGCTGGACTTCCTCCTCCAGGACAGCCAAACCCTGCTGGCCACCTGCGACTACACCCGCGTAGCCAAAATCGTCAGCGGATTCCTGGCAGAAGGCGGGATTTGCCTTGACCCTGCCTCCCTGGAATTCCGCATCGCCTGCCGGGAATTTCTCAAGACCGACACCCAGCTGATCCGCATCGAGCGTCAGCGTACCCTCGGCGACTACTCCGGCGACCCGGTGCCGCCAGCACCAGCGTCCCTGCCCATGCAACCCCCACCCACCGCGCCGTCCGGCAAAAGCTTGTCCGAATTGGTGGAAGAATTCATTCAGGAAACCCGCAGCAACTGGTCCGCTAAAACCGAACAATCCTTCCGCTCCAGCTTCACGCTTCTGCTGGAAGTGGTGGGCGATATCCCCGGCGCTGCATTTGACTTTACCGCCGCACGCCAATTCAAGGCCGCGCTGATGAAACTGCCCGCCAATCGGAGCAAGATGAGCGGCCTGAAAAATTTATCGATCGCCGAACTGACCAGCGGAGATTACGGTCCCACGCTGTCCACCAAAACCATCAACCAGCATCTGGCACTACTCTCGCAATTCTGCAACTGGGGACTGCGGCAAGGCTACTTGGACAAGAACTACGCCCAGGGTCTGTTGCTCCGGGAATCCAGAAACGACAAGGAACAGCGCGAAATCTTCAGCCCGGCGAACCTCATCAGCCTTTTCCACAGCCCGGCGTATCAGACCCGCGACTTCCGTAGCGCCTACCAGTTCTGGCTGCCGCTGCTGGGCCTGTTCACCGGCGCCCGCATCGAAGAACTGTGCGCCCTCCACTGCGAGGACATCCTGGAAGAGGAGGGCATTCCCTGCCTTTCCATCAACGACCAGCACGGCAAGAAACTCAAAACCCGCTCCGCGATCCGCATCATCCCCCTGCACCCCCAACTGATCAGCCTGGGCTTTCTCGACTTCGTCAACCACCGCCGCCAGCGGAATGACGTCCGACTTTTCCCCGAACTGCCCCGGCTGCGCGACGGCTACTCCCAGACCGCCTCGAAATGGTTCGGGCGCTTCAAACGCCGTTGCAACATCCTGGAAGACACGCGCGTATTTCACAGCTTCCGCCACGGCTTCGCCACCCTGCTGGGCAACCGGCTGACCCCGCTACCGGTGATCCTCCAGCTGATGGGCCATGAACGCGGCAAGAGCGAATCGGAGCAGCGCTACATGAAAGACCTGCCCCTCAGCGTGGCCTATCCCCACCTGGCTGAGCTGGATTTCGGCGTTGATCTTGCCTACCTCAAGGGTACATGGCGGGAACTGCCCGGCTGTGCCGGGGCCCGGCGAGAAAAAATGAAGCCGGATGAGGTCCTCGCATCCACGGCATCCTGATCAGGAGAAGACCCATGAAATCCTCCTTCATTCCCGAAGCAGAAAACCGGTACCCCGGTGCCATTCATCAAGCAGCCCCCATCCTGGAAATGACCCTTTCCGAGTTTCTTGACCTGGAGAACCTCACTGCCAGGACAGCACCGGACCCGGTACTCGAAAAAGCCTACGCCCTCAAGAAAAAAGCCACTGCCTGGATACAGCAGTACGGCAATAAATCCACCCTCTCACCGGCCACCGAAGCCGAGTACCGCAAAAAAGCCCAAACCCTCAACCAATGGCGCCCGGAACCCAACGATCCCCCGGACATCGAAGCCCATGTCTCCACGCCCAGCAGCTTCTACGCCTACCGGGCCGCCCTGATCTGGGATGCGATTCAGCGCCTGAAAGAAGCCCGGCGGCAACTGGACCGGATCCCCTGTAAAACTCCCGATTGGAAAGCCGCACTCCTTGAACTCAGGACTGCCCTGATGGACCTCGACTTCTATCCCATGGACCGCCAGGGCAAGGCGATTCAGAGCCATCGCCAGAATAAAACGCTCCATGCCGTCGGACTGGCTGACACCCCCGCTGTCAGCGCTTTTACTCGCGCCAGACAATTGGGGCAAACCAAAACGCCGACCACGGACAACGGCAAGGCCTGCCATGCCAGCAGGCTCAACCGCAAATTGCCTGACTGGCGGCAACGGATCTTTGCACGGCTGGAGCAAATCCGTTCTCCCTGGCTGCTCCACGCCGCTGTGGCTTCTCTCACCGGTTGCCGCCCGAAGGAACTGGAAGGCATCCGTATCTCCCTTGAAGCAGATGGCAGGCTGCGCTTTGAAATCAATGGCGCCAAGGTTTCTGGGCAGAAAGGACAACCCATTCGAATCCTGACCCTGAGTGAGGGCAGCCCGGAATTTGAAGCGCTCAGGGAGCATTGCCTGAACCAGGGGGGAGGGGTGCACACCTTTATCCTCAGCACAAACACCGCTATCACCAATCCTGCCGAAGCGTTTGGCGCAGCCGTCAAACGGGCGGGCAATCAGGCGCTGGGTAAGGAATACCATTTCAGTGCCTACTGCTACCGCCATGCCCTGGCATCAGATCTCAAGGCCGAGGGAACGAGCCGCGAGGATCTGGCTGTGGTGCTGGGACATGCCGTGACCGAAACGGCCAGCTGCTACGGCCGCTATTCTGGCGGACGGAAACAGGTGCGCCAGATCGAGGCCGAGGGCACGCGGATGGTAAAAGTGAATCACAAGGCCGGGCCGGGACAGGTGCGCCCGCCGCAACATCCGGCGCCTGCCGATGGCGCTATGCATGATGCGACCGAGTCATCGTCCTGTTCGCCGAAGTAGCCTGGTACGTATGCGCTCCCGGTGGACGGAACTGCCATCAACAGGATGGCCCTCGGAAGCATGCCAGATCCGGCCCCTTTCACCCGGCCTTGGGCCGGGATTGGCGGCGCCGGTCATTCTTGTGGCGACTGCCCACGCATTCAATGACGAGGCCGCCGAACGGATGATCAGTAGTGGTAGCGACCTTGCAGAAATTCCACCCGGTCCGCCTTGACGAGATAAACGCAGCGATGTTCCTGGGTAATGCGTCGCGACCAGATGTCCGAGCCGAGATATTTCAACGGTTCAGGTTTACCGATGCCATCGAAGGGATCGCGCAGAATTGCCTCGACGAGTTCCAGTAAGCGTTTGGCGGTACGTCGATCTGTTTCAACCCAGTAACGCAGATCCTCAATGAATTCTGGATGGCACACCGCAACGCGGGATGCCTCACGCTTCAAGACCCGTGTCCTTTTTCAGCTTCGTCAGCGTGGTGGGTTTCTGGCTGCTGGTGCGCGCCCGGTTGAGGGCAGTCAACAGTCGCTCGGCGTTTTTGGAGGAGCGAAGCAGATGGGCTGTTTCCATCAGGCCTTCCAGCTCATCAGCCGCAATCATTGCCACGGCATCCCCCGAGCGGCGACGTACCACGATGACCTCACGATCATCCACGGCGCGATCCATCAGCGTCTTGAGTTGCTGACGTGCTTGGCTGTAGGTGGTTTCGATAGTCATGGCGTCAACTCCGTATTGGACAGATACATTGTACAAGATGTATCTGCTCACTGGCTAGGCAAAAAGATCGAGCAGCAGCCAATCGGGAAACTTGTGCCTCATGCCCAGCCTCCTGAACCCACTCGGAAGCTCAGGGCGCCCGGATTGCGGCGTCGATTGCGGAGTTTCAGTCCGCAATTCAACTGGCATGCACGCTTTCCCGATGGATGTCGCCATCGATCAACAGGATGGCCCTCGGATGGCATTGCCGGATCCGGCCTCCTTCACCCGGCCTCCGGCCGGGATTCAGGTGACCGCGGGCTTGCCGCTAACGCGGCTGCCTGGCTGTCCGGATAAGATGCTCTTATCCTGCCATCCAGTCACCAGCCCGTACATTATCCGACGGGATGAGGCCGTCTGGATAATGTACGGGACGAAAGGCGAACCGGAATTTTTCATAACAACCTTGACGAGGCCAACGCGTAACGCACCCGCTTCAGAGTAAGCCAAAATCGCACCCATTTACACCCAATTCAAGGCTGTACAGCTTTGAATTGGGTGTAAATGGGTGTAGCATTGGTTGCATGCTACGTTCAGACACCCTCCAGATCACACCGGAGATCTTGAGCTTGATCGCCCGGATCGATGAATTCAAAGGCGCATGGCGGGCCTTGGGAACGCTCGCGCCTGAGCGTCTTTCGGCGCTGCGGCGGGTTGCGACCATCGAAAGCATCGGCTCGTCCACCCGTATCGAGGGCAGCAAGCTGACTGACCGAGAAGTGGAGCGCTTGCTCTCCAACCTAGCCATTCAGTCCTTCGACACCCGCGACGAGCAGGAAGTGGCCGGGTACGCTGAGCTGATGGATCTGGTGTTCAGCTCGTGGCAGGAGATCCCGTTCAACGAGAACCACATCAAGCAACTGCATCAGATCCTGCTGCGCCACAGCGAAAAGGACGCGCGTCACCGGGGGCAGTACAAAACCAACTCGAATAGCGTCGCCGCATTCGACGAAAACGGGGCGCAGATTGGCATCATCTTCGAGACCGCCACCCCGTTTGACACGCCAAGTCTGATGGCCGAATTGGTTTCTTGGGTGAATGACGAGCGGGAGACGGGGCAACTGCACCCCTTGTTGATCATCGCCATCTTCGTGGTGGTGTTTCTGGAAATCCACCCCTTCCAGGATGGCAACGGACGTTTGAGCCGAGTGCTGACAACCCTGCTGCTGATCCAGGCCGGTTATGCCTATGTGCCGTACAGCTCGCTTGAGAGTGTGATCGAGCTGAACAAGGAAGCCTATTACCTGGCACTGCGCCAGACGCAGGGCACCATCCGCACGGAAACGCCCAACTGGCAGCCATGGCTGGTGTTCTTCTTGCGATCGCTGGCCGAGCAGGTTCGGCGTCTCGAGAAAAAAGTCGAGCGCGAAAAGATCGTGCTGGCTGCGCTGCCAGAGCTGTCACTGCAGATCGTGGAATTTGCCCGTGAGCACGGGCGCGTCACCATCGGCGATGCCATTAAGCTGACTGGTGCCAGCCGGAATACGCTCAAACAGCATTTCCGGAATCTGGTCGAACGAGGTCACCTGAATCAGCAGGGCAGCGGGCGCGGTGTGTGGTACGAGCTGAAGTGAGTGTGATCGTCAGAATGACTGATGGAGTGTGCAGTTCGATCCGTGATAGGGGATCGAACTGCAGACCACCGAAACAACAACTGCTATCCGAGGCAAGCTGAAAATTGGCTCCTATTTTCAGCAAGCAAACCGGAATTTTTCATGATGGCCTGGCTCAATCTGGGCTAATTACCTCACCTTCATTTGTGCGTATATTTGACGTACAATAATGGCATTCTCTTCTGGAGTCTTAAGTCATGTCTGTCGCTCATGCCAATGAATCCGCTCGCATCAATCTGCGCACCAGCGCCGAAGCCAAGGCGCTGATCGAGCGCGCTGCTGCCTTGATGGGCACGACAGTTTCCAGCTTCATGCTGCAAAACGCCTATGAGGCCGCGCGTCGCATCGTGACGGAAAACAACACGTTGTTGATGACCGAACGGGATTTTGATGCCTTTACCGCCTCCATCGAAAACCCGCCCGAACCGAATGCCGCCCTGCGCGAACTGATGGTACGCCGCTGAACGATGGCAGCCATCCAGCTGCTGGCTGCCCAGCATCGGCGTGAAGGGTTTGATTGCGGCGATGCCGCGCTGAATGAATTCTTGCAGCGCCAGGCCGGGCAGCAGCAAAAGCGCGGTTTCGGCAAGACCTATGTGGCGCTTGCCGAGGATGGCGTGACCGTCATTGGCTTTGTCACGGTAAGCGCTGGCCAGGTCGCTACCTCGTCCTTGTCCGCCCAATCGAAGTTGCCGCGCTATCCCGCCCCCATGCTGAGAATTGGCCGCCTGGCGGTGGATTCACATCATCAGGGCATGGGCATCGGTCAGGATTTGCTGGCCTTCGCTTTGCGCCTGGCCGTGGAGTTTTCCCAGCGGGTGGGGGTGTATGCCGTGGTGGTGGATGCCAAGCACGACAAAGCCAAGGCGTTTTACCTGCGGCTGGGATTCATCGGCTGTGTGGATAACCCGCTGTGCCTATATCTGCCTGTTGCCACGCTGGAACGGTCCACTACATCTTAACAGGGGTTCGAAGGGGGCAAGGCCCACTCGCCGGCTGCTCCTGTGTGCGCCAATCGTAGATTGGCGTATACGGGGGCTATGCTGGCTTAGTTCTGAAACAAATATTGACTGTAACAGTATTTAATCTCCAGTTCCTTTTAATAGGGGAACTGCGTCAGTCAAAGGGCAGGAATCTGACCAGTTGCTGGTTACACTGCCGAAAGCTAAACGTAGCAGGAAGAGGGTCAAGAAGGGAACACTGGCGGGTCGAAATCAGGATCAGCGAGGAAGGCAACATGCTGAAGCTGTTGACCATCAGGATGCCCGTTCAATGAAAATCCTCCTCCCGCTGATGCCTGACCGC
>CAZKHJ010000032.1:0-27466 GCA_964552675.1 uncultured Sulfuricella sp. | reverse complement strand
CTGGCGTGGAAATGTTCCGCAAACTGCTGGACCAGGGTCAGGCAGGCGACAACGTCGGCGTACTGCTGCGCGGCACCAAGCGTGAAGAAGTCGAGCGCGGCCAGGTGCTGGCCAAGCCGGGCTCCATCACCCCGCACACCAAATTCACTGCCGAGATCTACGTGCTATCCAAGGATGAAGGTGGCCGTCACACCCCGTTCTTCCAGGGTTACCGTCCGCAGTTCTACTTCCGCACCACCGACGTGACCGGCGCGATCGAACTGCCTGCTGGCACCGAAATGGTGATGCCTGGCGACAACATCTCGATCACGGTAGCGCTGATCCAGCCGATCGCGATGGAAGAAGGTCTGCGCTTCGCGATCCGCGAAGGCGGCCGTACTGTCGGCGCCGGCGTCGTGGCAAAGGTTATCGAGTAATTAAACAATTGCAGCGGGACTTTGTCCCGCTGCGTTACGTTCTTTAGGAAAATCATGCAAAGTCAAAAAATCCGCATCCGCCTTAAGGCGTTCGATTACCGTTTGATTGATCAGTCCGCGCTTGAGATTGTGGAAACAGCAAAGCGTACTGGTGCAGTAGTTCGAGGCCCGGTTCCCTTGCCTACCCGTATTGAACGTTTTGATGTGCTGCGTTCGCCGCACGTAAACAAGACCTCGCGTGACCAGTTTGAAATCCGTACCCATCTGCGCCTGATGGATATCATCGATCCGACTGACAAGACGGTCGACGCCTTGATGAAACTGGATCTTCCTGCTGGTGTGGATGTGGAAATCAAGTTGTAAGATATAACGTAAAGCATATTTGTTGCGGCTGGAAAAAACGTGTATAATTCGCGGTTTTTTCAGCCGCATAGTTCTTTGCAGGAAAATGGTATCCCGGCCTTTTGTAAGTTTTTGAAGGCTGTGTGCTGTTAAAACCGCCGGTCAATCGTAATCGGCATAGTTAAGGAAAATAATGATGAGCCTCGGACTTATTGGTCGCAAGGTTGGCATGACGCGCATCTTTACTGACGACGGCACCAGCGTCCCGGTGAGTGTGGTCGATGTGTCTGGCAACCGTGTGACCCAGATCAAAACCCCGGCAACGGATGGTTATTCAGCAGTTCAGTTGACCTGCGGCGAGCGCCGTGTGAGTCGTGTCACCAAGGCTGCAGCGGGGCATTTTGCCAAGGCGGGTGTTGAGGCCGGTCGTGCTCTCAAGGAATTTGATGCCAGCGCCGACGATTTGGCTAAATTTGCTATTGGCGCTGCGGTAAGCGTCGAATTGTTCCAGGTTGGCCAGTTGGTGGATGTGACCGGAACGACTCAGGGTAAGGGTTTTTCCGGTTCGATCAAGCGCCACCACTTCAGTTCCAACCGTGCCAGCCACGGTAACTCCCGTTCCCACAACAGCCCTGGTTCCATCGGTATGGCGCAGGATCCTGGTCGCGTCTTCCCCGGCAAGCGGATGGCGGGGCATCTTGGTGCGGTTCGTCGTACCACGCAAAATCTTGAAATTGTGCGCGTTGACGCAGAGCGTCAGCTGCTGTTGATCAAGGGTGCGATTCCCGGTTCTAAAGGTGGCGATGTGTTGATTCGTCCCGGCGTGAAGGCAGGTGCATAATGGAACTGAAACTAATTAATGAGCAAGGTCAGGCAACGGCGAGCGTGAATGCTTCCGATGTTGCATTTGGACGTGAGTTCAACGAAGACTTGGTGCACCAGGTCGTGATTGCCTATATGGCTAACGCGCGCACGGCTACGCGTGCCCAGAAGGGCCGCAGCGAAGTGGCGAAGAGTACCAAGAAGCCATTCCGCCAGAAAGGTACGGGTAATGCGCGTGCCGGTATGGCTTCCAGCCCGCTGTGGCGTGGGGGTGGCAAGACTTTCCCGAACAGTCCGGATGAAAATTTCTCCCACAAGGTGAATAAGAAGATGCACCGTGCCGGGATGCAGGCAATTCTCTCTGAGTTGGCGCGTCTGGGTCGTCTGCAGGTGGTTGAGGAGTTCAAGATCGATACTCCCAAGACCAAGCAGATGGCGCAAAAAGTCAAAGCCTTGGGGTACGACAGTGTTCTGGTGGTGACTGATGATGTGGATGAGAATCTCTATCTGTCCTCGCGTAACCTGCCGCATATTCTGGTGGTAGAGGCGCAGCATGCAGATCCGGTTAATCTGGTGCGCTTCCCCAATGTATTGCTGACCCGCGGTGCGGTCAAGAAATTCGAGGAGATGCTGGGATGAATGCGAATATCGCCAATCAAGAGCGCTTGATGCAAGTCATTCTGGCGCCGCAAATTTCTGAAAAGGCCACCATGGTGGCTGACAAGTATCAGCAGGTGGTCCTCCGTGTGGTGGGCAGTGCTACTAAGCCGGAGGTTAAGGCTGCTGTGGAATTGCTGTTCAAGGTTGAGGTTGCTGGTGTGCAGATGGCAAACGTCAAGGGCAAGCAGAAGCGCTTTGGCAAGATGATGGGCCGCCGCAAGGACTGGAAGAAGGCTTATGTTTCCCTGAAGCCGGGCCAGGAACTTAATTTCATGGCTGGCGAGTAGGAGAGCAGATATGGCACTGATTAAAGTAAAACCGACTTCCGCCGGACGGCGTGCGGTCATCAAGGTCGTCAATCCGGACCTGCATAAGGGTGCACCCTATGCCCCATTGCTGGAAAGCCAGTCGAAAAATGCGGGCCGCAACCACAATGGCCGTATTACGGTGCGCCATCAGGGTGGTGGTCACAAGCAGCATTACCGTGTTGTCGACTTCCGCCGCAACAAGGATGGTATCCCCGCCAAGATCGAGCGCCTGGAATATGACCCGAACCGCAGCGCGCATCTGGCGTTGCTGTGCTACCTTGATGGTGAGCGCCGTTACATTATTGCGTTCAAGGGTGCTGCCGTTGGCATGCAGTTGGTGAGCGGTTCCGATTCGCCGATCAAGCCGGGAAATACGCTGCCACTGCGCAATATCCCCGTTGGTACGACAATTCACTGTGTCGAGATGATGCCGGGCAAGGGCGCGCAGTTGGCCCGTTCTGCTGGTACCTCTATCCAGTTGCTGGCGCGCGAGGGCGCATATGCGCAGCTTCGTCTGCGTTCGGGTGAGATTCGTCGTGTGCATGTTGACTGCAAGGCAACGATCGGTGAAGTCGGCAATGCCGAGCATAGCCTGCGTTCGATCGGTAAGGCGGGTGCGATGCGCTGGCGCGGTGTGCGCCCGACGGTTCGCGGTGTGGTGATGAACCCGGTCGACCATCCGCATGGTGGTGGTGAAGGCCGGACTGCCGCTGGCCGCCACCCGGTTAGTCCATGGGGTACCCCAACCAAGGGCTATCGTACACGCCGGAACAAGCGTACCCAGAATATGGTTGTGCGTCGTCGTCCTTCGAATAAGAGGTAATAGCAATGGCTCGTTCAATTAAAAAAGGCCCGTTTGTTGATGCGCACCTGGTCAAAAAGGTCGATGCCGCACGGGCGACTCATGACAAACGCCCGATCAAGACTTGGTCGCGCCGCTCCACGGTTCTTCCTGATTTCGTCGGTTTGACCATCGCTGTGCATAACGGCAAACAGCACATTCCTGTTTTTGTTAATGAAAACATGGTGGGTCACAAGTTGGGTGAGTTTTCCTTGACGCGCACCTTCAAGGGGCATGCCGCGGACAAGAAGGCGAAGAAATAGGAGAACATGATGAGAGTAAGCGCTGTATTACGCGGTACCCGTCTCTCGGCGCAAAAAGGCCGCCTGGTTGCTGACCAGATTCGCGGCCTGCCGGTGGAGCGTGCCTTGAATATCCTGACCTTCAGCCCGAAAAAAGGTGCAGTAATTATCAAGAAGGTTCTGGAGTCGGCTATTGCCAATGCTGAGCACAATGAAGGTGCCGACATTGATGAGCTGAAAGTTGCAACCATCTACGTGGACGAAGGTTCGACGCTCAAGCGCTTCCGCGCTCGCGCCAAGGGCCGTGGTGCGCGCATCCTGAAACCGACTTGCCATATAACCGTCACGGTTGGCGATTAACCGCTAGGCAGAAGAGGAATATTTATGGGACAGAAGATACATCCGACCGGATTTCGCCTGAGTGTGCTGAAAAACTGGTCGTCCAAGTGGTTTGCCAGCAGCAAGAGTTTTGCCGGGATGCTGCATGAAGATATCAAGGTGCGTGCCTTCCTGAAGAAGAAGCTGGCACATGCTGCGGTAGGACGCATCATGATCGAACGTCCGGCGCGCGATGCCAAGATCACGATTTACAGTGCCCGTCCGGGTGTGGTGATTGGCAAGAAGGGCGAAGATATTGAGGCGCTCAAGACTGAATTGAAAAAGATGATGGGTGTGCCGGTTCATCTGAATATTGAAGAGATCCGCAAGCCCGAGGTTGATGCAACCCTGATCGCTGAAAACATCGCTTCGCAGCTTGAAAAACGCGTGATGTTCCGCCGTGCCATGAAGCGTTCCATGCAAAACGCAATGCGGCTTGGCGCTCAAGGCATCAAGATCATGAGTTCCGGTCGCCTCAATGGTATTGAAATCGCCCGTACCGAATGGTATCGCGAAGGCCGTGTGCCGCTGCATACCCTGCGTGCGGATATTGACTACGGTGTGGCCGAGGCGAAAACCACTTATGGCATCATCGGTATCAAGGTTTGGGTGTTCAAGGGCGAGGCGCTGGGCAAGGGCGAGCTGCCTGTGGCTGCGCCTGCTGCCGAGCCGGTAAAGAGAGCAAGAAAGCCAGGAGCGAAACATGCTGCAGCCAGCTAGACAAAAATTCCGCAAACAGCAAAAGGGCCGTAATACCGGCATCGCTACTCGCGGCAACAAGGTTAATTTCGGGGAATTCGGACTCAAGGCCATTGGCCGTGGGCGCTTGACTGCTCGTCAGATTGAAGCGGCTCGTCGTGCCATGACTCGCCACATTAAGCGTGGTGGTCGGATCTGGATCCGTATTTTCCCGGACAAGCCGATTTCTTCCAAGCCTGCCGAAGTCCGGATGGGTAATGGTAAGGGTAATCCGGAATACTTCGTGGCTGAGATTCAGCCTGGTAAAGTACTTTACGAAATGGATGGGGTAAGCGAAGAGCTGGCACGCGAGGCATTCCGCCTGGCCGCCGCCAAGCTTCCGATTGCCACCACTTTTGTCCTTCGACATGTAGGTAGCTAATTATGAAAGCCAGCGAATTGAGAGCCAAGTCGGCTGAAGAGCTGAACCAGGAAATGGTTGAACTGTTGCGTGCGCAATTTAGCCTGCGCATGCAACTTTCTACCCAGCAGAGCAACAAGGTGGACCAGTTGGGCAAGGTGCGTAAGGATATCGCCCGGGTGAAAACCATCATGAGCGAGAAGGCGAGGCAAGCATGAGCGAAGTTAAAGCGATGACGCGCGCCCTGGTTGGGCGTGTGGTGAGCGACAAGATGGACAAGACGGTGACCGTCCTGGTTGAGCGCAAGGTAAAGCACCCCCTGTATGGAAAGATTATCCGCCGTTCCAAGAAGTATCATGCGCACGACGAGAATAACGAGTTCCATGAAGGCGATTTGGTTGAAATCCAGGAAAGCCGTCCGCTTGCCAAAACCAAGGCATGGCGCGTGAGCAAACTGGTGGAAAAAGCGGTTTAATCGCAAGGTTCTTGCGTTCCATATAAAACCAAGATACAATAGCCGTCTTTTGTTGGCGTCACCCCTGAAGCGGCCGTCGCTGCCCGGGGGTCCAAAACTGACCGTTAGCAATAGCTTCGGTTCTGCAAGGAACCAGGCATTGACGGCTTAAGTTGGAGAAATTCATGATTCAAATGCAATCTCGGCTGGATGTGGCAGACAATACCGGTGCGCGCTCCGTTATGTGCATCAAGGTGTTGGGCGGATCCAAGCGTCGTTACGCCGCAATCGGCGATATCATCAAGGTCACCATCAAGGATGCGGCTCCACGTGGTCGTGTCAAGAAGGGTGATGTCTATAATGCTGTGGTGGTTCGCACTGCCAAGGGTGTTCGCCGTCCTGACGGCTCTCTGGTCAAGTTCGATGCCAATGCGGCAGTTCTGCTGAACAACAAGCTTGAGCCAATTGGTACCCGCATTTTTGGGCCGGTCACTCGTGAGCTGCGCACTGAAAAGTTCATGAAAATCGTGTCGCTGGCACCTGAAGTCCTGTAAGGAGGCGAAATGAACAAAATTCGCAAGGGCGATGACGTCATTGTTATTGCTGGTAAAGATAAGGGCAGGCGTGGTGCGGTACTGCGTATGCTTGAAGGTAAGGTTCTGGTAGAGGGTGCCAACAAGGTCAAGAAACACCAGAAGCCGAATCCTGTGAAGGGTGTCTCCGGGGGTGTTGTTGAGATGGAGATGCCTCTGGATATTTCCAATGTGGCTCTGTTCAACCCTGCCACCAAGAAGGCTGATCGTGTGGGGGTTAAAGTGCTGGAAGACGGGCGAAAAGTGCGCTTCTTCAAGTCGAACGGCGAAGTGATTGACGCGTAAGGAATAGACATGGCTCGTTTGCATGATTTTTATAAGGACACGGTGGCCAAGCAGCTGATACAGCAGTTTGGTTACAAGTCGGTGATGGAAGTGCCGCGTATCGAAAAAATCACCCTCAATATGGGTGTTGGTGAGGCTGTGGCTGACAAGAAGGTGATGGAGCACGCGGTTGGTGACATGCAGAAGATTGCTGGTCAAAAGCCGGTTGTGACCAATGCCAAGAAATCGATCGCGGGCTTCAAGATTCGTGAGGGCTATCCGGTTGGCTGCAAGGTAACCCTGCGCAAGGATCGCATGTATGAATTCCTGGATCGCCTGATTACCGTTGCGATTCCGCGTATTCGTGATTTCCGTGGTATTTCCGGCAAGTCTTTTGATGGTCGTGGAAACTACAACATGGGTGTTCGCGAGCAGATCATTTTTCCGGAAATCGAGTACGAAAAAATTGATGCGCTCCGTGGCATGAACATTACCATTACCACGACTGCCAAAACCGATGAAGAAGCGCGTGCCCTGCTGGCTGCGTTTAGCTTTCCGTTCAAGAACTGAGGTAGATAATGGCAAAAACATCTCTGATCAATCGTGACCTGAAGCGTCGTGAAACGGTAAAGAAGTATGCTGCTAGGCGCGCTGAGTTGATGTCGACGATCAATAACGTCAAGCTGAGTGATGAGGAGCGTTTTGCTGCGCGCCTCAAGCTTCAGCAGTTGCCGCGTGATGCGAGTCCGGTGCGCCTGCGCAATCGCTGTGCGCTGACGGGCCGTCCGCGTGGCACTTACCGTAAATTCGGTCTTGGGCGCAGCAAGTTGCGCGATCTGGCGATGCGGGGCGAAATTCCTGGCATGACCAAGGCCAGCTGGTAACGGGAGAATACGACAATGAGTATGAGTGATCCGATCGCCGATATGCTGACCCGTATCCGTAATGCACAACATGCCGAGAAGGTTTCGGTGGCAATGCCTTCCTCCAAAGTGAAGGTATCTATTGCCGGCGTGCTGAAGGAAGAAGGGTACATTGAGGACTTTGGTGTGCGTGACGAAGCCGGCAAGCCGGTTCTGGAGGTTCGGCTTAAGTACTATGCCGGTCGTCCTGTAATTGAAAAAATTGAGCGCGTAAGCCGTCCCGGCCTGCGTATTTATAAAGGCAGCCAGGATTTGCCCAAGGTTATGAACGGCTTGGGTGTCGCCATTGTTTCCACCTCCAGGGGTGTGATGACTGACCGCAAGGCTCGCGCCGGTGGTGTGGGCGGTGAAGTCCTGTGTGTCGTGGCATGATGAGGTGATGCATGTCCAGAATTGCTAAAAATCCAGTCGTGGTGCCGGCAGGTGTTGAAATTACCATGTCGGCAAATGAGATTACAGTCAAGGGCGCGTTGGGTACCTTGAAGCAGGCATTGAATGCTGATGTGACCGTGGTGCGTGAGGGTGATAGCCTTCAGTGTGCGGCAGCAAACGATTCCCAGCAGGCGAAGGCGATGTCCGGAACCGTGCGTGCCTTGCTCGCCAATATGGTTAAAGGTGTTTCTCAGGGGTTTGAGAGAAAGCTGACATTGGTGGGCGTGGGTTATCGTGCCCAGGCCAAGGGCGATGTTCTGAGCCTGGCGCTTGGTTTTTCTCACCCCGTTGATCATCAGATGCCTGCGGGTGTGAAGGTTGAAACGCCTTCGCAGACCGAAATTCTGATCAAGGGAATTGACAAGCAGCAGGTAGGTCAGGTTGCCGCTGAGGTGCGTGCATACCGTAGTCCTGAACCTTACAAGGGTAAGGGTGTTCGCTATGCCGATGAGGTGGTGGCGATCAAGGAAACCAAGAAGAAATAATCGAGGCTAGAGTCATGGATAAAAATCAAGCTCGTGTGCGCAGGGCACGTAAAACCCGTGCCAAACTCGCGGAGTTGAAAGTGGTTCGGCTGGCTGTTCACCGCACCAATTGCCATATGTATGCTCAGATCATCGATGCTTCCGGTGGCAAGGTGCTTGCAAGTGCTTCAACGCTTGAGGTTGAAGTACGCAAAGACCTGGCGAATGGCGGCAATGCTGCGGCTGCTGCAATTGTTGGCAAGCGTATTGCAGAAAAGGCCAAGGGTCTGGGAATCGAAAAAGTGGCGTTTGACCGCTCCGGCTTCAGGTATCACGGCCGAGTGAAGTCATTGGCCGATGCGGCACGTGAAAACGGCTTGGTGTTCTAAGCGGGGACAATGATGGCAAAAATGGATATGGAAGATCGCGGCGACGGTTTGCGCGAAAAAATGATCTCGGTGAACCGCGTCACCAAAGTGGTGAAGGGTGGCCGGATTATGGGTTTTGCTGCTCTGACCGTGGTGGGCGATGGCGATGGTGGTATCGGCATGGGTAAGGGTAAGGCCAAGGAAGTTCCGGTGGCCGTGCAGAAGGCTATGGACGAGGCACGCCGCAACCTGGTCAAGGTTAATTTGAAGAATGGTACGCTGCATCATGCGGTTACTGGTGAGCATGGCGCAGCCAAGGTGTATATGCAGCCGGCTTCCGAGGGTACCGGTATTATTGCCGGTGGGCCGATGCGCGCCATCTTCGAAGTGATGGGTGTGCATAACGTATTGGCTAAGTGCATTGGTTCCACAAACCCCTACAACATGGTGCGTGCGACTATCAATGGCCTCAAGGCCATGAACACACCGTCGGAAATTGCTGCCAAGCGCGGCAAGTCGGTTGAAGAAATTCTGGGGTAAATGATGTCGAAATCTACTAAAACCTTGAAAGTTACTCTGGTAAAGAGCGTGATCGGCACCATTGAGTCACACCGTGCCTGTGTACGCGGGCTGGGTCTGCGCCGTATGAACCATACTGTGGAAGTGGAAGACACTCCGTCGGTCCGCGGCATGATCAACAAAGTCAATTATCTGTTGAAGTGCGAGGCTTAAATGCAGCTTAATAATCTTAAACCCGCTCCTGGCAGCAAGCACGCAAAACGCCGCCTGGGTCGTGGTATCGGTAGCGGACTGGGCAAGACGGCAGGTCGTGGTCACAAAGGTCAAAAATCTCGCACTGGTGGGTTTCATAAGGTCGGTTTCGAGGGCGGTCAGATGCCGCTGCAACGCCGCTTGCCGAAAAGGGGCTTTGTGTCCCTGACCAAGGGGAATATTGTTCAGGTGCGTTTGTCTGCGCTGAATGATTTGCCCGTTGATGTGGTTGATCTGCTGGTTCTCAAGCAGGCTGGAGTGGTTCCGGGCGAAGCCTTGGGCGCCAAGGTTTTTCTCTCCGGCAACCTTGAAAAACCAGTGAAACTTGAGGGCATCCTTGTCACCAAAGGTGCCAGAGCTGCGGTAGAGGCTGCCGGTGGCAGCATTTCGGGTCTGGAGTAATTTTGGCGCAGGTCAAGCAGGCCTCAGGGGCCACGGGTAAATTCTCGGATCTGAAGCAGCGGCTGTTGTTCGTGCTGGGCGCGCTGATTGTCTATCGGATCGGCGCGCATATCCCGGTTCCTGGCATTGATCCGGGGGTATTGGCGCAGCTGTTCAAATCACAGCAGGGCGGCATTCTGGGCATGTTTAACATGTTTTCTGGTGGCGCTCTGTCAAGATTTACGGTATTTGCACTGGGAATCATGCCCTATATTTCTGCATCCATCATTATGCAGTTGGTGACAGTAGTGTCGCCGCAGATGGAGCAGCTGAAAAAAGAGGGTGAGGCCGGACGCAAAAAGATTACCCAGTACACGCGCTATGGCACCGTTGCTCTGGCGCTGTTTCAGGGAGTGGGTATTGCGATCGCACTTGAGGCGCAGCCTGGCTTGGTGATTGAGCCTGGTCTGATGTTCCGTGTGACCAGCGTCATCACTCTTATGACCGGAACCATGTTCCTGATGTGGCTCGGCGAGCAGATTACCGAAAGAGGTATTGGCAACGGTATCTCGATCATCATCTTTTCGGGTATTGTGGCCGGCCTGCCGCATGCCATAGGCGGTACCCTTGAGTTGACGCGCACTGGTGCGTTCTCGATTCCGCTGGTGATCATGCTGTTTATTGCGGCGATTGCCGTAACAGGATTCGTCGTGTTTGTTGAGCGAGGCCAGCGCAAGATCCTGGTGAATTATGCAAAGCGCCAGGTGGGGAGGCAAATTGTCGGTGGTCAGAGTTCGCATCTGCCCCTGAAACTGAACATGGCTGGCGTGATTCCTCCCATTTTTGCATCCAGCATCATCCTGTTTCCGGCAACCCTGGCGGGCTGGTTCGGCAGCAGCGAGAGCATGATGTGGTTACGTGACCTTGGTTCGACTTTGTCGCCTGGTCAGCCACTGTATGTAATGCTGTATGCAACGGCGATTATTTTCTTCTGTTTTTTCTATACGGCATTGGTTTTTAATCCGAAAGAAACAGCAGATAACTTGAAGAAAAGTGGTGCATTCGTTCCCGGGATTCGCCCAGGTGATCAGACTGCAAAGTACATTGACCGCATCATGGCGCGTTTGACGCTGGCAGGTGCGCTATATATCACACTGGTGTGTCTGTTGCCCGAATTCCTGATTGTGAAATGGAATGTGCCATTTTATTTCGGTGGCACGTCACTGCTGATTATCGTGGTGGTGACCATGGACTTCATGGCGCAAGTGCAGTCATACGTGATGTCGCACCAGTATGAAAGCTTGCTGAAGAAAGCGAATTTTAAGGGCGGCGGCATTTTGCCGCGCTGAACAGAGATAACGGATTACTGAATGGCAAAAGAAGACACGATCGAGATGCAGGGGGAAGTACTGGAAAATCTTCCCAATGCCACTTTTCGCGTCAAGCTTGAAAATGGCCATGTAGTGCTGGGCTATATTTCCGGGAAAATGCGCATGCATTACATCCGGATTCTGCCTGGTGACAAGGTTACCGTTGAATTGACACCCTATGATTTGACACGGGCGCGCATCATTTTCCGCGCCAAATAATTAAAGTTGTCGGCACGTGTAGCCGGCAATCAGCTCTAAGGAGATGCAAAATGAGAGTACGTGCTTCGGTTAAAAAAATCTGCCGTAAATGCAAAATGGTACGCCGCAAGGGTGTGCTCCGTGTCATTTGCGAGGATGCTCGCCACAAACAACGTCAGGGTTGATTGTTGTTTCTAGTGGTGATAAAATCCGCGCTTTTTCAATTCTAATTTTTGCTGTTTGGAGTGACTGAATGGCCCGCATTGCTGGGGTAAATATCCCGAACCATCAACACGCCGAGATCGCCCTGACTGCCATTTATGGTATCGGACGTACCCGGTCACAGCTGATTTGCGCCGCTGCCGGTGTTAATGCGTCAACCAAAATCAAGGACCTGAGCGACAGTGATGTTGAAAGGCTGCGTGATGAGGTTGGCAAGTTTACCGTTGAGGGTGATCTTCGCCGTGAGATAAGCATGAGCATCAAGCGTCTGATGGACCTTGGTTGCTATCGTGGCCTGCGTCACCGTCGTGGCTTGCCGGTTCGTGGTCAGCGTACCCGCACCAATGCCCGTACACGCAAAGGCCCGCGCAAGGCAATCCGCGCAACCAAATAATGAACGCGGATAAGTAAAGGATAAGTTATGGCTAAACCAAATGTTCGGGTGCGCAAGAAAGTTAAAAAGAATGTGGCAGAAGGTATTGCTCACGTTCATGCATCCTTCAATAACACCATCGTGACAATCACTGATCGTCAGGGTAATGCATTGTCCTGGGCAACTTCTGGTGGTAGCGGTTTCCGTGGGTCGCGTAAGAGCACGCCGTTTGCTGCGCAGATCGCCGCAGAACATGCAGGCAAGGCGGCACAGGAATATGGCGTCAAGAATCTTGAGGTTCGCATCAAGGGCCCTGGCCCTGGTCGTGAGTCTGCGGTACGCGCCCTGAATGCGGTAGGTTTCAAGATTACCGGCATTACTGATGTCACGCCGATTCCGCATAACGGCTGCCGTCCGCCCAAAAAGCGTCGTATTTAATACGACAAATATTTTGCAGGAGAATTACTTTGGCTAGAAATCTTGATCCTAAGTGCCGTCAGTGCCGCCGCGAGGGGGAAAAACTGTTTCTGAAGGGCGAAAAATGTTTTACCGATAAATGCTCGGTAGAAAGAAGAAGTTATGCGCCTGGTCAGCATGGCCAGAAACAGAACACTCGCCTTTCCGGCTATGGTGTACAGTTGCGTGAAAAGCAAAAGCTGCGCCGCATTTATGGCATTCTGGAACGTCAATTCCGTGGTTATTATCAGGAAGCTGACCGGGTGCGTGGTATTACTGGCGAGAACCTGCTTCAGTTGCTGGAATGCCGTCTGGATAACGTGGCTTACCGCATGGGTTTTGGTGCGTCGCGCACTGAAGCGCGCCAGGTCGTGCGTCATAACGGCATTTTGGTGAATGGCCGTCGTGTCAATATTCCCTCTTATCAGGTCAAGCCTGGTGATGTGATTGAGGTTGCCGAGCGTGCTAAGACTCATCTTCGCGTTAAGGGCGCCCTGGCTGCAGCTGAACAGCGTGGCTTCCCGGAATGGATTGAGGTTGACAGCAAGGCGCTCAAGGGTACCTACAAGGCTAAACCTGAACGTTCTGAACTGCCGTCGACAATTAACGAGCATCTCGTGGTCGAGTTGTACTCGAAGTAATTGAGCGAAGAACCAATTAGAGGAATTTCAATCCATGCAAAGCAGTACCGCTGAGTTTCTCAAGCCTCGGATTGTTGATGTACAGAACCAATCCCCAAGCCGTGCCCGTGTCACCATGGAGCCGTTTGAACGCGGCTATGGCCACACATTAGGTAATGCTCTGCGCCGAATTCTGCTGTCATCCATGCCCGGGTATGCAATTACCCAGGTTCAGATTGATGGTGTGGTGCATGAGTACTCTTCGATTGAGGGTGTGCAGGAGGATGTGGTCGATATCCTGTTGAACCTGAAGGGGATCGCCCTTAAGCTGCATAACCGCAATGAAGCAACGCTTTCGCTGGTCAAGAGTGGCGAAGGCCAGGTTACAGCCGCTGACATTGAAACTTCCCATGATGTGGAAATCATCAATCCTGGTCATGTCATTGCACACCTGACCAAGGGTGGGAAAATCAATATGACCCTGAAAATTGAGCAAGGCCGTGGCTATCTGCCCGTTGCCGTGCGCCGGGTTGCTGAAGAAGATCGTCTGGTTGGTGCGTTGATGCTTGATGCTTCCTTCAGCCCTGTTCGCCGTGTCAGTTACGGTGTCGAAAGTGCGCGTGTTGAGCAGCGTACCGATCTGGACAAACTGATTGTCGATATTGAAACCAATGGCGTGATTGACCCTGAAGAAGCAATTCGCTACGCGGCCCGTATTCTGGTAGATCAGTTGTCAGTTTTTGCCGAACTCAAGGGCACGCCTGCTGAAGTTGAAACCCCGCGTAGTCCGCAGGTTGATCCGATTCTCCTGCGCCCGGTTGATGATCTTGAGTTGACGGTTCGTTCCGCAAACTGCCTCAAGGCGGAAAATATTTACTACATTGGTGATTTGATCCAGCGCTCCGAGACCGAGTTGTTGAAGACGCCCAATCTGGGCCGTAAATCGCTGAATGAAATCAAAGATGTGTTGGCTTCCAAAGGCCTCACGTTGGGCATGAAACTGGAAAACTGGCCGCCCGCTGGTTTGGAAAAGTCCTGATCCGGCTTGTCGCTGGCTTACAGGATACTTTGCAAAAAAAGGATTTGTTATGCGTCACCGTTTATCTAATCGCAAACTGAACCGCACCACCAGCCATCGTCTGGCAATGTTGCGCAATATGGCCAACTCCCTGTTGCGTCACGAAGTCATTAAGACCACGCTGCCAAAAGCCAAGGAACTGCGCCGTGTCGCTGAACCGCTGATTACTCTGGGCAAGAAACCGTCGCTGGCCAATCGTCGCCTGGCTTTTGATCGTCTGCGTGACCGCGAGATGGTGGTCAAGCTGTTTGATGAACTTGGCCCGCGCTTCCAATCCCGCAATGGTGGTTACCTGCGTATTCTCAAATGTGGTTTCCGCCTGGGTGATAATGCTCCGATGGCAATCATCGAATTGGTTGACCGTCCTGATGGCGCCGAGGCCGTGGAAGAAAGTGCCGCATAGTTTTTGCATTTGCATGCAATAAAAAAGGCCGGGTATTCCCCGGCTTTTTTATTGCGCCACAATTGTTGGGCAAGCCGGGCTTATAGAGGCTAAAATTTCCGCATGATTTTCCTCTTCACGGATTATGGTGCTGCTGATCTCTATGTCGGGCAGATGCGTGCGGCACTTTTTCTGCATGCTCCCGGTGCGGATATCGTCGATTTATTGCATACGGCGCCGGATTTCGATGTCAGGGCGAGCGCGCATTTGCTGGCTGCGCTGGCGCCATCCTTCCAGCTTGGCAGTGTATGCCTGGCCGTAGTGGATCCAGGCGTGGGTTCCTCGCGTGACGCGGTTGTCATGCTGGCCGATGAGAGGTGGTATGTGGGGCCGGATAACGGCTTGCTATCGGTGGTGGCGGCGCGAGCAGACAAGCTGGAGATCTGGCGTATCACCTGGAAACCAGAGGGCATGTCGCGCACCTTTCATGGGCGTGATCTGTTTGCCCCAATTGCCGCCTGGATAGAAAAGGGCGAGTTTCCTCACGGAAAACTTGTCGATACGGTGAGTTTGCAGGTGCAGCTTGATGCCGGGGATCTGGCCGAAATCATTTATATCGACCATTATGGCAACGCCCTGACCGGATTGCGCGCCAAGAACATATCTTCTAACGCGAGGGTGTCAATTGGTACGGCTGAGTTGGCTTATGCCCCCATTTTTTCTGAAGTGATGCCTGGCAAGCCCTTCTGGCACGGCAATAGTATTGGTTTGCTTGAAATTGCGGTTAATTCTGGAAGCGCGGCACAAATGCTCAAGCTGAAAGTGGGTGATGTGGTGCGCGTTCTGGTTTAACCAAGCACGTTGCGCAGATATTTTCCGGTATGGCTGGCAGAGTTTTCGGCAACCTGTTCCGGTGTCCCGGCTGCTACAATCATCCCGCCGCCATTTCCGCCTTCCGGCCCCAGGTCCACGATCCAGTCAGCAGTCTTGATTACATCCAGATTGTGTTCGATTACAACGACCGTGTTGCCGTGTTCACGTAAACGGTGGAGCACTTTCAGGAGCATTTCAATATCGTGAAAATGCAGGCCGGTAGTAGGCTCATCGAGGATATACAGGGTACGCCCCGTGTCGCGTTTTGATAGCTCTAGGGACAGCTTGACGCGCTGTGCTTCGCCACCCGAAAGCGTGGTGGCGCTCTGGCCCAGGGTGATATAACCCAGCCCCACATCCAGCAGAGTTTGCAGCTTTCGCGCCACTACCGGCACCGGGCTGAAGAATTCCCGGGCAGCTTCAACGGTCATTTGCAGAATTTCGTGAATATTTTTACCCTTGTACTGGATTTCCAGTGTTTCCCGGTTGTAGCGCTGGCCATGGCAGATGTCGCAGGGAACATAAATGTCCGGCAGGAAATGCATTTCCACTTTGATGACGCCATCGCCCTGGCATGATTCGCAGCGCCCGCCCTTGACGTTGAAAGAGAAGCGCCCTGGGCCGTAGCCGCGTTCGCGCGCCTGGGGTACGCCGGCAAACAGTTCGCGAATCGGCGTGAACAGGCCGGTATAGGTTGCCGGGTTGGAGCGGGGGGTGCGCCCGATCGGGCTCTGATCCACATTGATCACCTTGTCGAAGAACTCCAGTCCATGCAGCGCCTCGTAAGGAGCGGGTTCAGTGTTGCTGCCATAGAGATGACGCGCCACCGCATGGTACAGGGTGTCGTTGATCAGAGTGGATTTTCCCGAACCGGAAACGCCGGTGATGCATACCAGCAGGCCGACAGGAAGATCGAGATTGACCTGTTTCAGATTATTGCCGCAGGCGCCGATGATTTGCAGCAGCCGTTCCGTATCCGGTTTCTGGCGTAGCGAGGGTACGGCAATCCTGCGCTGGCCGCTCAAATACTGTCCGGTGAGAGAATCGGGATTGGCCCGGATTTCAGCTGGTGTGCCCTGGGCAACGATGGCACCGCCATACACCCCTGCGGCTGGTCCCATGTCCACCACATGATCGGCAATGCGGATGGCATCTTCGTCGTGTTCGACCACGATCACGCTGTTGCCCAGATCGCGCAACCGGACCAGGGTGGCGAGCAGGCGATCGTTGTCGCGCTGGTGCAGGCCGATGGAGGGTTCATCCAGCACATACATGACACCCGTCAGGCCGGAGCCGATCTGGCTGGCCAGGCGGATGCGCTGGGCTTCTCCGCCGGACAGGGTGTCTGCCGAGCGGTCAAGTGAAAGGTAATCCAGCCCGACGTTAGTCAGGAACTGCAGGCGGCTGGCGATTTCCTTGATGATACGTTCCGCGATGGCCTGTTTCTGTCCGCTCAGCGAGATGTGCTGGAAGAATTCCAGGGCCTGCTTCAGCGGCAAATGGCTGAGTTCGAAAATGGGGCGCTCCGCAACCGTGACATGGCGTGCTTCCAGCCGCAGGCGCGTGCCCTCGCAACTGGGGCAGGTCTGGTGGTTGAGGTATTTGGCCAGCTCCTCGCGCACGGTGATCGAATCGGTCTCGTGATAGCGCCGTTCCAGATTGCGCAGGATGCCTTCAAAAGGGTGCTTGCGGGTCTGAAATCCGCCGCGTTCGCCGAGATACTTGAATCCAACTTCCTCCTTGCCGCTGCCGTAGAGCAGGATTTCCTGCACCTGCGGGGAAAGTTCCTCGAACGGCCGCTCCAGATCGAAGCCATAATGCATGGCCAAAGCCTGTAGCATCTGGAAGAAGAACTGGTTGCGCCGGTCCCAGCCCTTGACGGCGCCCGAGGCCAGCGAAAGGTGTGGAAAGGCTACCACCCGTTTGGGGTCGAAGAAGTTGATCTGGCCCAGCCCATCGCATTTGGGGCAGGCGCCCATCGGGTTATTGAAGGAGAACAGGCGCGGTTCGAGTTCCGCCAGCGAGTAGCTGCATACCGGGCAGGCAAATTTGGCCGAGAACAGGTGTTCCTTGCCGCTGTCCATTTCCACCGCCAATGCCCTGCCGTCGGAGTGGCGCAAGGCCGTTTCGAACGATTCCGCCAGGCGTTGCTTCATGTCGGCACGAACCTTGAGGCGATCCACCACCACCTCGATGGTGTGCTTCTTGTTCTTTTCCAGTTTGGGCGGCTGGTCGATTTCATAGACCTCACCATCGACGCGCAAGCGTACGAAACCCTGGGCGCGTAGTTCGTCGAACAGCTCGACCTGTTCTCCCTTGCGTCCTGCCACCAGTGGCGAGAGGATCATCAACCTGGTGTCTTCCGGCAGGGCCAGCACGTGATCGACCATTTGCGACACGCTCTGGGATTCGAGCTTGATGTGATGCTCCGGGCAGTGGGGGTCGCCAACGCGGGCGAACAGCAGGCGCAGATAATCGTGGATTTCCGTCACGGTGCCGACGGTGGAGCGCGGATTGTGACTGGTGGCTTTCTGCTCGATCGAAATAGCGGGCGACAATCCCTCGATCAGATCCACGTCCGGTTTTTCCATCAGCTGCAGGAACTGGCGCGCATAGGCTGACAGGGATTCAACGTAGCGTCGCTGTCCTTCGGCGTAAAGCGTGTCGAATGCCAGCGAGGATTTTCCCGAACCGGACAGGCCGGTGATCACCACCAGCTGGTTGCGGGGGATGTCCAGACTGATGTTTTTCAGGTTGTGGGTGCGCGCACCACGAATTTTTATGAAGGACATGGCCAAAGCAGAGTTAAACGTAACCTGCTAATATACCGAACTTTGCCTGCCATAACCAATTCCATGCAGCAAACCGATCGCATGAACCCCCTCGAATTGCGTGCCAGCGCCGGGCTGGCAGGTATTTTTGGCTTGCGTATGCTGGGAATGTTCCTGATCCTGCCGGTATTCGCGATTTTTGCCACTACCTTGCCGGGCGGCGCAAACCACGGCCTGATCGGGCTGGCGCTGGGCGCTTACGGCCTGACCCAGGCGCTGCTGCAATTGCCGTTCGGCATGGCCTCCGACCGCTTCGGGCGCAAGCCGGTGATTTATTTTGGCCTGATCCTGTTCGTCCTGGGCAGTTTTGTCGCTGCCTCTGCGCATGATATTTACTGGATCATCGTAGGTCGGGCGATCCAGGGCGCGGGTGCGATTTCTGCTGCGGTCACCGCGCTGCTTGCCGACCTTACGCGCGAGGAACATCGCACCAAGGCCATGGCCATGATCGGCTCCACCATCGGTCTGATGTTTGCTGTTTCCATGGTGCTCGGCCCCGCGCTGTACCAGTCCATCGGCGTGCCCGGCATGTTTGCCCTGACCGGTATCTTCGCGTTGCTGGCGATCATTGTCGTGGCCCGCGTGATTCCCGATCCCCCTGTCAGCCATTTTCACTCTGATGCCGAAATGGCGCCTGCACGTCTCAAGGAAGTGTTGCGCGACAAACAGCTGCTGCGCCTCAATTTCGGTATTTTTTCCCTGCACGCCGCACAGATGGCGATGTTTACCGTGATTCCCCTGGCTCTGGTGGAAACCGGTCATCTGGTGGAGACCCAGCACTGGAAGATTTACCTGCCGGTGATGCTGCTGGCTTTTGCCTTCATGGTGCCGGCCATTGTCGTGGGCGAAAAAAAGGCCAAGCTGAAGCAGATATTCGTCATGGCCGTGGCGCTGCTGCTGCTGGCCCAGTTGTCGCTGATCGTGCTGGTCAGCCATTTCTGGGGCATCGTCGCGGCGCTGATGGCTTTCTTCATCGCTTTCAATGTTCTCGAAGCCAGCCTGCCATCGCTGATTTCCAAGCTTGCTCCGGCCCAGGCCAAAGGCACTGCCATGGGTGTGTATAATACTTCCCAGTCTCTGGGCCTGTTTGCAGGGGGCGTGGCAGGCGGCATGCTGGCCCATCACTTTGGCTATTTTGCCGTATTCGCTTTCGGCGCAAGCCTGTCGGCTGTCTGGTTGTGGCTGGCGTTCTCCATGCGCACTCCGCCAGCGGTAAAAACCAGGATGTATCATCTCGAAGTGATGGATGCACCCAAAGCGCAGGTACTGGCACAGAAGCTGGCAGCCGTGCCGGGTGTAGCCGAAGCGGCAGTTTCTGCGGAAGAAGGCGTGGCTTATCTCAAGGTCAGCATGGCGGGCTGGGACGAGGAACAGGTGTTAAAACTAATCGACGGAGGAGTGTGACATGGCATCAGTGAACAAGGTGATTCTGGTTGGGCGGCTGGGCAAGGATCCGGAAACCCGTTACATGCCGAATGGCGATGCGGTGACCAATATCACCCTGGCAACGAGCGAAACCTGGAAAGACAAGAACGGCGAGAAGCAGGAAAAAACCGAATGGCACCGTGTGACCTTCTATCGCAAGCTGGCGGAAATCGCCGGTGAATACCTGAAAAAGGGCAGCATGGCCTACGTCGAGGGCCGCCTGGAAACGCGCAAGTGGACCGACAAGGCGGGTGTCGAGAAGTACACTACCGAAATCATCGCCAACGAGATGCAGATGCTGAGCAGCCGCAACAGTGGTGGTAATACTTTTGAAGTGGTGGACAGGGAACCTCAAAGTGGCAGCGCTGCAAAACCTGCCAAGAAAGCCGGTGGGGAGTTCGATGATTTTGAGGATGATATTCCGTTCTAAAAACATCTTGAACCGGATGGGTATTGTCCCCACTTTAACCTCCATCATTTCTTGATTTGCAGGGAGCTTGTGATGCCTATTTATGAATATCGTTGTGTGGATTGCGGATTCCAGAAGGAATACATTCAGAAAATGAGTGACGCGCCGCTCACTACCTGCCCCGAGTGCGGCAAGGACACTTTTGGCAAGATGCTGAGTGCAGCCGGTTTCCAGCTCAAGGGCGGTGGCTGGTATCAGACCGATTTCAAGGGCGGCTCCCGGCCCAAGGAAGAAGCGAAGCCCGCCGGTGGCTGTGGCGGCGGCTGTGCCTGCCACTGAGTTGCCAGTCAGGATGTGCACACCCGCCCCCCGCGCTGAGGTGCGCAAAACCGGTGCGGCGTCATGAGACGCTACTTCATCACCGGACTGCTGATCTGGGTGCCCCTGGTCATCACTGTCTGGGTGCTCGATCTGCTGATCGGTACTCTGGATCAGAGCCTGTTGCTGGTGCCCGAGTCCTTGCGCCCGCTGGCGTTGCTGGGGCTGAATATCCCCGGAATCGGCGCAATCCTGACCCTGCTGGTGATTTTCCTGACCGGCGTGCTTGCCGCCAATTTCATCGGCCAGCGCCTGGTGCGCTTCTGGGAGGCCTTGCTGGCGCGCATCCCGGTAGTCAAGTCGATTTACTACAGCGTCAAGCAGGTCAGCGATACCCTTTTTTCCGGCAGTGGTGAAGCCTTCCGCAAGGTGCTGCTGGTGCGCTATCCCCATCCGCAGGCATGGTCGCTGGCTTTCCAGACCAATGTGCCGGGCGTTGTGGCGGCCCAGTTTGACGAAGAATATGTGGGTGTCTTCATTCCCACCACGCCCAGCCCGGTCAATGGCTTCTATTTCTATGTCAGGAAGGGCGACACCATCGAACTCGACATGAGCGTGGATGATGCGCTCAAGGCCATTGTTTCCATGGGTGTAGTGGCGCCGAAGAAACCTCCTGTATCAGTTACCTATCCTGGCGACTGATTTGTCTAGCTCTCGGGTATAATTCCCCCTTTTTTGTTTCCGCCGTTTAGGCGCCTGTAAAAACTCGAATCGGATTCAACCATGATGCGTACTCATTACTGCGGCGCGGTCAACAGCGCCCATTTGCAACAAACCGTCACCCTGTCCGGCTGGGCGCACCGCCGCCGCGACCATGGCGGTGTGATCTTCATCGACCTGCGCGACCGCGAGGGCCTGGTGCAGGTGGTTTGCAATCCGGACAAGGTGGATACCTTCGCCATCGCCGAGAAAATCCGCAACGAGTTCGTGCTGAAAGTCACCGGCCGCGTCAACCCGCGCCCGGAGGGAACCGTCAATCCCAACCTGCCAAGCGGCGAAATCGAGGTCATCGCCGACGGCATCGAGATACTCAATGCCTCCGCCACGCCGCCGTTCCAGCTCGATGACGACAACCTGTCCGAGAATGTGCGCCTGACGCACCGCTACATCGACCTGCGCCGCCCGGTGATGCAGGAGAACATGAAGCTGCGCTACCGTGTTTCCAAAACCCTGCGCGATTACCTCGACCAGCACGGTTTCATGGAAATCGAAACCCCGATGCTGACCCGCTCCACACCGGAAGGCGCGCGCGACTACCTGGTGCCGAGCCGCGTGCATCCGGGCCATTTCTTTGCCTTGCCGCAATCGCCGCAGATTTTCAAGCAGCTTTTGATGGTGGCTGGCTTCGACCGTTATTTCCAGATCACCAAGTGCTTCCGCGACGAGGACCTGCGCGCCGACCGCCAGCCGGAATTCACCCAGGTCGATATCGAGACCTCGTTCATGAGCGAAAACGAGATCATGGACACGGTGGAAACCATGATCCGTGGCATGTTCAAGACCGTGATGGATATCGACCTGCCCAATCCCTTCCCGCGCATGCCCTACAGCGAGGCCATGGGCCGTTACGGCTCCGACAAGCCCGACATGCGCGTCAACCTGGAACTGACCGAGCTGACTGACGTGATGAAATCGGTCGAGTTCAAGGTATTCCGTGGTGCAGCCGACATGGAAGGCGGCCGCGTGGCAGCGCTCAAGGTGCCGGGCGGCGGCGCGCTGTCGCGCAAGGAAATTGATGATTACACCGCCTTCGTCGGCATCTACGGCGCCAAGGGCCTGGCCTACATCAAGGTCAACGAAGTAGCCAAGGGCCGTGACGGCCTGCAGTCCCCCATCGTCAAGAACCTGGATGACGCCGCTCTGAAGGCGATTATCGAGCGTACCGGCGCCACCGATGGCGACCTGATCTTCTTCGGTGCCGACAAGGCCAAAATCGTGAACGAAGCGCTCGGTGCCCTGCGCGCCAAGGTAGGGCACGAGCGCGGTCTCGCCGAACCCGGCTGGAAACCCTTGTGGGTGGTGGATTTCCCGATGTTCGAGCGCGACGAGGAAAACAACCGCTGGGCGGCTCTGCATCACCCCTTCACCTCGCCCGCCGACGGCCACGAGGATCTGCTCTCCAGCGATCCCGGCAAGGCGCTTTCCAAGGCCTACGACATGGTGCTGAACGGCTGGGAAGTGGGCGGCGGCTCGGTGCGTATCCACCGCCAGGACGTGCAGGCCAAGGTGTTCCAGGCGCTCAATATCAGTGACGCGGAAGCGCAGGAAAAATTCGGCTTCCTGCTCGACGCGCTGCAATATGGCGCGCCTCCCCACGGTGGTCTGGCTTTTGGCCTCGATCGTCTGGTGACGCTGATGGCCGGTGCCGAGTCGATCCGCGACGTGATCGCCTTCCCCAAGACCCAGCGCGCCGCCTGCCTGATGACCCAGGCGCCCAACACCGTGGACGAGAAACAGTTGCGCGAGCTGCACATTCGCCTGCGCCAGCAGGTGCAGACGCAAGTCGAAGTCGGCAACAACTGAACCCCAGAATTGGAGAATTGATATGCCCGTAACCCCTCATGACCTGGTGGTCGAAGCCAAATCCCAGATCAGGGAAGTGACCTGTGACGAAGCACAGGCGCTGCTCGGCAAGCGTGTGGTGCTGGACGTGCGTGAGTATGACGAGTATGCCGCAGGGCATTTGCCCGGCGCAATCAACATTCCGCGCGGGATTCTGGAATTCAAGATCGGCATGGTGCCGGAGGCCGCTCCGCGCGATGCTTCTTTGCTGATCTATTGCCGGACCAGCGGTCGCGCGGCCTTGTCTGCCGTGCAGCTGCACCGGCTGGGTTACACCGATGTGGTTTCCCTGCTGGGCGGCTTTGATCAGTGGAATACCGAGCAGCGGCCCACCGAGAAACCAGAACAGATCAATTTCGAATAAGCGCGGGCACCTGGCCAGGATGGCTTACAAAACTCCCGTTTCCGTCCTGGTCGTCATTTACACGCCCGATTTGCAGGTGTTGCTGCTGGAACGCGCCGATCACCCCGGTTACTGGCAATCGGTGACGGGCAGTTGTGACCCGGGCGAAACACTGGTGCAGACAGCGATCCGTGAAGTGGCCGAGGAAACCGGCCTTGAGGCATCGCAGTATGCGCTCACCGACTGGAACATGGAAAACGTGTTCGAAATCTACCAGGAATGGCGGCACCGCTATGCGCCCGGGGTCAGTCATAACACCGAGCATGTGTTCGGCCTGTGCCTGCCGCAACCGCAGCCGGTCAGGCTGGCGCCGCGCGAGCATCTGAATGCGCTCTGGCTGCCATGGCGGGAAGCGGCAGAAACGGCGTTTTCCTGGACCAATGTGGCAGCAATCGAGAAACTGCCGGAGATGGCCGGCAACACTGAATGAAAAACGGATAAAATATCCGCGCCCTGTTTGGGCAAGATCAAACCAAATGTCGATTCGGGAACGCAATCTATGACGACTCCAATGTACCAGTCCAGCATCAAAAGCCTCGACCTGATTAACCGTGGCAAGGTGCGCGATATCTATGACATCGATGACGAACTGCTGCTGATCGTCACCACCGACCGCCTGTCCGCCTTCGACGTGGTCCTGCCCACGCCCATCCCCGGCAAGGGCGAGGTGCTCACGGCGGTGTCCAACTTCTGGTTCGACAAACTCAAGCACATTCTGCCCAACCAGCTCACCGGCGTGTCGCCTGAATTGGTGGTCGCACCGGAAGAGCAGGGCCAGGTGCGCGGCCGTGCCACCGTGGTGAAAAGGCTCAAGCCGCTGCCGATCGAGGCTATCGTACGCGGCTACCTGGTTGGCTCGGGCTGGAAGGAATACCAGAAAACCGCCAGCGTATGCGGCATTCCCCTTCCCGCCGGTTTGCGCGAGGCCGACAAGCTGCCTGAACCGCTGTTCACGCCTTCCACCAAGGCCGAAATGGGCGCCCATGACGAGAACATCAGCTTTGCCCAGGCCGAGGAGTTGCTCGGCCAGGCGCTGGCCGCCCAGGTGCGCGATGCGGCCATCGCGCTCTACAAGGAAGCTGCCGAATATGCACTGACCCGGGGCATCATCATCGCCGACACCAAATTCGAATTCGGCCTGGACCAGGCGGGCAAGCTCTATCTCATCGACGAGGCGCTGACCCCCGATTCCTCCCGCTTCTGGCCGGCGGACCAGTACCAGCCCGGCGCCAATCCGCCCAGCTTCGACAAGCAGTATGTGCGCGACTGGCTCGAAGCCAGCGGCTGGAACAAAAAAGAGCCGGGGCCGGAACTGCCAGCCGAAGTGGCGGCAAAAACCGGTGAGAAATACCGCGAGGCGCTGGCGCGCCTGACTTCCTGATTCCTGTCCAGGAGAAGAACATGGCAACGAAAGTCCCTGTCAAAAAGGCGCCCGCCCGCAAGAGCGCCGCGCAGCCAAAAATACTGGTCGGCATCCTCACCGGCAGCCCCAACGATCTGCCCACTGTGGTCAAGGTGCGCGATACCCTGAGCGAACTGGGCATTGCCAGCGAGATCGTGGTGGCTTCTGCCCACCGCACCCCGGACAAGGTGACAGCCTATATCGACCGTGCCCACCGGGAAGGTGTGCAGGTGCTGATCGGCTGCGCCGGCATGGCGGCCCATCTGGCCGGGGTGATTGCCGGACACACCCGTCTGCCGGTGATCGGCCTGCCGCTTTCGGGCGGCGTGGTTTCCGGTCTGGATGCGCTGCTTTCGACCGTGCAGATGCCGCCGGGGGTGCCGGTCGCCACCGTGGCGGTGGATGGCGCAAAAAATGCCGCCATGCTGGCCGCGCGCATCCTGGCGCTGAAATACCCGGAAATCAATCTGGCGCTTGAAGAGGCCGCAAAAAAGGAACGTGCCCGTTACGAACAGACAGCGGACGAGGCACTGGCAAAACTGAGCAAATAAATTTTCTCCCGATGTGAAGCCACACCATGCAAGTCAGCCCGATTACCTTCGACCGTTTCAGCCAGCTGCCGGATGACGACTGCCAGGCGCGCATCCTCGCCGCCAAGGCCAGACTGGGCAACCGCCTGGTAATCCTGGGGCATCACTACCAGCGCGATGACGTAATCTGTCACGCCGATTTCACCGGCGACTCGCTCAAGCTGTCGCGTCAGGCAGCGGCGTCGGAGGCGGAATATATCGTTTTCTGCGGCGTGCACTTCATGGCCGAGGTGGCGGACATCCTGTCCCGCCCGGAGCAGATTTCCATCCTGCCCGATCTTTCCGCCGGCTGTTCCATGGCGGACATGGCCACGCTGGCCAAGGTCGAGCGCGCCTGGCGCGAGTTGAAAACGGTACTTGATCCGGACGAGAGCATCACGCCGGTAACCTATATCAATTCTGCCGCCGATCTGAAAGCCTTTTGCGGCGAGCACGGCGGCATCGTCTGTACCTCCAGCAACGCCACCAGAATCCTCGAATGGTCGTTTGCCCGGCGCGAGAAAGTGCTGTTCTTTCCCGACCAGAATCTGGGACGCTGGAGTGGCTACAAGATGGGCATCCCGCTCGACGAAATGGTGCTGTGGGACTATGACCAGCCCATGGGCGGCCTGACGCCGGAGCAGATCAAAAAAGCCAGGATCATCCTGTGGAAAGGACTGTGCTCGGTGCACCAGATGTTCCAGCCGCAGCATATCCACAAATTCCGCGAACAGCACCCGGACGGACTGGTCATTTCCCACCCCGAGTGCAGCTTCGAGGTGTGCCAGCTGTCCGACTATGTCGGCTCCACCGAATACATCATCAAGACCATTGCCGAAGCGGCTCCCGGCACGCACTGGCTGGTGGGCACCGAACTGAATCTGGTCAATCGTCTCGCCAACCGTTTCAAGGCCGAGGGTAAAACGGTCCAGTTCATGTCCTCGACGGTGTGCATGTGCTCCACCATGGCGCGCATCGACCCCCAGCACCTGGCCTGGACGCTGGAAAATCTGGCCGAGGGCAAAGTGCTGAACCAGATCAGGGTGCCGCCGCAGGAAGCCGAGCTGGCCAGACTGGCCTTGCAGCGGATGCTCGACGCCTCCTGATGCATTTTCGGCTCTATTGTTAGAACACGGGCGGCACTGCCGTTACGTCATGTCCAATCTTGATGCCTTGCTGCAACAAATCCGCGCCTGTCGCGTGTGCGAGGCATATCTGCCGCTGGGCCCGAAGCCGGTCCTGCGCGCGGCGGAAAATGCACGGCTGATGATCGTGGGGCAGGCGCCGGGGCGGCGCGTGCACGAGACGGGAATTCCGTGGAACGATCCTTCCGGCGACCGCTTGCGCCTGTGGCTGAACATGCCGCGCGCGGCGTTTTACGACGAGCAGCGCATCGCCATCATTCCCACAGCTTTCTGCTATCCCGGCACCGGCGCCCACGGCGATCTGCCGCCGCGCCCGGAATGCGCCCCGCTGTGGCACCCGCAACTGTGTGCCCAGTTGCCGCAGCTGCGCCTGACGCTGCTGGTGGGCAGTTACGCGCAGGCCTATTATCTCGGCAGGCGTGCCAAAAAGACCCTGGGCGCCACGGTGCAGGCGTGGCAGGAATACCTGCCGGATTTCCTTCCCCTGCCGCATCCCAGCCCGCGCAATCAGCGCTGGTTTAAACTCAACCCCTGGTTCGAGCAGGACGTTTTGCCGGCTTTGCGCCAGCGCGTGGACGCGCTGTGGCAGGGCTAGCTTTTTTCGCTGCCTGAGCTTGCTGGCCGGGGCGGCGCACGCCTTCCACCGCATTCCCCGTCCCGGCCGGCTGCCAGTGCGGTACCAGGTGGCGCTTCCCATTACCGATCAGGTCGGCCCGGCCCATGCGCTTCAGGGCCTCGCGCAGCAGCGGCCAGTTGTTGGCGTCGTGGTAGCGCAAAAATGCTTTATGCAGGCGGCGCTGGCGCTCTCCCAGGGGGATGGGCACTTCCTCGCTGCTGCGCGTGACTTTCTTCAGCGGGTTGCGGTGGGTGTGGTACATGGTCGAGGCCAGTGCCATCGGGGTGGGCAGGAAGGCCTGTACCTGGTCGGGGCGGAAGCCGTTGGCTTTCAGCCACAGCGCCAGGTTGAGCATGTCCTCGTCGGTGGTGCCGGGGTGGGCGGCGATGAAGTAGG
>CAZKHJ010000031.1:7977-28400 GCA_964552675.1 uncultured Sulfuricella sp. | reverse complement strand
TGAACATCGGCGCATTCGTTGACGAAGGCACCATGGTCGACACCTGGGCCACCGTCGGCTCCTGCGCCCAGATCGGCAAGAACGTGCACTTGAGCGGCGGCGTCGGCATTGGCGGCGTGCTCGAACCGGTGCAGGCCAACCCCACCATCATCGGCGACAACTGCTTCATCGGCGCCCGCTCCGAAGTGGTGGAAGGCGTGATCGTGGAAGACAATTGCGTGATTTCCATGGGCGTATACATCGGCCAGTCCACCAAGATCTACGACCGCGAAACCGGCGAAGTGTTTTATGGCCGCGTGCCTGCCGGTTCGGTGGTGGTATCCGGCAACCTGCCTTCCAAGGATGGCAAATACAGCCTGTACTGCGCCGTGATCGTCAAGAAAGTGGATGAAAAGACCCGCTCCAAGGTTGGCATCAACGAACTGCTGCGCGGCATCTAAATTACTGAACCGCAAAGACGCAAAGACGCGAAGCTTCCATGCCACTTCGCGTACTTTGCGTCTTTTCTTTTTAGGCGCTGAAATATGTGCGGGATTTGCGGAGAACTGCGCTTCGACAGCGCACCATCGGACGTCGCCGTCATCCGGCGCATGGCGGACAGGCTCGCGCGGCGCGGCCCCGACCACGAAGGTGTGATTTCCGATGGCCCGCTGGCCTTTGGCCATCGCCGCCTCGCCATCATCGATCTGTCCGACCATGCCAATCAGCCGATGGTGGACAAGACGCTGAAACTGGCGTTGGTTTTCAATGGAACAATCTACAATTACAAAGAATTAAGAGCTGAACTTAAGGAACTGGGTTACGAATTTTTCTCGGGAGGCGACAGCGAAGTCATCCTCAAGGCCTATCATGCCTGGGGCGAAAAATGCGTGGAACGCTTCTATGGCATGTTCGCCTTTGCCGTGTGGGACATGCGCCACCTCAGCCTGTTTCTGGCGCGCGACCGTTTCGGTATCAAGCCGCTGTATTACACCCTGGACGGCGCCAGCCTGCGCTTCGCGTCGAACCTGCAGGCGCTGCTCGCTGCAGGCGGTGTCGACACTTCCATCGATCCGGTTGCCCTGCACCACCATTTCACCCTCCATGCCGTGGTGCCCGCACCACGCACTCTCCTCAACGGCGTGAAGAAACTGCCGCCGGCCATGACCATGACCATCAGTGCCGAAGGCCAGGTTAGCCAGCGCAGTTACTGGAGCCTGAACGCCACCCGCCCGGCGCGCGAACTGTCCGAGCAGGACTGGCTCGCCGCCACCCGCGCCGTACTTGCCCGCGCCGTGGAGCACCATCGCCTGGCCTCGGATGTGCCGGTTGGGGTGTTGCTGTCGGGCGGGCTGGATTCGAGCCTGCTGGTCGGGCTATTGGCCGACCATGTGGACGATCTGCTGACCTTTTCAGTGGGTTTCGAGGATGTCGGCGAAGGCGCGGAAAAAGCCGACGAGTTCGAGTATTCCGACCAGGTGGTGGAGCGCTTCAAGACCCGCCACCACAAATACCTCATCCCCAATGCAGAAGTGCTGAAACGCCTGCCGGAAGCGGTAGCCAACATGGCCGAACCGATGGTGGGCCAGGATGCGGTAGCCTTCTACCTGCTCGGCGAAAAAGTAGCGCAGGAGGTGAAGGTCGTGCTATCCGGCCAGGGCGCCGACGAAGTATTCGGCGGCTATTTCTGGTATCCACGCATGGATGAGGCCGCCGGCTCGCCGCTGGAGCGCTTCCGCAACCATTATTTCGACCGCGACCAGGCCGAATATCTGGAGATGATCAACCCGGCCTATCACGTACCGGACGTCACTGCCGAACTGGTTGAACGGGAATTAACCAAACCGGATGCCGATGGTTTCCTCGACCAGGTATTGCGCTTCGACGTCACCACGCTGATTGTTGACGACCCGGTCAAGCGCGTCGACAACATGACCATGGCGTGGGGCCTGGAAGCGCGCGTTCCCTTCCTCGACCACGAACTGGTGGAACTGGCAGCCAGGATGCCGCCCTCGCTCCGGCTCAAGGAGGGGGGCAAATTTCCGCTCAAGGCCATCGCCCGCGGCCTGATCCCGGATGCGGTAATCGACCGCCCCAAGGGTTATTTCCCGGTGCCGGCGCTGAAATACGTGCGCGACGGCTTTTTTGAGTTCATGCGCACCATCCTGATGTCGGAGACCTGCCTCCAGCGCGGCCTCTACAACCGTGCCTATGTGGACAAGCTGCTGGCCGAACCGGAAGCGCATTTCACCCGGATCCAGGGCAGCAAGCTGTGGCATCTCGCCCTGCTGGAGCTGTGGCTGCAAATCAATATCGACGGCCTCCATGCTTGAACACTATCGCGACCTGGCAGAACAGCTTGCAGCCATGCCCGGCGGCCATGCCCGCTTGCGCGAAGAATATTTCGGCAGCATCACCCTTGCCTGCACCCCCACCGCTTGCTCTTCATGTAACGATACCGTCGTCGAAACCTGGGCGCTCAAAGCCGAGGGCGCACTGGCCCTGATCAACACCCTGAATGACGATGCGCAGTTGGTGTGGTTGCGCGAGAGCGGCGAGGAAGCAATCGCCGTATTTACCGGTGGATTGTGTGCTGCTGCCCGCGAATACGCCATCTCGCCGCTCGGCTTGGCCTTGCTGGTTCTTGCCATGGGCAGCGTGGACGACGGCAGATTGAAAAAACTGTTGCCAGATCTGCACAAGGCCAGCAAAGGTCTCCTCCTCATCGCCGCCTGCCGGTTATGCGGATAAACTGTAACGAAATCCCTGCTTTGGGCTCCAGATATTGTCGCCACATCAAAAACATGGGCTTAAGTGACTGCAATGAATAATGATGGCTTGCTCCGAGCGTTCAACGAGAAGCATGATTCGAGAATTGCTCGTTCGCTAACCTGGCGTTATGTGATTGCATTGGCTTTGGTTGCATCACTTTCAACGGCCGCGTGGTTTAGCCTGCGTCTGGTAATCTCCGAACAGCAAAGCACAGCCGCAGTGGTGAACGTGAGCGGGCGGCAGCGCATGCTCAGCCAGAGAACAGCTTTGTTCTCGAATCTTTTGGTTACCACCCCCCAAGCCGAGCGCCCGCCAATTCGTGCCAAGCTGAAAGAAGCGATAGACCTCATGGCCCGTTCGCACCAGGGTCTGACTCATGGCGACAAAAAAATGGGGCTTCCTGCCACCATGTCGCCGACCGTTCATTCCCTGTACTTCGATGGTTCCAACCCGCTTGACAGTCAAGTCGCCAACTACACCAAAGCAGTCCAGAATCTGCTTCTGGCGGACGATGATGCGCTGACTTCCGGCAGCCCTTTGCTGGAATACATTACCCATACTGCGTCGATCCCATTGGTCGCGGCTCTTGACCAGATGGTGCGGCAATACCAAATAGAAGGCGAGGCTTCCGTCAGAAGCCTGGAGAAGGCCGAAACCATATTTTGGCTGGTTACCTTGTTGTTGCTGATGCTGGAAGCTGCTCTCATTTTCCATCCTTTCATCAGACACGTCAGCGCTGTGATCGCCAAACTGCAGCATGTCACCAATGAACTGCAGTTACATCAGAACCATCTTGACGAGATGATCAGGGAGCGCACGCAACAACTTGAAAACAGAGGGAAAGAACTGGCCGAAAGCGAAGAGAAATTCCGTCTGATCAGCACATCGGCACAAGATGCGATCGCGATCATCGGCCCGGATGAGCGGGTAATCTACTGGAACCCGGCTGCCGAAAAGATATTCGATTACAGCGCAGACGAAATCATTGGCAGGAACCTGCACTCCATGCTGACACCTGCAAACCGGCGCGATGCTGCGCACAACGGCTTCAGGGATTTCCAGCACTCCGGCGAAGGACGATTCATAGGAAAAATATTCGAGATCACCGCACTGCGCAAAAATGGCGAAGAGTTTCCCATAGAGCTGTCCATTTCCGCAGTCAAAATGCAAAACAGCTGGCATGCACTCGGCATCATTCGCGACATTACCGAACGCAAGAAAGCCGAAGAGAAGCTTCACCTTGCCGCCGGCGTGTTTACCCATGCCCGCGAAGGCATCGTGATCACCACCGCTGAAGGCACGATCATCGACGTCAACGATGCCTTTACCCGCATTACCGGCTACAACCGCGACGAAGTCCTGGGCCAGAACCCGCGCATACTCAGCTCTGGCCGGCAGGGCAAGGAATACTACGCCAGCATGTGGCGGAATCTGATCGAGCAAGGCTACTGGTATGGCGAAATCTGGAACCGGCGCAAGAGCGGCGAGGTGTATGCCGAGATGCTTACCATCAGCGCGGTCCGCGATGCGCTGGGCAACACCCGGCAATATGTGGCACTGTTCTCCGACATCACGCCGCTCAAGGAGCACGAGCGGCAGCTTGAGCACATTGCCCATTACGACGCCCTGACCAGCTTGCCCAACCGCGTGCTGCTCGCCGATCGCCTGCATCAGGCCATGTCCCAGTCCCAGCGGCGGGGACAACGCTTGGCGGTGGCGTATCTCGACCTGGATGGCTTCAAGGCGGTCAATGACCACCACGGCCATGAAGCCGGCGACCAGTTGCTGATGACCGTGGCCTCCCGAATGAAACAAACCCTGCGTGAGGGCGACACCCTCGCCCGCCTGGGCGGTGACGAATTCGTCGCCGTGCTGCTTGATCTGGCCAACATCGAAGTCAGCATACCAATGCTCGTCCGCCTGCTCACCGCCGCTGCCGAACCGGTGCAGGTCGGCGATCTCGTGCTCCAGGTTTCTGCCAGTCTGGGCGTCACCTTCTATCCTCAGGCGGAAGAGCTGGATGCGGACCAATTGCTGCGCCAGTCCGACCAGGCCATGTATCAAGCCAAGCTGGCTGGCAAGAACCGCTACCACGTCTTCGACGCCGAACAAGACCGCAGCGTCCGTGGCCATCACGAAAGCCTGGAACACATCCGCCGCGCCCTGACCGAACGCGAGTTTGTGCTGCATTACCAGCCCAAGGTGAACATGCGCACGGGGAAAATCATCGGCGCCGAGGCGCTGATCCGCTGGCAACACCCGGAAAAGGGCCTCCTGCCGCCAGCCGTATTCCTCCCGGTAATCGAAAATCACCCGCTGGCAGTCGATGTGGGCGAGTGGGTGATCGACACCGCCCTGACCCAGATGGAACAATGGCGTGCGGCCGGATTGGACATCCCGGTCAGCGTCAATGTCGGTGCACGCCAGTTACAGCAGGCAGACATCGTCGAGCGCCTGCGCAATATTCTGGCCATGCATCCTGAGGTCAAGCCGGGCGACCTCGAACTGGAGGTGCTCGAAACCAGCGCGCTGGATGACTTGTCTCGGGTATCCCAGGTCATCGAAGACTTCCGCGAAATCGGAGTGATGTTTGCCCTGGATGACTTCGGCACCGGTTATTCCTCGCTGACCTATCTGAAACGCCTCCCGGTTACGCTGCTCAAAATAGATCAAACTTTTGTACGCGATATGCTCGGCGACCCCGACGACCTGGCTATTCTGGATGGAGTGATTGGCCTGGCCGCTGCTTTCCGCCGCCAAGTCATCGCCGAAGGAGTGGAGACGGTGGAACATGGCGAGATGCTGTTGCGGCTCGGCTGCGAGCAGGCACAGGGTTATGGCATTGCCCGTCCCATGCCGGCACAAGAGCTGCTCGACTGGTCAGTTGGCTGGCGGCCCAATGCAGCCTGGATCGGTCTGACGGCAATGAGCCGCGACGATTTGCCATTGCTCTTCGCCAGCGTGGAACACCGTGCCTGGATCACGGCGATAGAAAATTACCTCAAGGGAGAACTTGAAATTCCACCGCCACTGGATCATCACGCCTGCCGCTTCGGCACCTGGCTGGACACGAAAGGGCAAGCCCGCCATGGCGCACACCCGGCTTTTGTGGCCATCAAGCCCTTACATCAACAGGTACATGCATTGGCAGCGGAGTTGCTCAAACTTCAGGCCCAGGGGCGCAAGCAGGAAGCGCGGGCGAGGCTGGATGAAATCCATGGCCTGAGGGGCGCATTGCTTGAGCATTTGAGGACGCTGGCCCAGAAAGCCTGACAGTAGGCAGTTCTGGCTCATCCTCATCGCAGAGAACCTCCCTGGACAGCACTGCCGCTGATAAAATATGCGCATGAAACTCTATGGCATCCCCAATTGCGACACGGTAAAAAAAGCCCGTGCCTGGCTTGAAGCCAACAATATTTCCTATGAATTCCACGATTTCAAGAAGGAAGGCGTGACAGCAGCCCAGCTCAAGAACTGGTCGCAGCAGACAGGCTGGGAAAAACTGCTGAAAAAACAGGGCCCCACCTGGGGCAAACTGCCGCCGGAAACCAAGTCCTCGGCTGACAATGAAGCCGCCGTGCTGACTCTCATGGCGCAAATGACCAACCTCATCAAACGCCCCGTGCTGGAGCAGGACGGCAAGGTGCTGAATCTGGGCTTTGATGAGAAGGCCTATCAAACAATTTTCAAGAAATGAACACCATGCCCACCGATACCCTTGAACTGGCCAAGGCGCTCATCGCCCGGCACTCCCTCACGCCTGATGATGCCGGCTGCCAGGAAATCCTGATCGAACGCCTGGAAAAACTCGGCTTTCATATCGAAAAAATGCGCTTCGGCAATGTCGACAATTTCTGGGCGCGGCGCGGCGCCAGCGCACCGCTGATCTGCTTTGCCGGCCATACCGACGTCGTTCCCACCGGCCCGGTGGATAAATGGGACAGCGACCCCTTCATCCCCACCATTCGCGACGGTATGCTGTTCGGACGCGGCGCAGCGGACATGAAAACCTCGCTGGCCGCCTTCATCACCGCGATCGAAGCCTTTGTGGCGGCACATCCCGAACATGCCGGCTCCATTGCCCTGCTCATCACCTCGGACGAGGAAGGCATCGCGGTGGATGGCACGGTGAAAGTGGTGGAAACGCTGGCCGCCCGTCAGGAAAAACTGGATTACTGCATCGTCGGCGAGCCCACCTGTGTCGCCAGACTCGGCGACACCCTGAAAAACGGCCGCCGCGGCTCGCTTTCCGGCAAGCTGACGGTAAAGGGCGTGCAAGGCCACATCGCCTATCCCCACCTGGCGAAAAACCCCATCCACCTGGCAGCACCGGCCATCGCCGAACTGGCGGCAGCCGAATGGGACAGCGGCAACGAATACTTCCCGCCCACCACCTGGCAGATCTCCAACATGCACGGCGGCACCGGCGCAACCAACGTAATCCCCGGCACGGTGGAAATCCTGTTCAACTTCCGCTTTTCCACCGCCAGCACGGTGGAGAGCCTGAAATCCAAAGTCCACGCCATTCTGGACAAACACCAGCTGGAATACGAGTTGGCATGGGAGCTTTCCGGCAAGCCCTTCCTCACCCCCAGAGGCGACCTGGTGGATGCCATCGGCGCCGCGATCAGACAGGTCACCGGGCTGGAAACCGAACTCTCCACCTCCGGCGGCACCTCCGACGGACGCTTCATCGCCGACATCTGCCCGCAGGTGGTCGAACTGGGCCCGAACAACGCCACCATCCACAAGCTCAATGAATGCGTGGCGGTGGCAGACATCGAGCCGCTCAAGGAAATTTACCGGCTCACGCTGGTGAACCTGCTAACCCGGAACCATTAGCGAACCGCCCGCCATGTCGCTTTCGTTCATTCTCTTCCTCGCCTTTCTCGCTCTCCTGATTCTGTTCTTTTACTTCCGCGCCGGGAAACAGCGAGGAAGAAATGGCGACGGGGGCGACTCCACGAGCACCTTCAATTTTGATTCCAGCAGCCATTGCAATGATTCCGGCTCGGGCGACTGTGGCGGAGATGGTGGCGGAGGTGACTGAACAACCCTATCCAAGGAAACCCCATGTTTGACCAGGCAAAAACCCAGCTTTCCACACTACGCGACCTGTTGCGCTTCGCAGTCAGCCGCTTCAACGCGGCCCAGCTGTTTTTCGGCCACGGCACCAATAACGCCTATGACGAAGCCGCCTACCTCATCCTGCATACCCTGCATCTGCCGCTCGACACCCTGGAGCCCTTTCTCGATGCACGACTGACCACGGGCGAACTGGAAGCAGTGCTGCACGTACTGGAGCGGCGCATCAAGGAACGCCTTCCCGCCGCCTACCTTACCCACGAAGCATGGCTGGGCGATTTCCGCTTTTACGTCGACGAGCGCGTGATCGTGCCGCGCTCCTTCATCGCCGAACTGCTGCGGGACAGCCTCACGCCGTGGGTGGAAAACCCCGAAGAAGTCACCTCTGCCCTGGATTTGTGCACCGGCTCCGGCTGCCTCGCCATCCTGATGGCGCACGCCTTCCCCAATGCGGACATCGACGCAGCGGACCTCTCTGCGGACGCCCTCGAAGTCGCCAGACGCAATGTCGCGGATTACGCCCTGGACGATCAGGTCCGGCTGGTGCAGTCCGATCTTTTCCAGGGATTGGCAGGGCAGACCTATGACGTGATCGTCAGCAACCCGCCCTATGTCAATGCGCCATCGGTCGAAGCACTGCCGGCGGAATACCTGCACGAACCGGAACTGGCCCTGGGCAGCGGCGAGGACGGCCTGGACGCAACCCGCATCATCCTGCGTGACGCCGCCGCGCATCTGAACCCGGGCGGCATCCTGGTAGTGGAAATCGGGCACAACCGCGACGCGCTGGAAATCGCCTACCCCGACTTGCCCTTCACCTGGCTCGATACCAGCTCGGGCGATGGATTCGTATTCATGCTCAGGCGTGAACAGCTCGCGGGCTTATAAAAGCCCACAGCGCAAAAAGAACAAGAGCCGCCGACATAACATATCCGCCCCTGCTGCTCTTGCCCATCCCGTTCAGAACCCCTGAAACAGGAAATCCAACGCGCCGGCAATCTCCGCCTGTTCAGCTGCCAACGATTGCACCGGCTGTTTGAGCAGCCGCAACGGCACGGCTGCCAGCTTGGGCGTTTCCAGCAAACAGGTAACCCCCTCAATCTCAAAAACCGGGGTCAATCGCTGCGGAATCCGGCTGGCAGGGAAGCGGTCACGGCGTCGCAAGGGAATGACGACTCGCGTCTCCAGGCCATGCAACAGGTCGCTTTGCACGTCCAGCAAATAAGGAACATCATCGGCATGGGCGCCACTGTTGCGAAAAACCTCGAAGCGCGCCATGTCAGAAGGTCCGCCATGCGTCCAGAGGTAGTCCGTCGCGCTCCACACCGGCGTTGTAGGCCGCAATAAATTCGGCATTCTCGGTCTGCCAACGGCGTTCCTGCTCCTGCCTGACCAACTCCCGCAAAAACTGGTCACAGGCCTGGGAAAGATTGATCCCCAAAGCCTTTGCTTCGTTCAATACATCGATGGAGAGGGTGATATTGGTAGCTTTCTTGGGTGACGCGACAGAAGTGGACATGGCGGGCCTCATGGAGCATATTGCCTTGATATGCGCATGATACCACAACATTTAGGCGGGGATGCTTTGAAGCGGAAATGGCTCCACTCTATGACACATAACGTCTGAATTCACCGGCGCTGTGCGGCTTTATTGCGCAGCGTCCGGTGGAATGATGGGTTGGGCATCACGGATACGCAAAGGTAGTGAGTCAAGCCACCGGATTGTTTTGCAGGAACTGGATCAACGCCTGGAACTTGGACGCAGCGTTGCCAGTAGGATCAACTATACTGTGGCTGAAAAATTTCTCGATGTTGGCAGCCGTTATCTCGGTGGTGCGCGAGTTGTATGTCGTTCCATTGGCTCCGCCTGCCATTTCCCCTCCCTGGCGAATGAGCGCGATCTGGGCGATGCCTTCAGCGGCTGCGGTGTTGCCGCTGGCGACTGCTTTGTCATACAGTGCTTTTTCCGCTGAACTGAGATGCGCAAAGGTATTAACGAACCCCGTCGCCTTTTGCATGTAATCGATCTCGTCGGCGGTGCGCGTGTTGTATGACTTGGCGGAGATTTCGGCAAGCCTCTTGTCGTTGGTGAACAGAAAATCGTTGTCTTCCTGGCTTCTATTTACTGGGCCCCTGGCTCTAATCTCGGCAAGCCGTGCCTCGACCGACTTATCGTTGTTCGCAGCAGCCGAAGAAGACGAACCGGCGAATGCGTCTCGTGCTGCCTGGGAAATACGGACGATATCGGCGGAACTTGCCGTTGATGCGGCCAAATATTGCCGGGTTGATGGCGAACGCGCCACTGCGGATGAGAAGAGAATGGCAGAAGAGGGGGATTGAACGTTCATGGCATGCCTCCGTTTTCAGATGCCATATGTCTACGCATTAAGCATGCCAACGACAGTTCGGAAAGCCACAACTGTGATGCCCAACGTAAAATGGCCATCCCAATTGACGCAAAACATTGCATCAATGCGATGTATAAAATGCCAGCACTAATAATATTCATCATGGTGTTAGTTGTTTTTAGTGCTGCCTAAAATCTGAAAAAATCTTTTTTCTAGCAGGTCGTACATGAGCCACGGATTCAGCGCGTTGAGCTCTCGCGGGAGCGATCAGAACCGCTCCACCTGATAATAGCGCTTCTCCTCCGGAGCGAAGGCAGCCACGAGCGCGTCGAACAGGCTGTGCGCCTTGTCCCGGTTATCGCTGTGCATGTTGCAGACGAACACGTCCAGCGTGACGAAGCGTTTTTCTGGCCAGGTGTGGACGGAGACATGGGATTCGGCCAGGATCACCACGCCGGTGACGCCGCCGGAAGCGCCGAACTGGTGGAAGCACTCCCCCACCGCCGTCAGGCCGCTGGCATTCACCAGATCAAGGCAGAAGGCGCGCAGCGCCTCGATTTCCCGCAGCAGCCTGTCCGCCCCGCCGCAGCCGTATAGATTGCCCATCAGGTGCAGGCCGTCGATGCTGTCGATTGGTTTCATGATGGTTGGATTATATCCCCGCTTTGTGGGTAGAATGGTCAAAAATCACAAGCAGAGGAGCGCACCATGGGCCTGTTCGATTTCGTTGCCAAGCAATTTATCGATGTCATCCAGTGGACTGAACCGGAAGATGGCATCCTGGCCTACCGCTTCCCCATGTCCGGCATGGAGATCCAGAACGGCGCCTCGCTCACGGTGCGCGAATCCCAGCTCGCCCTGTTCGTGGATGAAGGCAAGGTGGCGGACCTGTTCCCGCCCGGCCGTCACACCCTCACCACCCAGACCCTGCCGGTTCTGACTTATCTGAAGAACTGGGACAAGCTGTTCGAGTCGCCCTTCAAATCGGATGTCTATTTTTTCAGCACCCGCCTCCAGCTCGACCGCAAGTGGGGCACGCCCAATCCGATCACCATCCGCGACAAGGAATTCGGCATCGTTAGGCTGCGCGCCTTTGGCATCTATTCCTACCGCGTCACCGACCCGAAAAAGTTTTACACCGAGGTCAGCGGCACGCGTGAAACCTATACCGTGGACGAACTCGACGGCCAGCTGCGCAACACCCTGATCGGCTCGATGACTGATCTGTTTGCCGAATCCGGTGTGCCTTTCCTCGACATGGCGGCCAATCAGGACGAATTCGGCGCGCGCCTCAAAGACAAAATGCTGCCAGTGTTCGAGCGCTATGGCCTGGCGCTGGACAATCTGGTGGTGCAGAACGTCTCCCTGCCGGAAGAACTGCAGAAGGTGCTGGACCAGCGTATCGGCATGAATATGGTGGGTGATCTGGGCAAGTACACCCAGTATCAGGTAGCCAATGCCATCCCCGTGGCCGCCGCCAACGAAGGCGGCGTGGCTGGGGCCGGTGCGGGCCTGGGCGCGGGCATTGCCATGGGTCAGGCCATGGCTGCGGCCATGACCCAGACGCCTGCTGCGGCACAAGCCGCACAAGCGCCCGAGGATATTCCCGCCCTGCTGGAAAAGCTGCATGAACTGACGACCAAGGGCATCCTGAGCCAGGCAGAGTTCGAGGCCAAGAAAGCGGAATTGTTGAAAAAACTGGTATAGCTTTTTGCCGTGAAAACCGCCAACTGCCCTTCCTGCGGCGCTCCGGTCGTATTCCGCTCCGCCGCCTCGATCCTGGCGGTATGTGGCTATTGCCAGAGCACCCTGATCCGCCATGATCTGGAGCTGGAAAATCTGGGCAAGATGGCGCAACTGCTGGAGGATGCCTCCCCCCTGCAGCTGGGTGTGGAAGGCCGCTATCAGGGCACGCACTTCGCCATCATCGGACGCATCCAGTTGCAGCATGAACAGGGCGTGTGGAACGAGTGGTTTCTGCTGTTTGACGACCAGCGCGGCGGCTGGCTGTCCGAGGCCTCCGGCAATTATGTGCTGACTTTCCCGGCTGCCGCCGAAGTTGCGCTCCCCCCTTTTGATGAAATTGCACTCGGCCAGAGCCTGACTCTGGGCGGCCAGCCATTTCAGGCCGTCAACAAGGAAACCGCCACCTGCATTGCCGGTGAGGGCGAGCTGCCATTCAAGGTCGGCGCCGGCTATCCCGCCCCGGTGATCGATTTTTCCGGCAATGGCCGCTTCGCCACGCTGGATTACAGCGACGCGCAGCCGATATTGTTCATCGGCGATGAGGTCGAGTTGCCCGCCCTCAAGATGACCGGCCTGCGCGAACGCGAAGCCGGTGCGGCAAAAACCCGCCTCAAGTCCTTCAATTGCCCTTCCTGCGGTGCACCGCAGCAGATTCGCGCCCAAGGCTCCGAAGCGCTGGCCTGCGGCAGTTGCGGCTCAGTGATCGATGTCAGCAACGACAATTTCAGGCTGCTGTCGGCCTATCGCGGCAAGCTGATTGCCCACACGCCCTTGCTCGCACTGGGAAGCCGTGGCCGCCTGCGCGGCGCGGATTACGATGTGGTGGGCTTCATGCGGCGGCGCGTGAGCGTGGATGATGAAATCTACGAATGGAGCGAATACCTGCTATACAGCGAGCAGGAGAATTTCCGCTGGCTGTCCGAGTATCAGGGGCACTGGAATTTCATCAAGCCCACTACCCACACGCCGGCGATTGCCAGCGCACTGACCAAGCCCAAGGCGCGCTTCCTGGGACGGGAATTCATGCATTTCCAGACGGCCACTGCAACTGTTTCCTATGTCGTGGGCGAGTTCTACTGGCGCGTGCAGGTCGGCGAAAGCGCCGAGGTGATGGATTTCGTCGCCCCGCCCCTGATGTTGAGCCGGGAAGAAACCGGCAAGGAAATCAGCTGGTCACTGGGCGAGTATATCGAGCCCGATGAAATCGCCGCCGCCTTCAAGCCGGCAACACCCTTGCCCCGGCCCGTGGGGGTGTATGCCAACCAGCCCTCCCCCTACAGCGGGGCGGCAAAACGCTACTGGAAGGCATCCGCAGTTTTTGCCCTGCTCGCCGTACTGATCCAGATCGGCTTTATTCTTGGCTCACAGAGCAGTACCGTGTACCAGAAGAGCCTGGATTTCTCGCCTGAAAACCGGGCCTTCATCACCGAACCTTTCCAGGTGGAGGGGCATCCCTCCAATCTGATCGTCGAAAACCGCACCAATCTCGACAACAACTGGCTCTATCTCGACATGACGCTGGTTGAAACCGGGACCGGAACAAGCTACCACATGGGGCGCGAAATCAGTTATTACCACGGCTACGATGGCGGAGAATCGTGGTCGGAAGGCAACGCGCGCGACGAGGCCGTACTGTCCGAAATCCCGGCCGGCAATTACCTGCTGGAAATCGACGCGGAGCTGCCATCCGGCTGGAATGCCTCGTCTACCGACCAGATCCGGGTGCGGCGCGATGTGCCCGGCTGGACCAATTTCTTCCTCGCCCTGTTTGGCCTGATGATTTTTCCCATCCTTGCCTGGTGGCGCAGCCACTCATTTGAAACCCGCCGCTGGGCCGAGAGCGACTATGCCTCCAGCAGCGGCGGCAGTGACAACAGCGGAGACAGCAGCGATGACTGAAAGCCCTGATCATGTTTAAAACCTATGTGGCAAGCGCTGTACTGGCACTTGGCCTGTTCGCCTGGGCGCAGTATCACGGCTGGAGCGTGTACAGCCAGAACGAAGGCAGGCCCACCCCAGGAACGGCGCGAAGCGCATACCATAAATAATTTACTAACAATAAGTTAAGAGGATATTCTCATGGACATTATCAACCCGAGTTACCTGCTCAACTCGCTGCTGTATTCTCTCATCGGCGTGGCGTTGTTCTGGATTTCCTTTATTGTCATCGACAAGCTCACCCCTTATGACCTGTGGAAGGAAATCGTCGAGGAAAAGAATATTTCCCTGGCCATCGTCGCCGGCGCCATGTGCCTGGGCATCGCCCTGATCGTTGCTTCCGCGATTCACGGTTAGGGAAACAGGAGCAGCATGAACGTCGCGCTGCTCGCTTCCGTATTCATCATCGCCTCCTGCGGGCTGGTCTATGAACTGGTCGCGGGGGCGCTGTCGAGCTATCTGCTGGGCGACTCGGTCACCCAGTTTTCCACCATCATCGGCACTTACCTCTTTGCCATGGGGGTGGGCTCCTATCTCTCGCGCTTTATCGTCAAGGGGCTGGTAACGCGCTTCATCCAGATCGAATTGATGGTGGGCCTGATTGGCGGCTTCTCCGCCGCGCTGCTGTTCCTGGTTTTTGCCTGGCTGGCGGGACCGTTCAAGCTGGTGCTGTACGGGCTGGTGCTGCTTACCGGCATCCTGGTAGGGCTGGAAATTCCACTGGTGATGCGCATTCTCAAGCAGCATTACGGGCTCAGGGATCTGGTGTCGCAGGTGCTGACCTTTGACTATCTCGGCGCCCTGGTGGTGTCGCTGGCCTTTCCCCTGCTGCTGGCGCCCCATCTCGGCCTGATCCGCACCAGCCTGATGTTCGGTCTGCTCAATGCGCTGGTGGCACTCTGGGCCATCTGGCTGTTTCGCGATCAGCTCGGTGGCCTCAAAGGGTTGCTGGCACAGTGCGGCGTAGTCAGTGCCCTGCTGCTTGGCGGACTGGCCGGGGCGGATCGCCTTACCCATCTGGCGGAAGAAAATCTTTATGCCGACGAGATCATCTATACCGAAACCACGCCCTATCAGCGCATTGTCCTGACCCGCTGGCAGGATGACATCCGCCTGTTCCTCAACGGCAATCTCCAGTTTTCCTCGCGCGACGAGTACCGCTATCACGAAGCGCTGGTCCACCCTGCCCTGCAGGCGGTGAAGCAGCCGCGCAAGGTGCTGGTGCTGGGCGGCGGCGACGGACTGGCAGTGCGTGAAATTCTCAAGCATCCAAGCATCGAACACATTACCCTGGTCGATCTCGACCCCGGCATGACTGCACTGTTCTCCCGCCTGCCCCTGCTGCGGGCCTTGAACCACGATGCCCTGCACTCGCCCAAGCTCGAAATCGTCAATGGCGATGCCTTCCTGTGGCTGGAAAAGAATGATGAGTTTTTTGATTTCATCGTGGTGGATTTCCCCGACCCCACCAATTTCACCCTGGGCAAACTCTACACCAACACGTTCTACCGCCTGCTGGAAAAACATCTGTCACAACACGGGCTGACCGTGATCCAGGCGACCTCGCCGCTGTATGCGCGGCAATCCTTCTGGTGCATTGTCAACACCATCAAAAGCGTGGGTTTGCAGGCCACGCCCTACCATGCGCTGGTGCCTTCCTTTGGCGAATGGGGCTATATCATTGCCAGCCATCAGCCCTATATCCAGCCTGATCGCTATGCTATCGGGCTGCGTTTCCTCAGCCCGGAACTCACCCCCGCCCTGTTCAGCTTTCCCAGGGACATGGCCGCAATCGATACCGAGATCAACCGGCTCAACAATCAGGCGCTGGTGCATTATTACGAGCGCGAATGGAAGCACCAGGCGCCATGAGACGCCGCGATTTTCTGTTCTCCCTTGCCGCAGCATCCTGTCTGCCGGGATGCAAACCCGCCACGAAAACAGCCCTGCCGGGTGGCGCGAGCCTGGGCGCAAGCATCGAGCTTGGCCACCGCCTGCGCGGGCGCGACTTCCCTTCCCCCTCGGAAACCCGCAAGATTGATGTGGCCATCGTCGGCGGCGGCGTGGCCGGCCTTTCTGCCGCATGGAAGCTGAACCGCTCAGGCTTCGGCGATTTTCGCCTGTTCGAACTGGAAGATGCTGCCGGCGGCAATGCCCGCGCCGGGCAGAATGCCGTTTCCGCCTATCCCTGGGGCGCCCATTACCTGCCCCTGCCTGGCCAGGAAGCACGCGATGTGCGCGAGCTGCTGGCCGATCTCGGCGTACTGCACGGCGACCCCTATGCGGAAACACCGGTCTATGAGGAACGTTACCTGTGCTTTGAACCCCAGGAGCGGCTCTATCGCCACGGTCTGTGGCAGGAAGGCTTGCTGCCGCAGATCGGCACAGACCAGCGGGACAGGGAGCAATACCGCCGTTTTTTTGATCTGGTGGAGCAATACCGCCGCTTTCGTGATCCTTCCGGCCGGCGTGCCTTCTCCATTCCGGCCGCGCAGTCATCGCACGACCCTGATCTGCTCGCCCTTGACCGGATCACCATGCGCACCTTCCTGCTGCAACAAAGGCTGGATTCAGCGCCCTTGCACTGGTATGTCAACTATGGCTGCCGTGACGATTACGGCAGCAGTTACGAGGAAGTTTCCGCCTGGGCGGGGCTGCATTACTTTGCCAGCCGCAATGGCGACCAGGTGCTGACCTGGCCCGAGGGCAATGCCTGGCTGACCCGGCAGATGCGGCAACGAATTGACGACAGGATTGAAACTGCAGCGCTGGCGCATCGTATCGAGGAATCACGCCAGCATGTCGAACTGGATATCTATCAGCCGCAACAGAACCGCACCGTGCGCTGGCAGGCGAAGCAGGTGATCTTTGCCGCGCCACTGTTTATCCTGCCCCATGTCATGGAGGGGCTGGCAGGTAAACAGCGCGAGACCATTGCGGCGATCAGATACGCGCCCTGGCTGGTGGCCAACCTGACCCTGCGCCAATTGCCCGAGGCTGGCCATGGCGCGCCGCTGTCATGGGACAACGTGCTCTACGACAGCCCCGCCCTGGGCTATGTCAACGCCATCCACCAGAGTCTGCGCACCTCACCCGGCCCCACGGTATGGACCTATTACTGGGCGCTCACGGGGCAGGCTGACACGTCGCGGCAAAAGCTGCTGGAAACGTCACGGGAAAGCTGGGCGGAACACATTCTGACCGATCTTTCTCACGCTCACCCGGATATTCGCAGCAAGGTGGAACAGCTGGATATCTGGCGCTGGGGCCATGCGATGTCCAAACCCCGGCCTGGCTGGATCTGGAGCCAGGCACGGCAGGAACTGGGCGCATCTCGCGGGCGCATTCACCTCGCACACGCTGATCTCTCCGGGTTTTCCATTTTTGAAGAAGCCAATTACTGGGGGGCGCGCGCAGCGGAACAGGTGTTGCGGCAGCTACAGGCCAAGATCGGCTGATTCGTCGATCACCGCTTCACGCAACAGAACATGCAGCAGTGCCAGGATCACCGGCCCGATAATCAGCCCCACGATTCCCATGGTGGCGATGCCTCCCAGGAAGCCGAACAGAACCGCCAGAAAAGGCAGCTCGGTGGAGCCCTGAATCAGCCAGGGCCGGACGATGTAATCCGCTGCCATCACCACCGCCGTGCCGAAAGCAAAAACATACACGCCGGTCAGGGCCAGGCCCTGCGCCGACAGCATCACCCCGATCAGGGCCAGCAGGGCTGGGGCAGCCAACGGAATCAGCGCCAGAATCGCCGCCAGTGCGCCCAGCAACACGGCAGAGGGAATCCCGACTACCGCAAACAGGGCACTGAACACCACTGCCTCGCCAAAACCGACGATCACCAGCCCGTTCACTGCGCCGCGCACCGCACTCGGAATACTGTGGGAATAGGAGGGCCAGCGCCGCTGCAGCCATTTGTAGCCCATGAAATTGATTTTCGCGATCAGGTGATCCCCCTCGCGATAGAAAAAAAACAGCACCCACAGCGCAAACGCCAGCGTTGCCAGACGGGCGCTGAAATCCACCAGCACGTATTGCGCCAGCTGTGGCGCCAGGTTGAGCTGGGAAAACAGCCACTCCTCGGACAGCTTGCTGAGCTGGTGTGGCTGTGCCATTACCAGTTCCCATTTTTTAAGCAGGAATGCGCCTGCCCAGGGCAGTTTTCCCAGCCATTCCGGCGGCGCTTTACCCAGTTCATCGGCTTCAAGCAGGTAGGCCCCCACGGAATACAGGTCGTTGATCATGAATACGGCCAACAGCACCATCGGCATCACCAGAGCAAAGGCGATCACCGAGGTGGTGCAGATCGCGGCAAGATTGTGCTTGTTGCCCAAGTAAGCACGTATCTTGCGGTGCAGCGGCCAGGAGGCCAGGGCAATCACCGCTGCCCACACCACGGCAAGCAGAAACGGTTTGAGTACAATGAACGCAGCAAGCAGAATACTGAGCGTGAACGAAATACTGACCAATGAGGTATAGGGAAAAGACATTAGGCCATCCAGGATGTGCGGGCACGAATAAACTGGCAATATCCTATAACACTTTGACTTTAAATTGCGATTCGTATTTCACTGGCATGATGCCCAGTTTACCCATCCGCTATAGTTGACTATTCTTATAAACTATTATTTAATTGCGGCAAATTAAACAACCAAATTGTGGAGAACTTGATGTCTACGGAAATTCTTCAGGCCGTTGCGGCTGGCGATGTGGCTAAAACCCAGTCCCTGTTGGCCAATGGCGCCGATTGCAATGCGCGTGATAGCGCGGGCGCAACGCTGTTGATGCAGGCTGCGGCAAGCGGCAATCTTCCTCTGGCCAACGCTCTGATTCAGGCCGGCGCCGATGTCAACGCAACCGACGAGCTGGGCTGGACGGCTTTGATGAAGGCCTGTTTCAACGACGAAGTTGATCATGGTTTCCCGGAAATCGTCCAGGCCCTGATTGACGCCGGTGCCGATATCGAAGCACAGATCGTCTATGGCACCCGCCCCTTGATGCTGGCTGCGGGCCGTGGCGAAGCTGGCGTGGTGGATGTTCTGCTCAGGGCCGGTGCAGAGGTGCTGGCCAAGAATGAAGGCGGCCGTACTGCGCTGATGATGGTGAAGGAAAAATTTTATGTCGAAGTCATCAATCAGCTGCATGAAGCTGAAATGGCTGTGACAGGCGAGGGCCCCAGCTGCGGCACAAAAAATGCACCTGGCTCCAACGTCGTGACTTTTCTGAAGCCGCAGCCTCACTAAACGCCTATTCCTTGCCGTACTTGATCTTCAGGCGCTTCACTTCTTCGTTGTAACGATTCTGGTAGGTCGTCGACCTGAGATTGGGGTCGGCAAAATCATGGTGAACCTGCTGCGGGCAGGTTTCCACCTCTCTGACCATGGTTTCCACCAGTGTTTTCAGGGCATAGCAGGCGGCTTCGCGCTGAACCACGATTTCCACCAACTGGTCAATCGTGTGATCCAGTTCAGCAATCTGCTGCTGCGCCTCTTCCTCCCGGGCTTGAAGCTGCACGAGCTGGCTTCTCAGCTCATGAACCATGCGGCGGTAGTCTTCAATAGACTCCGCTACGCCATACATTCCGGAAAGATCGGAGGACCTGACCACGGATTGCCTTTCGATTTGTTTGCCAGGAAGCAATAGGGGCTTGTATATTAGCACCAATCTTTGCTCCGGCGCGCAAGCACAAGCCCATGAACCCTGCCTTCCTTTGCCTTTTTCCCTTGTTCTTTTTCATACCCGAGGCCATGGCCGCTTCATGGCATACACTGCAAAGCAACGTTCAGATGACACTGCAAGCCGCCGACCCGCAGCAGGAGCCGGCAGACAAGGGCGGCGGGGAGAAGCAGAAGAAGCAGGACAAGAAACTGAAAGTGTGGGACAAAATCAGCCATTCGCGACCGCAACAGGCCATGCCAGGGGATTTTTATTACACTTCAGCAAAAACCCTGAACGAGATCAATTGCACCACTCGCACGATCAGGTCGCTGCAGAAAATTTATTACGGCAGCGATGGCAATGAAATCAAGTCCATCCATCATGGCGAAACCATGAAACCTGAAACCATCGTACCGGACACGCAGGCCGAATCGATCTTTGAGTTTGCCTGCACACCCAAGCCGGAAAAAACCACTGCACCGGCAAAAACACGCCCGACACCCCAGCCCAAAACTCCGGCCCAGCCAGTTGCCACCAAATCGGCCACAAAAGCGGGCAAGTCAAAGGAACAGCCCGCCGCCAAAGCTGCACCCAGCAAACCCAAACCCGCATCTGCCGCACCTGCCACCAAAAACGCAACAAAAAACTAGTCTGGACTCCTGTGCGCCCGCCGGGCTGGAATTTTTTTCACATCCCAGTTCAGGATAGCCCATGACCAGAATGCGTTGATATCTCCATCCAGCAATGCCGGGGACGGTTTCTGGCCAAGAAATTCAAGCACCTTGAATAACAATGGCAAAATGTTCGTCGTTTCGACGGCGGGTGCCAGGGTCTGTTTGCTCAGCTTTTCCCCTTTTGCATTGACCGCAACCGGCAGATGAAGGTAGG
>CAZKHJ010000031.1:0-7967 GCA_964552675.1 uncultured Sulfuricella sp. | reverse complement strand
GGTAGGACGGCGTGGGAAAACCCAGCAATTGCTGCAGATAAATCTGGCGTGGCGTCGAATCCAGAATGTCCGCCCCACGCACAATATCCGTCACTCCCTGCTCGGCATCATCCACTACAACTGCCAACTGGTAGGCATGGAGACCATCCGCACGGCGAAGCACAAAATCCCCCACTTCCAGATTCAGCCTTTGCACATATTTCCCCTGCAAACGATCATCAAACTGAATGGGGGCACCATCAGTCCTCAATCTTAAAGCATGCTCCGCTCTTCCCGGTTTCATTCCATTGCGGCAATGCCCTGGATAAATGAGGCCTGTCGCGGCATTGAGCGAAGAATCGGCAATTTCGCGCCGGGAACAGTTGCACGGGTAAAGCACCCCCTCCCCTCGCAGCCGGTCCAGCGCCTCACGGTAAGCCTCATCGCGCTGGCTCTGATACATCACCGCACCATCCCATTGCAGCCCATACGTTTCCAGCGTGCGCAAGATATCGTCCGCCGCCCCCTCGGCCACGCGAGGCGGGTCGAGATCCTCCATACGTACCAGCCATTCTCCCTGATGGGATTTGGCGTCGAGATAGCTGCCCACTGCCGCCACCATAGAGCCGAAATGCAGCGGCCCGGTGGGCGATGGCGCAAATCTGCCACGGTAAGAAGATTTTGTTTCCATAATGATCCAGCAATTTTGCCCGAGCAGGCCAATTCACATAAAGCCCGCCATTCTTGGCTATTCGGTCTACCCTAGCAAGTCACCACATAAATCGGCTAAGATTAAGGCAATCTGTTATGCAACATCATCCAAGGAGCACCCATGCAACACAAGTCTGCCACCAGCGCCGCACCGCTTCATGACATTATCACCAAACGCTGGAGTTGCCGCGCCTTCGATGCCGACAAACCGGTCAGCCGCGAACAGATCGTCGCCCTGATGGAAGCTGCGCGCTGGGCACCATCCTGCTTTGGCGATGAGCCATGGCGCTTTCTTGTATGGGACAAAAATAGCAATCCCGCCACATGGCACAAGGCATTTGACTGCCTGGTGGAATGGAACCAGAACTGGGTCAAAAATGCCCCCTTGCTGTTATTGGTCACCGCCAACAGCATTTTTCGCAAGAATGGCAAGCCCAATGCCTGGGGTCAGTATGACAGCGGCGCAGCGGCGGAAAATCTGTGCCTCCAGTCCGTCGCCATGGGATTGATGGCCCACCAGATGGGCGGCTTCGATGCGGACAAGATACGGCAAACCTTTGGCATTCCCGAACAGTTCACCTGCATGGCGATGATAGCAGTGGGATACCAGGACGAAGAAACCGTGCTTAACGATGAGCTGAAGGAACTCGAACTTGCTCCTCGTTCGAGAACGCCACTGGGCGAACATTTTTTCGAGGACTCATGGGGAGAAGGGCTCAAAACCAGCTAGGCACTTTTCATCCCCGCGGGAAACGTGCTTAAATGAGAAAAGTGTTCAGAGGAGAATAATAATGGCTGATTCTAATAGCATGACGGAACTGGAAAAGAAATTTCCCCGTATCGTGGAAAAACTGACCCTGCTCTGGGGGCACGATGGCGTCTCCCCGTATCTCAGTCATCTGTTGATTGACGATCGCGGTGACCGTCAGGGTTTTACCGGGGATATCATGGCTGAGATCATGTTTCTCAACAATCTTCACGAAGAACTGGTAAGCGATACGCGGCCTCAGAGCGGTCAGGCACTATGGGTAAATCCTCTGATCAAGAACCTGAAGGACTAAGAGGCACTTTCAGATAGTTGCGGCAATTTTCCCGGCACCACGAGCCGCTTGGGCGCTATCTTGCCATCATCCGCAATTTCACCCAAACCAATAAAAATCTGACCCGGCCCATACAGGCTCACCAATCCCCTGGATATCTGCCTGGCTTGCCACACGGCTTGCCCTTGCTGCAAATAATATGCACTGTCACTGTCAAGGATCACCTTTGGCATCCCGGCAAGTAAGCAATCTGCTGGCAGCAAGGCTTCATCCCGCTGCGTTGCATCCATTTTCTCCAGATGAGAGAAAGTCAGGGCCTGGCCAATATCAAATCCACCCGTTGCTACCCTGCGCAGCGCCTTCAGATGCGCGCCACAGCCTAGAGCTGCACCGATATCCTCGGCCAGCACGCGAATGTAGGTTCCCTTGCTGCAACTGACCGTCACGCTCAGCTCATCCACCAGGAACGCATCCAGCGTCAACTGGTAAATCGTTATCTCGCGCGCCTTTCGTTCAATTTCGATTCCGGCGCGAGCATAGGTATAAAGAGCCTTTCCTTCATGTTTCAAGGCGGAATACATGGGGGGAGTTTGCTGCATGGTGCCGACCATGCCCTGTAAAACTTTCTGCACCTGCGCCAGAGTTGCCGTCACTGGATGACGACTGATGATTTCACCCTCGATATCACCTGTGGTCGTAGTGGCGCCAAGCTTGATCACTGCCTGGTATTTCTTGTCGGCATCCAGAAGATATTGGGAAAATTTCGTCGCCTCGCCAAAACAGAGCGGTAACAGACCAGTAGCAATCGGGTCAAGATTACCGGTATGGCCCGCTTTCTCAGCCTGAAGCAGGCGCTTGACTTGCTGCAAGGCAGTATTGGAGCTAATGCCATGCGCCTTGTCCAGTAACAGAACACCGCTGATGGCACGCTTGATGCGTTTGAACTGCTGCAAGACTTCAGTCCTCTTCCCGATCCCGCCTGTTATCCTCCTGCACCGCTTCCTCAATCAGATGTGACAACTGCACCCCCCGCTCGACCGAACTGTCGAACACAAAATGCAATTGCGGCACGATGCGTAAACGCATGCGGTGGGCAAGCTGGCTACGCAGAAAACCTGCCGCCCGATTCAGCCCCGCCACGGTTTCATCCAGCGGATGTCCCTGATTCAGCAGCGTGAAATAGACTTTGGCATGAGCATAGTCCGGGGTAACCTCAACATCGGTCAGCGTCACCATGCCCACGCGCGGGTCTTTCAGTTCAAGCTGAAGCAGTTCCGCCAGCTCGCGCTGGATCTGCTCGGCTACACGGCGGGGACGTGAATGGTCTTTAGGCATAAAATTCCTGGACTTACAGGGTTCTTGCCACTTCAACCATTTCAAAGACCTCGAGTTGGTCGCCAATCTCGATGTCATTGAAATTCTTCAGGGAAAGCCCGCACTCAAAACCGGACTTGACTTCTTTGACATCGTCCTTGAAACGCTTGAGGGAATCCAGTTCGCCTGTATGTATCACCACGTTGTTACGCAGCAAACGCACAGAAGAACCCCGTTTGACAATACCATCCAGCACATAGCAACCCGCCACCGCACCAACCTTGGTAATGCGGAATACATTGCGGATCTCGACCAGGCCAATGGCATTTTCCTTGCGCTCTGGCGACAACATCCCTGATAGAGCGGCCTTAACCTCATCCACTGCCTCATAGATGATGTTGTAATAATGCACATCCACGCCGGAAGACTGGATCAGCTTGCGTGCAGCAGCATCCGCACGGCTGTTGAAGCCGATCACAATCGCCTTGGAAGCGATTGCCAAATTGATATCGGACTCGGTGATGGCACCCACGCCGCTGTGAACGATGGTGACCTTGACTTCATCCGTGGAAAGTTTTTGCAGGGAGTGAATCAGTGCCTCATAGGAGCCCTGCACGTCAGCCTTGATAATCAGGGGCAGGGATTTGACCTCGCCCTCGGCAATCTGGTCAAACATGTTTTCCAGCTTGGCTGCCTGCTGCTTGGCCAGTTTTACATCACGGAACTTGCCTTGACGGAACAGTGCAATTTCGCGCGCCTTGCGCTCATCGGAGATGGCAATCACCTCTTCACCAGCCATCGGCACTTCGGACAAGCCCTGAATTTCCACCGGAATCGAGGGGCCTGCTTCCTTAACCGGGGCGCCATTTTCGTCCAGCATTGCGCGCACGCGGCCAAAAACCGCACCCGCCAGCACCATATCCCCCTGTTTCAGAGTACCGGATTGCACCAGGATGGTCGCTACCGGGCCTCGCCCCTTATCAAGGCGTGCTTCAATCACCAGGCCTTTGGCTGGCGCCTCACGTGCTGCTTTGAGCTCAAGCACTTCGGACTGCAAGGCAACCCCTTCCAGCAGGGCATCGACGCCCTGGCCGGTTTTGGCGGACACCTCAACAAACATGGCATCACCACCCCAGTCTTCGGGTACAACTTCCTGTGCCACCAATTCCTGCTTGATTCGCTCCGGATTAGCATCAGGTTTGTCGATCTTGTTCACTGCCACCACGATTGGCACGTTCGCGGCCTTGGCATGGTGAATGGCTTCAATTGTCTGCGGCATCACACCGTCGTCAGCCGCAACCACCAGAATCACAACATCGGTCGCTTTGGCGCCACGGGCTCGCAATGCGGTAAATGCCTCGTGACCGGGAGTATCCAGAAAAGTGACCATGCCACTGGGTGTTTCAACGTGATAGGCACCGATGTGCTGGGTAATGCCACCGGCCTCTCCATGAGCAACACGGGTGCGTCGAATGTAATCCAGCAGGGAAGTCTTGCCATGATCGACGTGACCCATCACAGTCACCACAGGCGCACGCGGCTCCAGCACAGCCTCATGGTGAACAGCCGAATCATCAAGAAAGGCTTCCGGATTATCCAGCGCAGCAGGTTTTGCAATATGGCCCATTTCCTCGACCACAATCATTGCCGTTTCCTGATCGATCACCTGATTGATCGTCACCATGGAACCCATCTTCATCATCACCTTGATGACTTCAGCTGCCTTGACTGCCATCTTCTGGGCCAATGCCGCAACAGTAATGGTTTCGGGCACCAGCACCTCATGCACGATGGGCTCGGTGGGCATTTCAAATGCATGGGGCGCATCGGATTGCTGACGGTGAGATTTGTCCTTGCGACCGCGCCAACTGCCAGCCCCACCCATGTCACCCCGCACCCGGAGACCACGTTTTTTGTTGCTATCGTCGGACCATGTGCTTTCCTTGGTCTTTTTGGCGCCTTTTTTCTCGGCCTTGGCGGCTTTTTCCTCTGGCGTAACGGCAGGTTTGTGCAAAGTACCCTCGGAGAGAGATGCTGCAGGAGCCGTCGTTTTTTCAAGGGCCTTGGCGGCAGCCGCGGCCTTGGCGGCAGCTTCATCAGCCAGTCGCTTCTGTTCACGCTCCTGTTTTTCGCGTAATTCAGCACTTTGCCGGGCAAAAAGCGCAGCCTGACGGCGTGCTTCTTCCTCGCGCTTGGCAATTTGCGTGGCATCCAGTATCGGTGCATGAAGCGGGCGCGTCGACTGTGCCACTTGAGGTTGTTGCACCTCTTCAACCGGTTCAGGCAGCACTTCTGTCAATGGCTCGGACTGTGCCACGACCTGCGGAATCACAGGTTCCTCAATCACAGTTGCCGGAAGCGCTTCGACAACAGTCTGCGTTGATTCAACAGCCTGAGTCTCCAGCACCGGCTCGATTTCTTCTGCCGGACCAGACACAACAGGCACTTCCTCTGCCGCATCACGCTTAACAAATACGCGCTTTTTCTTTACTTCAACCTGAATCGTGCGAGCTTTGCCAGTGCTGTCGGATTTCTTGATTTCAGTCGTTTCACGCCGCGTCAAGGTAATTTTGCTTTTGGACTCCTTGGCACCATGAGAACGGCGCAAGTAGTCCAGCAATTGAGCCTTATCCTGCTCCGTCAGCAAATCATCGTTCTGGCTCTTGTTCACCCCGGCCGCACGCAATTGCTCTAGCAGCAACGCCGCCGGCAACCCCAGTTCGGTAGCGAACTGCGTAACGTTCATATGTGCCATTCCGGCCTCCTGTCCATTTCTTTAAGCAAACCAAGGTGCGCGGGCGGTCATAATCAACTGTTTGGCGCGCTCATCATCCATACCGGTCATTTCGACCAAATCATCCACCGCCAAATCCGCAAGGTCATCCATCGTATTCACGCCCTTGCCTGCCAGTATGCCGGCCGTTTCACTATCCATCCCGTCCATTTTGAGCAGGCTTTCTGCAATGTTCTCCACTTTTTCTTCGCTGGCGATGGCATCAGTCAGCAATGCATTACGTGCCCGGCTTCGCAATTCATTCACAGTACCCTCATCAAAAGCATCAATCTCAAGCATCTCCGCCAGTGGTACATAGGCGACCTCTTCAAGAGTGCTGAAGCCTTCCTGGATCAGGATGTCAGCAACTTCTTCATCCACATCCAGCTTCTGAATAAATAGCTGGCGAATAGCGGTATATTCTTCCTCGTTTTTCTGCTCGGCCTCTTCCACCGTCATGATGTTAAGGTTCCAGCCGGTCAACTCGGATGCCAACCGGACATTCTGGCCACTACGGCCAATCGCCTGAGCAAGCTGTTCCTCTTCAACAACAACATCCATGCTGTGTTTGTCTTCATCCACGACAATGCTGCTGACCTCTGCCGGTGCAAGTGCGCCAATAACGAACTGCGCGGGATCGGGTGACCACAGAATGATATCCACACGCTCGCCACCGAGTTCACCCGTGACCGATTGGACACGAGATCCTCGCATCCCCACACAAGTACCAATGGGATCAATACGTTGGTCATTGGATTTGACTGCAATCTTTGCCCGCATGCCAGGATCGCGGGCTGCGGCCCGAATTTCCAGCAATCCCTCCTCAATTTCAGGGACTTCCAGCTCAAACAGCTTCACAATAAACTCTGGCACAACACGAGACAGGATGAGTTGCGGGCCACGACCACCACGATCAATGCGCAGCAGATATGCACGGACACGATCCCCCACACGGAGATTTTCTTTTGGAATCATCTGCTCCCGAGGCAATAATGCTTCAAGGCGGCCTGACTCAATAATCGCACTTCCCCGCTCCATACGCTTGATTACACCTGTCACCAGATGCTCCTTGCGTGCCAGGAAATCATTCAAAATCTGCTCGCGTTCGGCCTCGCGGATTTTCTGCAAAATCACCTGTTTGGCAGCCTGAGCGCCAATCCGGCCAAATTCAACTGCCTCTAGCGGCTGCTCAACAAACCCATCGAGTTGCACATCATTTTTTTGCAGTACGGCTTGGTCAAGGGTTAACTGGCGCTCGGGAAATTCGAAGGCATCCTCGGAGACGACTTGCCAACGCCGGAATGTCTCATATTCTCCGTTAAGGCGATCAATCGACACACGCACGTCCACATCTTCGTGAAAACGTTTTTTTGTAGCAGAAGCCAAAGCCAGCTCCAGTGCCCCAAAAACAATTTCCTTATCCACATTTTTTTCACGCGCCAGCGCATCCACTACCAACAGTACTTCACGACTCATACAACCCTCCGATTTATTATTCGGCCAGATATTTATTAAATTTACGTCAAAACATTCAGTTAGAACTGCGGCACCAAACGCGCCTTATCAATATTTGAAATTGCCAAATCAACAACATTGCCCTCAACTTCCAGTTGCACTTGACCATCCTGCACTGACTTCAAAATGCCAACGAATTTCTTCCGTCCCTGCAACGGCACTCTCAGTTTCACCTGCGCCGTTTCTCCGCAAAAACGAACAAAATCGGCCTCTTTCCTTAAAGGACGATCAAGGCCTGGCGAGGAAACTTCGAGCCGATCGTAATCAAAATCCATCTCTACTGCCAAAAGACGGGAAATATGGTTGCTAACCAGAGCACAGTCATCAATATTGATGCCCCCTGGCTTATCAATGAATAAGCGCAGCAATTTGCCGTGATTGCTCATTTCCAGGTCAACCATCTCATAACCAAGTCCTTGCAAAGTGGACTCCAGCAAAGAATTTAGTTCCATATCTCCACCACAAATAAAAAATGGGCCCCTGCGGCCCATCTTTTTCCAGCATTATAGCAAAAAAACAACAGCTTCTGGCAAATCAAAAAAAAACCCTCTGCCATATTTGAGCAGAGGGTTCTTTATAAGGAGCTTGGCGGTGACCTACTTTCACATGCGTAGTGCACACTATCATCGGCGCTA
>CAZKHJ010000030.1:0-30988 GCA_964552675.1 uncultured Sulfuricella sp. | reverse complement strand
CCGCCAACCTGATGAGCCTGGGCGGCCTGGCCATCGCCATCGGCATGCTGGTGGACGCCGCCGTGGTGGTGGTGGAAAACGTCGTTTCCCATCTCGCCCACGACCGCAGCGCCAAGAACATCCCGCACCTGCACGTGATCTACCGGGCGGTCAAGGAAGTGGTGATGCCGGTGGCTTCGGGCGTGGTGATCATCATCGTGGTGTTTTTGCCGCTGCTCACCCTGCAGGGGCTGGAGGGCAAGCTGTTCATCCCGGTGGCGCTGACCATCGTGTTCGCCCTGGCCGGTTCGCTGATCCTGTCGCTCACCGTGATTCCGGTGCTGTCTTCCTATATGCTGAAAGAAGGCGGCCATGACGATCCCTGGCTGGTGAAAAAGCTTACTGCGGCCTACATGCCCGCGCTGGGCTGGGCGCTCGGGCACGGCAAGCTGGTGGCGAGTGGCGCGGTGACGGCGCTGGCCCTGACCGTGGCGGTGTATCCGCTGATCGGCAAGACCTTCATGCCGGTGATGGATGAGGGCGACATCATCATCGGTATCGAGAAACTGCCCTCGATCAACCTGCAAAAGAGCTTCCAGCTCGACATGAAAATCCAGCGCGCCATCATGGAAAAAGTGCCGGAGGTGAAAGGTATCGTTGCGCGGGTCGGCTCGGACGAACTCGGCCTTGACCCGATGGGCTTCAACCAGACCGACACCTTCCTGATCCTCAAGCCACGCGACCAGTGGCGCAAGCCGGACAAGGAATGGCTCACCGACCAGCTGCGCGAGGTGCTCAAGGATTTCCCCGGCATCGCCCACAGCTTCACCCAGCCCATCGACATGCGCGTTTCCGAGATGGTCATCGGCGTGCGCGGCGACGTGGCAGTGAAGATTTTCGGCCCCGATCTCGCCACCCTCAACCAGCAGGCGGAAAAGGTCGAAACCGTGCTCAAGGGCATCCAGGGCAGCGAGGACGTGTACCGGGTGATGAACGAGGGGGTGCAGTACCTGAAAATCGACATCGACCGCCTTGCCGCCGGACGCATGGGCCTGTCGGTGGACGAGATCGGCGCCACGCTGCGTTCCCAGCTCGAAGGCCAGGTCCTGGGCATCGTGCTGGAAGGGGTGCGGCGCACCCCGGTGCTGCTGCGCGGCAGCGATAACGTGCGCGACATCCCGGCGGTGTTCGCCGACCTGCGCCTGACCTTGCCCCTCTCTCCTGGCCCTCTCCCAAAGGGAGAGAGGGACGCTGGCTCGCTTCGCGAGTCTCATGCTATCGGCCAGAGCGTTCCTCTTGCCAGCGTGGCCAGCCTCAAGCGCGTCGACGGTCCGGTCAAGATCGAGCGCGAGAATTCGCAGCGCTACGCGGTGGTGCAAACCAACGTGCGCGGCCGCGACCTGGTCGGTTTCGTCGAGGAAGCGAAACAGGCGGTGGCGAAACAGGCGCCGCCGCCCTCCGGCTACAGCCTCACCTGGGGCGGCCAGTTCGAGAACCAGCAGCGCGCCGCGGCGCGCCTGGCCATCGTGGTGCCGGTCGCGCTCGGCCTGATCCACCTGCTGCTGTTCGCCACCTTCGGCTCGATGCGCCAGGCCTGGCTGGTGTTCGCCAACATCCCCTTCGCCCTGATCGGTGGCGTGTGGGCTTTGTGGCTTTCTGGCGAATATCTCTCGGTACCGGCCTCGGTCGGCTTTATCGCCCTGCTCGGCATCGCGGTGCTGAACGGCGTGGTGATGGTGAGCTATTTCAACCAGCTGCGCGAGCAGGGCATGGCGCTGGCCGAAGTGGTGGTGGAGGGGGCGCGGCGGCGCCTGCGGCCGGTGATGATGACCGCCAGCATCACCGCTTTCGGCCTGGTGCCGTTGCTGTTCGCCAGCGGCCCCGGCTCTGAAATCCAGAAACCGCTGGCTATCGTGGTGGTTGGCGGCTTGCTGAGTTCGACCCTGTTGACCCTGATCATTCTGCCGTTGCTGTATCAGCGGTTCGGCGTGGTGGATGGCAAGAAATGACCATAAAAAGCCATTTGAACCGCGAAGGCGCAAAGACACAAAGGGAAGCAGCAAATTGCGAGCCCTTTGCTTCTCATCAGGCCAATTGGTGCCAAAACAGCCTCCTGCTCTTGTTTTCTTTGCGTCTTTGCGCTTTTGCGTTTATGGACTGAGGTTTTTAAATGAAAAATTTCGATTGCTGTCTGACCATCGTTTTCCCCAAGGGGCTGGAAGACAACATGATCGACCATCTGCTCGAACACCCCGAACTGGCCAGTGGTTTCACCACCTACGAGGTGGAAGGGCACGGCCAGGCCGCCATTTACCACAGCGCCAACGAACAGGTGCGCGGACGGGCGCGGCGGGTGAAGCTGGAAGTGGTGATGGATCACGAGGATGCGCAGGTGCTGATCGCGCATTTCAAGGAATCCCTGCCGAGCCGCGACATCGCCTACTGGATCGCGCCGATCAACGAATTCGGGAGATTCGCATGAGACTGAAATGGCTGGCCGTTGCCATGACGGCCTTGTTTGCTGCTTCCGCTTCCGCAGGGGAATTCAGGGAATACCCCGATCTGCCGTCACAACAGGCTGTCCAGCAGGCGTTGCAGAATTATCCGTCGGTTCTTGCCGCACAAGCGGGTATCCAGGCTGGCGAGGCAGTGCGTGAGCGGCTGGAGGCCGGCAGTCACGAATTCAGCCTGAGTACCGGCGCGGCGCGGCGGCGCTTCCGCGATGGCAGCGAAACGCCGCGCGACTGGAGTGTGGGGCTGGAACGGGCGCTCCGTCTGCCGCACAAGGCCGAACTCGATGAAGCCTTGGGGCAGCAGAGTGTGGTTCTGGCGCACAATGCCCACGGTGACGCCATGCACGAAGCAGGGCGCAAGCTGCTTGCAGGCTGGTTCACCTGGCTGCGCGAGCGCGCCCAGAGCGAACAATGGCAGCAGCAGGTGGAGATACTCAAACAACAGCTCGACGTGGTTGCGCGTCGCGTCAAGGCGGGCGATGCGGCACGGCTGGAGGAAGATCTGGCCCAGGCGGCGCTGATGCAGGCGGAAATTTCCCTGCAGCAGGCCCGGTTGCGTATGGAAAACGCTGCGACTGCTTTGGCACGACATTTCCCCACTTTGGTTTTGCCGCAACAAACTGTTGCCGGTGAGCCTCGGCCCTTGCCAGAGGCGCTTGCCTATTGGCTTGACCTGGGGCTGGATCATAACCACGAACTGCTGCTGGCCCGTGCCGAGACAAAAATTGCGCACATCACCGCCCGGCGCGCCGATGCCGATCAGATGCCCGACCCCTCGGTCGGGCTGCATTATCTCTCCGAACGCGACGGCAGCGAGCGGGTGACCGGGCTGAGCGTCTCCATTCCCCTGCCCGGTGGCGCGCGCCGTGCCGCCAGCGTGGAGTCCTTCGCCCGCGCCGAAATGGCGGCGCAGCAGGAAGCGCTGGTGCTGCGTCGGCTGGAGGCGGAGATCGGCGCCGGCTACAACACCGCGAGGGCGGCTTACGCCAGCTGGCAAAGCGCGAAAATTGCGAGCGAGCTGATGGGGCGAAACGAGGAGAAAATCGCCCGCGCCTATGCGCTGGGCGAGATGAACCTGAACGACCTCCTGCTGGCGCGCCGCCAGGGCATGGAGGCCCGTCTCGCCGCCAGCCTGGCACGCCTGGAGGCAGCAGAAACACATTACCGCCTGCTGCTCGATACGCACCAGTTGTGGCCGCTGGGGCAGGATGAGAGCGAAGGCCATCACTGAATTCTCCCAATCATGGTGGGTGATGGCCTTCTTTCAAGAGGTAAAATAGTCCCTGTTTTTCTAAAAAACCACTTTAATTAAATTATTCAACTAATTGTTAACATGAATAAAACCAGTGTACTTTTTGTTTGCATGGGAAACATCTGCCGGTCGCCGACCGCCGAGGGCGTGTTCCGCGATTTGGTCAAACGTGCAGGTCTGGATGATCGTGTGGTACGCATCGATTCGGCCGGCACGCACAGTTATCACATCGGAAAATCACCGGATACCCGGGCGAGTGCGGCGGCCTCCCGGCGCGGCTATGATCTGAGCGCATTGCGTGGCCGTCAGGTGAACAGCCAGGATTTTCTGGTTTTTGATTACATCCTGGCCATGGATGAGGATAACCTGGCCAACCTGAAACGCATCTGTCCGGCTGGGCATGAGCACAAGGTTCATCTGTTCCTGGAATACAGCCGGAATTTCAGCGAGCGCGAAGTGCCAGACCCCTATTACGGCGGGGCGCAGGGCTTTGAACATGTGCTGGATATGGTGGAGGATGCCTCCCGGGGCTTGCTCGACAAGCTGCTGGAAGCGCATTCGCTGCGCTCCTGACTCAGCCCTGGGCGTTCTGCCCGTAGCTTTTGAACTTTTCCAGCACCACCTCCATTTCCGTATCCGGAAGCAGGACCGGCACGCCGATCTGCAATACGCGGCAATACTGCTCGCACAGGTTTTCCACTTCCACCGCCAGTGCCAGGGCTCGCTCCAGGGAGAGCTCCGCCACCAGCAGGCCGTGATTGGCGAGCAGGCAGGCTTTCAGACCCGTCATCGCGGCGATGGCATGGTCGGACAGTGCCTGCGTGCCGAAAGTGGCATAGGGCGCGCAGCGGATGGTTTTGCCGCCCGCCGCCGCGATCATGTAGTGGAAGGGCGGGATGTCGCGGCCCAGGCAGGCCAGGGTGGTGGCGAAAGTGGAATGGGCGTGCAGCACGGCGCCAAACTCCGGCCGCGCGACGTAAAGGTCGCGGTGGAAACGCCATTCGCTGGATGGCTTGCGGCTGCCGTGCGCCTTGCCGTCCAGATCCATCCATACCACATCGTCCGCCGTCTGCTCGGTGGCTGGCATGCCCGAGGGGGTAATCAGGAATCCCCCGCCGCAGCGCACCGAGAGGTTGCCCGATGCGCCCCGGTTCAGGCCTTCGCGCTGGGCGGCGATGGCGGTATCGACCAGAGCACGGCGCAGTTCGGCTTCATTCGTCATGGCTTTTGCTCCGGATACAGAGCCAGCAGACCCTCGCGCGATGCCGGGCAGACGCCCCTTTCTGTGATCAGGCCGCTGACCAGGCGGGCCGGGGTGACATCGAAGGCGTAATTGGCGGCCGGGCTGCCGTGAGGAGTCAGGGTGACGGTCACTACCTCGCCATCTTGGGTGCGGCCGCGTATCTGGGTGACTTCTTCCGCTTCGCGCTGTTCGATGGGAATGTCGCGCACGCCGTCCTGCAGCGTCCAGTCGATGGTGGGGCCGGGCAGGGCGACGTAGAACGGCACCTGGTTGTCGAAGGCCGCCAGCGCCTTGAGGTAGGTGCCGATCTTGTTGCACACGTTGCCGCAGGCGGTGGTGCGGTCGGTGCCGACGATCACCATGTCCACCATGCCGTGCTGCATCAGGTGGCCGCCGGTGTTGTCGGCGATCACGGTATGCGGCACGCCGTGCTGCTTGAGTTCCCAGGCGGTGAGGCTGGCACCCTGGTTGCGCGGCCGGGTTTCGTCCACCCACACGTGGATCGGAATGCCCGCATCAAACGCCGCATAGATGGGGGCCAGGGCGGTGCCGCGGTCGACCGTGGCAAGCCAGCCGGCATTGCAGTGGGTGAGGATGTTGACCGGATCACCCTTGGTCTCCAGCCTGTCGCGGATCAGTTTCAGGCCGTGCTCGCCGATGGCGCGGTTGATATTCACATCCTCGTCGCAGACTGCGGCGGCCTCCTGCCAGGCTGCGTGGGCGCGGCGTTCGGGCGGCAGCGGCTGGAGCCGGGCCTGCATGCGCGCCAGCGCCCAGCGCAGGTTGATGGCGGTGGGACGGGTCGCGGCGAGGGTGGCGCAGGCTTGTTCCAGCGCCGCATCGGACGTCTCCGCGCTCAGCGCCAGCGCCACGCCATAGGCCGCCGTGGCGCCGATCAGCGGGGCACCGCGCACCAGCATGTTCCTGATGGCAACAGTGGCATCGTGCAGGTTTTCCAGCCGCACCGTGACGAATTCGTGCGGCAGCCGGGTCTGGTCGATGATTGCAACGGCCACGCCATCCTCGGCGGGCCAGATGGTGCGGTAGTGGGTGCCTTCGATGTTCATTGATTTGGGTTCGGATTTGAAAGTAAGCCGTAATATTTGCAGGTTCCGGTGGTAAACGCAAAGATACCTGCTACCCCATAATTTTTACAGGATTGTATTGTTGGAGGGGTTATTGTAGTAACATATCTACATATCAAAAAAGAGGGTGTGCAATATGACCATTACTACACTTTCCAGCAGAGAGTTCAATCAGGATGCCAGCCGTGCAAAGAAGGCGGCCAAGAGGGGGCCGGTATTCATTACCGATCGTGGCCGGCCTGCCCATGTACTGCTGACCATCGAGGAATACCAGCAGATCACGGGCAATCAGGCGAGCATCGTTGAATTGCTGGCCATGCCGGATGCGGCGGGGGTTGAATTTGAACCGCAACGCTTGAGCGGCGATCTATATCGTCCAGCGGACTTTTCCTGATGTACCTGCTCGACACCAATATCGTTTCCGAATTGCGCAAGGCAAAGTCTGGCAAGGCTGACCAGAATGTCAGGGCATGGGCCGAAAGTGTTTCGGTTACAAGTCTTTTTTTGTCGGCCATTACCATTCTGGAACTGGAAACCGGCATCCTGCTGGTCGAGCGGCGCGACCCATCGCAAGGGGCCGTGCTTCGGGCCTGGCTGGACGGCCATGTGCTGCCAGCATTTTCCGGTCGCATCCTTGCCATCGATACCGCAGTGGCGCAGCGTTGTGCGAAGCTGCACGTGCCAGGTCCGCGTTCTGAGCGGGACGCGCTGATCGCGGCAACGGCGCTGGTTCACGGATTGATTGTCGTCACCCGCAACATGGCCGACTTCGCGCCAACCGGGGTTGAAATGCTTAACCCCTGGGAAGCGCGGGCCTCATAACTGGCTTGCCTGCTTGCGCTGCTTTTCCGTTTTATCTGCTTCGGACTGGCGGTTGAATTGTCTGGCTTGACTGGATTTATGGTATGGGGCATTCTGAGCCCCATGAATGCAATACCCATCCAACGCATCAAACATCCCTTTGCCGGGGGGATGGTGGAAATCAATATCTGGCGCATGGTGGAAGGAGTGAAGAAATGATGCGATTGACAGTCAGGGTGGCTGAACCCTTCGAGATCACGAAGTTGCGTGCGCTGGAGCATGCGCGCAAGATTGATGCGGATTTGGCGGTGGAACCCTTGTGCGAGATCGGGTTTGCCGAGCTGCCGCAGTTCCTTGATATATTTACCCCCAAGCGCTGGGAATTGATTTCCGAGCTCAGAGGCGCCGGACCGCTTTCGATTTATGCGCTGGCCAAGCGTCTGTCGCGGCACTACCGCAATGTGCACAAGGACGTATCCGCGCTGATGGAATGGCTGGTGGTGGAAAAGGACGAGAATGGCCGCGTATTCGTGCCATGGGATGAAATCGACGTGTTATTGCCGCTGGCAAAAGCGGCTTGATCCGCTTTCGCTTCGGGCAATTTATGTGATTCGGTTAGCCGCGCCGATTACAGTTCCTTGCTGACATTCTTGATGCCGTCATCTTCCGGGCTGGTTTCAACCGCGAAGCCCAGCCGGGTCATCAGTTTGAGCATGTTGCGGTTGTTGCCGAGCACTTCGCCTTCCATGGTTTTCAGGCCCTTGGAGCGGGCGGCATCCATCAGCGCGGTCATCAGTTTCTGGCCCAGGCCCTTGCCGCGCATGGCATCGGCGACCACCAGGGCGAATTCGCAGCTTTCTCCATCGGGGTTGATCGAGAAGCGTGTTACGCCCAGTTCCACTTCCTTGCCGTGCGCGATGGTCACGGCGATCAGCGCCATTTCGCGGCTGTAGTCGATCTGGGTGAAGCGCGCCAGCATGTCCGGGGTGAGCTCCTGCACACTGCGCATGAAGCGGAAATAGCGCGATTCCTCGGACAGGTCATGGACGAATTCCTGTTCCAGTTCGGCGTCTTCCGGCCGGATGGGACGGATGGTGATGTCGGTGCCATCGGCCAGCTGCCAGTGGCTGACCAGGTGGGTGGGGTAGGGGTAGATCGCCATGTGGGCATAACGGTCGGCGCTGGGCTGGCGGTATTCCACCACCACCCGCGCGTCGGCGGCCAGGGCGCCGTGCTCATCCACGATCAGCGGGTTGATGTCCATTTCCATCAAGAGCGGCAGTTCGCATACCATTTCCGATACGCGCAGCAGCACGCTTTCCAGCGCTTCCATATTGGCCGGGGGCATGTGGCGGAAGGCGCCCAGCATCCTGGCAACATGGGTGCCCTGGATCAGGTCCTTGACCAGGAAATGATTCAGCGGCGGCAGGGTCACGGCGCGGTCGCCCATGATCTCCACCGTGGTGCCGCCGGCGCCGAAGGTGATCACCGGGCCGAACACCGGGTCGTTGGTCACGCCGACCATCAGTTCGCGGCCGTTGGGCTTGACGATCATGGGCTCGATCGAGATGCCGTCCATGTGCGCGTTGGGGCGGTTGCGCTGCACGTTTTCCATGATCTCGTGGTAGGCAGCGCGCACCGCCTGGGCATTGCCGAGATTGAGCAGCACGCCGCCGGCATCGGTCTTGTGGGTGATGTCGCGCGAGTTGACCTTCATCGCCACCGGGAAACCGAGCTGCTCGGCGATCAGCAGCGCCTCGTTGGGGCTGCGCGCCACCATGGTTTTCGCCACCGGGATGTGGAAGGCCGACAGCAGCGCCTTGGATTCCATCTCGTTGAGCACCTTGCGCCGCTCCAGCAGGGCGCCGTCGATCACCATGCGCGCGCCTTCCACGTCAGGCTCCAGATGATGGGACAGCGGCCCCGGCATCTGCATCAGCAGCTTCTGGTTGCGATAGTAATCCGACAGGTAGGAAAACACCTCGACTGCCGGTTCCGGCGTGCGGAAGCTGGGCTTCTTCGCGGCGGCAAAGGCCGCACGCGCTTCCGCCACCTGGGCATCGCCCATCCAGCAGGCCAGCAGCGGCTTGCTGTGCTGATTGGCGAGTGCGATCACCGCATGGGCGGCTTCCAGCGGCTTGGTCATGGCCTGCGGGGTCAGGATGGCGAGCACGCCATCCACGTTGGGGTCTTCCAGGCAGGCCTTGACGGCATGATGGTAACGGTCGGCCTGGGCGTCGCCGATGATGTCCACCGGGTTGGCGTGCGGCCAGTTGGGTGGCAGCACCTGGTTGAGCTGCTCGATGGTGGATTCGGACAGGGTGGCGATGCTCAGTCCCAGATCCGAGGCGCGGTCGGTTGCCATTACGCCCGGACCGCCGCCGTTGGTGACGATGGCGAGGCGGTTGCCGATCGGGCGGAAACCCGAAGCCAGCGCCTTGGCGGCGGCAAACAGCTGGGTGATGGTCTGCACCCGCACCACCCCGGCGCGGCTGACCGCGGCGTCGAACACGTCGTCCGAGCCCACCAGCGAGGCGGTGTGCGACATGGCGGCCTTCGATCCGGCGGCATGGCGCCCGACCTTGACCAGGATCACCGGCTTGATGCGGGCGGCGGCGCGGATTGCGCTCATGAAGCTGCGCGCGTTGCGGATGCCTTCGATGTACAGCAGGATGCTCTGGGTTTTTACATCCGAAACCAGATAGTCGAGGATTTCGCCGAAATCCACATCGGCGGACGAACCCATCGACACCACGCTGGAAAAGCCGACATCGTTGCCCTGCGCCCAGTCGAGAATGGCGGTGCAGAGCGCGCCGGACTGCGAGACGAAGGCGAGGTTGCCGCTATTGGCGCCGCCCTTGTTGAAAGTGGCATTGAGGCCGATGGAAGGGCGCATCACCCCGAGGCAGTTGGGGCCGATCAGGCGGATGCCATAGTGATGCGCGTTTTCCAGCACTTCTTGTTCCAGCGCCTGGCCCTTGGGGCCGGTCTCGCCGAAACCGGCGGTGATGATGACCGCCGCCTTGACGCCATGCTTGCCGCAATCCTCGATGATATCGGGCACAGTCTGGGGGGGAGTGGCGATCACCGCCAGCTCCACCGGCTGGCCGATTTCGGCGATCGAGGCGTAGGCCTTGCGGCCCTGGATTTCCGGGCTTTTCGGATTGATCGGATAAAGCCCGCCCTGATAGCCGCTTTCGATCATATTCTGGAACACGATCTGGCCGATGGCATCGACACGCTCGCTGGCACCAAAGACTGCAACGGATTTTGGCGCGAAAAGAGGGTTGAGGTAGTGTTGGCCCATGATTTTGCGATCCCGATGTGAGAGAGGGTATTATAGAAAGCGCTTGTGGCCATTGTGCCACAGATTTCGACCCCAAGTCTTATACAAGACCGCCCGATGCATACTGCCTACATCTCTCATTCCGCCTGCCTCAGACACGACATGGGCGCCGACCACCCCGAATGTCCGGCGCGTATCCAGGCCATCGAGGACCAGCTGATCGCCTCCGGCCTGCTGCCTTTCCTTGATCATCACGATGCGCCCATGGCGACGGATGAGATGCTGGCCCGCGTGCATAAACCTGACTATATCGCGGCGATCCGGGCTGCTGCGCCGGCGGCGGGCATGACTTATCTCGACCCCGATACGGCGATGAATCCTCATACCCTGGAAGCCGCGTTGCGGGCTGCCGGCGCGGTGGTGCTGGCGGTCGATCTGGCAATGGCGGGAAAAGTGGAAAATGCTTTCTGCAATGTGCGCCCCCCCGGCCATCATGCTGGCGCAGCCAGTTCCGGCGGTTTCTGCATTTTCAATAATGTCGCGGTTGGCGCAGCCCATGCGCTGGCGCAGCATGGGCTGGAACGGGTGGCCATTGCTGATTTCGACGTGCATCATGGCAATGGCACGGAAAATATTTTTCACGACAATCCGCAGGTGATGCTGTGCTCGACCTTCCGCCATCCCTATTACCCGCACTGCGGCGCCGACAGCGGCAACGATCACATCATCAACGTCCCGCTTCCTGCCGGGACCACGGGAGAGGATTTCAGGGCGGCAGTGACGGAGCAGTGGCTTCCCGCACTGGAGCGTTTCCAGCCGCAGATGCTGTTCATCTCGGCCGGATTCGACGCGCACCGCGAGGATGACATGGGCGGCTTTGGCTTGCGGGAAGCGGATTACACCTGGGTGACCGGAAAACTCAGGGAAATTGCAGTTCGTCATGCTGCCGGTCGCATTGTCTCGGTGCTGGAGGGCGGCTATGCCCTGCATGCCCTGGGCCGCAGCGCGGCGGCGCACATCAGGGTATTGAGCGGCTTGTGAAGGGGAGTGTGAGTGTCAATAATGAAGCATGATGCATGGAAAATACGCCAGGAAGCAGAGCTGCTGGTTTCCGCCACGGAAGTGGCAGCGGTAGTGCAGCGCCTGGCCGGGGAAATTACCCAGCGTCTGGGCGGTAAACAGCCCCTGGTGCTGGGTGTGATGACCGGGGCGACGGTGTTTGCCGGGCAACTGCTGCCGCTGCTGGATTTTCCCCTGGATTTTGACTATGTGCAGGTGTCGCGCTATGGCGATGCCATCCGGGGCGGGAAAATGAGCTGGAAGGTGCCGCCGCCTGCCAGCGTCAAGGGGCGGGTGGTGCTGGTGCTGGATGATATTCTGGACGAGGGCATCACCCTGGCGGAAATCCGCGCCAGCGTGCTGGCGCTGGGCGCAAGCGAGTGTCTGAGCGCAGTGTTCGCCGACAAGAATAATGGCTACAGCAAGCCGATTCAGGCGGATTTCGTCGGCCTGCACGTGCCCGACCGCTTCGTGTTCGGTTTTGGCATGGATGCGCATGGCCTGTGGCGCAACCTGCCCGCGATTTATGCATTGAAAACTGAGGAATAAACATGCTTGGAATTATCGGTGGCAGTGGCTTGACCATGATGTCCGATTTGCAGGACATCCGCCGCAAAGTGGTGCGCACCCCTTTTGGCGACCCGTCCGGCGCCCTGACCTTTGGCCGGATCAATGGCCATGAGGTGGTGTTCCTGGCGCGCCATGGCCATGGCCACACCATCCCTCCGCATGAGGTCAATTACCGCGCCAATCTCTGGGCGCTGCATGAACAGGGCGTGAAGGACGTGATTTCCATCGCCACAGTGGGCGGGATTCATCCCGACCTCACGCCGGGAACGATCGCCATTCCGGACCAGATCATCGATTACACCTGGGGGCGCAAGGCTACCTATCACGACTGCACGGAATTGTGCGGTTCCAAGTCGGTGGTGCATATCGATTTCACCTGGCCGTATTGCGACGAGATGCGCCAGCTCTGCATGAAAGCCTGCCAGGGCGCGGGCGAGGAATACATCGACGGCGGCGTGTATGCGGCAGTGCAGGGGCCGCGCCTGGAAACGGCAGCGGAGATCAACCGCCTGGAGCGCGATGGCGCCACCATGGTGGGCATGACCGGAATGCCGGAGGCCGCCCTGGCCAGGGAGATCGGGCTGTGTTACGCGGCGCTGACGGTGTCGGCCAACTATGCCGCCGGGCGCGGCTCCAGCAAGCATGTCATTCCTTACGACGAGGTTGGCGCGGTGCTTACGCTGGCGATGAAACGGGTGCATGGCGTGCTGGAACATCTGGTGGCCCTGCGTGCCGATTAAGCCGGTTCTCCGAATGGGCGATCCGCGCCTGCTGGAGATGGCTCGGCCGGTAACCGCCTTTGCTACGCCCGAATTGCATGCGCTGATCGGCGACATGCGCGACACCATGGCCGCACTCAACGGTGCCGGACTGGCTGCGCCGCAGATCGGGGTGGGGTTGCAGGTGGTGATTTTTGGTGGCTTTAAAAGTCCGCGCTATCCCGAGGCGGAAGAAATACCTGCTACCGTCCTGCTCAACCCCGTGCTCGAACCGATCGGCGATGACATGGAAGAAGGCTGGGAGGGCTGCCTTTCCCTGCCGGGCATGCGCGGCAACGTGCCTCGCCATGTCCACCTGCGTTACCGGGGTTTCGATCCCGCAGGCGGGATGATTGAGCGCACCGCATCGGGTTTTCATGCACGGGTGGTGCAGCACGAATGCGATCATCTGCAGGGCATTCTCTATCCGATGCGTATCCGCGACCTGCGGCAGTTCGGCTTTACCGAGGAGCTGTTTCCCGGCGCAACGGCTGCCGGGGTGGAAGAATAGGGCATACTGACCATGGAACAAGGGCGCAGACGCAAAATTGCTGTTAACCCGCCCTAGTTTGGTTACCATGGTAGCAGTATGCAGCAACAGCCCAGCGAGCCATTTTTAAGACCACAGATGCCGGATTTTCTTCATCTTGTTATAACGCCTCCCGATAGCAGCGTGCTGTACACGGGGAGCTATGATCCCGTGCTGGTAAGCCTTTCCGTTCTCGTCGCGATCCTGGCTTCCTACGCGGCCCTGATCGTTTCCCAGCTGGTTCTGGCCGCGACCTCGGCGAGGGCAGGGCGCCTGTGGGTTGGTATCGGCGGGTTGTGCCTGGGGGGCGGAATCTGGGCGATGCATTTTGTCGGTATGCTGGCCTTCAACCTGCCCTGTTCGACCAGCTACAGCGCCACGCTCACCCTGCTGTCGACAATTCCGGGCATTCTCGCCAGCACCCTGGCCATGAAAATCATCAGCCGCAGAGAGCTTTCCCATGGGCAGCTGGCCATGGGAGGGCTGCTTATCGGCGCCGGCATTGGTGCCATGCATTATTCGGGAATGGCGGCCATGCGGCTGAACGGGCTGATCCGCTATGACCTCAAGCTTTTTCTGCTGTCCATCCTGGTTGCCATCGTGCTCGCCACCCTTGCCCTGTGGATCAAGTTCCGCCTGCCCTTGTGGCTTGCCCGCTGGAATGCCTGGGTGGTGATGGCCAGTGCCGGGGTAATGGGCCTGGCCGTATCCGGCATGCACTATACGGCGATGTTTGCCGCCTATTTCATTCGCGATGATGGCATCTCCATCGACCCGGGGATTGCGCCCACCTTCCTTGCTTCCATCGTGCTGGCTGCGACCAGCCTGATCATCGTGGTGACCATCGTCGCCACTTATGTCGGCAAACCTGCGCTGCTGTCGCTTGGCCGCTCCTACAAGCTGATCGGAATGATGATTCTTGGCTGGTGCCTGATCGCCTGGCTGAGCTCGGATTATTACTACAACCATCTGGCCAATAATTTTTATCAGCAGGAATCGCAGCAGGCAGAACTGCAGGCGGAAAACATCGCCAGCAATATCGACGAAAACCTGAAACTGCTCAGGGGCATACCGCTGGTGCTTTCCCGCGATGAGGATATTCACCGGACCTTGCGCCGCTTTGGCGCGAATGCTGCCGATCCCGCCCTGGGCCATGAGGAGCGCAAACTCCGCTGGACCCGGGACCCGGCACTTGGCGAGATCAACAGCATGCTCAAACTGGCTGCCAGCAGCCTCGGCGCCGATGCGGCATGGGTCATCAATGTGGCGGGCGACTGCATCGCGTCCAGCAACGCCGACCTGCCTGTCAGCTTTGTGGGGACGAATTATGCCGACCGCGAATATTTCCGCCAGGCCCTTGCAGGGCAGCGCGGCCAGCAGTATGCCGTGGGGAAAGTAACCAAAGTAGCCGGACTGTTTTATTCTCATCCGGTTTTTGAAAACGGGCGCTTTCTTGGCGCCGTCGGCGTCAAGCTGGATATCAGCAATTTTTCCCACTGGACCCGCCAGGCGAATGCCTTCATCTCTGACGCCAAGGGGGTCGTTGTCCTGGCGTCCGACCGGGAAATGGAATTCCTTACCCTGCCTGGCGCGCCCGCTGCAGCACTGTCTGCGGAGGAAAGACGCCTGCAATACCGGCGCAGTGTGCTCGGCTCCCTGTCGATTACGCCCTGGCGGGACGAACACTTTCCTGCCGCAGTGATGATCGGGGACAGCGATCTGCCAGTGGTGCTGGCTTCCCGGACTTTGCATGAAAACGCCATCAATATCCACGTGCCCCGTTCACTGGCCGAGCTGGTGCGCCTCAAAACCGAAAGGTACTGGCTGTTCATTTTGCTGGCGACAACCGGCAGCATGCTGATTGTTGCGGCGGCGGTGTTGCTTTATCTGCGCGAGACGCAGAAGGCCAGGGAAGATCTGCGTATTGCCGCCACGGCTTTCGAATCGCAGGAAGGCATGTTCATCACTAATGCCAGCAGCGTGATACTGCGCGTCAACCGTGCTTTCACCGACATCACTGGTTATAGCGCCGAGGAAGCCGTGGGGCAGACGCCAGGACTGCTCAAATCCGGCCATCACGATGCGGATTTCTATGCCGCAATGTGGGAAAACGTCCGGCTCACCGGAAAATGGCAGGGCGAAGTCTGGAACCGGCGCAAGAACGGCGAGGTGTATCCGGAATGGCTGACTATTACCTCGGTAAAGGATGCCGCCGGGAATGTTACCCACTACGCTGCCACCCTGAATGACATCACCCTGCGCAAGCTGGCGGAAGATGAGATCCGGCAGCTGGCCTTTTACGACCCGCTTACCCAGCGGCCCAACCGGCGGCTTCTGATGGACCGTCTGCAGCAGGCCCTGGCCAGCAGTGCCCGCAGCAAACTCAATGGCGCCCTGCTTTTTATCGACCTGGATAATTTCAAGACGCTCAACGATACGCTGGGGCACGATGTGGGCGACATCCTCCTGAAACAGGTTGCCCAGCGCCTTGCCGACTGCGTGCGCGAGGGTGACACCGTCTCGCGCCTGGGGGGCGACGAATTCGTGGTGATGCTCGAAGACCTGGGCGGAAGCCCGGAGGAGGCAGCCAACCTGGCCGAAACCATAGGCGAGAAAATCATTACCGTGCTCAACCAGCCCTACCGGCTGAATAGCCACGAACATCACAGCACGCCAAGCATCGGCGTGACCCTGTTCGGGGAGCAGGGTGAAACCGTGGACGATTTGCTCAAACGCGCGGATCTGGCCATGTACCAGGCCAAGGCGGCAGGCCGCAACACGCTGCGTTTCTTCGATCCGGACATGCAGGCCGCAGTCACTTTCCGTGCTGCCATGGAAGCAGACCTGCGCCATGGTCTGCGCCAGGATGAGTTTTTCCTGCATTACCAGCCCCAGGTGGATGGCGATGGCCGCATCACCGGCGCGGAAGCGCTGGTACGTTGGCATCATTCCCGGCATGGCCTGGTGGCGCCGGCAGAATTCATTCCCCTGGCGGAGGAAACCGGGCTGATCCTGCCGCTCGGCTACTGGGTGCTGGAAAGCGCCTGCGCCCGGCTGGTTGCCTGGGCTGGCCAGCCGGAAATGGCCGCGCTTACCCTGGCGGTCAATGTCAGCGCCCGCCAGTTCCGCCAGCCGGATTTCGTGGATCAGGTCATGGCCGTGCTGGAGCATACTGGCGCCAATCCGCAGAAGCTCAAGCTGGAGCTTACCGAAAGCCTGCTGCTGGACAATGTGGAAGATATCATCGCCAAGATGGCCGCCCTGAAGGCGGAAGGCGTGGGTTTTGCGCTGGACGATTTCGGCACGGGTTACTCGTCGCTCTCCTACCTGAAGCGCCTGCCCCTCGACCAGTTGAAGATCGACCGCTCCTTCGTGCAGGACGTGCTTTCCGATCCCAATGATGCCGCGATTGCCCGCACCATCGTGGCGCTGGCGCAGAGTCTCGGGCTGGAAGTCATCGCCGAGGGCGTGGAAACCGAGGCGCAGCGGGCGTTCCTTGCCAGCCAGGGATGCCATGCCTACCAGGGCTATCTGTTCAGCCGGGCGCTGGTGCTGGAGGCTTTCGAGGCACTGGTAAAATCAGCCTGATAATTGGCTGGAATGTGTTCAAACGCCCTACTCAGGGCATTGATACTGCTGCTCCAGTAACTTGGCCTGCGCCGCTGCCAGCCGCGCGATCGGCACGCGCGGGCCGGAGCAGGACACATAGCTCAGGCCGATGTGGTGGCAGAAGTGGATCGAGCCGGGATGCCCGCCGTGCTCGCCGCAGATGCCCACTTTCAGCTCCGGCCGGGTCTTGCGGCCGTTGTCCACCGCCATTTTCATCAGCTGCCCGACGCCCTTGATGTCCAGCACCTCGAAAGGATTGTCCTGCAGGATGCCGGTTTCGTTGTAGGCGGGGAGGAACTTGTTTTCCGCGTCCTCGCGGCTGAAGGAAAAAGTGGCCTGGGTCAGGTCGTTGGTGCCGAAAGAGAAGAATTCGGCGGTTTCCGCCATGCGCCCGGCGCGCAGGCAGCCGCGCACCACTTCCATCATCGAGCCGAACTTGAATTTCACGTTGATGCCGTGGGTCAGTTCCACCACCTTGTGGATGCGCTCGACGTAGCTGTGGATGCGCGTCAGTTCTTCCACCGTGGCGACCTGCGGCACCATGATCTCGGGATGGATTTCGATGCCTTCGCGCGCACACAGGGCAGCGGCTTCGAGAATCGCCTGGATCTGCATCGAGTAGATTTCCGGGTAGGTGATGCCCAGACGCACGCCGCGATGCCCCAGCATCGGGTTGACCTCGGCCAGGGAGCGCACTTTTTTGAGGATTTTTTCCTTCTTGCTGATCACATCCTCTTCCAGGTGCGATGCCTTGAAGGTGGTGAGGCCGCCCATCAGCTGGGTCAGGCCGTCGGCGTATTGCTGGTAGAGCTTGGGATTGAGCAGTTTCAGGGTTTCCGGCAGCTCTTCCAGCCCCTTGATGGTGTCGCTCAGCTGGTGCAGGTGGGCGATTTCCAGTTCGAGCTGGGCCGCGGTGGGCAGGAACTCATGCATCGGCGGGTCGAGCAGGCGGATGGTTACCGGCAGGCCCTTCATGGCCTTGAAGATGCCCTTGAAATCGGAACGCTGGATCGGCAGCAGGCGGTCGAGCGCGGCCTGGCGCTGCTCCGGTGTTTCCGCCAGGATCATTTCCTGCACGATGGGCAGACGGTCGGTGCCGTTGAACATGCGTTCGGTGCGGCACAGGCCGATCCCCATGGCGCCGAATTCGCGCGCTTTGGCGGCGGATTCCGGGGTATCGGCGTTGGCCATGACTTTCAGGCGCGCCACCTCGTCCGCCCAGCCCAGCAGGACGGCCATTTCAGGCGAGAATTCGGCTTCCACGGTGGGCACCTCGCCGGCATAGACGTGGCCGCTGCCGCCGTCGATGGTGATGATGTCGCCCTCGTGCAGGGTGGTGTCGCCGATCACCGCGCTGCGCAGCACATCGTTGATCACGATCTGCTCGCAGCCGGAGACGCAGGGCTTGCCCATGCCGCGTGCCACCACGGCCGCATGTGAGGTCTTGCCGCCACGGCTGGTGAGAATGCCCTGGGCCTGGAAGAAGCCGTGAATGTCCTCCGGCTTGGTTTCTTCGCGCACCAGGATGATTTTCTCACCGCTGCGGCCGCGAATTTCCGCCGTATCGGCGTCAAACACGATCCTGCCCGAAGCCGCGCCGGGCGAGGCGGGCAGGCCCTGGGCCAGGGATTTTCCCTTGAAGCTGGGCGACAGTTGCGGCACCAGCAGCTGTTCCAGCACCTGCGGTTCGACGCGCAGCAGGGCGCGTTCCTTGCTGATCAGCCCTTCATGGAACATTTCCACCGAGCTGCGCACCATGGCGCGTGCATTCATCTTGCCGTTGCGGGTTTGCAGGCAGTAGAGCACGCTCTTCTCGATGGTGAACTCGAAATCCTGCACTTCCTTGTAGTGCGATTCCAGCCGGTCGTGCAGCACGATCAGCTGGCGGTAGATTTCCGGCATTTCCTGTTCCATTTCGGCGATGGCCTTGGGGGTGCGGATGCCGGCCACCACGTCTTCGCCCTGGGCGTTGGTGAGGTACTCGCCATAGATCAGGTTCTCGCCGGTGCCGGGATTGCGGGTGAAGCCCACGCCGGTGGCGGAATCGTTGCCCATGTTGCCGAACACCATGGTGCAGATGTTGACGGCGGTGCCGTTGGCCTGATCTCTGGTGATCTTGAACTGTTTGCGGTAATCCACTGCGCGCTTGCCCATCCATGAGCGGAACACCGCGCCCACGGCGATTTCCAGCTGCTCGTAGGGATCCTGCGGGAAGGGCTTGCCGCTGTGGCGCGCGACGATGGCGAGGAAGTCGCCGGCCAGCTCCTTGAGATGCTCCGCGCTCAGGTCCACATCCTGCGGGGCGCCATATTTGTGCTTGAGCGCCGTCATGCGTTCCCGGAAGTGTTCACTGCCGATGCCCAGCGCGATTTCCCCGAACAGCTGGATGAAGCGCCGGTAGGCATCCCAGGCAAAGCGCGCGTTGCCGGTCTGTGTGACCAGCCCCTGCAGGGAAATTTCATTCAGCCCCAGATTGAGGATGGTGTCCATCATGCCCGGCATGGACATGGCCGAGCCGGAGCGCACCGACACCAGCAGGGGATTGTCGCCGCTGCCGAAGCCTTTGCCGGTTTTCTGCTCCAGTGCCGCCATGTGGGCCTTGATGCCGTCCATCAGGCCGTCCGGCAGCTGGTTCTTTTCCAGATAGGCGAGGCAGGCTTCGGTGCTGATGACAAAACCTGGCGGCACGTTCAGGCCGATCTGCGTCATTTCGCACAGATTGGCGCCCTTGCCGCCCAGCAGCATCTTGTTTTTGCCGTCGCCTTCCTCGAAGGCGTAGATATATTTTCTGGCTTCGCTCATGATCACGTTTCCCGCAATATATTGGGTTCACTCTACCCCTTATTGAATCGCTTGAGAAGGCGCGTTTTGGCGTAAAATGTCCACTTTTCCGGCTTCCCGTATCCCTTTGCACTGGTAATGATTCATGCGGATTCTGCTTAGCAACGACGATGGCTATTTTGCCCCCGGACTGGCCGCCCTGGCCGAGGCGCTCTCTCCCCTGGCCCAGGTGACGGTAGTGGCGCCGGAGCGTGATCGCAGCGGTGCCAGCAATTCCCTTACCCTCGACCGTCCGCTCATGCTGCGGCAGGCCGGCAACGGCTTTTATTATGTCAATGGCACGCCAACCGACTGCGTGCACCTGGCGGTGACCGGCATGCTGGATCATCTGCCGGACATGGTGATTTCCGGCATCAACCATGGTGCCAACATGGGTGACGACACGATATATTCCGGTACCGTTGCGGCTGCCACGGAAGGTTTCCTGCTCGGCGTGCCGGCCATTGCGGTATCGCTGGTGAGCAGCCGCCACGCCCATTTCGATACCGCAGCCAGGGTGGTGCGGGAACTGGTGGAGCGCTTCCAGCACCAGCCCCTGGCGCAGCCGACGTTGCTCAATGTCAACGTGCCCGATGTGCCCTATGCGGCACTGCGGGGCAGCGAAATCACCCGCCTGGGCAAGCGCCATAAGGCCGAAGCGGTGGTCAAGGCAGAGAACCCGCGCGGTCAGACGGTGTACTGGGTGGGCGCTGCGGGCGCGGCCCAGGATGCTGGCGCGGGCACTGATTTCGAGGCGGTGACGCGCAATGTAGTGTCGATTACGCCCTTGCAGATCGACCTGACCCACTATGGACAGGTGGATGCGGTCAGGAACTGGATGGCCGCATCATGAATGTGCGCATCAGCGGCATCGGTATGACTTCCCAGCGTACCCGCATGCGCATGGTGGACCGTTTGCGCAGCCAGGGGATCAAGGACGAAGTGGTGCTTTCCGTCATGGGTTCCATTCCGCGCCATATCTTTATCGAGGATGCGCTGTCCAGCCGTGCCTACGAAGACACGGCCCTGCCTATCGGTTTTGGCCAGACCATTTCCAATCCCGGCACCGTGGCGCGCATGACGGAAATCCTGCGCAATGGGCAGGAGCTGGGCAAGGTGCTGGAAATCGGCACCGGCTGTGGTTATCAGGCTGCCGTGCTGTCAAAGCTGGCGCGCGAAGTGTATACCGTGGAGCGGATTGCGCCGCTGCTGGCCAAGGCGCGCAAGCATCTGCGCGAGGCGCATTGCAGCAATGTACGCGCCCGTCACGCCGATGGTGGCATCGGCATCGCGGAAGCCGCGCCCTTCGACGGCATCATCATGACCGCTGCTTCCACCCATATCCCCCAGGCCTTGTTGCAACAACTGGCGGTCGGGGGGAGGCTGGTCATGCCGGTCGGTTCGGGCGAGCAGCAGCGGCTGCATCTGATTGAGCGCACCCCGCAGGAATATGTCGAAACGGTGCTGGAGGCCGTCAAATTCGTGCCCTTGCTGGGCGGGGTCGTTTGATGCGCCGCGCTGGAGCCCTGTTTCTGTCCGTGCTGTTGACGGCGGCACTCAGCGCCTGCAGTTCGACACCGCGCCAGGCACCCGTTTCCGAACGTGCCCCGGCAGCCAAGAAGCCAGCCCGGTCCGTGGCCAGATCGAGCGAGCCGGACTGGCGCCCGCAGACACACAGCGTGCAGAAAGGCGACACCCTGTATGCAATCGCTCTGGAATATGGTTTCGATTACAAGGAACTGGCCGAGTGGAACGGCATCGGCGCGCCTTATGTCATCCGCATCGGGCAGCAACTGCGCCTGTCGCCTCCCCAGCAGGAAGGCGGCGCGGTGACTGCTCCCCTGAAAACCGTTGCGCCGGTAGTCGAGAGCCGGGTGGCGGGTGAATCGCCTCCCCAGACCGCATCGGGCAGCCAGGTGAAAACCCAGCCCAAGGCCGGCAAGGTTCCTTATTCGGTCGAAGCGGAAAATGCCGCCAAAGTGGCAGTAAAGCCTGAAATCGTGGCGCCCAAAGCACCGCCAGTGATCGAGGAAAAACCCAAAATTGCCGATGCCAGGGTTGCACCCGCTGTCAGCGAGGAGAAGAAACCCCTTCAGCCCGCGTCAGGCGATGATGAAGACCCGGAATGGGGCTGGCCGGCAAAGGGCAAGGTCATCGCCACCTTCAGCGAGGGGAGCAGCTTCAAGGGTGTGGATATCGCCGGCAAGACCGGGCAGCCGGTGCTGGCCGCAGCGCCGGGCAAGGTGGTGTACAGCGGCAGCGGCCTGCGCGGCTATGGCAAACTGGTGATCATCAAGCACAACAAGACTTATCTGAGCGCCTATGCCCACAACAGCCAGATTCTGGTGAAGGAAGGGCAGAGCGTGCTCAAGGGGCAGCGCATTGCCGAGATGGGGGATAGCGACGCAGACCAGGTGAAACTTCACTTCGAGATCCGGCGCCTGGGCAAGCCGGTGGATCCGCTCAAGCATCTGCCGGAGAGCTAATCGTTTTCCTGCGAGGTGACCTGCCCAGAGGGAGCCTCAGCCGTTCCGCCAGACGCCCTAATTCTCGATTTCGTGTGCCCACACCAGCGCCTTGACATAAATGGTATTGACCTGTTCCAGGCTGATGCCGGCAAGGGTGGCGTGGTGCTCTATGCTCGCCTGGTCGTGATCTTCACAGGCCATGGCCAGCTTGAGGAATGGGGCGTAGGGGCCGCTCTGGTGCAGCAGCGCCTCTCCCATCGTGGTACTCAGGGAGAAATAACTGAGTGCCTTGTCCAGAGGCATTTTGAAAAGAAGGCTCAGGGATGAAAGGATGCCGGTGACAAATAACCCCGGTTTTTCCTCGGCTGCCAGCCTGCGCTGTCCGAACAGTTCAGTCAGCCGGGCGCGCAACAGGGCATTTTCCAGCAAAGTGCGGTCCTGATGACAGGGGGAGCTGTCCTGGCAGAATAGCAGCAGGCTCAGCCAGCGATGCAGGGTGTCGTGCCCAAACGAATTCAGTGCTTCTGAAATGGAGTGCACTTCCTGGAGCAGGCCATTGGCTGGAGAATTGATGTAGCGCAGAAGGCGGAAGGCAAGGGCGCCATCCTGTTTCATGGCATGTTCGAACTCACCGGCTTCGGCATGGCTTTTCAGCATGTTCATGAGCATGATGATTTTTGCCCGGTAGCGGCTGATCCGGGGTTCCGGATTGGGCGCAGATTGTTCCGGGTGGCTTCCCTGATAGTGGCGGAAGGCGAGCAGTGAGGCGATGTTGAATGCTTCCGGGGTGTGCACGTTTTTTGCAATCAGGGTTTTTTCACTCAGACGGGGAATCTCTTCCAGCTGTGGCCCGATATCGAGCAGACTGTTGGGCGTGATGTCGAAGCGCACGAAATCCACCAGGCCCAGCAGGGGATAGAGCCCGGGGGAATAGGTGAAATCATCCAGGGAAAAACGGAAGCCATGGCTTTTCAGGTCGCGGCAGCGCGCTATCAGCCTGTCGGCATTTTCCACTTCGGGGCGGAATGCGAGAATTACGTTGCGGCTGGGAAGTTGCAGGATCAGCGCATGCTCAAGCATGGCGGGAGAAACATGAATGAAAGCGAGTTCGTTGCCGATCAGCTGAGAAGTATCCAGTGCGAGAATGCTTTTCAGCAGCAATTCGTCATGTATGCGGTGCAGCATGGGGCTGGAGCCGCCGCCCAGCAGTTCATTGGAGTTGTTGAGCATCAGCTCGTGGCCGATCACCTGCCGGGGCTGGTGGGAAAAGATCGGTTCGCGGCGGAGGAATCCCAGCTGCACGTCATCCTTTGGGCCGGTGTGGGTATGGCTCTGGATGGATATGTCGCTTGAATGAGGCGCTGGGGCAGGCATGCCAAACATCGTGCTATAGGTATGAATTTCCTCCCCCGCGCCCAGGGATCCCATGGACGCGGCACAGAGCTGTGGCTGAAGCGCGGAAGCTGCCGCCGTTTCTCCGCCAAACAGGTTGATCAGTTTCCTGAGCATTGAAGATGCATCCAATTGCAGACGCAGCCATGCTATGGGAAAAGCAGGGGGGGTGTTATCGGGGCGGGTAGGGTTTTGCCATCGGGGAATCCCTGATGGGGGGAAGGAAAATTCCGGCTCTAGCCTTTCTGCTCGCTTTGCTGTTCCACCCAGCGTACCGCGTAACGGGTCAGTTCTGCGGCATTCTTGAGGCCCAGTTTGTCCTTGAGGTGGGCACGGTGGGTTTCCACCGTTTTGACGCTGCGATTGAGTTCGTGGGCGATGTCGCTGGTGGCGTAGCCGTGGCCAATGAGGCGGAAAACTTCCAGTTCGCGGTCGCTCAGCAGATCGATGGGAGAAAGTCCGCTTTCATCGCCAGCCAGCACACGCTGCAGGATTTTTCCCTGCATGCGCTCGCTCAGATAGATATCGCCGCGCAGAACCTGGCGAATTGCGGCCAGCATTTTTTCAGTGGCCTCCTGTTTCATGATGTAGCCCTTGGCACCGGCGCGCAGCGCGCGCTCGGCATAGAGTGACTCCTCGTGCATGGAAATGACCAGTACCGGCGTATTCTTGTGGTGGGTCTTGAGCATTTTGACCAGCTCAATGCCGGAAACGCCGTCGAGTGAAATGTCCGCCAGCAGAATGTCCGGCAGGCAGGTTTTCATGCTGTCGAGCGCCTCCTGGGCACTGCCGGCTTCGCAGCAGGTCATGAGATCGGATTCCTGGTCGATGAGGCGCGAAATACCCTGACGCACAATGGGATGGTCATCCACGATGAGAATTCTGTGCTTGTGGGGGGTGTGTTCCAGCATACTAGATTTTCCTAAAAATGAACCCTGATTTCGGCGCCATGGCCCGGGTCGGTTTCAATGTCCAGTTCAGCGCCGATCATATTGGCGCGATAGCGCATGATCTGCAAGCCAATGCCCGAATCTCTGCCCGTCTGGGCGTGAAATCCCATGCCATCATCACGGATTGAAAGCTGGGTTTTGCCTTGGGGAGCGTTGAGTTCAATGGTGATATGCTGGGCTTTGCCATGTTTGACCGCGTTGTTCACTGCTTCCTGCACAATGCGGTAAAGATGGTTTGCCACCGCATTGTCCTGGATCAGCACCGGTGAATCGCAACGGAATTCGCAGCGGATATGGAACAGCCTTTCGATATTGGCAACAAGGCTTTCCAGTGCGGACATCAGGCCATTCTCCTCGACTTCCACCGGTTGCAGGCCACGCGCGAGCTGGCGCGTTTCCGAAATGGCCTGGTTGATCAAGGCCACGATCTGCTCGACATCATTGGCTTCCGCTAGTGACTGTTGCGCCAGCTTACGTGCCAGCGCCTTGCTGAGGAAAGCGATGCCTGTCAATTGCTGCCCCAGGCCGTCGTGGAGTTCGTGGCCGATGCGCTCGCGCTCTTTTTCGCTGATATCCATGATTTGATGTTCCAGACGGCGGATATGCTCTTCGATGCGTTTGCGCTCGGTGATGTCGGTGGCAATTTCCAGCCGGACAATGCGGCCATCCACCCATTTGATCGCGCTATCCTGGATCAGGTACCAGTGCTGGTTGACGGTATTCCGGAATTCCCAGATGACGGGCTCGCCGGGGGTGCCATCCGGCTTGAGCAGCCGGGCGTTGGTGCAGAAGGGGCAGGGGCCGCTCTGCCCGGTTTGCAATGACTGCCAGCACAGCTGGCCGGTGACATTGCCAAAGGATTCCTGAGCGTATTTGTTGAGGAACAGGATTTCATGATTCTGCATGTCGGCAACGTAAACCAGGGCATCCAGGCTATCCAGCACCGTGGCAAGGATGGCGCGCCTTTCTTCCTGGGCGTCCTGCACTGCTTTCAGTGCTACCGCCATGTTGTTGACACCGCGTTCGAGAATGGCGAGTTCTCCTGTCGCGGCCGTCTGAATCCGCGTCGCGAGATCGCCCTTGCCGATTCTGGCAACCGCGCCTGCCAGTGCCATGATCGGCTGCGCAACCTGGCGTGCCATGCGCAAGGCCAGCAGGGCCGCTGCGGCCAGCCCGAACAGGGTGATCAGCAAGCTGTTGAGAATGATCTGGTTCTTCTGGGCGATGCTGGGCAGGCGCGATATCTCGACTATGACATGCCCCAGCACCTTGGCTTCATTCTTGTTCCGGGAAAGCGGCGAAGCGGTATCCAGATAATGCTCCATTTCAGTCTGGCTCTGAAAAATGGGCGCCGAGAATATCAGGGCATCGGATCGCTCGATGATGGCAGGCCGGATCAGGGCATTTCCGCCGAGGAAGGGCAAGTCGAGCGCGTGCCCGCTTGCGGCCAGGATGCGACCATCGACATTGGTGATGGTTACCGCAGTGACATCGGCCTCCAGCAGGGTGCTCTGGGTCAGGCGGGTGAGGATGTCGTGATTGCCGGAAAACACGCCAAATTCACTGGCGGGGGAGAGCTGGCGTGCAATCGCGAGGCCACGCTCGTTCAGTGCCTGCTCGATGTCGCGCAAACGGGTGGTGATCTCATACACCGTCAGGCCGGCGGCAATGGTCAGCGCTGGCACCAGCGCCAGAAAAAGAACCCGCCCCTTGATGCCCCAGCTTGGCTTGTGCTCCGTGTGAGACATGTCTGATTTGGAGCCTGGCGACATTAATTCAGCGCGTAATACACGGTAATTTCACTGCCATTGCCGGCATGCTCTATTTTTGTGCACAGATTCCTTACCAGAGCCAGGCCGCGCCCGGACGGACGTGTGCTGGCGCCAATGTCATCAGAGAAAGATTCTCTATAATCAAAGCCTTTTCCGCTATCTTTTATGTATATTCTCAATAATTCGTGATTTTGCTGACGCAGACGTTCCACTTCAATATCCAGTGCGCCCTGTTGCAGATTGTCGAGCCGCTGCCGGCGTGCTTCGAAATATTGCTCGAAGCCATCGGGTTCGAATTTCAGGGCGGAGTCCAGATTCAGGATGCCATGATCCAGGGCGTTGTTGAACAGTTCGGTAAAAACCAGGAAAACCTGGCCGCGATGCCCCGGGTTGAGGTGCAACTGGTCCATCCACCCCAGCAGCATTGGTACCACATCGATCTGTTTCAGCTCCGACGCGGTGAGGCGCAGCGCCACTTTCCAGCGGCAAGGATAGATTTCAGGTACGCATGCTTCCTGTTCCGGGCAGGCCATCAGCAGTGCGGATTCGCTGGGGGTGCTGACGGGGCAGAGCAGGGCGGCGAGGGAAACGTCATCATGTGCGGCCAGGCCATCCATGTGGAGGTCGACAGCCTGAATCAGGTGCTCGAAACGCTGATCCATGGGAACCGAGGACAGCACCTGTTCCATGCGTGCCAGCCCAAATTCTTCTCCGGCATCATTTTGCGCTTCGAGCAGTCCGTCCGAGCACATATACAGCTGGCCAGGTTCATTCCAGTGGAAGACCTCGGTGCCACTGTCAAACTCGCTGTCACTGAGAATGCCCAAAGCCGGATATGCAGATTTCCAGCTGCGCTGGATATTTCCCTTCTCATCCACGAACAGGGCGGGAGGATTGCCGCCATTCCAGACGTGCACAATCCGTTCGCTGAAGCTGACCGATACCAGTGTTGCCGCGACAAAGCGTTCTGTTGGCATCAACTGCTTGATTTTGCGGTTAAGCTCATGCGCGATGGAGGAAATGGCAAAGCCTTTGGAAGTCATGCTGTAGAACACTTCCACGACCGGGATCACGTTCAGTGCAGCAGAGAGTCCATGGCCCGTGCCGTCTGCCAGGAGGAAGTGAATTTCATCCGCCGGCGTGAGTGCCACAAGGAAAATGTCACCGCTGAAATGCTGTGCCGGCTTGTTCCAGAGCCGGATCGAGTCGTGATCGTAATTATCGTAATTGGTGATTTTTTCGATCAGGTGTTTTGCCAGTTTCAGTTCGCGTTCATTTTCATCGTGGTAGCGCTCCAGTTGCTCGCTGTTTTCCACAATCTGATGCTGCATCTCGGCGATGCGGGTTACTGCCCTGATCCGGGCTTCGAGAATCACCAGATTGACTGGCTTGGTAATGTAATCGTCACCGCCGACCTGAATGCCTTTGACATGATCCGCATCCTGGGACTTGGCGGTGAGAAACATGATGGGTACCCATCTGTTCGGAGACAGCTGGCGAATTCGGGCAGTTGCCTCATAGCCATTCATTTCCGGCATCATGATATCCATCAGAATCAGATCGGGTGCCTCATCCTGAAATTTTTGCACCGCTTCCCGGCCATTGCGGGCCAGTACGGTCTGATGGCCGAGCTTGTTGATGAATTTGCTCACCAGCAGCAGGTTCGGCTCGGTGTCATCTGCAACCAGGATTTTGAGTTGTTTAGGCATGATTCAAAGGGTAGGGGAATAAGGCCGGATTGGCCGGGGGCAGGAGCGTTTCCCTTCCTGTCAAATCCTAGCGGATCGTAAACAGTTTGTTGAAATTGGCTACTTCCAGCACCTGCAGCACAACGCCACGGCAGTTGGTCAGCATCATGGATTTTCCGGTGTTGCTGGTTTTTTCGCGCAGCAGCAGCAGCATGCCCAGGGCTGAACTGTCTAGATAATCGACGGATCCGAGGTCGAGTTCGATTTCCCGGACTTCCGGATTTTGCAGGATTTCATCGTATGCATCACGGAACTGGCGGTGCGAATTGAAATCGAAGCGCCCGCTCATGGTGAGTTTTGCCTTGTTGCTTTCCACCGAAGTTTTGATTTGCATGGTGCTCATGTCGTTTTCCTCTAATTGACGTTAAACCCTGAATGCGCGTGTGCCCAGGCTGGCCAGATGCTTCATGACTCTGGAGGCCATCTCCGGCAGCGGCGCCACTTCATCCACCCCGCCCATGTTGATGGCTTCCTTGGGCATGCCGAAAACCACGCAAGTGGCTTCGTCCTGAGCGAAATTGTATGCACCGGCCTGTTTCATTTCCAGCATTCCGGCCGCGCCGTCCTTGCCCATGCCGGTCAGTATCACCCCGATGGCATTGGCGCCGGCACAGTTGGCGGCGGAACGGAACAGCACATCCACCGAGGGGCGGTGGCGGTTGACCGGCGGCCCCTGGTTGAGTTCGCACATGTAATTGGCGCCGCTGCGTTTGAGCAGCAGGTGAGAGTGGCCTGGCGCGATATAGGCGTGACCGGGCAGCACGCGGTCGCCGTTTTGCGCTTCCTTGACGGAAATCCGGCACAGGCTGTCGAGCCGGTTGGCAAAGGAGAGGGTGAATGCCTCCGGCATGTGCTGGGCAATCAGAATGCCGGGGCAGTCGGGCGGCAATCTGGTCAGAAATTCCTTGATTGCTTCGGTTCCACCGGTAGAGGCACCCAGAATGATCAGCTTTTCGGTGGAGGTGATGGTGTTGGAAAGCGAGGGTAGCACCGCGTCGGCAGAGAGGCGCGGTGTCACGGGAGAAGCGGCAGGGGGAGGCGCCTTGCGTATCCGGGCTTTGGCAGCGGCACGGATTTTATCGGCAATTTCGTCGGTGTATTGCTGCATGCCATGGCTGATGTCCATCTTGGGTTTGGTGAGAAAATCCACTGCGCCCAGTTCCAGGGCCCGGAAAGTAATGTCCGAGCCGCTTTCGGTGAGTGAGGAAACCATCACCACCGGCATCGGACGCAGGCGCATCAGCTTTTCCAGGAAGTTGAGGCCGTCCATGCGTGGCATTTCCACGTCCAGGGTCAGCACGTCCGGATTGAGTTGCTTGATCATTTCCCTTGCCACCAACGGATCGGGTGCTGATCCCACCATTTCCATATCGGGCTGGCTATTGATGATTTCCTTCATCAGGCTGCGAATCAGCGCGGAATCATCCACCACCAGGACTTTGATTTTTTCCATTTTTTGTTATCTGCCTTCGACGTTCTGCAGTCAGAAGAAATATTTCATGTGAAAAGCTCCACATCGCCTTCCACCTTGGAATATTGCAGGCGTGTGCTGTATTCCTTTTCACGTTCCACAATCGTGTCATTGTGGACACGGCGCAGTTTCTTGACCAGCACTTTGCCGGTGCTGGGGAAGAAATAGACTTTGCGCGGGTAGATATCGAGCAGATCCTGCGCCACCACCCTGATTTTTTCCATGGCCAGAAAGTCGAGCACAAATTTTGCATTGCGCTCGCCCACATTGGCCACCACAAACCCGCGCAGGACATTGCCTCCACCGAACACCTTGGCTTCCAGGTTGGAGCGTTTGGCGCCCATCTTGAGCAGCTGGTTGACAAGAACTTCCATGGCGTAAGCGCCATAACGCGCCGAACTGCTCAGCGGGTTGCCCTGATCCTGCCCGCTGTCTGGCAGCATGAAGTGGTTCATGCCGCCAATGCCGCTAACCCGGTCACGGATGCATGCCGATACGCAGGAGCCCAGCACCGTGACGAGCAGCATGTCGCGTCCGGTGGTGTAGTACTCGCCGGGCAGGATTTTGGCCGCCTGCATGTCGAAATTGCGGTCGAAATAATGGTTGGGAGCGAGGATTTCCTCGTACCCATGCTCAGCCATGGTGGGCCCTTGTCCTGTCGGCGACCTGATATACGGTATTGCCGATCAGCTTGAACAGGTCTGCTGCGTGATGGAAACTTTCCGAATGGCCTGCAAAAAGCAGCCCCTCCGGGCGCAGCAGTGGCACGAATTTTTCCAGAATGCGATGCTGGGTGGGTTTGTCGAAATAGATCATCACGTTGCGGCAGAAAATGGCATCAAATGGCGGCCGCAACGGCCAGTTGTCGTCGAGCAGGTTGATCTGGCGAAAAGTGATCATGTTGCGCAATTCCGGGCGCACGCGAGCATAGCCTTCCTGATTGCCGGTTCCCTTGAGGAAAAAACGCTTGATCCGGTCCGGTGACATTTTTTCCAGCCGCTCCATGGCATAAACGCCAGTCTCGGCCTTGCTCAGTACGTTGGTGTCCAGATCGGTGGCGATGATGTGCACCGGCGGGGTGTAAGTGTTGAACACCTCGACCATGGTCATGGCCATGGAATAGGGTTCCTCGCCGGTGGATGAGGCGGAGCACCACAGGTTGAGCGGGTGGCGGCCCTTATGCCGGCGCGCGTAGTCAGCGAGGATGGGGAAATGATGCTGTTCGCGGAAAAATGAGGTCAGGTTGGTGGTCAGGGCATTGGTAAAGGCCTGCCACTCGGTCTCATCGTTGCTTTCCAGCAGTTTCAGATAGTCACGGAAGGTGCTGATGCCGGTAGCGCGCAGGCGTCGCGCCAGGCGGCTGTACACCATATCCTTCTTGCTGGTGTTGAGAGAGATCCCGGCGTGGCGGTAAATCAGGTCACGGACGGATTCAAAGTCCTTGTCGGTAAAATGAAATTCGCGCTCGTTATTCTGCATGCGTGGGTTTGCTCCCGATTCAGTATCGTGGTGCGGGAAGTCTGATGCGGCCATTCTCCACCTTGAACACACTGACCGCTGCGGACAGGCTGTGAGCCTGTTCTTCTAGAGATTCAGCGGCTGCGGCGGCTTCTTCGACAAGGGCGGCATTCTGCTGGGTGACCTCGTCCATCTGGGTGATGGCCTGGTTGACCTGTTCGATGC
>CAZKHJ010000029.1:0-32274 GCA_964552675.1 uncultured Sulfuricella sp. | reverse complement strand
GGGTGAGCTTGTTGCGCAGCTGGATTTCAAACTCGCTGCCGTAGAGGCTGCGCTCACGGTCGAGCTTGGGGATGTGGAATTCCTTTCGCTCTTTGCGAATCTTGTCGGTGACCTCGTTGGCAACAAAGGTGGGCGAAGTGAAGATGAAGTCCAGCTCGCCGATCTTTTCCAACTCGGCTTTCAGCGCCTCGAAGGCGTACATCGAAAAGCACGAGGCCGCGACCTTCAGGCGCGCGCCTGGCCGGAGGGTTTTCTTGAGATCGTCGCCAAGCAACCGGCTGATGTTGTCGATCAGTTCCATCAGTCGCTTGCCCCCGAATCCTTGTTGGCCAGATTGGCGGCAATCCACTCATCCAGGTCGCTGCGGCGGAAGCGCCACGTGCCGCCCAGCTTGAAAGCGGGAAGCTTGCCTTCGGCTGCGAGGCGGTAGACAGTGCGCTTGCCAGCCTTCAAGTAGGCTGCCACCTCGTCCAGGGTCAGGATTTCACCTTCCGGGTCTGCCATCGTCTCGCCTTTGCCGTTGATGAATAGGGGTTGCCAAGAGTTGCCAATTTTCCCATATGACAGAGAATTAGGCCAGAGGCGGGGCGCGGAAATAACGGCCAAATCATCGAATTCACGGACTCAAGGCCGATGTGTTATCATTTACATCTGAAGGCGATATCGGATTCGGTTCCGTGTTCCGCCACCAAAATTTAACGCCCAACCCCTCTCGGTTGGGCGTTTCCATTTCTACTTCCCGCAAACCACGCGGGAATCCCGCCCACTCTGCGTGTGCCAGGGGTGTGTGCAGTATGGGCCGAAGGGCTGCCGGTTCGACTCTCTTCTGCCCTCTGTTCTCTCAAAATCTCCACCAACTCTTTCGCCGTGGCATGCGCACACGAGTCTCAGTAATATTGCCGGATGTAGCTGTAGGCCTTCTCGAACAACTCCTCGTCGGCATGCAGCTTGTACTTAAAGAGCGACTTCCGCAGCGCCTTCTTGATTTCCCGCTCGCCGGCAAGGGTATCGATGCGCACATTGACGTTGATAGCGATCTGTTCGAAGCGCCAGACCTTCCTGCCGGGCTTTAACTTCTTCTCAGCCACGCCGAACCTCGTTATCTCCTGCGGCCACATACGCCTGGTTTGGGTGCTTGGCGCTTTCCGGGTAGCGGAACTTGAGCAGACCGTCACGCACCATGGGGATCAGGTGCTTGTTGCACAGGTAGTGGCGATCCTTGTCGAGCAGGGTTGCAAGCTGGTCGCCGGTCAGCGGCGCCCAGGCGCAGAGCCGGCGGATGCCGTCGCGCAGGGCATCCGGGGTGACGCGCCCCTTCAAGGTTGCAAGCAAGGTTGCAAGCTCGGGGGGCAAGGTTGCAAGCTTCTGCACTGGCGGCAGGCGCTTCCGGGAGTTCGGCGGCAGGCATAGGGGGATTTGCGGAACCCCCATAGGGGAGCGCACCTCTTACGGGAATATTCACTTCTTCGAGCGGCAGAACGGCCTGCTCGGGGTTTGCCATGGGTCGTTCGATCGGAACGGACGGGGTGTAGTAGGTGCGGCTGCCACTGCCCTGCTTTTCCAGCAGGCCGCGGTCGCGTAGCCGGCGCAGCACATTGCTGGCGGCCAAAGTATCGAGACCGGAGAAATCGCGGCAGGCGGTGTTATCCACGGCCCCGGTTTCGCGGGCGTAGATGAGCACCTTGGCTTCTTCGGGGCCGAGGGTGTTGCCGGCCAAGCCATGCAACCAAGCGTAGTCCGCCTTCGTCCGGGAAGAGTGCCACCGGGTGGGCGCGTTCCTACACGCCCGTTCCGACCCATCGGGTCAGACGTCAATCGCCTGATGTTCCGCAACGCTACGGGATAAGCCGATGAAATGGGTGTAATCGGGCGTCAAAATGGTTTTCTTCTGTATTGGGTGTAAATGGGTGTAGTATTGACTTATGCTGAAAACCGATTCCATCCAGATCACCCCGGAAATCTTGAGCCTCATTGCCAGGATCGACGAGTTCAAAGGCGCCTGGCGCGCCTTGGGTACGCTTGCGCCCGACCGCCTGTCGGCTCTGCGCCGCGTGGCCACCATCGAGAGCATCGGCTCCTCGACCCGCATCGAGGGCAGCAAGCTGTCCGACCGGGAGGTGGAACACATGCTGTCAAACCTGGAGATCAAATCCTTCGCCACCCGCGACGAGCAGGAAGTAGCTGGCTATGCCGAGCTGATGGACTTGGTGTTCTCGTCGTGGCAGGACATCCCGTTTACCGAGAATCACATCAAACAGTTGCATCAGATCCTGCTGCGTCACAGCGAGAAGGACACGTGGCATCGCGGCAATTACAAAACCAACTCGAACAGCGTTGCTGCGTTCGACGAAACCGGCGCGCAGATCGGTATCGTGTTTCAGACCGCATCACCCTTCGATACACCGCGTCTGATGACGGAGTTGGTGGCCTGGGTTAACCAGGAGCGGGAGACTGCCCGACTGCATCCACTGCTGATCATCGCCTTGTGCGTTGTCGTTTTTTTGGAGATACATCCCTTCCAGGATGGCAACGGGCGGCTCTCCCGGGTGCTGACCACGCTCCTGCTTCTGCAGGCCGGCTACGCCTATGTGCCGTACAGTTCGTTGGAAAGCGTGATCGAACACAGCAAGGAAGCCTACTACCTGGCGCTGCGCCAAACCCAAGGTACGATCCGCACGGAATCGCCGAACTGGCAGCCGTGGCTGGTGTTCTTTCTGCGTTCCCTGGCTGAGCAAATGCGGCGTCTGGAGAAGAAGGTCGAGCGCGAGAAGATCGTGTTGGCGGCGATGCCGGAACTGCAGTTACAGATCGTCGAATTTGCCCGCGAGCATGGTCGAGTGACTATTGGCGATGCCATCAAGCTGACCGGCGCCAGCCGGAATACGCTCAAGCAGCACTTCCGCACCCTGGTTGAACGCGGCACGCTGAACCAGCATGGCAGCGGCCGAGGGGTTTGGTACGACCTGCGCTAAATGCGCTACCCGTCGAATCTGTTCCTCCAAACCTCCCGGGCCAAATGGCCGGGCGTTTTGTTTTTCTGTCTCCCCGACGGGGAGGGGAATGCTCTGAGCGGTGATGTGGCTGAATTATGGCGGAGGGCGTGAGATTCGAACTCACGATACCTTGCGGTATGCCGGTTTTCAAGACCGGTGCAATCGACCACTCTGCCAGCCCTCCGAAGGACGGCATCTTACCGTTTCACGGGAGGTTTTGCCATACCTGACCTGTTCCTGAGAGCTTGTTCTTGCCTAGAAAACGAAACGAAAGTATCATTGCGCGTTTTCCCTAATTCAAACAGGTTTTCAAGGAGTTTTTCATGGCAAATAGCGCCCAAGCCAGGAAGCGCGCTCGTCAAAATGACAAGCAGCGCATGCACAATGCCAGCCTGCGTTCCACGTTGCGTACCGCGATCAAGAAAGTAATCAAGGCGATTGAAGCTGGCAACAAGGCAACCGCCCAGTCCGTGTTCCAGGAGTCGGTAAGCGTGATTGACAGCATCGCGGACAAGAAAATCATTCACAAGAACAAAGCCGCTCGCCACAAGAGCCGTCTTTCCAGCGCCATCAAGGCCATGGCTGCCTAATCTGTTCTGCCATGCCGGGCATTGTCTGCCCGGCTATCGCCTGCCGGCGTTGTCGGGCGGCGCCTTGTTTTGCGCAACACTCAAAGCACACACGACTTCCCTCGATCATGGGGCAGAGAAACAAGTTTCTCTTGCATGGATTGGCGCTTTGGGCTAAATATATCGCTTTCCGGATCTCCCGCACACCGTAGCAATTGCTGCCGTGTGCATTTATTTTTCAGGCTATGTCCATGTCGTACTTGATGAATACCTATGCCAGGCAGCCGGTGACTTTCGCAAAGGGTGAAGGTGTCTGGCTGTGGGACGAGGGTGGCAAAAAATACCTCGATGCTGTTGCCGGCGTGGCGGTCAACGCACTCGGCCATGCGCATCCCAGCCTCGCCCAAGCGCTTTGTGAGCAGGCCCAAACCCTGATTCATACCTCCAACCTGTACCAGATCGCAAGGCAGGAACAACTGGCGGAAAAAATTTGCCGCCTGGCTGGCATGGACAAGGCCTTCATCTGCAATTCCGGTGCCGAGGCCAACGAGGCCGCCATCAAGCTGGCGCGCATGTATGGCCATGGCAAGGGCATTGATATTCCCACCATCATCGTGATGGAAAAAAGCTTCCATGGCCGCACCATGGCGACCCTGACTGCTACGGGAAACCGTAAGGTTCAGGCCGGTTTTGAGCCACTGGTAAGCGGCTTTGTGCGCGTTCCCTATAATGATGTCAATGCCGTGGCACAGATCGCCGAGCATAACCAGAACGTGGTTGCCATCCTGGTTGAACCGGTGCAGGGCGAGGGCGGGGTCCAGGTTCCTGATGCTACTTATCTGCGGGAATTGCGCAGTCTGTGCGATGCCCATGGCTGGCTGCTGATGCTGGATGAAGTGCAGACCGGGATTGGCCGCACCGGTACCTGGTTTTCTTTCCAGCAGGCGGGTGTCGTCCCCGATGTGATGGCGCTGGCCAAAGGCCTGGGCGGAGGCGTGCCGATAGGCGCCTGCCTTGCCAGAGGTGCCGCGGCCGAGCTGTTCAAACCGGGTAACCATGGTTCCACTTTTGGCGGCAATCCACTGGCCTGCGCTGCGGCATTGGCCACTCTGGCGGTGATTGAGGAGCAGGATCTGTGCCGCAATGCAGCCGAGATGGGCGCGGCCATTTGTTCTGGCCTGACGGCGCAGCTGGATGGCGTGGCTGGTGTGGTTCAGGTGCGCAATGCCGGCCTCCTGATTGGTATTGAACTGGATCGCCCTTGTGCGGACCTGGTCAGGCGTGCCCTGGAGCAGGGGCTGCTGATCAATGTCACAGCCGACAGTGTGGTGCGCCTGCTGCCACCGCTGATCATCAATCGCGATGAGGCAGGCCAGCTGGTTGAAATGTTGGGCAAACTGATCAAGGAGTTCCTGGCCGGCTAGGTTGCGGAGAGTTCCCGCAGCCTGGCTGCCAGCATCATCATGGCGATCAAGCACTTTTTGCAGTTCAAGGATCTGACCCGCGACGAATTCGAATATCTGTTCGAGCGAACGCGCTGGATCAAGTCGCAGTTCAAGTCCTACAAGCAATACTGGCCACTGGTGGATCGCACCCTGGTGATGATTTTCGAAAAGGCCAGCACCCGCACGCGCCTGTCTTTCGAAGCCGGTATGCAGCAGCTGGGCGGCTCGGCCATTTATCTCAACACCCGTGATTCCCAGCTCGGTCGCGGCGAACCGGTGGAAGACGCAGCCCAGGTCATTTCGCGCATGAGCGACCTGGTCATGATCCGCACCTTCGAGCAGGAAATCATCGAACGCTTTGCCGCCAATTCGCGCGTGCCGGTAATCAATGGCCTGACCAACGAATACCATCCCTGCCAGATCCTGGCGGATATCTACACCTATATCGAACATCGCGGCAGCATCAGGGGCAAGACCGTGGCATGGATCGGTGATTCCAACAACGTCTGCAATACCTGGCTGCAAGCGGCGGAAGTGCTGGATTTCAATGTTCATGTGTCGACTCCGCCGGGCTATGAGGTGGAACCGGAGCGCGCCGGATTGTACGGTACCGATCATTACGAAGAATTTTCCGACCCCATGGAAGCCACGCGCGATGCCGACCTGGTTACCACGGATGTGTGGACCAGCATGGGTTTCGAGGCGGAAAACGAGGAACGCAAGCGTGATTTCGAACACTGGCAGGTGGACGCCGAAATGATGGCGCTGGCCCGGCCGGATGCCCTGTTCATGCATTGTCTGCCGGCCCATCGCGGCGAAGAGGTCGCGGCGGAAGTGATTGATGGCCCGCATAGCGTGGTGTGGGACGAGGCAGAAAACCGGCTGCACGTTCAGAAAGCACTGATGGAATATCTGCTGCTGGGTAAGATCGGTTAACCGCAAAGGCGCCAAGACGCGAAGTCTCTTTGTTTCTTTAGGCCTTATGCGGCTTCGCGGTTCAGAATTCTTTAATTTCGGAAATCGACATGAGCAACATCAAGAAAGTCGTGCTCGCCTATTCCGGCGGGCTGGATACCTCGGTGATCCTGAAGTGGCTGCAGGACACCTACAACTGCGAGGTGGTCACTTTTACCGCCGATGTCGGGCAAGGGGAAGAACTTGAGCCGGCACGCGAAAAAGCCAAAAAATTCGGTATCAGGGAAATTTATATCGACGATCTGCGCGAGGAATTCGTGCGCGATTTCGTGTTTCCCATGTTTCGCGCCAATACCATTTACGAGGGCGAATACCTGCTTGGCACCTCGATTGCGCGCCCGCTGATCGCCAAGCGCCTGATCGAGATTGCCCGGGAAACCGGCGCCGATGCCATTTCTCATGGCGCCACCGGCAAGGGCAACGACCAGGTGCGCTTCGAACTCGGTGCCTATGCCCTCAACCCCGAGATCAAGATCATTGCCCCGTGGCGCGAATGGGATCTGCTCTCGCGCGAGAAACTGCTCGCCTATGCCGAGCAGCATGGCATTCCGGTGGAGATGAAGCACAAGCAGGGCGGCAGCCCCTACAGCATGGATGCCAACCTGCTGCATATCAGCTATGAAGGCCGCCACCTGGAAAACCCTGCTGCCGAGGCGGAAGAGGATATGTGGCGCTGGACTGTGTCGCCGGAAAAGGCGCCTGACCAGGCCGAGTATCTGGATATCGAATACGCCAACGGTGATCCGGTGGCGCTGAACGGCAAGAAACTGTCACCCGCTGAAATGCTCGCCGAGCTTAACCGCCTGGGCGGCAAGCATGGCATCGGCCGCCTCGACCTGGTGGAAAACCGCTATGTCGGCATGAAATCGCGTGGTTGCTATGAAACGCCGGGCGGCACCATCATGCTGCGCGCGCACCGTGCCATCGAATCCATCACCCTGGACCGCGAGGTGGCGCACCTGAAAGATGATCTCATGCCGCGCTACGCCAGCCTGATCTACAATGGCTACTGGTGGGCGCCGGAGCGCAAGGCGCTGCAGGTGCTGATCGACCACACCCAGGCGCGTGTCAACGGCTGGGTGCGGGTGAAGCTGTACAAGGGCAATGTCATCGTGGTGGGGCGCGACTCGAAAACCGACTCCCTGTTCGACGCCAACATCGCCACCTTTGAAGACGATGCCGGTGCCTATAACCAGGCGGATGCCGCTGGTTTCATCAAGCTCAACGCCCTGCGCATGCGCATCGCGGCGAAGCAGGCAAACAGAAAAGGCTAGGGGCGCGGCGCCGGTGTTCGGTTTCACCGAGGAACAGGTCGCCGATTTTGGCATGACCTTCGTGCTCGGCGCCTTCATGCTCTACATGCTGTTCATCATCGGCGAACTGGCTTACAAGTCAAAGGCTGGCAGGACGGGCACCTTTGTGCTCTTTTTCGTGCTGTCCTTTGGCATGCTGGGCTTCATTGCCAAGGCTATCATCCAGAAAATTTGGGGAATCTGAAATGTCTCAATTCGACAACGTATCGGTAGTCAAACAGGCCAACGTCTATTTCGACGGCAAATGCATCTCCCACACCGTGCTGTTTCCGGACGGCACCAAAAAAACCGTGGGGGTGATTTTCCCCAGCACCCTGACTTTCAATACCGGTGCGCCGGAAGTCATGGAAATCAATGCCGGGGTGTGCAAGGTCAAGCTGCCGGGCAAGAACGAATGGCAAACCTTCAAGGCCGGCCAGAGCTTCAGCGTGCCGGGCGGTTCCAGTTTCGAGATCGAAACGGTGGAAATGCTCGACTACGTCTGTCATTTCATCCAGGAATCGAGCTGCTGCGCCTGATTCGCTTTATGCCCAGGAGGAACCATGCCTTCATTTGATATCGTTTCCGAAGTCGACAAGCAGGAGCTGCGCAACGCGGTGGATCAGGCCAACAAGGTCGTGAGCGGGCGTTTCGACTTCAAGGGCTCGGATGCTCGCGTGGAACAGGCAGAATATGTGCTGACGCTGTTCGCCGATGACGAATTCAAGCTCGATCAGGTGTTCGACATCCTCAACCAGACCTTTGGCAAGCGCGGCATCGACGTGAAATGCCTGGACAAGGGCAAGATCGAGAAAATCAGCGGCAACAAGGTCAAGCAGGCGATTACCGTGAAAACCGGCGTGGAGTCCGACCTGGCGAAGAAGGTCGTCAAGCTGATCAAGGACAGCAAGCTCAAGGTCCAGGCCAGCATCCAGGGCGAGGCGGTGCGCGTGAGCGGGGCCAAGCGCGATATCCTGCAGGACACCATCGCGCTGGTGAAAAAATCCATCACCGATTTCCCATTGCAGTTCCAGAACTTCCGTGACTAAACCCGGATAACCGCAAAGACGCTGAGGCGCAAAGAAACTCAACAACTTTGCGCCTTTGTAACTTTGCGGTCCGATTTTGGGAGTGAAAAATGCCAAAAGTCCTGATCCCCCTTGCCGCTGGCTGCGAGGAACTCGAAGCCGTCACCCTCATCGACCTGCTGCGCCGGGCCGGGATCGATGTGGTCGTGGCCGGGCTGCAAACCGGTATCGTCAAGGCCAGCCGGGGCACGCTGCTGGTGCCGGACTGCACGCTGGACGTGGCCTTGCATGAGGATTTCGACATGGTGGTGCTGCCCGGCGGCATGCCCGGCATGACTCACCTGCGGGAAGACTCGCGCATTCTCGCCCTGCTGAAAAAGATGGCGCAGGCGGGCAAATATACCTGTGCCATTTGCGCTGCACCGGCGGTGTTGGCCGATGCAGGCCTGCTCGACGGCAGGACGGCGACCAGCTACCCGGGCTTCGTGGACAGAATGAACCTGCCCGGCACCCGCTTCAGCAACGACCCGGTAGTCAAGGACGGCAAGGTGATTACCTCGCGCGGCCCCGGCACAGCGATGGATTTCGCGCTGGAACTGGTCGAAACGCTGGCCGGACGTGCCCGGCGCGATGAGGTCGAAGCCGGCCTGCAGCGCCCCGGAAAATACTGAAGAGGCCCTGATGAACATCACTGTGCTAGACAGCGCCTGTTTCCCGGAAGGCACTCAGTTCCCTCCGCTCCAGGCGGCCAAGTACGGCTGGCAGGAATTTCCGCAACTGCCGCCGGAACAGATCGGCGATTGCTGGCGCACCCATATCATCATCACCCTGGGTACCGAGCTGTCTGCTTCCATGCTGGAGCAGCTCCCCATGCTGAAACTGGTGATCGAGGGCAGGAATGGGCTGGTCGACCTGGATGCCGCCCTGGCGCGCGGCATTGCCGTCAGCCGCTTGCCGGATGGTCTCAGTTGCAGCCACTTCTGCCGGGAAGCCGTCGACATCATTGATGATTTCATGGCCGGCAAGCGCCGTCACCGCCTGATCTGACCTTTTCCTCCACGCTCCGGGCTACAATAAAGGCATCCTAAGCCCGATCCGGAGCGAAGCAATGAAAATCCAGTTCCATGGTGCCAGCCGCGAGGTAACCGGTTCCTGTTACGTGCTGGAAGCCGATGGGGTCCGCTTTCTGGTGGACTGCGGCATGTTCCAGGGGGGGCGCGAGGCGCGCGACAAGAATTACGCGGCATTCGAATTCGAGCCGCGCAATATTGATTTCGTGCTGCTCACCCACGCCCACATCGACCATTCCGGCATGTTGCCGCGCCTCGTCGCCGAGGGCTTTGGCGGCCCGATCTACACCACCCATGCCACGGCGGAACTGCTCGAAATCATGCTGCGCGACTCGGCCCACATTCAGGAAAAGGAAGCGGAGTGGGGGCAGTATGCCAAGGGGTGGAATTCGCGCCAGTCACGGACTGCCGAAGTGGAGCCGCTGTATACCGTGGATGAGGCCGAGATCTGTCTGGAGCAACTGCGGGCGGTGTCCTACGATACTGATCTGTCGCCGCATGCGGCGGTGTGCTGCAAGTTTCGCGAGGCCGGGCATATCCTTGGTTCCGCGATTATCGAAGTGTGGGTGGATGAGGGCGGGCAAACGCAGAAGCTGGTATTTTCCGGCGACCTCGGCAACGCTGGCCAGCCCATCCTGCAGGACCCTGCCATCATCGAATCCGCCGATGCGCTGCTGATCGAATCGACCTACGGCGACCGTCTGCACAAGACCATCGACCAGACCATGGACGAGCTGGTGCATGCCATCACCGATACCCTCAAGCGCAAGCGCGGCAACGTCATCATCCCGGCCTTTACCGTCGGGCGTACCCAGGAAATCCTCTACCTGCTCTATGACCTGACGCGGCAGGGACGGCTGCATGATCTGAACATCTATGTCGATTCGCCCATGGCGACCAGCGCCACCCAGATCACCATGAAACACATCGAGCTGATGGATACCGAAGCGCGCGGCCTGATGCAATGGCTCAAGCGCGGGCAGAACGTACCACAGGTGAAATTTACCGAAACCGTCCAGGATTCCATGGCGCTCAACGAGATCAAGGGCGGGGCCATCATCATTTCCGCCAGCGGCATGTGCGATGCCGGGCGCATCAAGCACCACCTGCGCTACAACCTGGGGCGGCCCGAGTGCTCGGTGCTGATCACCGGCTTCCAGGCCGGCGGCACGCTGGGGCGGCGCCTGGTGGATGGGGCGAAAATCGTGCGCATTTTCGGCCAGGACATTCCGGTGCGCGCCGATCTTTACACCATCAACGGCTTGTCGGCCCATGCCGATCAGGCTGGCCTGCTTTCCTGGCTGGGGCATTTCAAAAAACCGCCGCGCCATACCTTCATCGTGCACGGGGAAGAAAACGTGGCGTTTGGCTTTGCCGACCTGGTTCGCGAAAACTGGCACTGGCATGTCGAGGTGCCGGGCTACCGGGATGAGTTCGAGCTGTGATGCGTCTGTGCGGCTGGCTGTTGCTGCTATGGCTGGTGCCTGCCGGGGCGGATACCCTGCCCGCGCCTGTTCGTGCCGCGCTCAGGGAAGCAGGATTGCCGCCGTCCAGCCTCGGCATCTGGGTGCAGGACACCCAGTCCAGGCAACCGTTGCTGCGGGCGGGTGCGGAACATGCCATGAATCCGGCTTCCACCATGAAGCTGGTGACCACTTACGCCGCGCTGGAATTGCTCGGCCCCGCCTATCGCTGGAAAACGGAAAGCTATGCAGGCGGGCCGCTGATTGCCGGCGCCCTGAATGGCGACCTGATACTCAAAGGCTACGGCGACCCCAAGCTGACGCTGGAGAGCTTCTGGCTGCTGTTGCGCGACCTGCGCCAGCGCGGGGTACGCGACATTCGCGGCAGCGTGGTGCTGGACCAGAGCCATTTCGCGGCAACCGCGCACGATCCCGGCGCATTCGATAACGAACCGCTGCGCGCCTACAATACCGCTCCCCAGGCATTGCTGGTGAATTTCAACGCCATCCGCATCCGTCTCCTGCCAGAAGGCCAGATGCTCCGGGTGGTTCCAGATCCGGCGCCATCTTCCCTGAAAGTGGTCAGTCACATCGAAATGACGGCTGGACCCTGCGGGGATTGGCGCGAGGGGATTGCCAGCGAAGTCGCCACGGTGGGCCAGGAGCGGGTGCTGACCCTGCGCGGGCGTTTTGCCCTGGCCTGTGGCGAAAAAAATTTCAACCTCAACCTGCTGCCCAATGGCAGTTATATCGACAGTGTGTTCCGCCTGCTGTGGACAGAACTGGGCGGCACGCTGAGCGGCGGTGCCGGCGCGGGAGAGGTTCAGCCGGGCGCGCTCCTGCTGGCCCGGCATGATTCACCGCCGCTGGCTGACGTGATTCGCGACATCAACAAATTCAGCAACAACGTCATGGCGCGGCAGTTGTTTCTGACCCTGGGGGCCGAGTCGGCCGGCCCGCCCGCCACGACGCGCAAGGCCGCCGCCGCGATTGAAAACTGGCTGGCGGAGAAGGCGCTGGATTTCCCCGAGCTGGTGCTGGAAAACGGCTCCGGCTTGTCCCGCCTGGAGCGCATCAGCCCCGGCCATCTGGGGGCGCTGCTGGTGAGCGCCAGCAACAGCCCGGTGTTTGCCGAATTCGAATCCTCCCTGCCCATCGTCGCGGTGGACGGCACCATGAAAAAACGTCTGCAGGACCACGCAGTAGCCGGCCATGCCCATATCAAGACCGGTTCGCTTGAAGGCGTGCGCAGCGTGGCGGGTTATGTGTTCGATGCCAGGGGGCGGCGCATGGCGGTGGTGGCGATGGTCAATCACCCGCGCGCCAGCGCGGCGCGGCCGGTGCTGGATGCCGTGCTGCAATGGGTATATGCCCGCGACTGATGATCAGGAACGATTTATCCATGAATGTGGGTCGGGCTTCAGCCCGACATGTCGGCCTAAAGGCCGACCCACAGTCCGGAATAAAATGTGCCGGATCAATAAGGACGGGCTGCCTTGCCCCTGAGTACCTTGTGCTGACTGCGCGAGGGAGTAAACTTTTTCCTGTTCCATTCCAACCTGGGGGCGAGCAACTGACTTGTCGCCGCCGCACACATCAAGGAGCTGTTGTCATGTCCAGAATACGTTTTGCTATTCACCCTGTCGCCACAGCCTTGGCCTGCCTGGTGCTGGCCCAGCCACTCTTCGCTGGTGCTGCCGACATGCCGAAACGCAAGGCCGGGCTGTGGGAAATCAATACCCAGATGGCCGGGCAGCCCAGCCACGGCCCCATCCAGCAGTGCATTGACGCCAATACCGACAATATCATGCAGCAACAGGCCGCCAGGTCGGAATACAAGTGCAGCGTGATGGACATGAAGCGTCAGGGCGACAAAATGCTGATGCATTCAGTGTGCAAGATCGACCAGACCACCGCCACCACCGATGCCGTGCTTACCGGCAATTTCGATTCCGGCTACCGCAACGACATGACGGTGCGCTACGACCCGCCGATGATGGGCATGGGCACCGCCAGAATGACCCAGGAAGCCAGATGGCTGGGGCCATGCAAGCCGGGCCAGAAACCGGGCGATGTGGTCATGCCGGGCATGGGCAAGTTCAACATGCAGGACATGGAAAAGAACCAGAAGCAGATGGAAGAAATGATGAAGCGGCGGCAGGCGCGGTAGGACAGGCTCCTAGGGGTATTCGAGATGCAGCCGCAGGCCGTAGATGTTCACCGGCCCCCGCTCCGCATTGTAGGCAGGGTTGGCGAGGTGCTGGTAGTTGGCGCTGAGCCAGGCGCCTTTCATGGGATTCCAGCTGTAGTAGCTTTCCACAATCGTTTCCGGACGATAGCCGAGCGCGCCGTCGCCGATGAAGAAGGAAATCCCGCCCGCAGCCAGATAGTCGCGCCGGTCCCGTGACAGGCCGTTGCGCGCCAGGGCGAGGCCGAAAGTGTCCTGCGCCCTTCCCCACGCGGCGCCTTTGATGGACATTCCCAGCGCCGCCGACTGGTCGGCCTCGGTGAAGGCCAGGGTTTCGCTGTGGCCGTCCGCCTGCATGGCGCGCAGAAAAATGCCGGCCTGGCTGCTGATGGCCTGTTCGACATTCACGCCCAAGCCGTACTTGATCTGTTCCCCGTTGCGCACCTTGAAGATATCCGGCGCTTCACCGTGGGCCGTGCCGTAGTCGATGGCGTCGCGGTAGCGCGCCAGCACGGCGCGGTTGCGGAAGGCCAGCAGGCGCAGCTTGCCGGGCTGGCCGGCGAGCTGGTGCGCATGTTCGACTTCGATCTGGTCGCCATAGTGACGCAAGAAGGCTAAATCGAGCGGCAGCATGTTGGGTTCCTTGGGCGGGGTCATGCGCCCGAAGCGCAGCACCCAGTCATCCTCATACCACTCCCCCGCGAAGCCCCAGCCGAAGCCGCGCGCGTCGGCGGCATAGTCGAAGGACGCATGGGTCATGTTCGACCAGTTCATGAACTGGCTGCGCGGGTCGTGGGCGTAGGCGTTCTTGTCGAACACGTCGAGCGTGGAAAAATTGCCGGCGGTGAGCACGAAGCGCTTGCTGTCCACTGCCCCGGCCAGCTGGTTGAAATCGGATTCCACCGCTTCGCGGTCCCCGCCCAGGTTCCAGGTTTGGCGCAGGAACAGGCGCTGGCGGTAGAGCACCGGGGTGGAGCCGGAGGCGCGCGTGGCCTCGCCGTTGGGAAAGCCGCCCAGCCCGGTCAGGCCGGAAAAGGGCACCCCCTGGCTGATCTCCGGATTAAGGTAGATTTCACCTTCATTCCAGGGGCGGAAGCCCAGATGGGCGGTGGCGGTGAAGGTATAAGCCTCATCCCGCCTGGCGGATAGGCTGTTGGGCCCGGAATAGGCGGCCGGGAAGGCGGGCTTGGCCTGCCACGAGTAGGTGGTCTGGAAACGGGCGCCCCAGGCTTCCTCCTGCGCGTCCCCGGCGGCGGCCAGGAGCGGCAGGAATGCCAGCGGGAAAAGGGCGAAGAGCGGAAAGCGCATAGGGCCGCCATTGTATGTCACTTTTGTGACATTTTAGTGACCGGTGCCGCAGCCTGGCCAGGTTGATGAAAGCCTGGTGAAAGGTCGCGCCACTTAGAATTCCCGGTTTTGATCGCGGCCAGCCGTGCTGTGGAAGCCGCTGGCGCCGATCTGGCAATCGCCGGCCAGTCGCCGCGCGTCCAATGATCAGGAGAAGAAATAGATGAGCGGTACCCGCTGGAAAGCAGTATTGGCCCTGTCACTGGCCGTGCTCGCGGCGTGTCACAAGCCGGAGGAAAAGAAGGAAGAGCCGGGGCCGGCGGTGGCCGGGGACAAAATCACCTTCGCTGCCTCCGGAAAGACCTTGCCGGGCATTGCGCTGGAGCCGGTGCGCGCCGGCGTGGAGCGGGTGTTGAAACTGCCCGGCCGCCTGGTGTGGAACGAGGACCGCACCGCGCGCGTGTTCAGCCCCTTCGCCGGGCGGGTGGCGCGCATCCTGGTGCAGCCGGGGGATAAAGTGGCCGCAGGCCAGGCCCTGGCCGAACTGGCCTCGCCCGACTTCGGCACGGCCCAGGCGGAATCGCGCAAGGCCGCTGCGGACCTGGCGCTGGCCCGCCAGAACGCGGAGCGCCAGCGCGAGCTGCACGCCCACGGCGTGGCGGCGGCGCGTGAGCTGCAACAGGCCGAGGCCGAGCTGGCGCGCGCCGAGAGCGAGGCCGCGCGCGCCGGGGAGCGGGTCCGGCTGTATGGTGGCGGCCCCAATGTGGACCAGCGTTTCCTGCTGAAAAGCCCGATTGTCGGCGTGGTGGTGGAAAAGGCCATCAATCCCGGCCAGGAAGTCCGCCCCGATGCGGCCGCGCCTTCCTTCGTGGTGACCGATCCCTCCGGCTTGTGGGCGCAGCTGGAGGCGGCCGAAGGCGACCTGGCCGGCCTGGCGCCGGGTGTCGGCGTGGCGCTGGTCGCGGCGCAGTATCCGGGCCAGCATTTTGCCGCTGAGATCGTCCAGGTCGCGGATTTCGTCGATCCCGCCACGCGCACTGTCCGGGTGCGTGCCACGGTGCCCAATCCGGAGCGCCGCCTCAAGGGCGAGATGTACGTCAGCGGCGAGATCACGTTCAAGGGCGAGGGGGGGCTGTTCGTTCCCGCCAGGGCGGTGTACCTGAGCGGCGACAGGCATTTCGTGTTCGTTGCCCTCAATGACCGTATGTTCGAGCGCCGCGAGGTCACGGTGGGCGCCGAATCCCAGGGCATGCTGGCGGTTCTTGCCGGGCTGAAGCAAGGCGAAAAGGTGGTGTCCGAGGGCAACCTCTACTTGCAGCAGATATTCCAAACCCAAACGCGGGCGGCGAAATGATCCAGCAAATTTCAGTGCGTAACCACAAAGACGCAAAGGCGCAAAGAAAAACCGCTTCTTGCAGACAGTTGTCCGCTCGCGCGGCAGATGAACGTCAGATTGACCGCACCAGCCTGCTTTCTTTGCGCCTTTGCGTCTTTGCGGTGCATTGGTGGAGCGCGGAATGATCAGGCGCATCGTCGGCTTCGCCCTGCACAACCCCCTGTTCACCTGGCTGGGCCTGCTGCTGTTCGTGGGCGGCGGGGTGCTCGCCTTCAAGCAGTTGCCAATCGAGGCCTTTCCCGATGTCTCCGACACCCAGGTGACGGTGATCAGCCTCTACCCCGGCCGTGCTGCCGAGGAAGTGGAGAAGCAGGTCACGATCCCGCTGGAAATCGCGCTCTCCGGCCTGCCCAACGCGGTGCGCATGTTCTCGCACACCCAGTTCGGGCTGTCCTTCATGATCCTCACCTTCGACGACAAGCCGAATGCCTATTTCGCCCGCCAGCAGGTGGTGGAGCGGCTGCGCGGGGTGGACCTGCCACCGGGGGTGGAACCGGCGCTGGCGCCGCTGTCCACGGCCATCGGCGAGATTTACCGCTACCGCCTGGAAGGCGATCACCTCGACCCGCGCGAGCTGCGCACCCTGCAGGACTGGGTGGTGGAAAAGCAGTTGCGCCAGGTGCCGGGGGTGGCCGACGTGGTGACCCTGGGCGGGCGGATCAAGCAGTACGAGGTCAACCCCGATCTCGCCAAAATGCGCGACTACAAGGTGACGCTGGCGCAGCTTTTCGGCGCGCTGGCGCGCGCCAACGCGAATGCAGGGGGCGGTGCGGTGGAGCAGGGGCGCCAGCAATTCCTGCTACGCGGCATCGGCCTGCTGCATTCCTCGGCCGACATCGGCCAGATCGTGGTGGCGGAAAACCGTGGCGTGCCGGTGCTGGTGCGCGACATCGCCGAAGTGAAAATCGCCGCCGTGCCGCGCCAGGGCATCGTCGGCCAGGACGACAACGACGACGTGGTGTCCGGCATCGTGATGATGAGGAAGGGCGAGAATCCCTCGCTGGTGCTGGAGGCGCTCAAGGCGCGGGTGGAGATGATCAACACCAGAATCTTGCCCAAGGGTGTCAGGATGGTGCCGTTCTACGACCGCTCCTGGCTGATCGGCAAAACCTTGAAGACGGTGTTTTCCAATCTGACAGAGGGTGCGCTGCTGGTTTCGCTGGTGCTTTATCTGTTTCTCGGCAACCTGCGTGCGGCGGCCATCGTGGCGCTGGTGATCCCGCTCTCGCTGCTGGCCACCTTCATCGGCCTGACCTTCGTCGGCATTCCCGCCAACCTGCTGTCGCTGGGCGCGATGGATTTCGGCATCATCGTCGATGGCGCGGTGATCGTGGTGGAGAACATCTTCCGCCGCCTCGGCGAGATGAAGGCCCAGTCGCTCGACAACACCAAGGCGCGGGTGCACGAGATACTCGAAGCTGCGGCGGAAGTGGGGCGGCCCACGGTGTTTTCGATGGTCATCATCATCGCTGCCCACATCCCCATTTTCACCCTGCAACGCCACGAGGGGCGCATCTTCTCGCCCATGGCGTTTTCCGTGACTTCGGCCCTGATCGGCTCGCTGGTCGTGTCGCTGACCCTGGTGCCGGTGCTGTGCCGCTACCTGCTGACCAAAAACCTGCCGCACGAGGACAACCGCCTGGTGGCCTGGACCAAGCGGGTGTACGAGCCCGTGCTCAGCTGGGCGCTGGGCAAGCGCAAGCTGGTGCTGGGCGTTGCCGTGCTGGCGCTGGCCGCCAGTCTGGGCGTGGCCACCCGCCTGGGCAGCGAGTTCCTGCCCGAGCTCAACGAGGGCTCGATCTGGATCAACGTGCCGCTGCCGCCCTCGGTCTCGGTCACCGAGGTGCAGGCCGAGACGCGGCGCATGCGCCAGGTGCTGAGGCAGATCCCCGAGATCAACTCGGTGATTTCCAAGGCCGGGCGGCCCGAGGACGGCACCGACCCCAAGCTGATCAACAGCGCCGAGTTCCTGGTCGACCTCAAGCCGGAAAAAGAGTGGCGGTCCGGCATGAGCAAGGAAAAGCTGATCGCCGAGATGGACGACCGGCTGTCCGAATTGCCGGGCATCGAGCCGAGTTTCTCGCAGCCGATCCGCGACAACATCCTGGAGAGCATTTCCCAGATCGACGGCCAGATCGTGATCAAGGTGTTCGGCGACGACCTCGACGTGCTGAAAAAGGAAGCCAACCACATCCTCGGCCTGATCGGCGGCGTGCAGGGTGTGGCGCGTGCCTTCATCGACCGCAACGGCGAGCTGCCGCAATATCTGCTGGAGATCGACCGCGCCGCTGCCGCGCGCTACGGCCTCAACGTGGCGGATGTGCAGGACGTGGTGGAAACCGCCATGGGCGGCAAGGCCGCCACCGAGCTGTGGGAGGGCGAGAAGCACTTCGGCGTGGCGGTGCGCCTCAGGGAATCCGAACGCGCCCTGTCGAATCTGAAGAACGTGCTGATCGACACCCCCGGCGGGGCGCACGTGCCGCTGTCGCAGGTGGTGGATTTCCGCGCGGTCTCCGGCGCCATGAACATCAGCCGCGAAAACGGCAAGCGCGTGTTGTCGATCGGCGTGTTCATCCGCGACCGGGACATGGGCAGCGTGGTCAAGGACATGCAGGCCAGGGTGGAATCCGGCGTGCATCTGGCCGAGGGCTACAGCGTCACCTGGTCGGGCGAGTTCGAGAACCAGGAGCGGGCCATGGCGCGGCTGTCCTGGGTGGTGCCGCTGTCCATCCTGCTGATCTTCATCCTGCTGTTCGACGCCTTCAAGTCGGTGAAGAGTGCCTTTCTCATCATTTCCAACATCCCCTTCGCCCTGATCGGCGGCATCGTCGCCCTGTATTTCACCGGCATCCCGCTCTCGGTGTCGGCGGCGATCGGCTTCATCGCCCTGTTCGGGCAGGCGGTGCTGAACGGGGTGGTGATGGTGAGCCATTTCAATCACCTCAAGAACGCCGGCATGACAGCTGAACAAGCGGTGCTGCAAGGTTCGCTGGTGCGCCTCAGGACGGTGCTGATGACCGCGCTGCTGGCCATGCTGGGCCTGCTGCCGATGGCGCTGTCGCACGACATCGGCGCGGAAACCCAGCGTCCGCTGGCGATCGTGGTGATCGGGGGGCTGATCTCCGCTACCCTGCTGACCCTGATCGTGCTGCCGACGCTGTATGTGGCGTTCAACTCGCCGCGCAGGGGCATGAAGCCGGCGGAATCCGATGCTTAGGCAAACGCTGGTTTATTCGCTAAACCAAACCCCTCCCCCTTCAGGGAATAAATCAGTAGTTTCTTGGTTCAGGAGGCGTGGGACATGAAAGAAATACTCTACGGCTGGGGCGGTCTCAATGTCTGGCTGTTTCACGCCGTGAACGACCTGCACGGCGAAGTGATCGACCGCTTCATGCTGCTGGGCACCAGCCTCGGCGGGCATGCCAATTTTTCCTTCTACCTCGCGCTGACGGCCCTTGTCGCCGTGCTTGCCGTGCGCCGCTCCCCAGGCTATGGGTCGCCAGCCGCGGAACGCTGGCTGGCAGTGCTGGCGGTATTCAGCATCGCCTACCTGCTCGACGGCTGGTTGCTGGGCTGGCTCAAGCCCCTGCTGGATTTTCCCCGCCCGCCCCTGGCCTTGCTGGCGGGCAGCGTGCACATCGTGGGCCAGCCCGAGTACCATCACAGCCTGCCCAGCGGGCATTCCTCCTTTGCCATGCTGGTTGCTGCCAGCCTGTGGCCGGTGCTGAGCCGGGGCGGCAAGGTGCTCGGCACATTTTTCGTGCTCTGGGTGGGGGTGTCCCGTATCAGTCTGGGGGCGCATTTCCCCGCCGACGTGCTGGCGGGGTTTCTCTCCAGCCTGCTGGTGGTAGTGCTGGTGCGGGCCGCCGTCAAGCGTCTGTACGGGTGTCCCCCTGTTCAGAACAGCGTGAAGAACCCATCGGCAAAGTAGGCGATCCCGACCAGCCCGCTGGCGATTCCCGTAAACCATACCGGTTTTTTCTTCAGCAGGCCGGCAATCGATGAAAGCAGGATGGCGATCTGCAGATAGATCACGGCGATGCCGAATGCCTTGGCATGAATCTGCGCCTCGTCACGCACGCTTTCAAGGTGCTTGGCTTCCTGCTGGATGGCGAGCTTTTCCTGCTCGTACTTTTCCTGTTTCTTCCTGTGATCCGCGATTTTTTCCCGATAGGCGTCCGCCTGAGCCTGGGGGGCACCCTGGGAGAGGCCGAGGAGTTCGAGTTCCAGTTTTTCGACCTGCATCTGGTAGAGGTAGCTCTTGATTGCCTTGGCCTGGTAGAAGGCCCACTGATCCGAGGCCTGTGACTGGCTCATGATGGAGCGCGAGGAATAACCCCCTCCCTTGAAGGTGGAGAGGGTCGCGCATACCGCGAAAATCACGGTGGTCAGGGCCAGCCAGTTGAGCCAGGGTTCTTTCTTTTCGTCGGACATTGTGACTCCTTGAATTGTTGCCGGTTGTTGTGATGATGCAGCTTGAATCTTGGAAAGTGATGACGGATCGTTGTCGGGATATATCAAGAAGCTGGCACTGCCTGAGCCATCTGCGCCGACATCTCCGCCAGTAAGGCATAGCGTTTGGCATATTCCGAACGCTTTTTGCTTTCCACTTCAGCAAGTGGTTTGTGGTATATGGGGTTAGGTAGCTTATAAAATGAATGGCTTGTTTTTTCCGCTCCCAGCGCTATCCAGAACTGGTTGTAATCGGCCTGAAACTCCCTGCGATAGCGCCAATGGTTGTAGATGTGGGCCTCTTTTGCCACAGCATGCACGGCATGGATCCCCAGTTGCCGTGCCAGTTCCAGCAAGGCTTCAATACCCAGCTTTTTCGGAAACAAGCCATGACATGCCTTGGTCGCCTCCTTGATGAGCGAGTGATCGCGGCTCTGAGGCGGGCCTTGCAGACCGCCAATGAGTATCGTCATCTCATTACCGGTTTCATGAAAACTGAATGTCAGCGTTGCCAGGTTGTTGCATGCTGCATCCGTCACCCGCAGTGACAGTTCGCCCTCTTTTTCGAAGTTGTGCCGCTGGGTCAGGATGATGCTGTAGAACCTGTCATGCTTGCCAGGCAATTTGGCCAGCACCACATCCTCATCCGCCAGCAGCGCACGGCAAAGCGCCGCAGGCATTCTGGTGCACTGAAAAGCGTAGTGCTGCTCCAGCAGTTTCAAGCGCTGGCCCACCCCCATGTTTTGCAGCATATAGGGGCGTTGCAACTTGCTGGCTATTCTTGGCCGTCGCTCGATAAATGTGCGCAACATAGGGTTCTGTCCCAAAAAAATCAGCCATTCAAGCGTATAAGGCAAAATCAGCAAGCCCCGGAAGGCGAATTTCAAGCGATTTTTAAGTTCATCAAAGGTATCCTGGCGCGATACCTTGCCACTGGCCAAGCCGGCAAATAAGACGATGGCTCGTAAATAATTGGCAGTCATGAGGGATTTTTTTCTTTATCCGTTGAAATGCTGGCTAAAACCCGGGGCCGGGCTCATGTGGATTCCTTGTCATCGTTCTCGTCGCTGAAACCGGGGTAGAGCAGCGGCAGCAGGATGAGGGTCAGAAGGGTGGCGGAAACCAGCCCGCCCACGATCACCACCGCGAAGGGGCGCTGGGTCTCCGAGCCGATGCCGTGCGACAGCGCCGCCGGCAGCAGGCCCAGACCGGCCATCAGCGCGGTCATCAGGATCGGGCGCAGGCGCCGCACCGCGCCCTCGATCACGCTTTCCGCCACGCCCTTGCCGTTCATCACCAGTTCCTTGATCTGCTCCACCATGATCACGCCGTTCTGCACCGAGATTCCGGCCACCGCGATGAAACCCACGGCGGCGGAAACCGACAGGTGCAGGCCGGCCAGCGCCAGCCCGGCCAGGCCGCCGATCAGGGTGAAGGGGATCATCAGCAGCACCAGCAGGGCGTTCCTGAGCGAGCGGAAGGCCCAGAACAGCACGAGGAAAATCAGCACCACCGAGAGCGGAATGATCACCATCAGGCGCTTCATGGCGCGCTGCTGGTTCTCGAACTGGCCGCCCCAGGTCATGGTGTAGCCGGGCGGCAGCTTGATTTCGCTCGCCACCTTGTCCATGGCTTCCTGCACGAAGCTGCCCTGGTCGCGGCCGAGCAGGTTGATCTTCACGGCGGCGCTGCGGCCGCCGGCTTCCCGGGTGATGCGGGTGGCGCCCTGTTTGACCTCGATGTCGGCGATCGACCCGAGCGGAATGGAGCCGTTGCCGCCGGGCAGCGCGACCGGCAGGTCCGCCACGTCGTCCACCGCGTCGCGGTATGCCTTGTTCAGCCGCAGCGTGACGTCGAAACGCCGGTTCGCCTCGTAGAAGCTGTTCACCGCCATGCCGCCCAGGGCTGTCTGGATCGTGGCGTTGGCGTCGCTGATGTTGATGCCGTAGCGCGCCAGCTTGTCGCGTGCCAGGGTGATGTTGAGTTCGGTCTGGCCGCTCACCCGGATGGCGGCCACGTCGGTGGCGCCGTGGATGCCGGCCAGCAGTTCCGCCACCCGTTCGGCCTTGTCCTCCAGGATTTCCAGGTCGGGGCCGAAGATCTTGACCGCGATCTCGCCCTGAACGCCGGACAGTGCTTCCATCACGTTGTCCTCGATGACCTGGGAAAAGTTGGTCAGCGCGCCGGGCATGGCGCGGATCTTTTTGGTCATGTCCGCGATCATGGCTTCCTTGTCGGTGAAACGCCAGGTCTCGCGCGGCTTGAGGTCGGCCATGATTTCCAGGTTGTTGGGCCCCTTGGGATCGGTGCCGTCGTCGGGGCGTCCAACCTGGGTCACCACGTTGTTGACTTCCGGATAGCTCTTGAGAATGGCGCGCACCTGGCGTTCCACCTGCTTGGTGGTGTCGAGCGCGGTGGAGGGCGGCAGCGCCACTTTGAGCCAGATGTTGCCCTCGTCCAGCTTGGGCAGGAATTCGCTGCCCAGCAGCGGCGCCAGCGCCAGCGACAGGGCCAGCAGCGCCAGCGCGCCAGCGACGATGTAGCGGCGCAGCTCGCGCGAAGCCAGCAGCAGCGCACGGTATTTGCGCTCCAGCCAATGCATCCAGTCGCTGTGCTTTTCCTCCATGGAATGCTTCCTCATGGTGTAGGACAGCAGCGCCGGGATCAGCGTGACGGTGAGCAGGATCGCCCCCAGCAGCGCGAAGCTCAGGGTGTAGGTCATGGGGGCGAAAATTTTGCCCTCCACGCGCTGAAAGGTGAAGATCGGCAGGAAGGCGAGCAGGATGATCGCCTTGGAGAACAGGATCGGCCGCCCCATCTCGATTGCGGTCATTTTCAGGGTGTGGATGCGCCAGCCGTAGCTGTCGTGGTTGGGCATGCGATCCCCGGCTGCCAGGGTGAGCCGCACCATCAGCGCTTCCACTAGCACCACCGCGCTGTCGATGATGATGCCGAAGTCGATCGCGCCGAGCGAGATCAGGTTGGCCGACACCCCGCGCGCGTGCATCAGGATGAAGGCGAACAGCAGCGACAGTGGGATCACCGCCGCCACGATCAGCGCGGCGCGCCAGTTCTTGAGGAACACGATGAGGATGGCGATGACCAGGATGGCACCCAGGATCATGTTCTCCGCAACGGTGTGCACCGTGTGCTGGATCAGCTTGGTGCGGTCGTAGTAAGGCGCGATGCGCACGCCGGGCGGCAGGTGTTTTTCCGTGGCGGCGATTTTCTCCTTGAGCGCTTCCACCACCTTGGCCGCGTTCTGGCCCTTGGTCATCACCACGATGCCCTGCACCACGTCGTCGCGCTCGTTGAAGGCGACGATGCCGGAGCGGGTGCGCGCGCCCACCGTCACCTCGCCCAGGTCGGATACCAGGATAGGTTTGCCGTCGCGCGATGCCACCACGCTGCGGGCGATGTCGTCCAGGCTGTGGAACAGGCCCACGCCGCGGATCACCAGTGCCTCGTCGCCGCGCTTGAGCAGGCCGCCGCCGGTATTGGCGCTGTTGCTGGAGAGCGCCTGCGATACCTGGGCTATGGTGAGATTGTATTTCTTCAGCGCATAGGGATTGATGCGGACCTGGTATTCCTTGACCGTGCCGCCGAAACTCACCACGTCCGCCACGCCGGGCGTGGTGCGCAGCGCCGGGCGGATGACCCAGTCCTGGATTGCGCGTGCCTCGTACAGCGGCATCCCGGGCGGGATGTCCAGCACGTAGCGGTAGACCTCGCCCACGGCGGTGGCGAGCGGCGCCAGCGAGGGCTGCAGGCCGGGTGGCAGGGTGACGTTCTGCAGTTTCTCCAGCACCTGCTGGCGCGCGAAATAGTCGTCGGTGTGCTCGGAAAAGGTGAGGGTGATCACCGACAGGCCGGTGATGGACACCGAGCGCAACTGGGTCAGATGCGGCACGCCGCTCATTTCCATTTCGATCGGCAGCGTGACTCCGCGCTCCACCTCGGCCGGCGCCTGCCACGGCGCCTGCGTGACGACCTGGACCTGGACATCCTGCACGTCCGGGAAGGCCTCGATGGGCACGTTCTGCACCGCGTACCAGCCGCCGGCGGCGAGCAGCGCCGACGCCACCAGCACGAACAGGCGCTGCTGCAGGGCGAAAGTGGTGAGTTTTTCCAGCATTAGTGAAGTTTCCTTATCCTAAAAAACCCCAGTTCATCAACCGCGAAGATCGCAAGGGTCTTCCCCGTGGTTGTATTCCGCTGAAGCGGAACAACGCACGCGAAGGCGCGAAGACGCAAAGAAAACAGGGACATGTAAATCATCCGGCATTCACCTGTCTGGTGGCTGGGCAGATTCTGATAACGCATTGTTTTTACTTTGCGCCTTTGCGGTTCAATGGCTTTTTTAGGCTTATTTCCCCCCTGACAACTCGGAATTGAGCAGCAGCGCGCCGGTGGTCACCACTTTCTCGCCGGACTTCAGCCCTTCGCGCAGCACCGTGGCATCGCGCCCCTGGGCGGCGGGGGTGACGCGGCGTTTTTCCAGCACGCCGGGGCTGGTTTCGACGAACACGAAGCTGTACAGCCCTTCGGTGATGAGCGCGGTGTTGGGCACCTGCAAGGCCATGCGCGTCGGTTCGGCGAGCGGGGTGACGCGCGCGTACATCTCCGGCTTCAGCAGCTGTTCCGAGTTGTCCAGCGCGCAGCGCACCTGGACGCGCCGCGTGGCCGGGTCGAGGGCCGCGCCGATGCTGGTCACCCGGCCCTGGAAGCGGCGTCCGGGGTAAGCGTCGACCTCGATGCCGACCGGCTGGCCGACGCGGACCTTGCCCAGGTCGCGCTCCGGCAGGTCGATCAGGATCCACAGGCGGGCCGGGTCGGTGATCACGAACAGCGGGTTCGGGTTGTCCGGCCGCACTTCTGCGCCGGGGTTGACCTGCCGTTCGGCGACCACGCCGGCGAGCGGCGCCTTGAGCGCATAGCGGTTGCCGTCGCCAGCGTTGCCGCCGGGGGCGAGGTTCTTCACGCGCGCCCGGGCGCGCTCGGCCTCGGCGCCGGACTGCTTCAGGTCGGCCTCGGCGGACTCCAGGTCCTTGCGCGCCAGCACCTCGCCTTCGAACAGCGACCTGGCGCGCTGGAAAGCGAGGCGTTTCTGGTGCTGGTCGGCCTCGGCCTTTCTCAGGTCGGCCACCGCGCTGCCCAGATCAGGCGAGTCCAGCCACAGCAGCGGCTGCCCGGCTTTGACCATGTCGCCCGGCTGGGCTTCCAGCTTCACCACCCGCCCTGCCACCGGGGAGCTGACCCGGCTGGTGCGGTTCTCGTCGTAGGCGATGCGGCCGTTGAGCGGGCCGGTGGCGGGCTCGGGCACCTCGGTCACCGGCTGGATGCGCAGGTAATTGAGTTGCGGCGCGCCAGCAGAGAAGCGCAGCACGCTTGCCGGGGCGGGCCTGGCCTCCGCGCCGGTGGTGAGCTGGCAAAACAGGAGCAGGGTGGCGAGGGCAATGGGACGGATCATGGTTGTGCGTTTTCCTTGGTGGGTTCATCTGCCAGCAGGGTTTGCCAGGCCGCCAGGGTCTTGGCATGATCGGCGCGGGTGGTGGCCGCTTCCAGTTGCACGGCTTTGAGGGTGCGGCGGGCATCGAGCAGGTCGAGCAGGCCGAGCGCGCCACGGCGATAGGCGAACTCTGCTGCGGCAGCGGTTTTTTCGGCCTTGGCCAGCAGGTCGCCGCCGGTTTTTTCCAGGCGTTCCCGCGCCGCGTCCAGTTCGGTGCGGGTTTTTTTGATCTCGGTCAGGGCCAGGGCGCGCACCCGCTCCAGGTCTTCCAGTGCCGCGCTGTAATCATTCTCGGCGCGCTGAATTTCGCCCTGATACTGGTAATTTGCGAACAAGGGGAAGGACACGCCCAGCCCCACGGTGTTGCGCGCATCGGGCGGATAGTGCTCGTACTGCACGCCGACGGAGATGTCGCGAGTGAGCAGTGCGCGCGCCTGACCGCGCCGCGCATCCGCCAGCTCGACGCGGCTTTGCGCGGCCCGTACATCGGCACGCCGCGCCAGCATTGCCTCGATTTCATCGTTGGCGGCGGCCTGCGCTTCCGGCCACGGCCCGGCGGCCTGGATGCCGGTGGCGCGGCGTTCCGCGCCGATCTGGTAGGCCAGCGCGAGTTGCGCCTTGTCACGTTCGGCCCGGGCCTGCCGCGCGTCGTTGTCGGCGCGGTGGGCTTCCACCTGCAGGCGCGCCAGGTCGGTGGGCGAGATGTCGCCCTGTTGCAGGCGCAACTCCGAGGCCTTGAGCGATGCGCCATACAGCTCGGCGGTGTGGCGGTTGATCGCTTCCTTTTCCTGCGCCAGCAGCAGATCGTAGTACGCGGAAGCCAGGGCTGCGCGCTGCATGCGCACGGTATCGGCGGCATCGGCCTGGCCCGCCCGGATCGCCGATTCTGCAGCCTGGATGCGCAATTCCCGTTTGCCGCCGCGCTCGATGGTCTGATCCAGCCGCATCACGCTGTCCATCTGCTTGTCCCATGCCTTGCCGGGGCTGGTGCGGTCGAGGCTGATGCTGCTGGTGCCGAGCGAGAGCGTGGGGTTGGGACGCTGCGCGGCGCTGATGGCATCGGCGCGCAGCCCCTCCACGGCGCGTTGCGCCGCCTGGATTTCGCGGTTGCGGGCGAGCAGCAGCTGTTCTGCCTGGGGCAGCGTCAGGCTGTCCGGCGTGCTGGTGGAGTCGGCATGGGCGCTGCCCCACAGCAGCAGGGCAAACAGGAATAGCGGGAAGTGTTTCATAAGCCGGGCCTTTTCAATGTGAAGCGCGTGGCATAATAATCTCCTGGTGCTTTCGCCTTCCTTTCAGGGGGTTTTTTCGTGCGTATACCGATGTCCGTGGATTTGCTGGCTGCCGCGCTGTTTGCCGCGAGCGCTTGCGCCTGGGGGGGCGACAGCGCGCGGCTGCCGGATGATGCCGCCGCGCACGAGGAAGCGGCGGCTGCGAAGCCGTTCAAGCTCACTGCGGGGTATTACCAGTACGCTTCCCTGGCGGGGGAAGACCTCAATCTGCGCTATCGCAGCGGCGAAACCTCGGCCTGGCTCGGCGCCTACCATGACCGCGAATTCGGCAGCCAGAGCCGCGCCGGCCTGGAGAGCGCGTTCCATCCCATTCCCGGCTTCGGCCTGTCATTGCAGCCTTCCCTGCAAGTGGCCTCGCACGGCTTCGCGGGCGGCAGCCTGACTGCCGAAGTCGGCGAGCCCTGGTTCATGCTGGCAGGCTGGGGACGCACCAATCTCAAGCCTTATTTCAACCTCAATTTCGATCCCAACGATGCGATCTCCCTGGCTTTCGGGCGGCGCGAGGAAAGCGGGCGGACGTTTTACGTCATGGCCATTGCCGACGATCGCCTCCATACCGCTCAGAAGCACATTCATTTTGTGTCGCGCCTGCCGATGGGGCGCGGCGAGCGGCTCACCGCGGACATCCTGCGCAAGACCGGGGATGGCGACGAGGGGCCGGTCAACGCCTGGGGCGCCAGCGTGACTTACGACTGGAAAGACTGGTTTGTCCGGCTGGCGAGCGACCCCAGACAGAATTTCAGCGCGACCGATGCCCTTCGCCTGAGTGTCGGCGCACGTTTTTGAGAGAGGAGCCATGCAGCATGCGAATATTGATCGTCGAAGATGACGCGCTGCTCGCGGACGGGCTGGTCGCGTCGCTGAAACACGCGGGCTACCGCGTGGATTGCGCCCGTAACGGCCAGGAAGCGGACTACATGCTGGCGCAGCAGGATTATGATCTGACCGTGCTCGATCTCGGCCTGCCCGGCATGGACGGTTTCCAGGTGCTGCGGCGCCTGCGCGAGCGCAAGCCGCAGGCGCCGGTGCTGATCCTGACGGCGCGCGATGCCCTGGAGGACCGCGTCAAGGGGCTGGACCTGGGCGCGGATGACTACATGACCAAGCCGTTCGAACTGCCCGAGCTGGAGGCGCGCATCCGCGCCTTGCTGCGGCGCTCCAACTGGGGCAACAGCGAATTGATCCAGCTCGGCGGGCTGTCGTTCGACGTGTCCGGACGCCGGGTGTACTGCGGCGAGCGCGCCCTGGATTTGCCAGCGAGCGAGCTGGGGATTTTCGAACTCCTGATGCAGCGCGCGGGCAAGGTGGTCAGCAAGGAACAGCTGCTGGAATCCCTCTACGGCTGGGATGCGGATACCGGCGACAACGCCATCGAGGTGTATATCCATCGCCTGCGCAAGAAGCTCGAGGGCAGCGGTGTCGCCATTGCCACCGTGCGCGGCCTGGGATATCTGATGGACGCCGAATAGGCATGCAGCAAGCCCCCGGATCCGGCGAGCGTGCCACTTCCCTGCGGCGCAAGCTGCTGGTGTGGCTGTTGATGCCGCTGCTGTCGCTGTGGCTGGTGGGGGCCGTGGTGGCTTACTTCATGGCGATCAATTTCACCAATGTGGCCTATGACCGTGCGCTGTTCGATTCGACGCGCTCGCTGGCGGAGCAGGTCAAGGTGATCGACGACCAGGCGGTGGTGGAGCTTCCGCGCAGCGCCATGCAGATTCTGCTCTCCGACGAATATGACCGGGTCTATTACCAGGTGATCGGGCGGCGCGGGCAGTTCATCAGCGGCGAGCCCGGCCTGCCGCGCCCGCCCATGACGGGCAAGATTGGCGCCCCGATCCTGCACGACGGTAATTTGCGCGGGGAGAAGCTGCGCATCGCTTCGCTCTATGTCATCCCGGTCGGCGAATTTTCGGGCCGCACGGTGCTGGTGCAGGTGGCGGAAACGCTCAACAAGCGCCGCATCCTGGCGGGAGAAATCCTGACCGGGATGCTCGCGCCGCAGCTCGCGCTGATCCTGCTCGCAGCGTTTATCGTGTGGTTCGGCGTGGGGCGCGGGCTGGCTCCGCTGCAGCAGGTACGGAGCGAAATCGCGGCGCGCTCCCACCGCGAGCTCGGCCCGCTGGCCGAATCGAATGCGCCGGAAGAGGTGCAGACCCTGATCCACGCCATCAACGAGCTGATGGGCCGCCTCGACCAGGCGCTGGGCGCGCAGCAGCGCTTCATGGCCGATGCGGCACACCAGTTGCGCACCCCGCTGGCCGGCCTCAAGGCGCAAACCGACCTGGCGCTGCGCCAGACCGACCCGGAGCGGCAGCGTCACGCCCTGGAACAGCTTTCCGCCGGGACCGGCCGCACCGTGCGTCTGATCAACCAGATGCTGGCACTGGCGCGGGTGGAGCCGGGCGCGGACAAGACGCTGGCGCTGCAAAGCCTCGACCTCGCCGCCCTGGTGCGCGAAAGCGCGATGGAATGGGTGCCGCGCGCCCTGGGCAAGGGCATCGACCTCGGCTATGAGGGAGCGAGCGGCGCGGTGCCGGTCCAGGGTGATGCGCTGCGCCTGAAAATGCTGCTCGATAACCTGATCGACAACAGCCTGCGCTATTGCCCGCCAGGCAGCCGGGTAACGGTAAAGCTTGTCGGAGAGGGGGACGCCGCGCTGCTGGCGGTGGAAGACAACGGGCCGGGCATCCCCGAGATGGAGCGCGACAAGGTGTTCCAGCGTTTTTACCGCGTGCTGGGGAACGAGGAGGAAGGCAGCGGCCTGGGCCTGGCCATCGTTCAGGAAATCGCCCAGCTGCACGGCGCCAGGGTGGAACTGGTCACGCCCGAGGCGGGCAAGGGAACCGAAGTCAGGGTGGTCTTTCCCCGCCGCCTCAGAGCACGCTCTTGAGCAGGATATAGCTCGCCACGCACAGCAGGAAGATGGCAAAACCCCGCTTTAGCGCTTCCTGGGAAAAATGGTGTGAAATATGCGTGCCGGCGAAACTGCCCAGGACGGTGACGGCGGTAAAGGATGCCATCAACGCCAAATTGATCGGCACCGCGCCAAGATAACCCACGAAACCGGCATAGGATTTGGCGGATACGATGACCAGCGAGGTGCCGACAGCTTTTTTCATGGGGAGCCCGGACAGCAGCACCAGTGCGGGCACGATCAGGAATCCTCCACCCACACCGACCAGACCGGTCAGTATTCCAACCCCTATGCCATGCAACGCGATGTGTCCCATGCAGGGAGAGAAGAAATCCTGGCATCCGATCACCGCTGTTCCGTCACTGAATATTTTCGTTCCGCCCGCTGGAACAGGCCTTAGTACCGCAGGGCGCAGCATGCGCCAGGCCGCTGCGTACATGACCAGCGCGAACAGGGTCAGTTGGAGCGTGACTGGGGTATGAACGCCCAGTCGTGCACCGGCATAGGTGCCAATTACACCGAACAGTCCAAAGACTGCCGAAATTTTTATATCTACATTGCCACGGCGCCAGTTATCCAGGCCGGTGATGGTGGCAGTAACACCGACGATGCCCAGGCTCATGGCAATGGCTGCCTTGGGGTCTACATTCAGTAGATAAAGCAGCGCAGGCATGGCGATAATGGAGCCGCCGCTGCCGAACAGACCCAGCACGATGCCGGTCAGTGCACCGGCGACGATGGCGAGAGGTGTCATGCTGTTTCCCCATGTAAAATATTCAAATGAATATTTGAATAATAGACGAAACAGAAGAATTGTCAACAGAAATTTCGTTGGTCAGATGGGCTTGCCCGAATTTGTCGGGAGATTGTCGGCTTTCCACTCCGGAAAGCCGTCTTCCAGGCGGCGGGCGCGGAAGCCTTCCTCGCGCAGCTTGGCCACGGCGTCGAAGGCCAGCATGCAGTAGGGGCCACGGCAGTAGGCGACGATTTCCTGGGTGCGTGGCAAGTCCATCAGTCGCTGTGGCAGGTAGTCGATGGGAATGTTGATGGCGCCGGGGACATGACCGGCTTCGTATTCATTGGGCGGACGGACGTCGATCACCATGGTTTCCCCTGCGGCAGCCAGCTTCATCAGCTCGTCGCGGCGCACTGGCATGAGGTCGTCGCGGCTGTCGAAGTGTTCACGCACGATACGCTCCACTTCGGCGACATGTGATTCCGCCACCTGCCGCATGGAGGTGATGAGGCGCAGGACGTCGTCGCCCGCCAGGCGGTAGATGACCTGCAGCCCCTCCTTGCGCGACTGCACCAGGCCGCCATCGCGCAGGATCTGCAGGTGATGCGAAGTGTTGGCGACCGACATGCCGCTGGCCTGCGCCAGCGCGTCCACGCCGCGTTCGCCCTGGGCGAGGGCTTCCAGCAGTTCAAGACGGTTGGCGCTGGCCAGGGATTTCGCCACGCGGGCAAACTGCTCGAACAGACGCTTTTTGGGAGGGGTAGGATGAGTCATGCCCGAATTATAACCCCAGTTGCTGCCACATCTCGTCCACCCGTTTTTTCACTGCTTCATCCATGACGATGGGCCGGCCCCATTCGCGGCTGGTTTCGCCCGGCCATTTGTTGGTGGCGTCCATGCCCATCTTCGAGCCCAGGCCGGAGACCGGGCTGGCGAAGTCGAGGTAGTCGATGGGGGTGTTTTCCACCAGCAGCGTGTCGCGTGCCGGGTCGACGCGGGTGGTCATGGCCCAGATCACTTCCTTCCAGTCGCGGATGTTGACGTCCTCGTCGGTGACGATGATGAATTTGGTGTACATGAACTGGCGCAGGAAGCTCCACACCCCGAACAGCACGCGCTTGGCGTGGCCGGGGTACTGCTTCCTGATGCTGACGATGGCCATGCGGTAGGAGCAGCCTTCCGGCGGCAGGTAGAAGTCGGTGATTTCCGGGTACTGCTTCTGCAGCAGCGGCACGAACACTTCATTGAGCGCCACGCCGAGGATGGCCGGTTCGTCCGGCGGCTTGCCGGTGTAGGTGCTGTGGTAGATGGGGTTCTTGCGCAGGGTGACGTGCTCGATGGTGAACACCGGGAACTCGGCCACTTCGTTGTAGTAGCCGGTGTGGTCGCCGTAGGGGCCTTCCGGGGCCATTTCGCCGGGGTGGATCACGCCTTCGAGCACGATCTCGGCGCTGGCGGGCACTTGCAGGTCATTGCCCAGGCATTTCACCACTTCGGTTTTCGAACCGCGCAAGAGGCCGGCAAACTGGTATTCGGACAGCGAATCCGGCACCGGTGTCACCGCGCCGAGGATGGTGGCCGGATCGGCGCCGAGCGCCACGGAAACCGGGAACGGCTGGCCCGGATGGGCCTCCTGGAAGTCGCGCAAATCCAGCGCCCCGCCGCGAT
>CAZKHJ010000028.1:0-33323 GCA_964552675.1 uncultured Sulfuricella sp. | reverse complement strand
TGGACATCGCGGGGATACTGGTGCGGGAACCCATCCACAACCCGAGAAATGGCACTACTTACACCCCCGAACGCCCCCAGACCGTCTACGACACCCTGCTCGGCAGTGCGCAAAGCCCGCTGGATGATGCGACCCTGGTCGCGGAATACCCGACCCTGCACTGGAAGCTCTACCGCCCGCCTACCCGGCTGCACATGCTGTTCCTGATGGTCGTCAAACACAAGGACAGCAAGGACTGGCGTATCTATCACGGTGACCGGCTCAGGTCGCACGTGGGCATTCGTGAACAAATTCCTTACACCCAAAAGTGGCAGAACCGAGTGAACCGCGACCTATCGATATGTGCCAATTCCAAGCGATTTAGGAAAGAGGAATGCGACTACATTCGGGGTAAATATGAAGAAAGCGGTCGCTATCTCCATGACCTTGAAACCCTGATTCCGACCCCGCAAGGAGAATGAGCATGGCCGGCAATATCCTCAACGCGCAGAAGTTCTTCGAGAACGGCTATGGGTATTCCACCACCGGCGGTATCGGCCTAAGCACCAATGCAAGCGGCCAGCGCCTGATCGACTGTTCCGGCCTGGTGTACCAGATGGCGCGGGCGGCGGGTTACAACGTGCCGCGCTTTGGCACCGGCGACCTGCTGGATGCGAATGGCAATATCAAGCCGGGCGCCAGCCGGTTTTACCAACCGGTCGACAAGACCGATCTCCAGCCTGGCGACATTCTGGTCTTTGCCCCCGACGGCCACACTTCCGGGCATGTTGGGGTGGTGCAAGAGGGTTCTGTAAGAGGTACGGTATTTACAGGTGATTTTTTCGGCGCGCAAAATACGGGCGGCATCAGAGTTGAAAAAGTCGGCGATAACCAATACTGGAACACCCGCACCGTCCTCGGCGTCATCCGCCCGCGCGCCGACCGCTACGACCCCGCGCTCGACCAGACCGGCCACAATGAAGTACAACTGACACCCACGGCTATTAATTCCGTCACCCTCGCCAAGCAAGTCACCCACCTCACCGACCGCGAGTTCGACGTTTATAAGGAAGCCGTTGCCAGCATCGAAGCCAAGGGCCACGAAAACAACCCCAGCGGCTGGACCTTGACGGACAAGAACGACACTCACTGGGGCCGCTACCAGATGGGCAAGGACGCCCTGATCGACGCTGGGTTCATGGACAGGCGAGGCAACTGGATCAAACCCGGCATCGACAGTAAGGAGGCCTTCCTCAATAGCCCCGAAGCCCAGGACGAAGCCCTGCGCAATCTTGCCGACAAAAATGCAGACTGGGCGGTCAAGAACAACTACGACCTGCGCATAGGCGAAACTCTGGGCGGCAACGAAGTCACCAAAATCGGCCTGTTGATGAGCGAGCACCACGAGCGTGGCTCGACTGCGAAATTCATGAATAGCGACGGTACGGAGGACAAACAGGACGCAAATGGAATAGGACCGGCCTACTACCTGGCCGCTGGTGCAAGAGCCACCAAGGAAGCAGGACTTGGCTCTGGCGAGGTAAACGCGGGTGCGAGTCCAACACCCTTTACCCCCTCCCAAGATTCACCTCTCACCGGCCAGCCTTATCCGCGCGATCCTTACCCTGGCGACGGTATCGTCACCCGCAACCCCGACGGCACTGTCACCTATTCAGGTACCGCTGCGGCAGATAGCCCGCTGGGCATCTTCTTCAAGGGCGACCGCACCAGCCAGACCTATGACACCGATGGCAAGCTGATCGACGTGGTGATCTACGACAAAACTACCGACTTGCCGCGTGAACGGTTTTCTGCGGATACGCCGGTTGAGAGCTTGGAAGCAGCCACCTACCTAGGCTCAGACGGCGCCGAATATCTCTATACCGATGGCTTGTTCGTCAACATCGCCACGGGCGAGTCACGTGAAACCCTGCCCGCAGGGCCGAGCCAGATATTGCCGGCCAAAATTACCTCATGGAATATTCCCCAGGCCGATAACACCACGATCCTCTACGAACCCCAGCCCGGAGGAGGTTGGAAACTCACCCATCGGGACGCGGATGGGCAACTTATCGACACGACGCAATCGCTGACCAGCGGCGGATGGATCAAGACGGACAGTAATGGTAATGCGCTCGACGGATACGCCCAGGATGGCACTCCATTCGAGAATCAGATCGCGGCCAGCAACGGAAACGACCAATCCGCTCTCCGCCTCGACGAAAATGGCCTTCCCATTCCCGAGGTCGCGAGTGTTTCAACTCAGGATACCGCCGACCTCCTCCTTGCCGCCCTGCTGGACGGCTACCAGCAAGGCAGCCAAGCCGGACATTCCGGCGGGATCCACTACGCCGACGTGCGAGGCCGCACCGACGTCTCGATAGGCGAAGCTGACTCCGAGACCCATGCTACCGATATCTCGGACGTCAACCCGACACCCCCGCACGATCTAACCGGCTCCGGCCTCGACCTTCTCACCGACGCCACTTGGGAGCCCGACGTGCAAACCGGCACCGTTGGCGAAGCCACGGCGGTCGATTCCGAGGACACCGGCGAGCAAACGATCTCCCCCAGCCCATCCGCCCTCGCCAGCGCCCAAGCCACCCAATCCGTCCTCAACCTCATCCAGTCGCTGGAGAGCGGCAACGCCCTCGGCATTCTCACCAACGGCGTCGCCGCCATCAACCACCTCAGCCTCGCCACGGGCGGCCCCGCCCCGCTCGGGGACGCCGGCCAAAACCTCGGCCTGCTCGGCAGCGGCCTCAACCTCATCGACGCCCTGGAGAACGGCAACACCCTCGGCGCAATCAGTGCCGCCACCAGCCTCGGCAGCCAGGTCACCGGCATACTTTCCGCCAGCGCTGCTGCCGACCTGTTTGCCGCCTCAGCCATCATCGACAACGCCGCCACCGTCACCACCGGCATGATCGACGCCTACAACGGCGCGATGAGCGGCGCCACCCAACTGAGCAACCTCTCCCAGGGCCTGGGCGGCGCCGCCAGCATCGTAGGACTCGCCCTCGCCATCGAAAACGGCGACCCGGTCGGCATCGCCGCCTCCACCCTCAGCACCCTGGCGGCCTTCCAGATCATCCCCGTCTGGGGCCAGATCGCCGCCATTGCCCTGACCGTCCTCGACGCCCTCATCGGCGAGGACGAACCGCCCGAAATTCTCGGCCATGCCCTTGCCGGCTACGACGAAGACGGCCGCCTCGTCGCCCGGATCGACCCCGCCCAGGAAAACAGAAACGACGGCGCAAATACCGCCGTCAACCTCCTGCAAAACCTCCTCGACGGCATCGGAGACACCCTCCCCGAAGGCTACGCCCTCGTCCCCCAGCGTCTCCCCGAGATCGGCTACCACAGCCAATACCGGACCCAATACCTGGTTGAAAACCCCGACGGCACCTACCGCCACTTTGACAGCGGCCAGAGCGACCAGATCGGCCAGGGCTACCTCGACCGTCTCCTTGCTGCCCAGGCGCTCGTGCCGGAATATGAGGCCCGCACCATCCAGGCCCGCATCGAGCACGGCGATGCGGATGCCTGGAAAGTGGACGCCAGCGGCGGCCACCCCCAAATCAGCGAAGACGGGCAGAGCCAGACCCTCAGCGCCCTCACCCTCACCCTGCCGGGGCTGACAACCCACCCCCATCCCAACCTTCCCCCTGAAGGGGAAGGCACGAACGGGCAAGTCTGGTTCGATTCGGACGGCGACGGCTATCTGGAAAGAACCGGCTGGATCGGAGACAACCAGGCCCTGCTTGCCATCGACCGCGACGGCGATGGACGGATCAGCGGCCAGGACGAACTCCTTACCCGGAACAGTGGCCACAACAGCCTCACCTGGCTCGACGCCAACGGCGACGGCCAGCTCGACCAGAACGACCCGGCCTACGCCGCGATCCGCGTCTGGCATGACATCAACGGCGACGGCCAGACCCAGGAAGGCGAACTCACCGGCCTAGAGACCGCTGGTGTCGCAGCCATCGGCCCCGATGCGGCACTTACCCGGGATGGACAAAGCCATGACCTGCAGCAGACCGAACTTGACGGCACCACCCAGGGCGAAACCTTCAGCTACGACGAACATGGCTACGGCATCCTCCACGCCACCGAAAACGGCCCCACCGAACTCATCGCCGGACGCACCCACGACTACACCGGTGAAGCCGGGCATACTCATGGCGGCGAGGAAAGCGCCGTCATTGCCGACACCCATCATGTACGCAACGATGAAATTCGCAGTGCCGGCAATGCAGCCGCCGTTCTCACCCATGCTGCCGTCAGCACCGAGCGCGGCGACCACGGCATACAAGACAATGGCTGGGCCGGTGCCGTTCTTGCCGGCCAGAAAGCAGGGCAGAGCGAAGCCCGCATCGAAGCGGGCGCCGAGGGCTTGCTGAGCGAGGAAAGCGAAGGCGCTCCTGGCCTGGAGCAGGTGCAAGAGCAACGGGTGGCCACGCCTGTTGCGCGTTCCGCCCCGCCCGAACAGGGCAGTGTTCAAGGCGAGTTGCGCCGCATCACGCGGGGCATGCTGCGCGAGAGCGGCGGACTGTTTCTCGGCAGTGGCGGCACCCTGATCGGCCTGGCGCTGGGGGCCGCCGCCCAGGCTGGCGACCTGCCCGGGATGGCAGGCGGGCAAAGCAGTGCCGATCTTCCCGACCCGGTTCTGCCAAGACAGACTGCGGCGGAATTCTCCCCGCTCTGGCGCACGGTCGGGCAAGCCCCATCGGCCCGCTTAGAAAGGGTGCCGGGCACCGTGGATGCCGGGCAGGAAGCCGAAGGTAGCGTGAGCGGCACGGATGCGCCCATCACAAAAGGCACGACGGAGCACATCCGCTACCCAGCGGCAAACAATGCCTCCGCGCCTGCTGTCTTGTCTGCCAATAATGGGGGCGGGGCGGACGGCGCCACCCCGGAACAAGGCTCGAACTCTGGCCAGAATAACGGGACGCAGGCGTCTACCGAGGCATCGGCTGACAGCCAGCCCACCCTCCGCTCTCTCACCCGTGCCGACATCTCCGCCGCTCCCCGGCCCGCTGTCACGGTTCAGCCGGACGCGCCGGAGACCGTGGCCGCAGACGCTGCCGATACGGTTGTTTCCGGCCCGGAAGGCGAGGGGGTGAGCGCAGGCGGCACGCCCCCGGCACCGCTCAATCCTGCTCCGGTTGGCACGCCTTCCCTCGCCATCGCCCAACCCTGTCAAGCCGTCTACATTCCCGCTGCTCCCCTGGTGGCCGATGAAAGCGCTGACGGGGAAGAGGATCAGCCGGTTCTCATCGATCCTGCCTTGTTGCTGGAGAATGACCTTCCCGGGGAAGCTGGCCGCACGCTCCATCTGGCAGGCATCGGCGGCGCCCGCCACGGCACGGTCGAACTCGATGCCGACGGCAATATCCTGTTCACGCCCGAGGAAAACTACGCTGGCGCGGCCTCGTTCCAATACACTGTCGAGGATAGTGGCGGCCTCCAGACCCAAGGCCGGTTCGTCCTCGATCTCGTCAACAGCAACGATGCCCCCACCGCCGTGGACGAGGAGACCGGCAGTGACGAAGATGCCGTCCTGCGTATTTCCGCCGCCGGTCTCCTCGCCAACGACCTTGACCCGGATCTCCCCTATGGCGACAGCCTCGTTCTTGCCGCCATCGGCAATGTCCGGCATGGCCAGGCCGAACTCGATGCGCAAGGCGACATCCTCTTTACCCCCGAGGCGGATTATTACGGTGATGCCGGTTTCGATTACACCATCACCGACAGCCAGGGGGAAACAGCCCGGGCCAGCGCCACCATTCACCTTGCCGCAGTCGAGGACGCCCCGCGCGTCGCGAGCGAAAGCCTGGCCGGCGAGGAAGACCGGGCGCTCCAATTTACTGCCGCCGGCCTCCTCGCCAACGATAGACCCGGTGAAGCCGGTCGTTCCATTCATCTTGCCGATGTTGTCAACGCCCGCCACGGCACAGTCGAACTCGCTGCCGATGGCCAGATCACCTTCACCCCGGACGAGAATTACCATGGCGCGGCCGGTTTCGACTACGGCGTTGTCGACGATCACGGTCTGCAAAGCCAGGGCAGCGTCGATATCGAAATTGCTCCAGTCAATGATATTCCCGTGGCGGCGGGCGAAGAACTGGACAGCGACGAGGATATTCCCCTGCTTTTCAACCGTGCCGACCTGCTCGCCAACGACAGCGACGTCGACCTCGCCGGTGGCGATGCCCTTGCCATTGGCGCCATCACCCAGGTCGAGCATGGCTCTGCCCGGATCGACGCCGACGGCAATGTGCTCTTTACCCCCGAGGCCGACTATTACGGCGACGCCGCCTTCGGCTACGCCGTCACCGACAGTGCCGGGGCGAGCGCCACCGCCCGGGTGCAAATCCACCTTGCCCCGGTCAACGACGCACCGCGCGGCGACGTCGATATCGCCGGGCGCGAGGACCAGAGCCTCATCATCGACCCCGCTGCACTGCTGGCGCAGGCAGCTGACGCCGAGGGCGACGCGATCACCCTCTCGAATATTGGCAGCCCCAGCCATGGCCGGATCGAATTCGACGCAGAAGGGCAAATCCACTTTACCCCGGATGCGAACTACCACGGCGAAGCCGGCTTCAGCTACATCCTGACCGACGCCAATGGCGCGCAATCCACCACCACGGCACACATCGGCCTGGCGAGCGTGAATGATTTGCCACAAGCGGCAGGGGAGAGCGTGGCGGCGCGGGAGGATGAGGTGCTGACCTTCTCCCGTCTGGCCTTGCTGGCCAACGAAAGCGATGTCGAAACCGCGCCCGGCGACATGCGCATCGCGAGTGTGGGCAATGCCCGTCATGGCACAGTGCAATTGACGGCGGAGGGTGATGTCCGCTTTACGCCCCAGGCCGATTATGCCGGCCAGGCCGGTTTCGATTACACGGTGGCGGACGGGGACGGCGGGCTGGCAACGGCAGAAGTGAACATCGCCCTGGAAGCCGTGAACGATGCGCCACGCCTGCAGGGCGAGACCTTGAGTATTCTTGAGAACACCACGCGGGTTTTCAGTTCGGCGGCGCTCCTGGCCAATGATGCCGACCCGGACAATGCCCATGCCGATCTTGCCATCATCGGCGTGCAGGGCGTCAGCCATGGCCAGGCCAGCCTGGGTGCGGATGGCGCGGTGACCTTCATCCCGGATTTCAATTTCACCGGGTATGCCGGCTTCACGTATACGGTGAGCGATGGGGAGGGTGGGGTGTCGCAGGCGGCGACCCTGGTCAGCGTGGTGCCGCCTAATCAGGCGCCGGTGGTTAACGGGGAAATCGTGGATACCAAGCGCGCAGCGAGCGTGGTGTTCTCCACCGGCCAGCTTCTGGGGAACGACTGGGATCCGGATGGCGACGCATTGTCGATTGTTGGGGTGGGTGGTGCGAATAATGGATCGGTCTCCATGAGCGGAGGTTCCATCGTGTTTACGCCAGTGAGTGGAACGGGACCCCTGAACGCGGGGTTCACCTATAACGTGGCGGATGGCAATGGTGCTTACGGGATGGGCAGTGTCGCGCTCAACCTGGCGATGAACCTGAACCCGGTGGCGGTGGATGACGGCTTTGCCGGTTATGAAGATATTTCCCTGCTGATTGCGCAGGCCGATTTGCTGGCTAATGACAGGGATTCCGACAATCCGCATGGCGATTTGCGCGTTACCGCAGTAGGGGGAGCGACCAATGGTAACGTGAGCCTGGAGGGGGGCAATGTTCGTTTCACCCCGACGGCCAATTATTTCGGCGCGGCCAGTTTTTCCTACACGGTAGGGGATGGCGAGGGCGGCCTGGCGCAGGCTGTTGCCAACATCACCATTAATTCGGTGAACGATGCGCCGATTATTGACTCGGTCAGTTACAACACCTCCACGCTTAGCTATATCGACCCCGAAACCGGAGCAACGGTCACAACACTGTCTCCCAATCAGACCGGCCATATTTTTGCCCACGATCCGGACGGCAACTCGGCGGCCTTGCGCTACGAACTTGCCAGTTCATCGGCACATGGGCACGAAAATTCCCTCAATACGGCCGGAGACTGGCGTTATGAAAGCCAGGGGGGAGATAGCTATAACGGTCCTGATTCCTTCTCGGTCCGGGTGGTTGATGAAGGAGGGGCGTTCACCACGACCGCCATCAACGTAACCCATGTCGGTTCGAGTGGTGGAGGCGGCAAGCCCGTGACCCTCGATCTCGACGGTAATGGCTTGCAATTCACTGGCCTGGACGATTCCCGGGCTTATTTCGATATCAACGGCGATGGCTGGCGTGATCACATGGCCTGGGTTGCAGCGAACGATGCCTTGCTGGTGCTCGATAGCGAGGGCGACCGGGTGATCGATCAGGCCGGGGAAATTTCCTTTGTCGGCTACGAGCCTGGTGCAAGCACCGACCTGGAAGGCTTGCGCGCGTTCGATAGCAATGGTGACGGGCGGTTGGATCAGCTGGACCAGCGCTGGGGCGAGTTTGGCGCGTGGCGGGATGGCGACGGGGATGGTGTGACGGATGAAGGCGAATTCCAGACTCTGGATGAGGCCGGGATTGCCGATATCGGGCTGGAGAGCGATCACCAGGCGCAGAGCCTGGACGATGTGGTGCTGTTTGGCCAGGCAAGTTTTACCCGTACAGACGGGAGCACGGGTGCGGTTGGCGATGTGATGTTCCGCTACGAGGCCGGAGAGGGGAACGTTAGCGGGGATTTTGCGGAAGAAGTGAAACAGACAGAGACGGTGCGCATTGTCTCTACAGCTTCTCCCGAGGAACAGGATGATGCCGGCCTTAACAGCGAGGATCAGCAACTCGTGGCGGAAGAACATGACGCCGTGGCTATCGGTGCAGAACAGCTTGTTGGCGAAGAAGTCGATCCCATGGCGGAGCCCGGTCCCGATCTGGTCGATTCCGCTGTAACGGAGGTGATGGCCGATGCGACCGAGATTGGCACTGCCTCGGTCGTCGATGCCGAGGTGGCACGCCTGGGTCTCCTGTTTACGCAGATGACGGCAAGTGCGACTGTCTCGGTCGAACCTCCCCTGGGCACGCTGGAGATTCCTCCCGCGAACGATGCCGTGTTCCCGCCAGCAGGCGAGGATACTCCGCTTCCCCTCGCAGTAGGTGCGTGATGACAGGGCGTGGTTTTCCTGTGGGTGGGCCATGCGCGTGAATTCCTTTGCAGCCTCGGATATCGAGGAAGTCATTGCGCTGGCACGCCAGAATCTGGCCGAAAGCCGTTTTGGACGACTCCCCTTCGATGATGCAATGGTGCGTGGCAAGCTGGAAAAAATGGCAACAGCGCCACAATCTGCCAATTTTGCCGTAGTGGCCCGGCGCGAGGATGGCCGTATGAGCGGCTACATGGCGGGAACGGTGGCGGAGTATTTTTATTGCCATGAGCGGGTGGCTTCCTCGGTATTCCTTTTCGTCGACCCGGCACAGCGCGGCGGTCTCGCCGCAGTCAAGATGGTGCTGGCGTTCCGTGCCTGGGCGCGTAGCCGGGGGGCGGTGGAAATGTATATCGGTGTGGCTGGTGGCGTGAACATGGAACGTACCGGACGTTTTCTTCAGCGCATGGGGCTGAAATTGACAGGCGGAAATTACTCGGCCTGGCTGGAGCCGGAATGAACGGCAAGGGATTGATTGAGCGTGTGGCTGGGTTTGAGCCCAGGCATGCCCTTTAATGGGAATTTGAATTAGGAAAAACATGCAGAGCGATCCGAACACCGTTCCATCCGCCAATGCCAATCTGATGATTCTGAAGCTGTATGCTCACCTGCAGGGCCTGAACCTGGAAATGGGACAGTTGGCACACCTGTTTGCCGAGCCGGGGCAGCCATTCGACATGGCCCGGCTGATCATGGCGCTTGACGCGCTGGAATTTGAGGCGCGGCCCGAGAAAGGCGGGCTGGATAGGCTGGAGCAGGCATCCTTGCCGGTGATCGCGGAGTCGCGCGCGGGTGGATGGATGCTGGTGGGCCGCGTGGATGGCCAGGGCGTGGTGCTGCAGCGTGCCGGGCAGGAACAGCCGGAACTGATCAGCCGTAGCGATTTCGAGGCTTTGTGGAGTGGGGCCTGGGTGACGGCCCGGCGAATTTCCGGTGTGGCAGAAAAGCCGGGGCGTTTTGGCGTCAGCTGGTTCTGGCAAGCGATCGGGAAGCATCGGGCGGTACTCGGAGAGGTGTTGCTGGCATCATTTTTCGTGCAGATCTTTGCATTGGTGACACCGCTGGTTTTTCAGGTGGTAATCGACAAGGTGCTGACCCATCGCAGCCTGACAACGCTGGATGTGCTGGTGGTGGCCCTGCTGGGGATTTCCATCTTCGAGGTGATCCTGTCTGCCATGCGCCATTACCTGTTCTCGCATACCACCAATCGTGTGGATGTGGAGCTGGGGTCGAAACTGTTCCGGCATTTGCTGCATCTGCCGCTGGCTTATTTCGAATCGCGCCGGGCTGGCGATACGGTAGCGCGGATGCGGGAGCTGGAAAATGCGCGCAATTTCCTCACCGGCCAGACGTTGACATCGTGGGTGGACTTGTTCTTCGCGGTGGTGTTTTTGACAGTGATGTTTTATTACAGCCCACTTCTGGCCGGTATCGTTCTGGCGTTCATGCCGGTGTTTTTTGTTGTGTCGTGGGCGATAACGCCCATCCTGCGCCGGAAACTGGAGGACAAGTTCGCGCTGGGAGCAGAAAACCAGGCTTTCCTGGTGGAAACCGTGACATCCATGGAGACCCTCAAGGGCCTGGCGCGCGAGCCCCACTGGCAGCGCGAGTGGGAACAGCGCCTGGCGGATTACGTGCGGGCAGCTTTTCAGGGCGGACATTTGGCGAACGTGACCAACCAGATGATCGGCTTCGCCAGCAAGACGATGACGGTGGTGCTGTTGTGGGTGGGAGCGAAACTGGTAATCGATGGCGAGCTGACGGTGGGTGGCTTGATTGCGTTCAATATGCTGGCTGCGCGGGTGAACGCGCCAATTCTGAAGCTGGCTTCATTGTGGCAGGACTTTACCCAGATGAAGGTGTCCGTGCGGCGTCTGGCGGATATCATGGATGCGCCTGCCGAGCCCGCTTTCCGTTCGCATCGGGCCGCATTGCCGGAAATTTCAGGCCGGGTCGGCTTCGAGCATGTGACTTTTCGATATCAGCCGGAAGGGCCGGAAGTGTTGTCCGATGTGTCGTTCATTGCCGAACCGGGCGAGGTGATCGGTCTGGTGGGCATCTCAGGCGCAGGCAAAACCACGCTGGTCCGGCTCCTGCAACGGTTGTATACGCCTGAACGGGGGCGCGTGACGGTGGACGGGATTGACCTCTCGCTGGTGGACACCAGCTGGTTGCGGCGCCAGATCGGCGTGGTGAGCCAGGATACGGTGCTATTCAACCGCTCGGTCAGGGAAAATATTGCTCTTGCCGACTCCGGCCTGTCCATGGAGGCAATCATGGATGCGGCAAAACTGGCGGGGGCACACGATTTTATCCTCGGGTTGCCGGAGGGCTACGATACCCTGGTTGGTGAGCGGGGGAGCCGCCTTTCGGGCGGGCAACGGGCGCGCATAGCGATTGCCCGTGCACTGGCAACGAATCCCCGGCTCTTGATTCTGGATGAAGCGACCGCGTCACTGGATTATGAATCCGAGCGCGCCATTCACAACAATATGGAGAAAATATGCCGTGAACGCACCGTCTTCATTGTGGCGCACCGCCTGCCGACCTTGCGTCTGGCTCATCGCGTTCTGGTGCTGGAGCGCGGCAGGCTGATAGAAGAGGGTAGCCATAAGGAGCTGATGACTCGGGCGGGCCGCTATCACAGTCTGTACAAAATGCACCTGGCGTTGGAGGGTACACATGCCTGATCGTGCCCAGGCCCTTTCCTGGAATGGGTTTTCCACCTCTGCCATCGCCATGCAGGCGAAGCCTCCAACGCGCATTGCCCGCATGGTGACCCTGTCGATCTGCGGCATGATGTTGCTGACCATGCTGTACGCCTACTTTGCCCATATTGATGTGGTTGCCACAATGCAGGGCCGCATTGTGCCTTCGGGTAAGACCAAGGTGGTTCAGCCGCTGGATGCGGGTGTCGTGCGTGCCATCCATGTGCGCGATGGCCAGCACGTCAGGGCCGGGGAGGTGCTGGTGGAACTGGATCCTACCACCGCCACGGCAGACAGCGCCCGGATTCAGCGCGAGATGCTTGAAGCTGAAGCCGATGTGCTGCGCCTTGCAGCCCTGCTTGAAGGGAAAAGCCGCTTTGCTCCGCCAGATTCCCTGCCACCGGAAATTGCAATGAACCAGCAGGCCGTTCTGGCCAGCCGCCAGGCGGAAATCCGCTCGCGTCTGGCTGGCCTGGATGCAGATATCGCACGCCGCCAGGCGGATCGTGAGGCGGTTGCCAGCAGCCTGAAACAGGCCGAGGCGAGCCTGCCGCTGGTAAGGAAAAAGCATGCCATGCGCGAAGAATTGGCCAGAACGGGCCATATTGCCGAAACCGGCCTGATTGAAACCGGGCTCGAGCTGCTTCAGCTGGAAAAGGAAGTTGATGTTCAGCGCAATCGCCTGGCCGAATCGGCTGCCAGCCTGAATGCGGCCAACCAGCAGAAGGCACAGGCGGTTGCTGAATTTCGTGCCCGGGTGGCGGCAGAATTGGCCGATGCCGCGCGCAAACGGGATATGGCACGGCAGGAATGGGTCAAGGCGGACAAACGGCGCGATCAGCAGCTTCTGCGTGCACCCATTGACGGGGTGGTCCAGCAGCTGGCGGTGGCGACAGTGGGTGGCGTTGTGACGCCGGCACAGCAGCTCATGATCGTTGCGCCGGATCGCCACGTGCTTGAGGTTGAGGCCCAGGCTTTCAACAGGGATGTGGGGCACCTCAAAGCCGGCCAGCGGGCCATCGTCAAGGTCGAAACCTACGATTTCACCCGCTATGGCTATCTTGAGGGAGAAGTGCAGTGGGTGGGCGGGGATGCACTGAATGACCAGAAGCTGGGCCTGGTCTATCCCTTGCGCATTCGCTTGAATGCTGATGCCACGCCGTATGCAGTCAACGGGCGCAAGGGCAGGATTGCGCCAGGCATGAGCGTTACTGCGGATGTCCGCATTGCCGAACGCAGGCTGATCGAGTATTTCCTGGCACCCATGCTGCGTTACAAGGAAGAAAGTCTGAGAGAGCGTTGAGTATGCGAGGCTTTTCAGGCAATTCGGGCGGTTTGCCCGGAAGCGGCAATACAGCGGCTTCGTTTCATCAAAAAATGGCCTGTTTCTGTGCGCTGGCGGCATTGCTGGTTTTTCCATGCACAGCATTTTCCATGGACCTTTTTCAGGCCTACCAGCTGGCGCGGGATCACGATGCCATATACGAGGCGGCCCGCCATGAGCGGGAGGCTGCACGTGAGAAGCCGGCCCAGGCTGCGGCCGGTTTGCTACCCAGTCTCGCATTGGGTGTGAATCGAAACAAATCGGCAGGAAGCGCGTCGTTTGGCGAGGTGTTGCCGGAAAGCCGCCAGGCTTTCAACCATGGCTGGAATCTGCGGCTGAGCCAGCCTCTGGTTCGATGGCAGAGCTGGGAAGCCTATCTTCAGGCCGGTGCGCTGGATGAGCAGGCCGAGGCGCAATTCCGGCTGGCGCGACAGGAGCTGATTCTGCGGGTGGCGCAGGCCTATTTTGACGCGCTGGCGGCACAGGAGACACTGGCGGTTTTTCAGGCCCAACTACGTGCGCTGACGCAGCAGAAAGAGCTGGCGCAGCGTCAGTTTGAGGCGGGCAGTGCAACCATTACCGATATTCACGAATCTCAATCGCGCCTTGATCTGGCTCGTGCACAGGGTTTTGCTGCAGAGAATGAATTGGAGGCCCGCCTGGCCGAGCTGGAAAAGCTGACGGGGGCGCCTGCTGTTTTGCTCAATTCGCTCAGACCGGATGTGGTATTGCCGGGGCCGCAGCCAGATCAACTGCAGGCTTGGGTGGAGGCGGCGCACCAGGGAAATCTTGCCGTCCATATCCAGCAGGCGGCGCTCAAGGCCGCAGAGCATGCCTTATCCCGCAACCGTGCGGCGCATTTGCCAACGCTCGATCTTGTTGCCTCGCGCGAACATAATGCGGCTACCGGCAGTGTTGTCTCGCCGGTGGACCAGTCTTCGGATGTGCGATCCAGCCAGATTGGCCTGCAGCTGAGCTTGCCGGTTTTGTCTGGCGGTGAAACAAATTCCCGGGTGCGAGAGGCCCAGGCGAATCGCAGCAAGGCCATTGCTGATCTCGATGCGGCCAGGCGCCAGGCGGCAACCGCAGCCAGGCAGGCGTTCTCTGGTGTGAATAAAGGTCTGGCGCGAGGAGGCGCCCTGGCCCAGGCAGTCAGATCCAGCCAGCATGCAGTTGAGGCCAACAAGGTGGATTATCGTATTGGCACGCGTATCAATATTGATGTGCTCAATGCCGAGCATCAACTTTATGCCGCACGCCGCGACCTGACTGCCGCTCATTTCGATGTCCTTGTTCAGGGGCTGAAACTCAAGTTTGCAACGGGCAGTCTGGGTGAATCGGATTTGCTGTCGATCAATCATTTGTTACAGGCGGAAGGAGTGCCATGAATACTCAGGAAATTGCTCAACTGGCCCAGCAGCAGGCCCAGGCCGTTTTCAGGAAACTGCCCCTGCTCGGGCCGGTTGCCTGGCTGATGATGCAGCAGGGGGCTTCGCGTCATGCTTTTATTTCGGATATCGAGTGGCGCATCATGCCGCCACTGCTGCTGGATCAGGCCAAGCTGTACATGAAGGGGGAGGCCCCCCTGGCTTTTGTGAGCTGGGCGAGGCTGTCGGATGCAGCCATCGAGCGCTATCGTACAGCCCCCTATCATCTTGCCCCATCAGACTGGAATTCGGGCGACAAAGTGTGGATTGTGGATTTGTTTGCACCATTTGGCGATGCGGAGAAAGTCCTCAAGGACGTGCGGGAAAATATTTTCCCGGCGGACGTGTTGTACCAGCTTGCTCCCATGTCAGAAGGCGTTGCTTCCGTGCAGGAGTGGCCAGCGGTGGGCGCGCGCCATTAGCCGGTTATCGATTTCGGTGTATGAACCCCATCTTCAATGGCTTGTTTGCCATTTCCCTGTTTCCTGATTCCTTGAGGTGAATGATTTCCAGATGCATGTTGCATCTGGAAATTGGCCGTGGCAACCCAATCTGGTACCCATGCCCGGTTTTGCGCTATACCGGTTCTCGGTTATGATTCACCCCTAAATGTAAAGGAATGTTTGCAATGAGCGGCCTCGATCAGAATACCCCCCGCCCTACCGAAATCAAGTTGCACCAGAAATCCCGCGAACTCGAAATTGCTTTTGATAACGGCAAGATTTTCCATCTGCCGTGCGAGTTTCTGCGTGTTTACTCGCCCTCCGCCGAAGTGCGTGGTCACGGACCTGGGCAGGAAACCCTGCAGGTCGGCAAGCGCGATGTGGCAATCACCGGTGTCGAACCGGTGGGCAATTATGCCGTGGTGCTGCGTTTTTCCGATGAGCACGATAGCGGGATTTATTCCTGGGACTATCTCTACGACCTGGGCGTGAACCAGACTGCCCTGTGGCAAAATTATCTGGATCGCCTGCAGGCAGCGGGTGCCAGCCGGGAGCCGCTGATTCACGAGGCCATTGCCAAGAAGTCGGGCGGCTGCGGTTCCGGCGGATGTGGTTCGGGCGGTTGCGGCAGCAAGGGATAGGCCGCGCCAGCAAGGGATATTCAAGGGAACAGATTCAGCCATGAGCGATAAAACCACCCATTTCGGATTTTCAACCGTTGCCGAGGAAGAAAAAGCGGGCAAGGTTGCGGAAGTTTTCCACTCCGTGGCCAGCCGCTACGACCTCATGAACGATGTGATGTCGGGTGGTTTGCACCGCCTGTGGAAAATTTTCACCATTGAGCAGAGCGGCGTGCGCGCCGGCAGCAAGGTGCTGGATGTGGCGGGCGGCAGCGCCGATCTGTCGCTGCAGTTCGCCAAAAAGGTCGGCCCCACCGGTCAGGTGATCCTGACCGACATCAACAGTTCGATGCTCACCGTGGGTCGCGACCGGTTGCTGGACGCGGGGTTCAACCCTACTGCCGCGCAATGTGATGGCGAGAAGCTGCCGTTCCCGAGCAATTATTTCGATTGTGTCACCGTGGCTTTCGGCCTGCGCAACATGACCCACAAGGATGCGGCGCTGAAGGAGATGTACCGCGTCATCAAACCCGGCGGACGGGTGCTGGTGCTGGAGTTTTCCCGTGTTGCCGCGCCCTTGCGGCCTTTTTACGATTTCTATTCTTTCAAGCTGCTGCCGGTCATGGGCAAGCTGATCGCCAACGATGAAGCAAGCTATCGTTACCTGGCCGAATCCATCCGCATGCATCCGGATCAGGATACCCTCAAGCAGATGATGGAAGAGGCTGGCCTGGAGCGGGTCGAGTATTTTAACCTCACCGGCGGCGTGGTGGCCCTGCACAAGGGTTTCAAGCTCTGAGTATGGAGCCAGCAGCCGAATCGCGTCTTCCTCCGGTTGCCCAAGCCTTCGTCGCGACCTTCAACCACCTGTTGCAAAGCCAGCCTTGGTCGCAGGAGCGCCTGCGGCGTCATGCCGGAAAAACCCTCCAGGTCAATTTGCCGCCGTTGCTGCTGCTGGTCAGCGTCGAGGAGAGCGGCATGATCGCTGCCGCGCCTGAAGGCATGGCGCCGGATGCCACCCTCGGCGTTTCTCCCCTTGTCCTGCTGCACATGCTATCTTCGCGGCCAACACCGCAGGAGTTGGTGCACACTGCGGGTGACGCAACGCTGGCGGTGGATTTCGGCAATGTGATGCAGAATCTGCGCTGGGATGCGGAAGAGGATCTGAGCAAGGTGTTTGGCGATGTGCTGGGCCACCGCATCGTCCGCACCGGCGCGAGCTTGTTGTCGCAGGCGCGGCAGGCGGCGGAGAATCTTGCCGCCAACCTGGTCGAATACTGGACCGAGGAAAAACCGCTACTGGCCAAACGCATGGATATTGAAGGGTTTGTCCGGGAAGTGGATGCTACCCGTGACGCAGTGGCGCGGCTGGAAAAGAAGGTTGAGCGTTTGATGCAGCATTCGGGGTCATAAAATGCGCCTGCTGCGCCTGATCAAAATCCTGCACGTGGTCTTCCGCTTCGGCCTGGAAGAGTTTTTCCTTGGCCACGAACGCTTCCGTATATTGCGCCCACTGGTCAAACTGGCCCTGTTCTGGCGCCCGATCAAGGCGCCACGGGCCGAGCGCCTGCGGCTGGCGCTGGAAGCGCTGGGGCCGATTTTCGTCAAATTCGGCCAGTTGCTTTCGACCCGGCGCGATCTGGTGCCGCTCGACATCGCCGACGAGCTGGCCAAATTGCAGGATCGCGTGCCGCCTTTCCCTACCGCGCAGGCCCTGGAAATGTTGCGCAAGGCCTACGGCAAGCCGGTGGGCGAGGTGTTTGCCGAATTCGACGAAACCACCATCGCATCCGCCTCGGTGGCCCAGGTGCACCGCGCCGTGCTCAAGGATGGCCGCAAGGCGGCGGTGAAAATCCTGCGCCCCGGGATTGCGCCGCTGATCGACAAGGACATTGCCCTGCTCTATGTCGGCGGTGGTCTGATCGAGACGCTGTGGGCCGATGGCAAGCGCCTCAAGCCGCGCGAAGTGGTGGCCGAATTTGAAAAGCATCTGCACGACGAGCTCGACCTGATGCGCGAGGCCGCCAGCGCATCCCAGTTGCGGCGCAATTTCGAGGGCTCGGCGCTGCTGCTGGTGCCGGAAGTATTCTGGGATTATTGCCACACCGAGGTGATGGTGATGGAGTGGATGGACGGCACGCCCATCAGCCAGATCGGCAAGCTGCGCGAGCAGGGGATAAATATTCCCAAACTGGCTTGTGCCGGGGTGGAAATCTTCTTCACCCAGGTGTTCCGTGATGGCTTTTTCCATGCCGACATGCATCCCGGCAATATCCTGGTGGCGCCGGACGGGCGCTACATCGCGCTCGATTTCGGCATCATGGGCACGCTCACCGATGTGGACCGCAATTACCTGGCGCAGAACTTCCTCGCCTTCTTCCGCCGCGACTACAAGCGCGTGGCCCAGGCCCACATTGAGTCGGGCTGGGCACCGAAGGACACGCGCGTGGATGAATTCGAGGCGGCCATCCGCGCGGTGTGCGAGCAGGCCTTCGACCGGCCGCTCAAGGAAATCTCCTTCGGCCGCGTGCTGCTCGGCCTGTTCCAGGCCTCGCGCCGCTTCAACGTGGAAATCCAGCCGCAACTGGTGCTGCTGCAGAAAACCCTGCTCAATATCGAGGGCCTGGGGCGCGAGCTCGACCCCGATCTGGATCTGTGGCAGACCGCCAAGCCTTATCTGGAACGCTGGATGTCGGAGCAGATCGGCTGGCGTGGACTGATCCGCTCGCTCAAGACCGAGGCGCCCAACTGGGCAAGCATTCTGCCGCAGTTGCCGCGTCTTGCGCAGCAGGCGCTCGCCACCGTGCAGCAGCCGGAAATCCCGCCTCCCTGGCGGCAGATCAACGATAGCCTGAAACGCCAAAACAGGCTGCTGACTGCGCTGCTGGTGGTGTTGCTGGTGTTTCTCGCGCTTCCTTTCCTGATGCCCCTTCTCATGTATTGACAGCCTGACCCCCATCCCAGTAGGATTCTTACCATCAAAAGTAAGAATTTTGAGGTTGCCATGCGCATTACCAGCAAGGGACAGGTCACCATCCCGATTGAAATCCGCACCCAGGCCGGATTGTTGCCCGATACCGAAGTCGAATTCGAGTTCAGGGACGGCGAAGTCATCCTGCACAAAAGCCGGGGCACCGTGTCGCGTGGCCAGAAGCTGGTCGAGCTGATGCGGGGCAAGGCCAGCGTGCGCATGAGCACGGATGAGATCATGACGCTGACACGAGGCGAGTGATGCCGCTCGGCGAACATGGCAGCAAGGTCCTGGTGGACAGCAACGTCATCCTGGATGTGGTGGAAAGCGATCCCCAATGGGCCGCGTGGTCCAGCAAACAATTGGCGGGTTGCGCGGAGCAATCGATCCTGGTCATCAACCCGGTCATTTATGCCGAGGTGTCCATCGGGTTTGCCACTATCGAGGAACTTGAAACTGCCCTGCCACCCGAATATTTTCAGTATGTTGAAATGCCGCGGGAAGCCGCCTTCCTGGCGGGTAAATGCTTCCTCAAATATCGCCGTGCGGGAGGATCCAGGCGCTCGCCCTTGCCGGATTTCTTCATCGGCGCCCATGCGGCGGTTGCCCGTATGTCTTTGCTGACACGCGACGCGGCCCGTTACCGTTCCTATTTTCCGACCCTGAACCTGATTTGCCCGGATAGCCATTAGGCCCTAATCATGCTGCTCGGTTTCGTCATCCTCTACCTGCTGGTCTCCATCGGCATCGGCCTGTACGCCGCCACCCGCGTCCACAGCGCCAAGGATTTCGCCGTGGCGGGGCGCAGCCTGCCGCTGCCCATCGTCATGGCCACCGTGTTCGCCACCTGGTTCGGCGCCGAAACCGTGCTCGGCATTTCCGCCACCTTCACCAAGGAAGGACTGCGCGGCGTGGTGGCTGACCCCTTCGGCTCCAGCCTGTGCCTGATCCTGGCCGGGCTGTTCTTCGCCAACAAGCTGTACCGCATGAACCTGCTCACCATCGGCGACTACTACCGCCTGCGCTACAACCGCACGGTGGAGGTGGTCACCACGCTGTGCATCGTGGCCTCCTACATCGGCTGGGTGTCGGCGCAGATCAAGGCGCTGGGGCTGGTGTTCTTCGTCGTCACCGGCGGCGCGGTGAGCCAGGAAATAGGCATGGTGCTGGGCGCGGCCATCGTGCTCACCTACACCACCTTCGGCGGCATGTTCTCGGTGGCCATCCTGGATTTCGTGCAGATCACCGTGATCATGGGCGGCATGCTGTATATCGGCTACATCATCAGCGGCATGACCGGCGGGGTCGGCGCCGTGGTCAGCCATGCGGCGGCGGCGGGCAAGCTGGATTTCTTCCCCGAGGCCGGCATGAAGGACTGGATTCCCTTCATCGGCGCCTGGGTGACCATGATGCTGGGCTCCATCCCGCAGCAGGACGTATTCCAGCGCATCACCTCGGCCAAGGACGAAAAGACTGCGGTGCGCGGCTCGGTGCTGGGCGGCTCGATCTACTTCGCCTTCGCCTTCGTGCCCATGTTTCTGGCCTACTCGGCCACCCTGATCGACCCCGCCATGTTCGGGCAACTGCTCGAAACCGATTCGCAGCTGGTGCTGCCCACCCTGATCCTGCAACACACCCCCCTCTTTGCCCAGGTGGTGTTCTTCGGCGCGCTGCTGTCCGCCATCATGAGCTGTTCCTCGGCCACGCTGCTGGCGCCCTCGGTGGCGTTCTCGGAAAACATCGTCAAGGGCTTTTTCCCCAACATGCGCGACCACACCTTCCTGTGGCTGATGCGCGGCGTCATCGTCACTTTTGCCATCATCGTGCTGAGCTTTGCCCTGCATTCCAATGCCAGCATTTTCAAGATGGTGGAAAACGCCTACAAGATCACCCTGGTGGCGGCCTTCATCCCGCTCTTCGCCGGACTCTACTGGAAGCGCGCCAACACCCAGGGCGCGCTGTTCGCCATGGCGGCGGGGCTTTCAACCTGGGTTCTGCTGGAAGTGCTGGGCACCTCGGAAGTCTGGCCGCCGCAGCTGGTCGGCCTGCTGGCCAGCGCCGCCGGCATGGCGGCCGGCTCCCTGCTGCCGCACTTCGTCGGCAAACCCACGCCGCTGCCGCATCCACATGCCGCGTTGCACCACCACGCGGCGCATCCGCAGCATCACGTGGAAAAGTGAGCTGATTTAGCGGAAATCCGCCCCTGAAAACCCTGTTGGCCGTGTTGAAGGTGGCAGGAATGATACTCTCGGCAGGTTTCAACTCCCGAAGGCCGCTCCCAGCGCCGCGATCATGAAGGCGTGGTCGTGCACCCCGGCGCTCTCTCTCGCGCTGTGCATCGCCCACATGGGCGAGCCGACGTCCACGCTGGCGACGCCCAGTTGCGCCGCCACCATCGGGCCGATGGTGCTGCCGCAACCCAGGTCGCTGCGATGCGCGTACTGCTGGCAGGGCACCCCGGCCTGCTCGCAGAATCCCATGAAGCGGGCCGCTGTTTCCGCGTTGGTGGTGTAGCGCTGGTTCACGTTGGTCTTGATGACCGGGCCGCCGTTGACCCTCACCTTGTGGCCCGGTTCATAGGCGTTGGGGAAATTCGGGTGGTAGGCATGGGCCATGTCGGCGCTGATGAAGAAACTGCGTGCCATGGCGCGGCGCCTGTCCTCCTCGTCCAGCCTCGCCTGTAGAGCGATGCGCGCCAGCACGTCGGTGATGAAACTGCCGCCGGCTCCGCTGGCGCTCTCGCTGCCGACCTCTTCGTGGTCGAAGAAGGCCGCCACGCAGGTGGCCTTTGGCTGCTCCGTCGCGATCAGCGCAGTGAGGGCGGCATGGGAGGAGGCAAGATTATCGAGCTGGCGGCTGGCGATGAACTCCTGGTTTGCGCCCCACAGGCAGGCCTGTTGCGTGTCATAAACAGCCAGTTCCCAGCTCAGCAGGTCTTTCGGCTCCGCCCGGGCGGCATCGGCCAGCAGCTTGCGCAAGTGCGCTTCCGCGTCCTCGCCTTCGCCCAGCTGGCCGAGGATCAGCGGCAGCTCGGTCTGCTTGTTGAGCTTCAGCCCCTGGTCGTTGACCTCCCGGTTCATGTGAATCGCCAGGTTGGGCAGCCGCACCAGTGCTTGCTCGAAGCGCAGCAGCCGGGTTTCCTGGCCCGCCGCGCCGCGCAACATGACGCGCCCGGCCAGGCTCAGGTCGCGGTCGGTGAAGGTGGCGAGGATGGGCCCGCCATAGACTTCGACGCCCAGGCGCGCGAGGCCATCGCTGGCCGATGCCGCCTTTGGCTTGAGCCTCAGCCCCGGCGAATCGGTATGGGCGCCGACGATGCGAAAGCCGGTTTCCATCAGCGGCCGGCTTCCCGGCACGAACGCAATCAGCGACGCGCCGCCGCGCACGGTGTAATAGCGTCCACCCGGCGCAAGCTGCCAGCGCTCGCTCTCCTCCAGCCGGGTGAAGCCGTTTGCCAGCAGACGTGCTTCGGCGCTCGCCACGGCGTGCCAGGGGCTGGGGCTGGCGTCGATGAAATCGATCAATTCATGGGCGGCGGTTCGGGCTGGGGTGGTCATGGACATGGCGGGCACAGTGAGTGGAATTTCTTATTTGGTGGGATAACGCACGCCGGGGATGACCGAGAAGTCGTCGTCCTGGATCCACAGGGTGGCATCGTGTGCGCGGGCGGTGAAAAGTTCAAGCCAGCTGGAAGAATCCACCACGTTCATACGCGGTCTTCCCGCTCGCGTTCGACAGTCGTGTCGATGCCTTTCAGCATGCCTCGCAGTGCTTCCAGCGGAATCAGCTCGATAAGCCCGTCATGAGCGATGACGTGGAATTTTTGACCTGCCTTGACATGGATCTTCGCGCGCACATCGGCCGGGATGACCACCTGGAACCTGGAAGAGACGGTTACCACATTCATCGCTTTCTCCTTTACGATAAAAATATCGTACTGCGCTATTATAGATAGCGTATGGCCATCCTGGAAATCCGCAACGTCTCTCGTCGTTACGCCGATCTCTCGGCGGTGGACGATGTCAGCTTCAGCGTCGAGGCGGGGGAGTTTTTCACCCTGCTCGGGCCTTCCGGCTGTGGCAAGACCACCCTGCTGCGGATGATCGCCGGCTTCGAGGCGCCGGACGCCGGCCGGATCCTGCTCGATGGCGTGGACCTCGCCGCTACCCCGCCGGAAAAGCGCCCGGTACATACCGTGTTCCAGAGTTATGCCCTGTTTCCGCACATGACGGTGTGGCAGAACATTGCCTTCCCGCTGGAGATGGCGCGGAAATCCAGTGGCGAAATCCGCCAGCGGGTGCAGGAAGCGCTGGAGCAGGTGCATCTTTCCGACAAGAGCCGCCATTTTCCCCATGAACTCTCCGGCGGGCAGAAGCAGCGCGTGGCGCTGGCACGCGGCCTGGTCAACCAGCCGCGCCTGCTGCTGCTGGACGAGCCGCTCGGCGCGCTGGACGCCAAGCTGCGCGAGGAGATGCGCGGCGAGCTGATCGACCTGCAGCGCGAGGTGGGCGTGACCTTCGTTTTCGTCACCCATTCCCAGCAGGAGGCGCTGGCCCTGTCGCACCGCATCGCGGTGATGCGGCAGGGGCGCATCGAGCAGTTGGACGAGCCGTCGCGGCTGTACGGCTACCCGGCCAGCCGTTTCGTGGCGGATTTCATCGGCGACATCAATCTGATGGAGGCCGAGGTGATGGAGGCCGGCCCCGGCCACCTGCGGCTCAGGGTGCCGGGGCTGGGCGAGGTGATGGCGCCGCCGGCAGTTGGGATGAAGGCGGGTGACAAGGGCGCGCTGGCGCTGCGCCCGGAGCAGGCGCGCATCAGCCCCCATGCCCAGAGCGCCGAACTGAAGAACCATTTTCACGGCACGGTGCGCGGCTTTCTTTATCTCGGCGACGTGACGGTGTACACGGTGGAGTTGGACAACGGGGTGTCCATGGATGCCCTGCTTGCCAACTCCGCGCCGGGGCGGGCCAAGTTCTTCGAGCTGGGCGACGATGTTGCCATTGCCTGGCGCCACGATGCGGGGCTGTTTCTCCGTGACTAACCGGGGCGCGAAATGGCTGGTCAGCCTCCCGCCCACGCTGTTCCTGCTGGTGTTCTTCCTTGCGCCCAGCGTCATCATGGTGCTGGCCTCGTTCCGCTACCCCGGCGAATTCGGCGGCCTGGCGCCGCTGTTTGCCAGCGCCGGAAAGGACGCGGGCCTGACGCTGGAGACCTATCGCTTCTTCTTCGGCGATTTCACCTATCTGGAAATCTTCCTGCGCTCCTTCGTGGTGGCGGGTCTGACCACCCTGATCTGCATTCTCATGGCCTACCCCCTGGCCTGGCTGATCGCGCGCAGCCCCAGGCAGCACCGCGACCTGATGGTGCTGCTGGTGATCCTGCCCTTCGCCAGCAATTTCCTCATCCGCGTGTATGCCTGGATCATCCTGCTGGGGCCGGTGAACCTGCTCTACACGCCCTTCGCGGTGGTCGTCGCCATGGTCTACGTGCATCTGCCCTTCATGGTGCTGCCGCTCTACACCAACCTGGAGAAGCACGACCCGGCCCTGCTGGAGGCAGCGCAGGATCTCGGCGCCAATGCCTGGACGCGCTTCTGGCGCGTCACCTTTCCCCTGTCCCTGCCCGGCATTTTCTCCGGCTCGGCGCTGGTGTTCATCCCGGTGCTGGGCATGTTCGCCGTGCCCGAGCTGCTGGGCGGCACCGGCGACATCCTGATCGGCAATCTGATCAAGGAGCAGTTTCTTGATAACCGCGACTGGCCGATGGGCGCCATGCTGTCCATCATGCTGACCTGCGCCGTGCTCCTGCTGGCGGGGGCGGCAGCCTGGGCGGCGCGGCGCGGCGAAGGGCGGGCGGCATGAGGCGCAGCCTGGTATTGTGGAGCGTGTCCCTCGCGGTGTATGCCTTTCTCTATGTGCCGCTGGCGGTGGTGGTGCTGTTTTCCTTCAACGATTCCGTGCTCAATGCCGAGTGGGTGGGCTTCACCACGCGCTGGTATGTCCGCCTGTTCGAGGATCACGACATGCTCCAGGCGGCGGGCAATTCCCTGCTGATCGCGCTGCTGTCGAGCAGCGCGGCGACCCTGCTCGGCACCATGGCGGGGATCGCCATGCACCGCTACCGCCCGCGTCTCCTGCCCTTCCTCGCCATCACCCCGGTGGCCATGCCGGAAATCCTGCTGGGGGTATCGCTGCTGCTGTTCTTCCGCCAGGTGCTGGATCTCACCCTGGGCTTTGCTTCCATCATCGCCGCCCACATCACCTTTTCCATCGGCTTCGTCGCCATCGTCATCCGCGCGCGCCTGGCCGGGATGGACGAGAGCATCTTCGAGGCGGCGCGCGACCTCGGCGCCTCGCCGTGGGAAACCTTCCGCCATGTCACTTTTCCGCTGATCCTGCCAGCGGTGATCGCGGGGTTCCTGATGTCCTTCACCCTCTCCATCGACGATTTCGTCATCACCTTCTTTACCGCCGGGGTGGGGGTGAGCACCTTGCCGCTGCAGATCTATTCCATGATCAAGGTGGCGGTGACGCCGGAGGTGAATGCGGTTTCGACCCTGCTGATGGCGCTGACCCTGAGCATGATCGTGCTGGCCTCGCGCTTTGCGCCGGATGTGCTGAAGGGAAGGGGATGAAAGGCCTTAACCGCAAAGGCGCAAAGGCGCGAAGCAGTACCCTGGTTTCCGCTTTTCTCCGCGTCTTTGCGCCTTTGCGGTTCCTGCTTTTTGCCTTTTTCCTTCCTGGCTTGGCCCACGCAGCCGACGCCCTTTATCTCTACAACTGGAACAACTACATCTCGCAGGCGACGGTGGCGCGCTTCGAGGCGCAGTGCCAGTGCCGTGTGAAGCAGGACTACTATTCCGACAACGAGGAAATGCTGGCCAAGCTGGAGGCGGGCGCGGCCGGTTACGACATCCTGGTGCCCACCGGCAACGCGGTGGAGTCGCTGATCAAGCGCGGCGCGCTGCGTCCCATCGACGCCTCCCTGCTGCCCAATCTCAGGAATATCAAGCCGGACTATCTCGATACCTGGTTCGATCCCGGCAATCGCTATTCCGTGCCTTACGCCTACACCGTGACCCTGATCGGCTACAACGTGGAGAAGCTGCGCGAACTGGGGTTGCCCACCGATACCTGGGCGCTGATTTTCGAGCCGGCATACCTGGAGAAAATCCGGGGCCGGGTGACGGTGCTCAACAGCCAGCGCGAGCTGATGGCGGCAGCGATGAAATACCTGGGTTACGGCGTGCACGAGAAAGACCCGGCGAAGTGGGCGCAGGCCAAGCGTCTCATCCTGCGCGCCAAGCCCTACTGGGCGACATTTTCCAACAGCACCTACATCAAGGATCTGGCCATCGGCAACATCTGGGTGGCGCACGGCTACTCCAACGACATGTTCCGGGCCCAGCAGGACGCCCGCGCCGCCGGGCGGCCCTTCACCATCGGTTTCGCCACACCGAAGGAAGGCGCGGTGCTGGCGCTGGACAATTTCGTGCTGCACCAGTCCGGACGCCGTCCCGATCTGGCGCACCGCTTCATCAACTTCATGCTGCAGGGGGAAAATGCCGCCGAACTGGCCAACCTGATCGGTGCCGGCAGCCCCAATGCCGCCGCTGTGCCCTACCTCATCCCGGAAATTGCTGCCAACCCGTCCCTCTTTCCCCAGCCCGCCGACGTGAAGAAGCTGGAAATGCTGCGCGATTTCGACCCGCGCCAGCGCCGCATGCTGTCGCGCATGTGGACCGAGATCAAGCTGCGCTAATCAGGCGAGGTAGCCTTCGGCCCTGATGTGGTCGACGATACGCTCCACCACCTCTGCTACATGGAGCTTGCCGGTGTCAATGCTCACTTCCGGCGCATGAGGCGCCTCATAAGGATCGCTTACGCCGGTGAATTCCTTGACGATACCCGCCCTGGCCTTGGCGTACAGGCCCTTGGGGTCGCGCGCCTCGCAGATTTCCAGCGGGGTGCAGACATGCACCTCAAAGAACCCGCCCAGGGGCGTGATCATGTCCCGCACTGCTTGCCGCGTTTCGCGGTAGGGCGCGATCGGCGCGCAGATGGCGATGCCGCCGTGGCGGGTGATTTCAGCAGCGACGAAACCGATACGGCGGATATTGAGGTCGCGGTCTGATTTGGAATAGCTGAGCCCGCTGGACAGCAGGGTGCGTACCACGTCACCGTCGAGCAAGGTGACCGGCCGGCCGGTCAGCTCCATCAGTTTCCGCTCCAGCGCCTGGGAGAGGGTGGTTTTTCCCGAAGCGGAGAGGCCGGTGAAAAACACCGTGAAGCCGCGCTTTCCCAGGGGTGGCCGGCGTAACTGCAATTCCTCGATTACTTCGGGAAATGAGGCCCATCCGGGAATGTTAGCTTCCCCCTTGCGGATGCGCTGCTGCAATTCCTCGGTCGGCATGCTGAGCGAGGTGTGGCCGAGAGGGAGATATTCTTCAGGCAAATACTGCGCCAGTTCCGGCACATAAACCATGCGCGGAAAGGTGATCGGTTCGACGCCGATGGCAGTGAAATGCTCGGCCAGAAACTGGATCCGCTCCGGTGCCAGCACGTCGCCGCCACGGCGGATTTCCCCCGGCCCCGCATCACCACCGATGATGAAATGGGAACAGCCGTAATTGCGTGCCACGATGGCCCGCCACAGTACCTCGCGCACGCCTGCCGGGCGTGGGCAGAGTGGCAGCAGGGAAAGCGTCGCCAGCTCTGCCGGATAATGCGGCAGCAAAGCCTGATAACAGCGTGTGCGGGTAAAGTGATCGGGCGTTGCCGCATCTCCCGTGATGGCCTGGATCAGCAGGCCGGCGTCGTGTTCCAGGGCGCTGTGGCGGGTGAACTCGAATTGGGCGCGGTGCATGACGTGATGGGGCTGGAAAGCCACTACCCGGCTGCGTCCTGTCTGCGCGAAATGTCTGCGTGTTGCCGCCGGGGTCAGGCGCAGGGCTGTGAAATCGCCATGGGAGGGCAGGTTCAGCCCTTCCAGCGTGCCGCCCAGGTAATACTTGCCGAGGTGGTTTAAAAACGTCATGCCAGGATGCCCGGGCTGATCCGTGCCATATATCTGGCGTGCTTCCAGCGCATGGTCCGCCTGCCAGCATTCGCTTACGGTGAGGATGGCGAGCGCAACTCCGCTGGATTCTTTCAGCGCTACCCGGCTGCCGGGGGCAAGTGGCTCCACCGTGTCGAGGACGATGGGCATGGGCCAGAAAGTGCCGTCCGCCAGGCGCATGTCGGCAACCACGCCGTCATAATCGGCTTGCCCCATGAAACTTTGCAGCGGCGATAGCGCGCCATTCAGCAACAGTTCCAGGTCGCACAGCTGGCGGGGATTCAGGGTGAGGGCGGGGAGGGCGGCCACTTGTTGCCACAGGGATTCACGGTGAGCGCTTTCGGCCATGAGATTGACCAGTTTGCCGCCGTAGGGGGAGATCAGTTCGCTCAAGATGGGTTCTCGCTGTTGAAAGCGGCGCTAAAAAGCGCCAGAAACCGTTCCAGTTCATTTTCCGGCAGATGATTGATGCCGGCCGCGCCTTTGCGTCCGCCGCCATGGCTGAACTGGCGGCACAGTTCGTCAGCGCCATGCGGGTTGCAGCGCGGGGCGCGCACGCTGACGAGATAGCCGCCAGTGGGTTGTTGCCGCAGCACCGCGTGTGCGAGCGTGGTTTCGTCCTGCGCCAGCCGGTTGCCGAAAACACCGCTGACACGTCGTGCCCAGGGCTGGTCCGGGAGAAGATAAACGCTGCCGGACGGATAGGTCCACTGCGCCTGTAGTGCCATGGCCAGGGCCATGTCTGTCGCATAAGCCTGTTTCAGGGTGGTGAAAACCGGTTCCGAGGCAATGAAATCGAATGGGTCGGCGTAGCCGTGCAGGCGGCGGTACAGCTCGGCAGGGTGAAAATGGAGATCCGCCACGCTGTCGCCGTAGGCGTTGTAGTTGAGGCATTCGCCCAGTTCCCGCAGCGCGGCCAATTGCATTCCGGACAGGTTCAGGGGCAGGGCGGCCAGCCGTGCGCTGTCCGGCAGGCCATCGCCGAAAGCCGCCACTACCGCCCAGGCGCGGAAGCGGCCCTCAAGCATGGCATCCACCAGCAGGCTGGTGCAGGTGGCAGGCGAGGGATCGATCATTGCCCGCAGGGCGGGATGAACGGGAATCTGGCCGGAGAAGTGGTGATCCACGTAAATGACGGCCACGCCCTGGCCGAGCAGGGATTGCAGCGCCGCATGATTTTCTGCGAGCGAAATGTCGAGTACGGTGACGTGGTCGCCTGTCTGCGCCCGGACCTGTTTCAGCAGCCCTATGTCGCGCTTGGTCCCGGTAACGAGGGTGCTGTCGCAAGGCTCAGCGAGCCTTAATTGATGAAGGGCGCAGATACCGTCGGCATCGCCGTTGAAGACGTCGAAATTGGCCATAGGACTGTTATGATACACACTTTTCCCCGGGGAAATGGCCATGCAACAGCGTTCACTGGAAGGGCTGCGCGACGAGTTGCGGCGTTTCGCCGCCGCGCGTGGCTGGGAACAGTTTCACACCCCGAAAAACCTCGCCATGGCACTGATTGTCGAGGCGGCAGAACTGGTCGAGCAGTTCCAGTGGCTGACGCCTGAGCAGAGCCAGCATCCCGATGCCGAAAAACTGGAAGCGGTGCGCCAGGAATGCGCCGACATCCTGATTTACCTTACCCGTTTTGCCGACATGCTGGGCATCGACCTGCTTGATGCCGCGCGCGACAAGCTGGTGATCAATGCCGCGAAATACCCGGCACCCAAATGAAAGAGAACCCATGAGTTACTTCGCAAAACACGTATTTTTCTGCACCAACCAGCGCGAGGACGGCCAGCCCTGTTGCGCCAACCATGATGCCCAGGCGATGCGCGACCATGCCAAGGGGCGGATCAAGAAGCTGGATCTGAACGGCCCGGGCAAGGTGCGCATCAACAGCGCCGGCTGCCTCGACCGCTGCGGCGAGGGCCCGGTGCTGGTGGTGTACCCGGAAGCGGTGTGGTACACCTATGTGGACCAGGCCGACATCGATGAAATCGTCGACAGCCATCTGGTCGGCAACCAGGTGGTGGAACGGCTCAAGATTTGAACCATCCGGCGGTTCTTTCTGCTGCTGGCCTGCGCAAGCGTTACGGCGCCAGCGAAGTGGTCGCGGGGCTCGATCTGGCGCTGGTGCCGGGCGAGTGCTTCGGCCTGCTCGGCCCCAACGGCGCGGGCAAAACCACCACGCTGCGCCTGCTGCTGGGGCTGACCCGGCCGGATGGCGGCACGGTTTCGCTGCTGGGCCTGCCGGTGCCCTCACGGGCACGCGAGGCGCGGCTCAAGGTCGGCGTGGTGCCGCAGGTGGACAGCCTCGACCCGGATTTCACGGTGACGGAAAACCTGCTGGTCTATGGGCGCTATTTTGGCCTGAAGGACCATGAGATCCGGGCGCGCATTCCCGCCCTGCTTGAATTCGCCGAGCTGGAAAGCAAGGCGGACGCCGGCATCGAATCCCTCTCCGGCGGCATGAAGCGGCGCCTGACCCTGGCGCGCGCGCTGGTCAACGATCCCGACGTGATTTTTCTCGATGAGCCGACCACCGGCCTCGACCCGCAGGCGCGTCACATGATGTGGCAGCGCCTGCGGCGTTTATTGAGCGAAGGCAAAACCATCCTGCTCACCACCCATTTCATGGAAGAAGCCGAGCGCCTGTGCGACCGGCTATTGATCATGGACAAGGGCGTGGCGATCACCTCCGGCGCGCCGCGCGACCTGATCGCACAGCATATCGAGCCGCATGTGGTGGAGATCTATGGCGACCATGAAGTCAGTGTGCGTGCCGCCGAGTACGCGGCATTGTGCGAGCGTCAGGAACTGGCGGGCGAAACGATGTTCTGCTATGCAAGCGATCCCCAGCCTTTGCTGGATGTATTGAAGCCGCAATGCGCGCTGCGCTACCTGCATCGACCCGCCAATCTGGAGGACCTGTTTTTGAAGTTGACGGGCCGGGAGTTGCGGGAATGATGAAAAAGAGCGATTTCCGCCTGCCATCCTTGAGCGGGCGTTTCATTTCCGTGTGGCGGCGCAATTTCCTGGTGTGGCGCAAGCTGGCGATTCCCTCCATCCTGGGCAATCTCGCCGATCCGGCGTTTTACATGCTCGGCCTGGGTTACGGTCTGGGCACTCTGCTGCCGCAGGTCGGCGGGGTGTCCTACCTGACCTTCCTCGCCGCCGGCACGCTGTGCTACAGCACCATGAACAGCGCCACCTTCGAGAGCCTGTATTCCGCCTTTTCACGCATGCACGTGCAGAAAACCTGGGACGCGATGCTCAACGCGCCGCTGGAGCTGGACGACGTGATGCTCGGCGAACTGGTGTGGGCGACGAGCAAGAGCGTGCTGTCCGGCGTGGCGATCCTGGCCATCATCCTGGCGCTGGGGCTGGCCGATTCCTGGCTGCTGCTGTGGACCCTGCCGCTGCTGGTGCTGATCGGCTTCTGCTTCACCGGCCTGGCGCTGGTGATGAACGCGCTGTCGCCCAATTACGATTTCTTCATGTACTACTTCACCCTGGCGATCACGCCCATGGTGCTGCTGTGCGGCGTGTTCTACCCGGTCGAGCAGCTGCCGGCCTTCCTGCAGGCTGCCGCGAACTGGTTGCCGCTGACGCATGCCATCGAGCTGGCGCGGCCGCTGGTGCAGGGTGAATGGCCGCGCCAGATTGCCGTTCATGCGGGTGTGCTGCTGGCTTACGGGGCTGCGGGCTTTTATCTGGCGCTGGTGCTGGTGCGGCGAAGGCTGTTAAAATAATCGGCTGAAAAAACTCTGGAAATTCAAAATCATGATTCTGGTAACAGGCGGTGCCGGCTTCATCGGCTCGAACTTCGTCCTCGACTGGATCGCCGGCGAGCAGACGCCGGTAATCAACCTCGACAAACTGACCTACGCCGGTAACCTGAACAATCTGGCGGATCTGCAGGATGATGCCCGGCATGTTTTTGTCCAGGGCGATATTTGCGATAGCGCCCTGGTAGGCCGTCTGCTGCGCGAACACAAGCCGCGCGCGATTGTCCACTTTGCTGCCGAAAGCCATGTCGACCGCTCCATTCACGGTCCGGCGGAGTTCATCCAGACCAACATCAACGGCACCTTCAGCCTGCTGGAAGAAGCGCGGGCCTACTGGCAGGGATTGCCGGGCGCGGACAAGGAAGCCTTCCGCTTCCTGCATGTTTCCACCGACGAAGTGTATGGCTCGCTCGGGCCGGATGACGCGCCCTTCAGCGAAACCACGCCCTATGCGCCCAACAGCCCCTATTCGGCTTCAAAGGCGGCCTCCGACCACCTGGTGCGCGCTTACCACCATACTTATGGCCTGCCGACGCTGACCACCAACTGCTCCAACAACTACGGTGCCTACCAGTTTCCCGAGAAGCTGATCCCGCTGATCCTCCTCAATGCCCTTAATGGCAAGCCCTTGCCGATCTATGGCGACGGGCAGAACATCCGCGACTGGCTGTACGTCGGCGACCATTGCACGGCCATCCGCGAGGTGCTGGGAAGGGGCCGCCTGGGCGAAACCTACAATATCGGCGGCTGGAATGAAAAAACCAACCTCGACGTGGTGCACACGGTGTGCGCGATTCTCGACGAGCTCAAGCCAGCGGCGGATGGCAAGCCCTATTCGTCCCTGATTACCTACGTCAGGGATCGCCCCGGCCATGACCGGCGCTACGCCATCGACGCGCGCAAGATCGAGCGCGAACTGGGCTGGAAACCGGCGGAAACCTTCGAAACCGGTATCCGCAAGACGGTGCGCTGGTACCTGGAACATCTGGACTGGGCAGAAAATATCATCAGTGGCGAATATCAGTCCTGGATCAACAAACAATATGGGAAAACACGGTGAGTGCAGGATCATCGTCGCTGTGGGCGGAAGAGGATCTGGTTGCACGGCGCATCCTGTTGCTGCGTGGGCAAAAGGCCATGCTCGATGCTGATCTGGCCGCGCTTTATGGGGTAGAAACCCGTGTTCTGGTTCAGGCCGTAAAGCGAAACGTGCAGCGTTTTCCCGATGACTTCCTGTTCCAGTTGACTGAGGAAGAATGGGAAATTCTGAGATCACAGTCTGTGATCTCAAAAGGGCGTGGCGGGAGGCGGTATGCGCCTTACGCATTGACGGAACATGGTGCCTTGATGCTGGCCAGCATACTTAATTCTCAGCGGGCAATCGAAGTCGGAATGCTGGTTGTCCGGGCTTTCGTGAGGCTGCGTGAACTGCTGGCGGGCAACAAGGAACTGGCTGCCAGGCTGGATGAACTGGAGCACAAGCTTGCTACGCATGACCAGGCGATTACAGGGTTGATTGACACAGTTCGGCAGCTCATCTCTCCCCCGGCACGGAAGAATCGCCCCATCGGTTTTATTGTCAAGCCGGAGAGTGAGCAGTGAATATCGCACCAAATCGCACCAAGGGCATCATCCTCGCCGGCGGCTCCGGCACCCGCCTGCATCCGGTGACTCTGGCGGTTTCCAAACAGCTGCTGCCGGTGTACGACAAGCCGATGATCTACTATCCCCTGTCCACGCTGATGCTGGCCGGGATACGCGACGTTCTGATCATCTCCACCCCGCAGGATACGCCGCGCTTCGAGCAGTTGCTGGGCGATGGCGCGCGCTGGGG
>CAZKHJ010000027.1:0-35039 GCA_964552675.1 uncultured Sulfuricella sp. | reverse complement strand
GGATTGGGCGCTGTGGATTCAGGCGCTTGTAGCGCCCGCCCTCCGGGGCGGGCGAGGATTGAAACCAATCGCCGCCAGCGCACCCGAACCCCGCCAGGAAGTAGCGCCCGCCCTCCAGGGTGGGCGGATTGAAACTACGATGTGGCAATCGCGGCGAGTGTGACAAGCGGTAGCGCCCGTACTGGCGATTTTGATTGATTGCATGGTGCCTCCCGGTGTTTCAATTCTTGGCATTGTATACACTGGGACGCTACGGCTCTGTGAAGAGTGATCTCTCCTTAATCTCAAATGCACCCGCCACAACTGCCACAACGCCAGTCCTGGGAATTGATTGCCTGGTAAAACCAGCGCATGTGGGCTTCATCAACAGGAATGTCATGATTGGCAAAGAGGTCTGCCAGCCATTCGGCATTCTCGATAATCCACTCGTCTTCCGGTAACCCTTCGGCCAGTTCCTCGTCGTCGGGAAAGATATAGCTGAAGATGCCGAAACTGCCCATGTCCTTTTCACGCTGTTCGGCGTCGAGTTCGAGGGGGCGGCCAAGGTAGTGGATTTCCCACTGGCCAAGGCACAGATTGTTTCCGGTAATGCTCCAGCGGGCGGTGAAGGGGTTGTTCATGGCGCTCATTATACCTGCGTTGGCCCGCTTCCCCGGAGGGTCGCTGTTTCCCGGATTGCGAAAAAGAGGATTTTGTGGTAAAAATGCAAACGTAACTACGTGAAATGCGGTTGCAGATTTTAACGTTTTGTTACGCCTAATGTTTAAGGGCAAACCCATCGAAAGGTGGGGACGCAAAGTTTCCGGTCTAAGGGGCAGATGTCCTAGGATAGCGGGATTGCTGGGTGAGTCGAATCCGTGGCATTTCGTGCCGCGCCAGTTTTTCTATCCGCTTCCCTGTTTTTCCATGCCTTGGCCGTCTCTTCAGCTTTTGCCCTGCCCTGTCAGGAGACGGAATCATGAATGACGCCGCGCAAAAAAACATCGTGATGATGAACCAGTTCGAGAGGCCGCGTGTCGTGCCGGGTACGTCAGGCGCCTTCCTGCTCAATGATTGTCGCGAGATGGCGGCTTCCCGCCTGGTGCGGGCGCTTTCCGTCATGCTGGACAAATCGCTGGATGACCTTTTCGGCCTCGCGGAGCAGTCGCTCAATCACGAGATGCGCAATCTCTACATGGAAGCAATGACCCTGGTGCGCGATAAACGGGGGATGATCGAACCGGAATTCAGACAGCAATTCGAGCAGGGGTTCAACAAGGAGGCGCGCCGGGGAAAGAATCTCCAGCATGAGAATGCGCTGGATGCGGCGGAACTCAGCCTGGTTTCGCCGGACGATCTTGAGGAGTCGCTGGCGTCCCTCAATATTTCCAACAGCATCCATGGAGACTGCGCGGAAGAGCTGTTTGGCCTTGAGAAGCGCATGGGCGTGCTGCTGCATGACCCTGAACTGTCGCAGTGCAACAATCCCCTCGGCCCGGAAGTGATTGGCAAGGCCTTCATGGAAGCCCTGAAAGCGCCGGAATGCCCGGTCAAGATCAAGCTGTTGCTGGTGACCCAGTTCAACAAGCACATGCCGCGCCAGATCAAGGAGATTTACCGCGACATCAACCAGCACCTGGTGGACAAGGGGGTGCTGGAGAAAATCCGCATGGGTGCGAAGAAGCGTGCCGAGGCGAGCGAGCCGCCACTTTCATCACCCGCCGCGATGGCGCCGGAGGCGGGCGTGGCCGCTGCCGGTGAAACCGGACTGTTTGCAACCCTGCAGCAACTGCTGACCCGTGGTGTGATGGGTGGTTTTGCGCCGGCGGCACAAGGCTCTGGCAGCAGGGCGGCCACGGCGGTGGTCAGCTCCCTGACCCGCCTGCAACAGGGGCAGCTGGATGAGCTGTTGAGTGCCGGTGGCACGCTTGATGCAGCGGTGCTGGCGGACGGGCATACCAACGTGCTGCGCGAGATCAAGTCCAGCCCGGTAGGCAGTGGCATGGGGCACGTCGATGCCATGACGCTGGATATCGTGGCGATGCTGTTCGACTACATTCTCGATGACCGCCGCATTCCGGATGCGATGAAAGCGCTCATCGGCCGGCTGCAGATCCCGGTGCTCAAGGTGGCGATGTTGGACAAGACCTTTTTCTCGCAGAAATCCCATCCCGCGAGAAAATTGCTCGACCGGCTGGCGGAAGCTTCGATTGGCTGGAACGAAGGCGAAGGTCATCAGGGCGGTCTATATAAAAAAGTGGATGACCTGATCCAGCGTGTTCTCAACGATTTCGGCGATGATGTTGGCCTCTTTGCTGAACTGATGCAGGACCTGGAGCAGTACCTGGTAGAAGAAAAAAAACGGGCCGACGAACTCACCGGCCTGAGCGCCCAGATCGTACATCACCGCGAACAGCAGGAAATTGCCAAAATCATGGCGCATGAGGAAATCCGGCGCCGCATCCATACGCCCTTGCTGCCGGAAGTGATCGGCAGCTTCCTGGTTGGTTGCTGGGAATCCGTGCTTGCGGCGGGATATGCGCAGGCAGGCGAAGATGGCGAATCGTGGAAGCGGGATATCGCAACCATGGACGAGCTGATCTGGAGCGTGGTACCCAAGCGCGTGGTCGAGGACCGCAAGCGGCTGGTCAGCCTGCTGCCAGGTTTGCTCAAGCGTCTGCAGGATGGCATGACCCTGGTCAGCCTGCCTGATGCGGAGCGCGACCAGTTCTTTGCCCGGCTGGTGAAATGCCATGCTGATGCGATCAAATCGGGGCTGGACGGGCAGGTACGGGAAGATGCCGCGCAGACGGCATTCGTGGCGCAGGCGTTCGATGCCGAAGAAGCTGCCGAGCAGGCCCGGCAAAGCGACGAATCCGGCGATTTCATGGACATACCCGTGTTGCAGGATGCCATCGAGCCTGACCCGGTGTTCATCCAGACGCTGTCCATCGGGATCGAAGCCGATTCCGGCTGGCAAACCCTCACCATTGGTGCGGACTGGCAAGCTGGGCAGGAAAACCCGGGCGATGATTACGATGCCATGGTGAAGCGCCTCCGGCGCGGCAGCTGGGTCGAGTTCGAGCAGGAAAACGGTGAGCCCAACCGGGTCAAACTGGCCTGGGTCAGCCCGCTCAAGGGACTCTACCTGTTCACCAACCGTCTCGGGGAGAAGGCCGCTTCCATTACCCCCGCCGGTCTGGCCGACAAGTTTCGCAGCGGCAAGGCGCATGTCATTGATGACATCGCCCTGGTGGACAGCGCTGTCAACAATCTCATGGAGCGTTTGAAGCTGGCAGCTTAGAGTGGTGAGCGTCAGGTTCCTGACTGTCAGTCAACTTGAATGCCACAAAATTTCCAACCCCTACCGGCTTTCCCTTGTGTGAGAGGGGGCGCTTGCCCTCACACCTAAGCGATAACTGGCGCGCGTTCCACTTTGGGGGCCGGTTTTTGTCTGGCCTGCCATAAATCGTAGTCCAGCTGCATGCCAAGCCACAAATCTGCCCTGCCGCCACGATCCTGCCCCAGCCATGCCTCGATCCGCCTTGCCATATCGGGCGAGATGGCTGCATGGCCGTTGAGTACGCGGGAAAATGCGGTGCGCGTCACCCCGAGCTGGCGCGCGGCTTCGGTAACGGTAAGGCCCAGCGCGGGAAGGATATCTTCCTTCAGGGTTTCACCCGGGTGAGGGGGATTAAACATGCGTCCCATAACGTTCTCCTAATGGTAATCCTGGTAATCCACAAGGATTGCATCCCCATCCTCAAAGCCAAAAGTCAGGCGCCAGTTTCCGTTTACCCAGATCGACCAGTGTCCTGTTGACCGCGGGTGCAGTTTCCAGCCGGGCAGGTTCATATCCTCTGGCGCTCTGGAGCGATCCAGCTGCTGGAGCTGACGGCTGAGTCGAGATGCGTGATGAGGCTGAATTCCAGCCTTTGAGCCAGTCATGAAAAAAGCCTCTAGCCCTCGGTGTTTGAAGCTCTTGATCATGAGTCGAGTGTATAGCAATGCTACACGGCGTTCAAGATTTATTGATGCTGATCCAATAACTTGTTTTGGTCCGTTGCTGGCATGGTTTACAAGTGCACCGGTTTGCCGCAAGCTGGCAGGCGAATCTCGTTACTGCCTGGATTTTCATGCTGGAAAAATACCTGAAATTGTTCAAGGGCCGCCCTGCCGTAAATGAGGCGATCCCGCTCGCCGCTGTGCAGCCTGAGGCAAGCGCGGTTCTCGATGCCGCTGGGCGCGAGCATGGGCGCGACATGCTGCAACGCTTTCTCGGGCGCCAGCCGATACTTGATGCCAGCAGCCAGATCGTTGGTTATGAACTTAAAATCCGTGACCGGAACCTGCTGGCCGAACCCGCCGGGGAGGAGGCGCAGCGGCGGGTGCTGGATGAAATCCTGGTAATCAGCGTGATCGACCTCGATTTCCAGCAGGCTCTGGGAAACCGGCTTACTTTCATTGGTGTGTCACCTGCCATGCTGGCCGACCCGCTACTGGAGCAACTGCCCAGAGACAAGGTGGTGCTTGCGCTGTGTTTGCCGGAAGAGGTGGACGATGCGCTGCTGGCGCGTTGCCGCGAGCTGGTGGCGCAGGGCATTCAGCTGGCACTCGATGATTTCGCATATCGCCCGGCATATGAGCCGTTCCTGAAAATCTGCGCCTATGTGAGGATCGATGTCTCGCGTTATGATGCCCTGGCGCTTGGCCGGCGCGTCGGCGAGATTCTGGGCATGGGTTCGCCGTCCCTGATTGCCCGCAATGTGGAAACGGATGAGGCCTTCGAGGCTTACCGCGCGCTTTCCTTCTCCCTGTTCCAGGGCTATTACTTCACCCGCCTGCAACCCGCTGCGCCGCACCGGCTCGACAGCGACCGGCTGCGGGTGATCGAGCTGCTCAACCTGGTGATGAACCGGGCCGAGATTTCCGAGCTGGAGGAAAAGGTCAAGCTCGATCCGGGCCTTTCCTACAAGCTGCTGAATTTCATCAACTCGCCAGCCAACGGCCTGCAGCAGAAAATCCGCTCCATCGGCCATGTGCTGACGCTGCTCGGCTACGACCAGCTTTACCGCTGGCTGACCCTGCTGCTGTTCACCAGCGGCAAGACTGACGGGCGCAGCCGCGCGCTGCTCAAGAATGCCCTGGTGCGCGCGCGCTTCACCGAAACCCTGGGGAAAAGCCGCTTCAAGCCCGCCGAGCAGGGCGGCCTGTTCATCGTTGGCGTTTTTTCCCTGCTCGATGCGCTGCTCAACGTTCCGATGGAGCAGGCCATTGCCCGTCTCAATCTGCCGCAGGCGGTGGTGGAAGCGCTGCTCCAGCGCCAGGGAATGTATGCGCCCTATCTGGAGCTGGCCATTGCCTGTGAAAATTTTGACCAGGATACGATCGCGCGCCATGCCGCTGCTTGTGGACTGGGTGCCGATGAGATCAATCTCACCCACGTCAATGCGCTGATCTGGGGCGAAGGACTGGCGACCTGAATCAGCCGGCTGGCGTTTCCACGGCGCGCACCGCTCACAGCATCTCGATGACCCACCTGGTCACGGTGCCCGTCGCATGGGTGCACTGCTTGCCGAGCGGGCTGACTACTTCCATGCGAGGGGGGCGGGGCGGTTTTCGCGTGCGGTCTTTTCAATAACCCTTGAGTACCGGCGGCGTCAGGTGGACTTTGGCGCTGAAGCGGTCGGTGCCGTGCTCGAAAGTGAAGGCTGCTCCCTCGGTCTGCAGCAGCGACTTGACCAGATCCAGGCCGGAGATGCGCATGTGCTCTGGCTGAGCGCGGCTCGGGTTGGTAATGTGGATCGTGGCATTTTCCCTGTTTCCCGAGAGTTCGATCTGCACCGGGCCGGAGCTGAATTTTCGGGCGTTCACCAGCAGTTCGTTGAGTGCCAGGGCGACCGGCACGGATTCGTCGCGGCTGAGGGCCGGCGATTCCTTCAGCGTACTGCTGATCTGGGTGGCATGGCTGGAGGGAATCAGTTTGTTGACCGCGCCGCTGATGGCGTCAATCATTTCCAGCAGGTTGATTTCTTCTCCTGCGGTCTTGCCTTGCAGGCCGTGCACGGTGGCCACGGTGTTGATCTGGGCAATGGTTTCCTCAAGGATGGCGTCGCAGGCGCTGTCGCTGTGCCGTTGCCGGCGCAGCAGGCCCACCACGCCCTGGAGGTGGTTCTTGATGCGGTGATGTACTTCGCGTACCAGGGCGTTCTTCTGCGCTTCCTCGCGGGCCAGGCGGATGAGCTCGGCATGTTTGGCCTGGTCGATATTTTCAATCATGCCCAGGCTGAACATCGGCTTCTGGTTGCGGCCGGTGATGACTGCGGCGTGAAGCTTTACCCAGAGCGCCTTGCCGTTCCTGGTGAGGAATTTTCGTTCTGCGACATAGTGGGCGGCCGCGCCGCTGAACAGGCTTTCCGCACTGGTATTGCTGTTGAGAAGGTCGTCCGGGTGGACAACATCGGCAGTGATCCGGCTCAGGAGTTCTTCCTTGCTGTAGCCCAGCATGTCGCACAGCGCCGGGTTGGCCTCGGTCAGATGAAGTTCCTTGTCAATGACCGCCAGGCCGATCGGGGCGCCTTCGAACAGCATGCGGAATTTTTCCTCGCTGAAGCGCAGGTTTTCCTCATTTTCCTTGCGGGCGGTGATGTCCTCGGTCACTGCGCCGATGCGGTAGACCTCCCCCTTCTCGTTACGGATCGGGAAGGTTCGCGTCCACAGCCAGCGGATTTCGCCATTCCTGCGCAGCAGGCGGTATTCCTCGTCCATGGCGTGCTCGTCGCGCCAGATGCCCTGCATCGCGGCCGTGATGCGGTTGCGGTCGTCGGGATGGATGTCGGCCAGCAGCATGTGTGGACGTTTGTAGACATGTTCGCGGGCGCGGCCCCAGATTTTTTCGAAGGCCGAGCTGATGTAGAGCAGCCGCTGGCTCTGGACATCGCCTATCCACAGCACGTGCTGGAGATTTTCCGTGATCTGGCGGAACTGTTCCTCGCTCTGGCGCAGCGCCTCCTCATTGCGGCGCTGCACGGTCATGTCGCGGCCAATTGCCACCATGATGGTGCGCCCTTCCGATTCAATGGCGCGCACCCGCACTTCCACCGGGTACAGCGAGCCGTCGCGGCGTTTGTGAAAGGCGTCGATGATGCCGGAGCGATCGGGGCTGGCAATGATTTTGTCCATGCTTGCCGCCACCATCTCCTTATTGAAATAGGGCGCGACGTCGTGCGGCCCCATCTGCAGCAGTTCTTCCCGGCTGTAGCCGAGGCGTTCGCTGGCGGTCTGGTTGGCATCGATGAAGCGCAGGCTGGCGCGATCGACCAGGAAGATGATGTCGGCGGAATTGTCCAGCGCGATCCGGAAGCGTTGCAGGGTGGCCTGGTTTTTCTCCCTTTCGTCGAGCAGGCGCTGCATTTTCTGGTTGCTTGCCGTCAGCTCGGCCGTGCGCTCGGCAACCAGATGTTCGAGCTGCTGCCGTCTGGCGCGTGCCTGGCTTTCGGTGCGGTGGCGCAGCAGGGTCAGTTCGATGGTGAGTTCGAGCTCCCGCTCCTTGAGCGGTTTGTGCAGATAGGCGAAGGGGGTGGTGGCAAAGGCGCGTTGCAGCCGCTCGCCGTCGGCAAAGGCAGAGAGGAAGATCAGCGGGATATCCATCTGGAGCTGGATTTGCCGCGCTGCCTCGATGCCGTCCATGCTGCCGGCCAGCACGATGTCCATGAGGATGAGGTCGGGTTTGAGTGCAGCGGCTTGTTCCAGCGCCGCTTCGCCGCTGGTCAGGCTGCCCGCCACGCCGTAGCCCAGCCCTTCCAGCCGCAGGGCCAGGTCACGGGCGATGAATTCGTCGTCCTCGACAATCAGGATGCGCCCGGGTTTTGGCGCGGGTGCTGTCCCGCCCCCGGCGCGGTCGTCTGTGCTAGTCAAGAAGCTTTCCGCTGATGATTTCTCCGGCGATCTCGGCGGCCTTGCGGCGCTGGTCGCGGGCGGTTTTGCGCAGTTTTTCGAAGGCGTCCTGCTGCCCGATGTTGTACCGCTCCATCAGCATGCCCATGGCCATGCTGATGGAGCGGCTGCTGTTGAGGGCGTGGGTCAGGTGCTTCTCGGTATCCCTGAGCTGGCGGATTTCCGTACCCCGCGTCAGCGCGGCGCGGAGGGTGGGGAGGATCTGGTGGACATCCACCGGCTTGATCAGATAGCCCAGCGCCCCGGCTGCGGTTGCGCTTTCCACGGTTTCCCGGTCATCGTAGGCGGAGAGGAAAATGAAGGGCGTCTGACTGTTTTCCCGCAGCCATTTGGCGACGTCGAGGCCGGACAGGCCACGCATGCGCATGTCGAGGATGACCAGATTGGGGGTGATGTCGCTGCAGATCTCGATGGCACGCTCCCCGCTGCCGGCCTCGATCACGGTGTAGCCCGCAGTGCGCAGCCCTTCGGCCAGGGCAAACAGGATGACACGGTCATCATCTGCGATGAGGAGTGTTTCTGACGGCATTTTTTACCTTGAGACAGCAAATGCATTCATTTAATCATGTAAGACATGGGAATGAAAAGCGCTTGCCTGGGATGGCTGGTGCTGCTTGCGCCGGTGCTGATCGGGGCCGGCGAGGCCGGCTGCTTCCTATTCCCCCCGCCAGCGTGCCAGCCAGTTTTCCGCCAGTTCTGGCCGGCCATAGAGATAGCCCTGGTGAATAACGTTGGCGCGTGCATTGAGGAAGGCCGCCTGTTCCTCGGTTTCCACCCCTTCCGCCACGACCTTCAGGTGCATGTGCTGGGCCACGGCAAGGATGGTTTCCACCAGCGCGGCGTCGTTCGGGTCGCTTGGCGCATCCTGGACGAAGCTTTTGTCGATTTTCAGTTCGTGTATCGGCAGGCGCTTGATATAGGCGAGCGAGGAATAGCCGGTGCCAAAGTCGTCCAGCGAGAAATGGATGCCCAAAGCGGTGAGCTCGTTCATCTTGGCCACCACGTCGTTGAAATTGTCGATCATCAGCCCTTCGGTCACCTCCAGGGTGAGATGGGTCGGGTCGGCGCCGGTGGCGGAAAGCAGATCGTGCAGCCAGGGCACGAAGCCCTTCTGGCGGAAGTGGCGCGGGCTCAGGTTGACTGACAGCCGCAGCGGATGGCCGGCCATGTCCTCGCGCGCCATCAGGCGGCAACTCTCGGACAGCACCCAGGCGCCGAGATCGACGATGAGGTCTGATTCCTCCGCTACCGGGATGAACACGCCGGGCGGCACCAGGCCGCGCTCGGGATGCTGCCAGCGCAGCAGCACCTCTGCACCGGCCAGTTGGCCATGCGCATCGATCTGGGGTTGCAGGTAAAGACGCAGTTCATTGGCCGGAATGGCGTGACGCAGTTCGCGTTCCACGCGGAAACGCTGTTCCGCCGATTCGCCCATGTCGGTTTCGAAAAAGGCGATCTGGTTGCCGCCGGCTGCCTTGGCGCGGTGCAGTGCGGTGTCGGCGCGACGCAGGATATGCTCGGGCGCTTCATCCGGCGTTTCCGGGAACAGGGTGATGCCGATGCAGGTGGTGACGGTGATTTCCTCGTCGCCGATGCTGAAGGGCTGGTGCAGGGCCGCATGGATTTTGTTGGCTACGGACAGCGCATACCGGCTGGCGAGCTCGGGGTGCGAGCCCATATTGGGCAGCAGCAGGGCAAATTCGTCGGAAGCCAGCCGTGCCAGGGTGTCGCCCTCGCGCAGTGCTTCTCCCAGCCGCTCGCCCAGAGCCTTGAGCAGGGCATCGCCCAGGGCATGGCCGCGCGCCTCGTTGATATTCTTGAAGCGGTCGATATTGAGCAGGAGCAGCACTTCCTGAAGCTGCGCACGGCGCCCTGCAGCCTGCATCTGTGCCAGGCGGTCCATCAGCAGGGTCCGGTTGGGCAGACCGGTGAGGGCATCGAAATAGGCCAGCCGGTGGATTTCCGCCTCGGCCTTCTTGTGCCCGGTGATGTCCTGTTTGACCGCCAGGTAGTGAGTGATGCTGCCATCGGCGGCACGCACCGGTGAAATGATGGCGGACTCGATGTATTCGCTGCCGTTCTTGCGCCGGTTGACCAGCTCTCCCTGCCATGGCAGGCCCTGTGACAGGGTAAACCACATGGAGCGATAGGTTTCCGGCGGCGTTTTGCCCGACTGAAGAATGCGCGGATTGGCTCCCAGCGCTTCTTCGCGCGAGTAGCCGGTGTTGCGCACGAAGGCTTCGTTGACATATTCGATGCGGGCGCCGAGGTCGGTGATGACGATGCTCTCCGGGCTCTGCTCCACCGCCTGGGTCAGTTTTCCGAGCGTCTGGTCGCGTGCCTGTACTTCGTCCACCATGCGGTTGAAGGTTCTGGCCAGCCCGCCGATTTCGTCATGCCCGTTTTCCTTGACCCGCGCACTGTAATTGCCTGCGGTGATCTGCTGCGCCCCTTGTTCCAGCCGTGTCAGACGCCGCGTCACCAGACGATCGAGGATGAAACCCAGCGCCAGGAACAGGATGAAATAACCGGTCAGGCTCTGTATCAGGCGTCCGCCCCACAGTTTGAGGCGGCGATCATCAAAGGCGGTCATCGGGATCCTGATGCTGGCCACACCGCGCAGGTCACCGGCCTTGTAGCCATAGGCGGTGGTGTATTTTTCCATGATGCTGGGCGGCGCTTCCTCTCGCTCGCCATGGCATTTGAGACAGTAGGGTTCGATCCGGATCGGGGCGGTATAGAGCAGGTAGTTTGCGCCCTGGCCGGTGACGATCTTGCGCAGGCGTTCGGTTGATCCGGGATTGGCGCGATACCATGCCATGTCTTCCAGTTCGAAACGGTCGGCCAGGTTACCGGGGTTGCGCGGCATGTCGGATACATTGTTGAAAACAATTCCGCTCTTGTCCCTGTTGGCGAAGTCCCTGGAAATGCGTGATAAGGCGTGGGCCGGCAGAAAGCCGATGGTCTTGTCGTTCACCGGCAGCCCGCTGTCGATGAATTGCTGGTGATAAATGCGGCGCGTCGCCATCATGAAGCCATATATGGTTCTGGCGTCATATTCCGCTTCCGCCAGCAGCGTGGCGCCCAGCCGCCGGTAGCTGAGCGAGAGGTCGACCGCCAGCACCACGCTCATGAGCGCGCCGAGCAGCAGCCAGATTTTTGTCTTGAGTTTCATGCGTCTCCAGCCCCATTTTGCCGTGACGGGGGCAGGGTTCGGATTGAAGAAGTATTATCAGCCAAATATTGGCCATGCAAAAGCAAAATTGCGGGCAAAATAAACGCATTTCACAAACATGGGAGGTGGAGCAGGAATATGATGCGCGCTGAATGTGAGGGTCGGAAACGATGCTGAACGCCATCTGGATTGGCTTCTTCCTGGCTGCTTTCGCCATCGGGCTGGGCAAGTGGCTGTTGCTCGGTCAGGCCGGTGTCTTTCCGCTGATGATGAAGGCAACCTTCGATTCCGCCAGGACCGGTTTCGAGATTGCCCTGGGGCTGACCGGGGTGATGACGCTGTGGCTGGGGGTGATGAAAATCGGCGAGCAGGCCGGTTTCCTGGCGTGGCTGACGCGCCTGCTGGCGCCGCTGTTCCGCCGCCTCATGCCGGACGTGCCGGCCAATCACCCGGCGCTCGGCGCCATCACCATGAACATGGCGGCCAACATGCTGGGGCTGGACAACGCCGCCACGCCGATGGGGCTCAAGGCGATGCGCGAGCTGCAGACCCTCAATCCTTCGTCCGATACTGCCAGCAATGCACAGATCCTGTTCCTGGTGCTCAATGCTTCATCCGTCACCCTGCTGCCGGTGACCATCTTCACCTATCGCGCCCAGCTCGGCGCGGCCGACCCGACCGACGTGTTCATCCCCATCCTGCTGGCGACCTATTGTTCCACCCTGGTGGGGCTGGTGTCGGTCGCGCTGATCCAGAAAATCAATCTGTTCGACCGCGTGCTGCTGGCCTATTTCGGCATCATCACGGCGGCGGTTGCCGGACTGGTGGGCTACTTCGCGCAGCTGGACGCGGCCGCCATGCAGGCGCAGTCGGCGCTGCTCAGCAATTTCCTGCTGTTCGCGCTGCTGGTGGCCTTTCTGCTCGGGGCGGTGAAAAGAAAAGTGAATGCTTACGAAGCCTTCATCGAGGGAGCGAAAGAGGGTTTCCACATTGCCGTGGGCATCATTCCCTACCTTGTCGCGATGCTGGTGGCAATTGGCGTATTCCGCGCCAGCGGCGGGCTGGAAGCGGTCATGGAAGGGGTGCGCTGGGGCGTGCAGGGCATGGGCTGGGATACCCGCTTTGTCGATGGCTTGCCCACGGCCCTGATGAAGCCCCTCTCCGGCAGCGGCTCGCGCGCCATGATGATCGAAACCATGCGTGCGCATGGCGCCGATTCCTTCGCCGGGCGGCTGGCTTCAATTATTCAGGGCAGTACGGAAACGACTTTCTACGTGCTGGCCGTGTATTTCGGCGCCGTCGGCATCCAGCGCGTGCGCCATGCGGTGGCCTGCGGCCTGCTGGCGGATCTGGGGGGATTTGCGGCAGCGGTGGCGGTAGCCTATTTCTTTTTTGGCTGAACCGCGCCTACTCCCTCCCCTTCAAGGGGAGGGCTGGGGTGGGGATGGGTTGAATCAGTCTCTGCATTGGTACCCCATCCCCCACCCAACCTCCCCCTTGAAGGGGGAGGGGCAAGCCTGATTAGCCCAGGTGGAAGTGCCCCACAGTCTCCTGCAACTGCCCGGCCAGATTCTGCATCTGGTGGAATTCCGCGGTGGCCTCGGCGATGGCGGCATTATTGTCGCTGGCGGTTTGGGCGATCTTGTCCATGCGCAGGGAAATGCCTTCGCTGGTGGTCTTTTCGGCTTCCATGGCCTGTGCGATTTGCTGGATCATGTGCAGCACGGTATTGACGCTATGGCCGATGCGCATCAGGGATTCGCCCGACTGGTTGGCGAGCGAGACGCTTTCCCCAACCTGTTTTTCGCCTGATTTCATCGCGGTTACGGCCTGTTCCGTGCCGTTCTGGATGGCTGAAATGATGGCCGATATTTCCGTGGTGGCGGACGCCGTGCGTTCCGCCAGTTTCCTGACTTCGTCTGCCACCACGGCAAAGCCGCGGCCCTGTTCTCCGGCGCGGGCGGCCTCGATGGCGGCGTTGAGCGCCAGCAGGTTGGTCTGCTCGGCAATGTCGCGGATTACCTGAAGAATCTTGCCGATTTCTTCCGACTGCAGTCCCAGTTCCTCGATGGTTTTGGCCGATTCGCTGATGGTTCTGGCTACAGTATTGATTCCTGCGACGGATTTGCCGACGATATGCTGTCCCTCGTTCGATGCCTGGCTGGCCTCCCTGGTTGCCGCGACGGCTTCCTCTGCCCTGGCGGCAACTTCCTTGACGATTTCGTTCAGCTGGCCGATGGATTGCGCCGCAATGGCGGCCTGATCGGTCTGTGTCTGGGACGACGCGCTGACCTGGTCGGTCATGCCGGTGACGGCAACGCAGGCCTTGTTGACGTGGTCGGCGGACTGGCGTGTCTGACTGATCAGGGCGGACAGGTCTTCCGCCATTTTGTTGAATGAGCGGGCAACGTTGCCCAGCTCGTCTTCGTTGTCCAGACGCACGCGGGTTGCCAGTTCCCCGTCGGCCAGGCGGCTGGTGGCCTGCTGCAGCTGGCTGACGTTGCGGTTGATGGAGCGTGCGATCAGTGCGCCAAACAGGGCGATCAGCAGCACGCCGCCGCCGATTGCGCCAATGGTTGCAATCAGTACGGTTTTCGACAGCCGGCCGATGCGGTCGTAGGCTTCCCTGGCCTGGGTGACCTGATATTCGATCAGGGCATCAATCGCGGCGGAGGCCTTGGCATAGGCGGGTGTCAGCACTTCCTGGTGCAGTTTGTCGGCCTTTGCGTGCTGCTGGGCCTGGAGAATGTCTATCATCGGCAGCACGCCGTTCTTGCCGAAATTCAGGCGGGCGGCGATGAAATTGTCCAGGCGTTGTTTTTCTTCGGCCTGCAAGGGTTTTTCACCATACTCCTTCAACAGATTGTCGGTTCTGAAAATATGGCTGGTGACCTTGTCGGTATGGGCCATCACTTCGAAGGCGTCGCTTTCCAGCCGGGCGCCGATCAGTTCCATGCGGATCTGCATCTGCTGATTGCGGATTTCGTTGAGCTGGTTGATGGACAGAAGGTGGTTTTCGTAGACCGTCTGCAAGGCGTTTTTGGAATGATAGAGTGCCAGCAATTCACCCGTTCCCACCCCTGCCAGTACCACGCAGGTAAAGACGACAAGCAGATACAGCTTGGTACGGATGGTGGTTTTTTTCATGTCGATCATGTGATTTATCTCTTGGGGCGGTGCATGGCCTGCAGTTTGGGGAGCACTCTACAGTGCACCCAGGCTGTTAAAACAGCTTGGTTTGCGGCTGTTTTTCAGCCTGGTCGAGGAAGCTCTCGAATTCTTCGGGCGCCAGTGCCGGGTTGCACAGATAGCCCTGGAATTCATCGCAGCCCTTGGTGACCAGAAAATGGCGCTGGATTTCGGTTTCCACCCCTTCGGCGATGACGCGCAGGCGGAGGGCCTGCGCCAGGTGGATGATGGCGGTGACGATGGCGGTGTCGCTGTCGTCGGCGGGCAGATCCGAAATGAAGGAGCGGTCGATTTTCAGTTTGTGGATCGGGAAACGCTTGAGGTAGCTGAGACTGGAATAGCCGGTGCCAAAATCGTCGATCGACAGCCGCACGCCCAATGCGGACAGGGCTTCGAGGCGCGCCAGCGCGTCGTCGACATCGCGCAGCAGGATGGATTCGGTCAGCTCCAGTTCCAGTTTTTCCGGTGGCAGGGCAGCCGTGCGCAGGACTTCGGCCACGCCCTCGACGAAATTGGTCTGCTGGAACTGCAGCGCCGAGACATTGACGGCGACGGACAGTGAGTGTCCCTGGGCATGCCAGCGCGCGCACTGCCGCACGGCTTCGGTGAGCACCCAGTGGCCGATGGCCACGATCACCCCGGTTTCCTCCGCCACCGGGATGAAGCGTGCCGGGGGAATGTTTCCCAGTTCCTGGTCGTGCCAGCGGATCAGCGCCTCGGCGCCGAAGATGTTGCCGCTGGCAAGGTCCACCTGGGGCTGGAAATACAGCTGGAAATCGTTGTGTTCCAGGGCCTGGCGCATGGCGTGGTCGAGTTTCATGCGCGACAGCAGGCCGATGTTCATCTGCTTCTGGTAGAAGCGGAAGCCGGAGCGGCCGCGTTCCTTGACGTGATACATGGCGCTGTCGGCGTTCTTGATCAGGTCGTCCATGGTGGTGCCATCGGCGGGGTAGAGCGCAATGCCGATGCTGCAGGTGACGGTGAGGGTCATGTCGTCCTGGGAAAACGGCTTGCGCATGGCATCCAGCACGCGCAGGGCGGTGGTTTCCGCCCCCCGGTCGTCAGCCTGGTACAGGAGCAGGACGAATTCGTCCCCGCCCAGACGGGCCGCCGTGTCGACCTGGCGCAGGCAGTTTTCGAGGCGTCTTGCCGCCTCGATCAGAATGCGGTCGCCAAAGGCATGGCCCAGCGAGTCATTGATTTTTTTGAAGTGGTCGAGATCGAGGAACAGCACGGCAAAGCTGCCGCCATTGCGTTCGGCATAGGCCAGCGACTGCTCGATGCGTTCGGCCAGCAACAGGCGGTTGGGCAGGCCGGTGAGCGCATCGTTGTAGGCCAGTTCCTCGATGCGCTTCCTGGCCATGTGGGTTTCGGTCAGATCCTTGAAGAAACCGATGTAATGGATGGTCTTGCCGCCTTCGCCCTGCACCCGCACCATCGAGATCAGGCACAGGTAGGCATTGCCGTTCTTGCGCCGGTTCCACACTTCGCCTTCCCAGATGCCCTCCTGGTCGAGCTGTTGCAGCAGTTTCTCGGTATAGGCCTCGTCGCTGCTCTCGGTGAAGAATTTGCCCGGTATCTGGCCGAGCATTTCCGCCTGGGTGTAGCCGGTCAGGCGCTCGCAGCTCGGGTTGGTGGCGATGATGCGGCGTTCCGCGTCGGTGACGAAAATCGCATCGAGGCTGGATTCAAAGACTTTTGCCGCGACCTGCAGGCGCGCCTCGTCGGCCAGGCGCCGGGTGATGTCGCGGTAGGAATAGACCCGCCCGATCGGCCTTCCGCGCGCATATTGCGGCAGGGTGACGCGCTCCAGCACCTGGCCGGTGCGCAGGATGAGGATGTCGGTCGCCTCCAGCAGGGGCGAGCGCGTAATCATGCCGAGGCGCTCCGCATACTGGCTGGTATCCACTACGCGCTGGTCCATCCAGGCGTAGACCGAGGCATCGTCGCGCTGCGTCAGCAGCTCGTCCGGCAGGCCCCACAGTTCGGCAAAGCGGTGGTTGTAGCCGCGGATCGCGCCCTCGAGATCGGCTACCAGGATGCCATCGGCAGTGGATTCGAGCGTGGCGCGCAGTTCGGCGATGAGCTTTTCCAGCTCGCTTTCGACCCGGCGCTGCTCGGTATCGTCGCGCACTGCCACCACATACAGCGAGGTGCCGTGGCGGCCCATCTGGACGTAGCTGACCCGGCGCTCGACCTGAACCGTGGTGCCGTCCTGCCGGGTCAGCAGGGTTTCGGAGAAGATGCTGTCGGACAGGCCGGCAGCAACATCCTCCCAGAAGAAAATATCCTCCGGCGTGGTAGCCAGGTCGACCGCCGCCTTGCCGATCAGGCCGCCGGGAGGCGCGCCAAGCAGCGCCTCGGCTGCGTGGTTGGCGGCGACGATGCGGAACTCGATCGGGTCGACCAGCCATACTGCTTCCAGCATGCCCTCGATCAGTGCCTGCCAGCCATTGCGCGTCATTGCCCGCCTTCACCCGCTTCGCGCGCGCGCTCGAAGAAGTAGCACATGCGCTTGCGCGGCGAGAGATAGTCAAAGGTGGCCTTGGGCAGATGCAGGGGCCTGAGGCTGCGGCGTATGCCCAGTCCGGCTTCCTGTTCGAGATCGACAACCAGCGCCTCGTCCCTGGGGATATGTGCATCGTGGATCACCACCTGGGGCTTGAGCGGGCGCGCCGAGTTGACCGATACCACCAGGGCAAAACGGTCGTCCGTCAGCTGCACCACCGACCCCGGCGGATAGACGCCCATCATGCGAATGAACAGCGACATGGTGGTGGGGTGGAATTTTGCTTTTAGCTGCGCGAACATCAGCGACAGGGCTTCGTGCGGGGTGAGGCTCAGGGCCGGATTGCCGGGGTTGCAGAGATTGTCGTAGTGGTTGACGAGCGATACGATGCGGCTGGGCAGTGACATTTTTTCCGCCTGGATGCCGCGCGGATAGCCGCTTCCGTCGGCGTGTTCATGATGCTGGCCGATCACCAGCAGCGCGCCGGCCGAGAGGTTCATTTTCCGCCCCAGTTCGATGCCGTGCGCAACGTGTTCGCGATAGATGTGCTGCTCGGCGCTGGAGAAGTTCTCATCGAACCAGCGCAGGCGGTCGGGCAGGTCGATCTTGCCCAGGTCGTGGAGCAGGGCGCCCATGCCCAGGTCCAGCATGGATGGCTTGTCGAGTCCGCTGACCTTGCCCAGCAGGAGGGAAATGATGGTGACGTTGAGCGAATGCAGCGAGGTTTTTTCGCCGGATTTTTCCGACAGCAGGCGGATGCAGGCCTCCTCCTCACCGAGAATCTCGCCCAGAAAGCCCTTGACCAGATTCTCCGATACTTCGCGCGCAGCCTTGGGCTGAGCGTAGGCCATCTCGACGACATGCTTGTAGGCGCGGGTTCCGTCCGTGAATTGCCGCTCGCAAATCTGCAGGCTGGCGCGCTGGCTGGCAAGCAGGTCATGGCGGCGGCGTTTTTCCGCCATCTCGGGGGTTTCGGTTTCGGCAGGCGTTTGTCCGGCACTGGATGCTGCTGTGGCCAGGGCGGCAAGGATGGCGGGATCGGGCTCGCTTTTGTCGGGGGAGTAGCGCACCCGCTCGACGCCCAGCGAGCGGATGATGTCGATCTGTTCCTGCGAGCGAATCCTGAAGCTGCTGAGCGAAAACGGATGATCCATCCAGCCCAGGTCAAGGTGGATGTACATTCCCACGTGCAGGCGGGAGACTTCAATCAGGAGTGTCTGGCTATCGGCCATGGGCGATCGCAATTCGGGTTGTCAGGAATTACTGGATGAATTTATATCACGCGCCGGATGAGGGTGTCATGAATTTTTTCATCGCCATACCTTGTGTTGGCATCAGGCCTATTTCCCGGTCATGGCAGCGAAAAAAACTTGCCTTTCCCGCGCCAGCACCTGCTGGAGCGCTTCGACCCTGCCAGCGGGGAGCTCGCCCTCAAGCTGCTCCAGTGCCTGGCGGCAGTTCGCGTAAAAAATATCGAAGGCGGCCAGCACCGCCGCTGGCTGCAACAGACGCACGCTCTCCGCTTGGGTGCGCGGTTTTTCCTCGTCTGCGGGCTTGACTGGCACATAACGGGCGATGAACCGGGAGGCGCCGCCTTCCACCTTGCTGGCCAGCACCGGGCTGGTTTTGAGGTATAGCTCGTTTTCCAGTTCGAAACGCTGGCCGATGGCCAGGTCGTGAAATTTCATGGATTCATCCTTGGATTGATGGCGTCAAATACTGGTTGCGCCGGCACATGAATTGCCCTGTGCCGGCCAGCGTGCAAAAATGCCTAATCCTGGGCAGATTGGCAAGAGGAACGGAATATGTCACGCAAGCATCCCATCATTGCCGTCACCGGTTCGTCCGGCGCCGGCGCGGAGCCGGTCATGACCGCTTTTACGCACCTGTTCTGGCGCGAAAAGGTCAAGCCGGTGGTGGTTCAGGGGGACGGTTTTCACCGTTACAGCCGGGCCGAGATGAAAAAGGCGGTGGCGCAGGCCAGCCGGAAGGGAAAGGTGCTGACCCATTTCGGCCCGGAAGGCAATCTGCTCGACAAGCTTGAGGCCACCTTCCGCGAATATGGCGAAAGCGGCACGGGCGAGCACCGGCACTATCTGCACTGCGACGGTGATGCCGCCAGATACGGCCTGGCACCGGGAAACTTCACGCCCTGGGAGGCATTTCCGCAGGAGTCAGACCTGCTGTTCTATCAGGGCTTGCATGGCGGCTTCGTTTCGCCCGGGATCGATGTCGCCCGCCATGTCGATTTGCTGATCGGCGTCACCCCCATCGTCAATCTCGAATGGATCCAGAAAATCAATCGCGATTGCATTGACCGGGGCTATTCGCGCGAGGCGGTGATGCACTCCATCCTGGAACGCATGCCCGACTACGTCAATCACATCACGCCGCAGTTTTCCCGCACCCACATCAACTTCCAGCGCGTGCCGGTGGTCGATACTTCCAACCCTTTCATTGCACGCGATGTGCCGAACCTGGACGAGAGCTTCATGGTGATCCGTTTCCGCTACCCCAGGGGGGTCGATTTCCCCTATCTGCTGCGGATGATCCACAACTCCTTCATGTCTCGCCCCAATACCATCGTCCTGCCTGCCGGCAAGGCCATGCTGGCGATGGAAATCATTTTCCTGCCGATGCTGCACGACATGATGGAAAAGAGAAAAGGCTGATTCGCGCCGGGAGCGCGTGGGTGGTCAGTGTCCTTCCGCGCAGATTTCGCCGCGCATCACCGCCAGGCCGGTGACGGTTTTGAAATTCTGTGAACTGACGGCGATTTTCATGGCCGGTTCCGCAGGCCTTTCACCCAGGCTTCCATGGTGTCGTTGGCGGGTTTCATCGGCGCTTCCAGGAAGCTTATGACAAATTTGCCGTCCATGTCGGCAATGCCGATGGAGCGGGGCCGCACCGCCAGCACCTGGGGATTGGGCAGGGCGATGCCGAAGCAGAAAATCACATCCACGGCGGCGTGAATCCCGGGATTGATTTCACCGCCAATGTTCCGGGTGTGGGCATAGTGGTCGAACAGTCCGATGAATTGAACTTTGGGGTTTTCCGCAATCTTGCCGCGCAGATAACCCACGATTTCATCTATGTTCCGGAAACGGGTTTCTTCCTTGCCGATCTCGGCCACGTAAACCGGGTATTTTTCCTGTAGCAGGGTTTGTTTCATGGCGTGTTCCCTGTTTCCTGTCAATGGCTTGAAAATAAAAACCCCCGCGATATTCGGCGGGGGAAAGGTCCGATACTGGGATGTGTACCAGGCCTGGAGGCAAAACAACTGCAAACTGGTTACAGCAACTGCTGTGCCAGCACCTGATTGATTAATGTAACAAATTGAATAATATGCATTTTTGTTTATGCTTGTGTTTGTGAGGCCAAATTCTTAGAATGCGCTTCATGACATATATGGCATAAAAGCATCATCATGGCTGACAAAAGTGACATGGGTGCCGTTCCGGCCGAGCTGCGCTCCTACATGGACAGCTTTGCCGATCCGAAAATACTGCTGGACGAGCAGTACCGCATCATCGCCGCCAATGAGGCCTACCGGCGCGAGTTCGCGGACGGGTGCGAGGTGGAGGGGCGTTTCTGTTATGCGCTGTCGCACCACTATGACCAGCCCTGCGACCAGGCCGGGGAATATTGCCCCTTGCTCGACTGCATGCAGAATGGGTCGCCGCAGCGGGTGTTGCACGTGCACTTCACCCCGGCGGGCCAGGAGCATGTGGAAGTCGAGATGCAGCCCATCCGCGATGCGGCGGGGCAGGTCGCCTGCTACATGGAGACCATGCACCTGCTGCGCCATGCCCACCCCGCCAGCGAGGGCAAGCGCCTGGTGGGCCGTTCCCGCCCCTTCAACCAGATGCTGGCGCTGGCCAAGCGGGTGGCGGAGCACGAGGCTTCCGTGCTGCTGCTGGGGGAGTCCGGCACCGGCAAGGAGCTGGTGGCGCAGGCCATTCACGACATGAGCCCGCGCGCGGGCGCGCCGTTCGTGGCGGTGGAGTGCTCCGGCCTGACCGAGGCGCTGTTCGAGAGTGAATTGTTCGGTTATGAAAAAGGGGCCTTTACCGGCGCCATCAGCCGCAAGATCGGCCTGGTGGAGGCGGTGCAGGGCGGCACCCTGTTTCTCGACGAGGTGGGCGATATTCCGCTCGCCCTCCAGGTCAAGCTGCTGCGCCTGCTGGAAGCAGGCACTTATCGCCGGGTGGGCGGGCTGGAACCGCTGCGCGCCGATTTCCGGCTGGTCGCCGCCACGCACCGCGATCTGGGTGAGATGGTGCGCGCCGGCAGTTTCCGCCAGGACCTGTATTTCCGCATCAATGTTTTTCCCATCCGCCTGCCGCCCTTGCGGGAACGGGCGGAGGATTTGCCGCTGCTGGTGGAGTATCTGCTCGCCCGGCTGGCGCCGAAACGCAAAACCGGCATCAGCGGCGAGGCGCTGGAACTGCTGCGCCGCCATCCCTTTCCGGGAAACATCCGCGAGCTGCGCAACCTGCTGGAGCGGGCGCTCATCATGCTGGACGGCGCCACCATCGAGCCGCGCCACCTGCCGCAGGAAATCCTGGAGGAAAATCTGCCGGAACAGGCCTTACCCAATGAATTCCGCCGCCTTGTCCGGCTCGAACGGCTGGAGCAGGATTATCTGGCGTGGGCGGCGCGGACTTTCACCGGCGAGCGGCGCGAACTGGCGCGCCGCCTGGGGATGAGCGAACGTACCCTGTACCGCAAGCTGGCCGATAAGCCCGTTAGCGTGAAACACATGAAACAAACCCCCTCCAGCTCCCCCTTGTCAGAGGGAGGGCCCACCTCCTCCCCTGACAAGGGGAGGCCGGGAGGGGTTCGGAATAAGTAAAAGGCGAGACAATTTTGTGAGATGTTTCATTGTCAGGGGTGGCGGCTGCCTGCCCGTTAGCCGATAAACCCGCCTGCCAGCCGCGCCAGCTGGTGGCGCAGGCGTTTAACCACTTCCTCCTTGCCGATCAGCGCCAGCACGGCGTCGATCGAGGGGGTCTGCGGCTCGCCGGTGACCAGCACGCGCAGCGGCATGGCGACCTTGGGCAGCTTCAGGCCATGCGCGGTCACGGTGGCCTTCATCGCCTCGTGAATCGCCTCGCGCGTCCATGCGATGGCTTCGAATTGGTCCGCGATCTCCGCCATCACCGGCAGGATGTCCTGGCCGACATGCTGTTCCACCACCTGCGGCTCCGGGTCGAGGGCGCGGTAGAAATACACGGCTGCATCGGCCAGCTCCTCCACGGTCTTGACGCGCTCCCGCAGCAGTTCGACCACCTGGGTGAAATCCGGTCCGTGCGTCGGGTCGCAGCCGTCGCGCAGCATGAAGGGCCTGGCCAGGTCGGCCAGACGGTGCGCATCGGCCTGCTTGATGTGGTGCGCGCTGACCCAGGCCAGTTTCTCGGCATCAAAACGCGCCGCCGATTTCGATACCCCGGCCAGATCGAACCATTCCACGAACTGTGCCATGGTGAACAGTTCCTCATCGCCCCTCGCCCAGCCCAGGCGCGCCAGGTAATTCAGCATGGCTTCCGGCAGGAAACCGGCTTTCTCGTAGTCCAGAACGGAAACGGAAGCATGGCGCTTGGACAGTTTCTCCCCGTCTGCGCCGAGGATCATGGAGAGGTGCGCGTACTGCGGCAAGGGCGCGCCCAGCGCCTTGAGGATGTTGATCTGGCGCGGGGTGTTGTTGATGTGGTCGTCGCCGCGGATGACGTGGGTGATGCGCATGTCCCAGTCGTCCACCACGACGCAGAAATTATAGGTGGGCGTGCCGTCCGAACGGGCGATGATGAGGTCGTCCAGTTCGCTGTTGTTGACCACGATGCGGCCCTTGACCAGGTCGTCGATCACCACCGCGCCTTCCAGGGGCGTCTTGAAGCGCACCACGGGCGAAACGCCGGCCGGCGGGGTCGCCCTGGAATCGCGCCAGCGCCGGTCGTAGCGCGGTTTTTCGCCGCGCGCGGTCTGCTCCTCGCGCATTGCCTCCAGTTCTTCCTTGCTGGCGTAGCAGTAGTAGGCCTTGCCTTCATCGAGCAACTGCTGGATTACCTCGCGGTAGCGCTCCATGCGCTGCATCTGGTAGAACGGGCCTTCGTCGTAGTCCAGCCCGAGCCATGCCATGGCGTCCAGGATGACCTGGGTGTTTTCCGGTGTGGAGCGCTCCAGGTCGGTGTCCTCGACGCGCAGGATGAAGGTGCCCTTGTGGCGCCGGGCGAAAGCCCAGGAAAACAGCGCAGTGCGGGCGCCGCCGAGGTGCAGGTAGCCGGTGGGGCTGGGAGCGAATCGGGTACGGACCATGATTTTGGATAGTCATTTTGGAAAAGGCGCATTTTACGCCAAACACCGGCAATGCCGCCATGACACGTTCGCCGTGCCGCGATCGGTCACTCCGGCAGCGATGTGGGTGGCGGGCTGTTAAGGATCTGTTTTTTCATCCTGCCCATGACGTGCATCTCGCACGCGCGGCAGTCGAACTCCAGCCTCAGGCGCTCCTTGCCGTTGACCAGCGTCATCGGTTCGGCGCGCACCTGGCCCTGCACCCCGGTCACGCCCTTGGCCTGCTTGGGGCACAGGCTGAAGGAGTAGCGCAGGCAGTGCTTGGTGATCATCAGCGACACCTCGCCTGCTTCCTCGTGTGCCTCATAGGCTGCCTCGATCAGCCTGACGCCATGCCGGGCGTAGAAGGCGCGCGCAGCCTGGTTGTAGACGTTGGCGAGATAGGAAAGCGTTTCTTCCGGGTAGGGAACGGGCGGTTCCACGGGCGGTTTGCGTATTGGCCGCCGATAGGCTTTGAGACGTGCCGCTTCGAGCTGCTCGACGGCATCGCGGCGCAGCTTGTTGGCGATGGATGAGGGCACGAACCAGGGTTGGCTCCAGTTAATGTCGAGCTGCTTCAGGGAAAAAAGGGTGTTGCCGAAGCGGGCCAGTTGCTCGCGCAAGGCGGTTTCGGCCTCCGCCGGGTTCTGCGCTGCCTGTTTGTCGAAAGTCGTGCTGGCTGTTGCGCTGATGCCGTCGCTATCCGTCAGCCTCAAGGTGAAACCTTCGGCGTTTTCGCCGAAGCAGGCACTTACCTCGATACGGCGCTCGGCCGATTTCTTCGTCAGCGCCTGGTCCCAGGCATGATCGCGATTGCGGGAGAGCGCAGTCCCGGCTTTCAGGCCCGGCAAGGTGCTGACCGGCTCGTTCGGCCATACGCGCCAGTGTCTGTCCTTCCCGATCGGTTCGGCGCGATTGACCTGGATGCCGGCCACCTCGCGCTTGTGCAGATAGGTCAGGCCGTCGCCGTTGGCGAGCGCTTCGTCGGCTTCCAGTTCGAACCAGTCGGGGCCGACGCGTGTCACTGTGCCGAGCGGCACGCCGACGAAGGCCGGCGTGTCGAAGGCGCCGATGTCAGCCTTGCGCCCGGTGGAAAAGTAATCGGTCGCGCCGCGGTGGAATGTCTTGTCCGGGTTGGGCGTGAACAGCAGCTGAGTGCGCCCGCTGGATGCGGGGGCCAGTTCCGGCCGTTCGGCCAGGATGGCGTCGAGCAGCTGGCGGTAGTGGCCGGTGATGTTCTTGACGTAGGCGGCTTCCTTGTAGCGTCCCTCGATCTTGAAGCTTCGCGCCCCGGCATCGACCAGGGCGCGCAGATTGGCGCTCTGGTTGTTGTCCTTGACCGACAGCAGGTGCTTGTCGAAGGCCACCACGCGGCCCTGGGCGTCCTGCAGGGTGTAGGGCAGACGGCAGGCCTGGGAGCAGTCGCCACGGTTGGCGCTGCGCCCGGTCTGCGCATGGCTGATGTAGCACTGGCCGGAGAAGGCCACGCACAGCGCGCCGTGGATGAAATGTTCGATCACGGTGTCGGCCGGCACCGCCGCGCGTATGGCGGCGATCTGCTGCAGCGTCAGTTCGCGTGCCAGCACGATTTGCGAAAAGCCGGCATCGGCCAGGAAGCGCGCCTTTTCCGGGGTGCGGATGTCGCACTGGGTCGAGGCGTGCAGGTCGATCGGCGGCAGGTCCAGTTCCAGCAGGCCCAGGTCCTGGATAATCAGCGCATCGACGCCGGCATCGTGGAATTGGTGGACCAGGCGGCGCGCGGCTTCCAGTTCGGAATCGTGCAGGATGGTGTTGAGGGTGACGAAGAGGCGTGCATGGTAGCGGTGCGCAAACTCGACCAGCGCGGCAATCTCGCCCACCGTGTTGGTGGCGTTGTGGCGCGCGCCGAACGATGGCCCGCCGATATACACCGCATCCGCGCCGTGCAGGATGGCCTCGCGGCCAATGGCGGCGGTCCTGGCCGGGGCGAGCAGTTCCAGCGTGTGAGAGGGAAGGGTTGCTGACATTTCGCGCCGGATTATCCTAAAAAACGCATTTGAACCGCAGAGGCGCAGAGACGCGAAGTAAAAACAATGAGTTGGCTCAGTTTGTTTCTTCGCCGGGAAGGTGATCGCATGAAAATAGATAACCTGTTGTTTTATAAAAAATCTCTGCGTTTCTGCGCCTCTGCGGTGAGGAATTTAGGATTATACCGGTATTCGCTGCCGCCCAGATATGGTGACGGGGGTCGACAGGCACCCATATCCGGTTATGATAAGAGGGCGGATTCTCAACGGGGTGGATATGATTTCGAGCATGCTGGAGTTTTTGGCGTTCTATCTGTTTTTCTCTTTTCTGCCGCCCCTGGTTCTGATGCTGCGCGGCCGGGGCTGGAAGCCGCGGTTTTTCGGGATTTCCTTTCTGCTTGCCTGGACTGGCGGCGGCTGGGTCATCATGCTCTGGTATGCGTTGATGGACCGCCCCGCCAATTTTCTGAGATGAACTTGCCCGGCAGTTCGGCGGGTCTTATATAAGACATGTGGACTGGCAGTATGCTTGTGAGATAAACTCGCCCCTGATGAGAAAAGAACCTATTACGCCCAATTTCCTCCCGCTGTATGAGCAGATCAAGCAGCTGATCACGCGCGGCCTGGCCGAGGGAGAGTGGCAGCCGGGCGCGGCGATTCCCAGCGAGATGGAACTGGCGCGCCGCTTCCATGTCAGCCAGGGGACGGTGCGCAAGGCGGTCGACGAGCTGGTGATGGAAAACATGCTGGTGCGGCGCCAGGGCAAGGGAACTTATGTTGCCACCCTGACCGATGCCGGCACCAATTACCGTTTTCTCAACCTGTTGACGCTGGGTGGAGAGAAGGAATATCCCAAGAGCGAGTTTATTGGATTCGAGCGTGGCAAGGCCGATGCGGCCGTGGCGAAGCGTCTTGGCATCCGCTCCGGCAGCGCGCTGGTAATCCTGCGCCGGGTGTTGAAGTTTTCCGGCGAGCCGGTGATCTATGACGACATCCGGCTGCCGGCGGCCCTGCTGAAGGGAATATCCATCGCCATGATCGAGGACCATGTCAACGCGCACAAGGGTACGCTCTATTCGCTGTATGAAACCCGCTACCAGATTCGCATCACTTCTGCCCAGGAACACATCCGGGCGGTGGCGGCAGACGATGCCACCGCATCCCTGCTCGGAATCACGCCGGGCGCGCCCCTGCTGAGCATCGAGCGGGTGGCGTTCAGCTATGGCAAGCAGCCGGTCGAATGGCGCAAGAGCTATATCAACACCGAAAAACACTACTATTTTGACGAATTGAATTGAGGACGGCATGGACAACCTGAAACAACGTGCGCTGGATTACCACGAATTCCCCAGGCCGGGAAAACTCTCGGTGGATTCATCCAAACCCTGCGGTACGGCGGCGGAGTTGTCGCTGGCCTACACCCCGGGCGTGGCCGAGCCGGTGCGTGAAATCCACAAGGATGCCGAAAATGCCTACCGCTACACCAACAAGGGCAATCTGGTGGCGGTGATCAGCGACGGCACGGCGATTCTTGGCCTGGGCAATCTCGGCCCGCTGGCTTCCAAGCCGGTGATGGAGGGCAAGGCGGTGCTGTTCAAGCGCTTTGCCAACGTCGATGTGTTCGACATCGAGGTCAACGCCCCCAGCGTCGAATCCTTCATCGAAACCGTGGTCAACATCGCGCCCACCTTCGGCGGCATCAACCTGGAAGACATTGCCGCGCCGCACTGTTTCGAGATCGAACGCATCCTCAAGGAGCGGCTCGACATCCCGGTGTTCCACGACGACCAGCACGGCACTGCCATCATCATCTGCGCCGGCCTGCTCAATGCGCTGGAACTGCAGGGCAAGAACCTGGCGGATGCGAAGCTGGTGTGCCTCGGCGCGGGTGCCGCCGGGCTGGCGGGCATGCGCCTCCTCATCGCCATGGGCGCGAACAAGGACAACATGACCCTGGTGGATTCCAAGGGCGTGATCCACTGCGGCCGCACCGACCTCAACGCCCACAAGCAGGAATTCGCCAGGGAGACGCCCATGCGCACGCTGGACGATGCGATGCAGGGTGCCGACGTGTTCATCGGCGTGTCCGGCCCCAATCTGGTGACGGGCGGGATGCTGAAAAGCATGGCACCGAAACCGATTGTGTTTGCCATGGCCAACCCCGATCCGGAAATCCTGCCGAAAGATGCCCACGCCGCGCGCGACGACCTGATCATGGCCACCGGCCGCTCGGATTTCCCCAATCAGGTCAACAACGTGCTGGGCTTCCCCTACATCTTCCGTGGCGCGCTGGACGCAAGAGCCAAGAAGATCACCCAGGCCATGATGATCGCCGCCGTCAAGGCGCTGGCGGAACTGGCCAAGGAACCGGTGCCGGAGGAAGTGCTGAAAGCCTACAACGCCACGTCCATGTCCTTCGGCAAGGATTACATTATCCCGAAGCCCTTCGATCCGCGCCTGATCGAACGCATCCCGCCGGCGGTAGCTGCGGCTGTGCGAGAGTCCGGGGCAGAGTAAGCGGCAGAAATACGCGTTCCCTCCCCTTCAAGGGGAGGGCCAGGGTGGGGATGGGTTGCCTTCGTGCTTGACCCATCCCCCTCCCAACCTCCCCCTTGAAGGGGGAGGAGTGATCAGGAGGTGGCTGTTAATGGATATGCCCAGGAAACGCCCGGTTTACCTCAATCTGTTCAAAATCAGGTTGCCGCTGCCGGGGGTGGTGTCGATCATGCATCGCGCAAGCGGTGCGTTGCTGTTCCTGCTGCTGCCCGTGCTGCTTTACGTATTGCAGTTGAGCCTGGCCTCTGGGCAGGGCTATGCACAGGTGCAGACCTGGTTCCAGCTGCCGCTGGTGAAGCTGGCCCTGGTCGGCCTGATCTGGGCCTATTTGCACCATTTTTGCATGGGCCTGCGCTACCTCGCGCTGGATTTCGATATTGGCGTGGGCCTGCCGCAGGCGCGCTTCAGTGCCAGGCTGGTGTTGCTCGTCAGCATCAGCGCCACCCTGTTGATTGGAGCCTGGTTATGGTGAAACGCATCGTCAGCGGCGCCCATTATGGCCTGAAAGACTGGCTGATCCAGCGCGTCAGCGCCGTGGTGATGGCGCTTTACACCCTGTTTCTGATCGGTTTCTTCCTCACCCAGCCGCACACCTTCGCCGCCTGGCAGGAACTGTTCCGCAGCCTCCCGGTGCGGCTGGCCAGCCTGCTGTTTCTGTTCAGCATGCTGATCCATGCCTGGGTGGGGATGCGCGACATTTTCATGGACTACGTTCATCCCACGGTGATCCGCCTGGCGTTGCATGTGGCGGTGATCCTCGCCCTGCTGGCCTATGCGGCCTGGGCGGTGCAGATTTTGTGGAGCGTGTGATGTTCCCATTGCTTGAGTCTGTCGATAATGTGCGCCTGGTGGCGGGGAAGCAGGCTAGCCGGAAGCACAAGTCCGAACTGGGTCAGTTCCTGACGCCTGCATCTGTTGCGCGTTTCATGGCGTCCATGTTTGCATCCAGTTCCGTGGATCATGCATGCCTGCTTGATGCGGGGGCTGGGGTTGGTTCTCTGACCGGGGCGTTTCTGGACCGATGGGCTGGCGGAGGTTTTGACTTCCGGCATGTCGATGCCAGCTTGTATGAGATCGACGGCAAACTGCATGATTTATTGTCCCATACGCTGTCGGCTTATGGCTCCCAGCTCAACTTCAATGCCCGGATCGTGGCGGATGATTTTATCGAGGATGCCGTAAACAGGATTCAGTTTGGTGGTGGACCTCTCTTTACGCATGCCATTCTTAACCCGCCGTACAAGAAAATTAACAGCAACTCACGCCATCGCCAGCTATTACGGCAAGCTGGTATCGAAACCGTTAACCTCTATTCTGCCTTTGTTGCCTTGGCCGTGGCGCTGATGGCGCCAGGCGGGCAGATTGTCGCTATCATCCCACGAAGCTTTTGCAACGGCCCATATTACCGGCCTTTTCGAGAGTACCTGCTTGCTCGCGCGGCGATTCGGCAAGTACATCTGTTCGCCTCGCGCGACAAGGCGTTCAAGGATGACGAGGTCTTGCAGGAAAATATCATTATCTTGCTTGAGTGTGGCGGCCAACAGGGCGAGGTGACGGTATCCACTTCGACTGACGACAGTTTTGCCGACCATGCAATCCATGTTTACCCCTTCAATCAGATCGTGTTGCCTAGTGACCCGGAGCGCTTCATACACGTACCTTCTTCACCTGAGCGTAGTGAAGCTGGATTATCTTCCTTGTTCAACTGTTCCCTTGCCGAAATGGGCGTTGAAGTTTCGACTGGACCAGTAGTCGATTTCCGTATGAAAGCGTTCGTGCGCGATATGCCGGAGCCGGGTGCCGTTCCTCTGCTTTATCCCACCCATTTTTCCGGTCAGAATATGGTATGGCCTAAACCGGGGATGAAGAAGCCCAATGCCTTGGTGTGTTGCCCTGAAACCGAGAAGTGGCTTTACCCCAATGGTTTCTATACCGTGGTGCGGCGTTTCTCTTCCAAGGAAGAAAGGCGCCGCATTATAGCCAATCTGGTTTGCCCGGATGCCTTTGATGCGCCGTTGTTGGGTTTTGAGAACCACCTCAATGTTTTCCATCATCGCAAGCAGGGATTGCCCGAGGACTTGGCGCTTGGTTTGTCGGTGTTTCTGAATTCCACTGTGGTCGACGAGTGTTTCCGGCGTTTCAGCGGACATACCCAGGTTAACGCCACTGATTTGAGACTGATGAAATACCCCAGCCGGGAAGTGCTGATGGAATTGGGGCGCTGGGCCAGAAACCAGAGAACGCTTACGCAGGAACAAATCGATCGAGGATTGGAAAATATCCTATGAGCAAGCACAAGAAGATCGAAGAGGCAATGCTAATCCTGGCTGAACTGGGTTTCCCCCGTGCGCAGCAAAACGAGCGTTCGGCGTTATGTATGCTGGCCTTGCTTGATTTGACTCCAAAAAAGATGTGGAAACGCGCCGCCAGCCCGTTGCTTGGCATTACCCCCATGATGGAATTCAGCCGCGAACATTATGGCAAGGAGTACAAGCCCAATACACGCGAAACTTTTCGCCGCCAGACCATGCACCAGTTTGTCGATGCCGGGCTGGCGCTTTACAACCCGGATGACCCTGCGCGCCCAGTGAATAGCCCCAAGGCCGTGTATCAAATCGAACCCGAGGCGCTAGCCTTGTTCAAGACCCATGGGACAACCGCATGGGGCGCAAAGCTGAAAACGTATTTGTCCTCGCGACAGACACTTGCAGCCCGCTATGCCAAGGTGCGAGAGCAAGCTTGCATTCCAGTGCGAGTTGCTCCCGGCCAGGAAATTCAGATCAGCCCTGGTGAACATAGCGAGTTGATCAAGGCCATCATTGAAGATTTTGGACCACGTTTCGTACCAGGTGGCATTCTGATTTATGCGGGTGACACCGGTGACAAATGGGGTTACTTCGATAAGGCGCTGCTGGCGAAACTGGGCGTAACGGTTGATTCCCACGGCAAAATGCCAGACGTGGTGATCTATTTTCCGGAAAGGAACTGGCTGTTGCTGATCGAATCCGTCACCAGCCATGGCCCGGTCGATGGAAAACGCCACGAGGAGCTTGCCCGGCTCTTCGCTGGATCGTCTGCTGGGCTGGTTTATGTGACGGCGTTTCCTTCGAGATCACTCATGACGCGCTATCTTCCCGACATTGCGTGGGAAACCGAGGTTTGGGTGGCCGATGCGCCATCCCATCTGATTCACTTCAACGGCACCCGGTTCTTAGGACCTTACACCAAATAGGACTGAGTTCTTATGGCGATTTCTAAACGGACTTTTGACGCAGTGATCATCGGCGGCGGCGGCGCAGGTCTCAGGGCTGCCCTCCAGCTTGCCCATGCCGACCTCAAGGTGGCGGTGGTGTCCAAGGTGTTTCCCACCCGCTCGCATACCGTCTCCGCGCAGGGCGGCATCGCCGCCAGCCTGGGTAACGTGAGCGAGGACAACTGGCACTGGCACATGTACGACACGGTCAAGGGCTCGGATTACCTTGGCGACCAGGATGCCATCGAATTCATGTGCCGCCAGGCCAACGAGGCGGTGATCGAGCTGGAGCATTTCGGCATGCCCTTCGACCGGCTGGAGAACGGCAGGATCTACCAGCGCCCCTTCGGCGGCATGACCCAGGACTACGGCGGCGCGCCGGCGGTGCGCACCTGCGCGGTGGCCGACCGCACCGGGCACGCCATGCTGCATACCCTGTACCAGCGCAATATCGCGGCACGCACCCATTTTTTCGAGGAATATTTCGCCGTCGATCTGGTGATGGATGAGGAGGGCTATTCCCAGGGCGTGGTGGCGCTGGGGATCGAATCCGGCGAGCCGATCTTCATCGAGGCGCGCGCCACCATCCTCGCCACCGGCGGGGCGGGGCGGATTTTCTCCGCCACCACCAACGCCCTGATCAACACCGGCGACGGCCTGGGCATGGCGCTCCGGGCCGGCATCCCGCTGGAAGACATGGAATTCTGGCAGTTCCACCCCACCGGGGTGTATGGCGCCGGGGTGCTGATCACCGAGGGTGTGCGCGGGGAGGGGGGCTACCTGGTGAACAAGAACGGCGAGCGCTTCATGGAGCGTTATGCACCCAACGCCAAGGATCTGGCCAGCCGCGATGTGGTGTCGCGCGCCATGGCGGTGGAGATTTTCGAGGGGCGCGGCTGCGGCAAGGATGGCGACCACGTCCTGCTCAAGCTCGACCATCTCGGCCCGGAAGTGATCCAGCAGCGCCTGCCCGGCATCCGCGAGCTGGCGCTGAAATTCGCCCATGTCGATCCGGCCACCGACCCCATCCCGGTGGTGCCCACCGTGCATTACATGATGGGCGGCATCCCCACCAACCTGCACGGCCAGGTGGTGATGCCGACCGCGACCGGCCCGGAGGAGGCCGTCCCCGGCCTCTACGCCATCGGTGAGTGCGCCTGCGTCTCGGTGCACGGCGCCAACCGCCTGGGCAGCAACTCGCTGCTTGACCTGATCGTGTTCGGCCGCGCCGCCGGCAACGACGTGATCGAATACTGCCGCGAAAACCCCTACCCGCGCCCCGTGCCGACTCAGGCGCTGGAGCGCATCGCGGCCCGCCTGGCGCGCTGGGACAGGCAGGGCGAGGGCCTTACCGTGCCGGAATTGCGCGAGGAAATGCGCAAGACCATGCAGCTTCACTGCGGCGTGTTCCGCACCGAAGCAGTGTTGCAGGACGGGGTGAAGAAAATGCTGGAAATCGCTGCCAAACTGCCCGAGGTGGTGCTGCGCGACCACAGCAAGATCTACAACACCGGCCGTATCGAGGCGCTGGAGCTGGAAAATCTCATGGCCGTGGCGCTCGCCACCATGACCTCCGCCGCCGCGCGCCAGGAAAGCCGTGGCGCCCATGCGCGCGATGACTACCCGGCACGCGACGACAAGGCGTGGATGAAACACACTCTGTATTTCGCCGACGGTCATCGCCTCGACTACAAGCCGGTAAGGCTCAAGCCGCTGACGGTGGAGGCTTTTCAGCCCAAGGCGCGGGTGTATTGAATCTCGACTACGCCACGCTCAATTACCTCAATGATTGGACGAGTGGCGAAAAAGGCTAGCTGCGCAAGCTCTGTCAGTTTGACAGCGCCTTAGAATGTTGATATAAATGTCAACATGAAAGCTTGGCTACTTTATCGCTTCGAGCAGGATTTTGAAGATGGCGCCATGTTACGCATGGTGATCTGGGAAGTGGCCAATCCCGTCCCTCCCTCGGGGCACCGGTACAAGTACAGGCTCGTCTATCTGGAAAACGGCAAGCGCGTGATCGGTTTTGACAACGAGCGAGGCAAGGGCGATCACGGGCACGAAGGCGAGATGGAATTTCCATACCACTTCGCGGGTGTGTCGGTCCTCATCAAGGACTTCACAAATGCGGTCAGGCAAAGGAGAAAAGCATGAGGACATTGACGATAAAAATTCAGCCCGATGCGCTGGCTGCACTCGAACAAGCGGGCCAGGAATTTACCCAGGCATGGGAATCTGGTGAATACGCTGGAGAGTTCATGAGCTTCGAGTCACCTAGCACCCTCTTTCGTTTGCTTACTCCCGCACGATGGGGCGTCCTGGATATGTTGCAAAGGGCTGGGCGCTGCGGCGTGAGGGAACTTGCGCGCCATCTTGGCCGTGATTCCAGTGCAGTGCATCGTGACATTTCTGCGCTGATTGATCGGGGTTTGGTCGAGAAAGATGAAGACGGCAAATTATTTGTTCCGTTCGGACGTATTCACGCCGAATTTGATCTCGCGAAAGCGGCATGATCGATTCTTAATTCTAGCGCCCCAATCGAACTCTCGACCTCCGCTTTGGGAATGTGCCTTGCGGGACAACCGAGTTCGCAAGCCCCCGCGCCTTGATCTGCAAAGAATAGGCTTTGGCTGGAGGGAACAGGTTCTCTGTCTAAATTCGTTTAGCCGTTCGGCGGATCGAAACACCGATACTGGGAAGCGTATTTGTTCCGGCAAACTGGCCGCCTTGTTGGCGAAATGTGAAGGATGCATATGAAATTCTCCATCTACCGCTACAACCCCGAAACCGATGCCAAGCCCTACATGCAGGACTACGAGCTGGATATCGAGGCGGAAGGGAAAATGCTGCTCGATGCCATCCTGCTGCTCAAGGAGCAGGATGAAACCCTGAGCGTGCGCCGCTCCTGCCGCGAAGGCGTGTGCGGCTCGGACGGCATGAACATCAACGGCAGGAACGGCCTGGCCTGCGTCACGCCGCTCAAGGACCTGAAGCAGCCGATCGAGCTGCGTCCGCTGCCGGGGCTGCCGGTGATCCGCGACCTGATCGTGGACATGAGCCAGTTCCTCAAGCATTACCGTTCGGTCAAGCCCTACCTCATCAATGTCGATCCCGAGCCGGAGATTGAACGCCTGCAAAGCCCGCAGGACCGGGCACAGCTGGACGGCCTGTACGAGTGCATCTTGTGCGCCTGCTGCTCCACCTCCTGTCCCTCGTTCTGGTGGAACCCGGACAAATTCGTCGGCCCGGCGGGCTTGCTACAGGCCTACCGCTTCATCGCCGACAGCCGCGACCAGGCCACCAACGAGCGCCTGGACGACCTGGAAGACCCTTACCGCCTGTTCCGCTGCCACAGTATCATGAACTGCGTCGAAGTCTGCCCCAAGGGGCTGAATCCCACGCGCGCCATCGGCAAGATCAAGGAATTGCTGGTGAAGCGGACGGTTTGAGAAAAATACTGAATTTTTAGCGAACGAGACCATGAGCAATTTACCCAAGTGCCCCCAATGCAATTCCGAATACACCTACGAAGACGGCAGCATGTATGTCTGCCCGGAGTGCGCGCATGAGTGGAGCGCGGCTGCGCCTGCGGAAAGCGCGGAGGAAAAGCGCGTGGTGAAGGATGCCTTCGGCACGGTGCTGAGCGACGGCGACAGCGTGACGGTGATCAAGGACCTGAAAATCAAGGGCTCCTCCTCGGTGGTGAAGGGTGGCACCAAGGTGAAGAACATCCGCCTGGTCGAAGGCGACCACGACATCGACTGCAAGATCGACGGCATCGGCGCGATGTCGCTGAAATCAGAATTCGTGAAGAAGGCCTGAGGCGAAGTAACGAGCGGCGGGAGGCTGCAATGCCGCCTGAAGGCGGTTCCTCTCGAAGCGATAGCCAGACCACGGCTTGCTCATTTGCCCACCATAAGTGATTTGGAAATCCGATAAGGATCACTGTCCACACAACAGGGGCCAAAGCAGGTGCAACATATATTCCAGCTCTTTTGTTTCGGAGACATCATTTCTTTACTGACACATAACGTCTGAGTTCAGCGGCGCGCTTTAGCGCGTCCGCTGGAACGATTTGTTGGG
>CAZKHJ010000026.1:0-38149 GCA_964552675.1 uncultured Sulfuricella sp. | reverse complement strand
CGATCTCGAACAGGGCAACGTATCCATTTGCGCCAAACTGGATTACCAGTTCGCGTAAGAAGGGGTTGTCCGGTGTCGCCTTGCGGCAGGTGAAGGGAAAATCAGCCAGCATGTCGATGCCTTTGCCGATGGCAGCACGCGCCCGCCTCGCGGCTTCCGGATCACGCTTGCGCAAAAAGTCCTGCAAGCGCAGCAAATCGTCCCTGGCCGCACGGGTGAAGCGAATCCGGTAGCTCACTCGTCCAGCGCTGCCAGCACTTCATCGGCGGAAAAATACTCGTCGTTTTGCCGAGCCTCGTCCCGCGCTGCCAGCCCGCGCGCAATAAACGCCTGTTGCGCCTGGCGATGGCGGATTTTTTCGCGCAAGGACTGTTCGACAAGACTGGAAAGGGTTTCGCCTTCCAGCAGAACGCTTTCCGCGGCCAACCTGAGTTCAGGGTTAACGCGGAGCGAGGGAATGGTAGCGGTTTTCATAAAAACCCCCTTTGCGTTGCAGATGCGATGCAATTATTCTCGATCACAAAGGCAAAAGCAAGCGGCGGGTTAACGCCGGAAAAGAAAAAATGGCTCCATGCACCTTTACCAGGAAAACGCTCGGTCCCTGCCACATAAACCGGGTGCTCAAGGAGGAATTATGCGAACAGAATGACATCGAGAATGCAGTGACGGCGGCTGAACAAGAAAGGTGATTAGCCAATTACGCCCATCATGCATTATTTTTATACAACAAAAGCGCTTCTTGTTTATCCATCACATGGCTAGTATATTTACTCAATCAATTGAGTAAATATACTAGCCATGTTCCAACGCCCTCAACTCGCCACACTCTCTGATCGCCTACAACAGCCACGCCGCTTCCTGCAAATCCTGGCTGGGCCGCGCCAAGTTGGAAAAACCACGCTGGCTCGCCAAGCAATAGAACGCTTTGACGGGAAGGCGCATTATGCCAGCGCCGATCTCCCAGCCGCACCCGATGCAGGCTGGATCGAACAGCAATGGAGGCTGGCCAGATTGCTGGCGGCGCAGGGTGCCACACTGCTGGTGCTGGACGAGGTGCAAAAGGTGCCGCGTTGGTCGGAAGTGGTGAAAATGCTCTGGGAGGAAGACAGCTTTGCTGGTCGCCCTCTGCATGTAGTGCTGCTGGGCTCTTCGCAATTCCTCATGCAAAAGGGGTTGGGCGAAAGCCTGGCCGGTCGCTTCGAGCTGATCCGCGTGCCTCACTGGTCCTTTGCCGAAATGCGAGAGGCCTTCGGCTGGAATGTGGATCATTACATCTATTTTGGCGGCTACCCTGGCGCGGCGACACTGGTAGCGGATGAATTCCGCTGGAAAAGTTACGTGCTGGATTCCATCATCGAACCAACGCTATCACGCGATGTTCTGCAACTGGCGCGCATCGACAAACCCGCGTTGCTACGCCGCCTGTTCGTTCTCGGCTGTACGTACTCAGGGCAAATTCTCTCTTACCAGAAGATGATCGGCCAACTCCAGGATGTCGGCAATACCACCACCCTGGCACACTACCTGGCCCTGCTGGGTGGAGCCTGGATGCTAACGGGCCTGGACAAGTTTGCCGGTGACCAGGCGCGCAGTCGTGCTGCCAGTCCCAAACTGCAAGCACTCAACACTGCTCTGATTACGGCTCAACTACCACAGAGCTTTGCCTTGGCCCGGCAGGACGGCGAACTTTGGGGGCGCTTGGTCGAATCCGCTGTCGGCGCCCACCTCCTCAATACTGCTCCACCCGGGATAGAAATTACCTATTGGCGCGAACGCAATCAGGAAGTGGATTTTGTGCTGCGCCAAGGTGACAGGCTGTTGCCCATCGAAGTCAAAAGCGGGCGAAACAAGGGTGCGCTCAGCGGCTTGAGCAACTTCACGAAAAGCCTTAAAACTGGACCCGGCCTTTTGGTGGGGACGGGTGGCTTAGCGCTGGAGAAGTTTTTGGCGGAGGGGGCGGAGAAGTGGATGAGATAAGCGACTTAACCCGGATATTTCATAAATTGACACCCGCCCTCGCTGGCCTTTTGATTCATATGAAAATTTTACTCAGTCGGGCGTATGAATAACTACGCCGCTCCTTCGAAAAATTCCCCTATGAATCAAAATCCTGCGCGATCATCGGGCGAATTTATGAAATATCCGGGTTAAATCCTGAGCAAACAAGAGGGGGGATACCATAAAGCTCATTGGCTCAACTTTTCGCTGTCAGGTACGACGTGCTTCACCGGCCAGGCAGGTTAGGCGGATATCCGCCGTCATCCAGACCACAATGATCTACACGCGCAATATGGCGGAGAATGGTTTGATAATTAATATCCCCCTTTGGTGTCCAATATCCGAAAAAAACCTGGCCAGAATCAAACAAGCCGACCATGAAAATTTCCATATACAACACGCCGATAAGAGGCGCCCATGGTCCATGATTGGCGACCTTGTAATGTGTCCTATTAGTGGTACAATTCAGCCAGTTTTCGAGCAAAGCAGAAAAATATTTACATTGATTTTCAATCAGTTAAGACTGGCAAACATATGGCGGAGAGTCCCTCTCTCTCCGCCAGAACGCTAAGAAAACCGCCTATCTCGGCGGTTTTTTTACGCCCACTCCCGCGTGTCGGCGCGGGGTCCTGCGGGTTCATATTTACTTCCCTTCGGTAGCAACCGACCCCGTTACATGCCTATTCTCTCTCATGCCACGGTTTTCTCTGCAATTCGTCGCCAGTGAATAGTGCCGAAGTTAATGAGTCAGTGCTTTGAGGTCATTTTTAATCAATTGGTTAGCTGCTTACTTTTCGATCGGTTATTTCCTGATTTTGGTAGGGGAAGGAAATTGACGGGTTACCTGCTCGATTGTAAATCAGCGTGCAAAACTGACCAGGATTCCGGGGTGAACAGCGTGCAAATTTGACCAGTAGGTGAGCAATTGGAGGCAAGGGTAGTCAGCATCGATTGTGACAAACGACGGATTGATCTGGCTACCGTATAAGGCGGGTAGGGACTAGACAATCCATGCCACCAAGTGGCATAATGAAAAAATGAAGCGCGTATTCAAGACCCGGCATTTCAGCCGCTGGATGCGGAAAACAGAGTTGTCTGACCGCATGCTGTGCGTTGCTGTCGCTGAAATGGTCCAGGGATTGATAGACGCCGACCTTGGTAGTGGTGTCGTGAAGAAGCGGGTTGGGCTCGCTGGTCGCGGAAAGCGTAGCGGTGCCCGAACCCTGATTGCGACCAACAAGGGAGATCGGTGGTTCTTCGTCTTCGGGTTCGAGAAAAGCGAACGTGCAAATATCCCGGACGACGAACTGGAGGCATTGCAGGAACTCGCCACGCATTTGCTGGCCAGAACGGGGCGACAGTTGGATGAGGCGACCCAGGATGGATCGCTACAGGAGATTTGTGATGACGACAAAGACTAGGGCAAAAGCCAAGAGCCGGATTTTTGAGGCTGTGCACGAGACGGCCAGTGACCTACATCGCCTCGGCTTCATCGACAAGCGCAAGATGAGCAAATTCGACGCTTTGTGCCTCGATCCGGTACCGGATTACGACAGCGAAAGGATCCGTGCGCTACGCGATCACCTTCAACTCAGCCAGGCCGTGCTCGCGGCTGTGCTGAATACGAGTCTATCGACTGTCCGCAAGTGGGAGATTGGCGATAAGCACCCTAGTGGCCCCTCGCTCAAGTTGCTGAACCTTCTGGAGCGGAAGGGGCTGGAAGCAGTTCTTTGAAAGGAGTGATGAGATGAAACCGAAAATCAAGCCACGAAACCCCTTCGTGGCACTCACCAAGTTCCGTAAGGCCGGGGCCCATACGAAGCCAGCCAAGTCGCTGCGACGACACGAGAAGCAAACTTTGGCCAAGGCTGCGAAGCAATCATCCGAGTCATGTCACAACCGCATTGCCCGACAGTTCGGTTCTGTCATGACTCTGGTAAATCGTTTGCTCTGGATTCGCATGACGCAATGGGCCAGAATGATTGCGATTTGACGCAGCGGAGTTACGGGGTAGGTCAGTGCCTGCATGTCGGATTCCTTTGGGTTTCGTGGTGTCCACATAACTCGCGTAACCCCAGAAGGAAGTCAAGGTCGCACAGTACCGAGAAGGTTGCTACTGATGACTCGTGCGAATACAATCCAACCATTGTGGGCTAGACAGTTTGTGTTGGCATATCTTCATGGCCCGCCAAATTCAAATCCCCTTGCAGTCCCTGATTGCAAGGGGATTTTTGTTTCCGGCAACACCTCGACCAGGCACCCATCATGATGCATGAAGACCGTTTGATTGATATTGAAACCAAGATTGCCTATCAGGAAGATCTGCTCCAGGAGCTGAACAAGATCATCTACGAGCAGCAAAAGAAGATAGATCGCCTGGAAGCAGTTTGCGACTCCCTGATCGGCCACATACGGGAACTGTCCGAGGTGGTCGCCGAAGGGGGCATGCTCAATGAAAGGCCGCCCCATTATTAGTGTCAACAGGCTTGAAAAAGGAGTCCAAAGTGCAAAACACGATCATGAGCGAACAGGAAATGGACCGGCTGGAAAACCTTCTGGCATCGGACGTTTTCGGCAACGAGGCAATGACGCTGGATATCCTGCAAGGTTTTCTTTGTGCGGCGATCAGCGGGCCGGAAAGCATTCCATCGAGCATATGGATGCCCTTGGCGCTGGGTGAATCGCCGGAATATGAAAGCCCTGGGCAAGCCGAGGAAGTGGCCGGGTTGGTCATGAAATTCCACGACACCATTGCTGCGGCACTGCGCGATGGCGAGGATTTCGATCTGATTCTGTATGGCACCGAGGACGATCCGGAGCGCCTGGATTATGCCGCATGGTGCGAAGGCTATGTATATGGCGCGCAGATCGGGGAAGAAAACTGGTTCGAGCAGGCAGGCGAGTTCGCGCCCGACCTGAGCGAGAAAATGGAGATTTTCTTCCTGTTAAGCGGGATGCTCAAGGAAGATGCGCGAAAAAACCGGGAACCCTGGCTCAGCCGAAAAGAAGAGGAAAGAGCACTGGCCAAGGCGGAGGAAGATTTCCCCGGCACCATTCACGACATCTATCGTTTCTGGCAGGTTCAGCGCAGTTCACCGGCGCCGGTGCGTCGTGAAGCCCCCAAGGTGGGACGCAACGATCCCTGCCCCTGTGGCAGCGGAAAGAAGTTCAAGCAGTGCTGCGGCAAGGATGAATGATCAGCCAGTTTCTGCAAGCGGCTGATCTGCATGTCCATCTTGCGCAGGGTTGCGGGACGCATACGGGTCTTTCCCTCAGCGGCAGCCCTGCCACATATCCGGCGAATCGCCAGCATCAGTTCCAGTTGCTTGTGCTTGTTCATGCCGCGCTCCTTTCGGGTTATCAAAATACTGTTGTGTGATGCTCATTGTAGGTATAGTAAAGCTCACCAGATGAGCCACCATCAAAACAAGGAACTCCCGTGGACCGGACCGAACGCTTTTACCGCATCGACCAGTTGCTGAACGAACACCGGGTAGTGCCGATCGAAACCTTCCTGGCCGAACTTGGCATCTCCCGTGCCACGTTCAAGCGTGATCTCGAATATCTGCGCGATCGCCTCAATGCGCCGATCGAATGGGATCGCGACACCGGCGGTTATCGCTTCGGCAAGGCGGATAGCCTGGCACCCAAATATGAGCTGCCGGGCTTGTGGTTCAACGCCTCGGAAATCCATGCCTTGCTTACCATGCAGCAGTTGCTCACCCATTTGCAGCCCGGACTGCTGGGACCGCATATCCAGCCGCTCCAGTCACGGCTCAACCTGCTGCTGGAAAGCGGTGACCATTCGGCCAACGAGGTCCAGGAGCGCATCAAGATCCTGCACGTTGCGGCCAGGAAAATCGCCACGGACCATTTTGAAACGCTCAGCCATGCGCTCCTGAAGCGCCAGCGCCTCCGCATCGTTCACTATAGCCGCGGCAACGATGAGCAGACGGAGCGGGAAATCTCCCCGCAAAGGCTGGTTTATTACCGCGACAACTGGTATCTGGATGCCTGGTGCCATCTGAGGGAAGGGCTCAGAAGCTTTTCCGTCGAAACCATCCGCAAGGCGGTTATTCTCGACAAAAAAGCCAAGCCTGTTGGCGCACGGCAACTCGACGAAACCCTGGGAAACGGCTATGGCATTTTTTCAGGCAAGGCGATTCATTCAGCGGTGCTGAAATTCACACCAGAGCGGGCGAGGTGGGTCTCTCAGGAGCAATGGCACCCGAAGCAGAAAAGCCGTCTGGAACCAGATGGCTCGTTCATACTGGAAATTCCCTACAGTGATGACCGGGAACTGGTGATGGACATCCTCAAATATGGGCCCGATGTCGAAGTGCTGGCGCCAGAAGGATTGCGTGCCAGGGTGGAAAATTTGCTGCACCAGTCCTTGAAACACTATCAGGCAAGCCCGTCGATAAATTGATCTTTGATGGCTCTCCCAGTGAGCCACCAGTATGAAAAACTGGCATCACCTTAAACAATGGAAACAGGAGAGGGTGATGAAACTGGGGATAATCAGCAGCCACGCCAGGCTTTGCATGCGCCGCAGCGGCATTTCCGAGCAGGCTTTACACAAATTACTGTCCTCCGGCCGGGTGGAACACGGCGACCATGGCGGGAAAATCGTGCACTTCGACACCACCGGCAAAACCGGCGCAGACCTGACCAGGATGTATTATGCAGTGCTCGATAGCCACGGCGAAATCATCACCATCGGCCGGCGCTTCAGCCATGTCCGGCGCAGAAGCGGATGCTATCGGGATTTGCGGATATAATGCACGCGATATAATTCATAACAAACTGACCCGCACATGACCGATTTCAGACAGGAATTCATCGAATTCGCGATCCAGCGCAAGGTACTGCGCTTCGGCGAATTCAAGACCAAGGCCGGGCGTCTTTCACCCTATTTCTTCAATGCCGGCCTGTTCAATGACGGCGAAGCGCTGCAAAAACTCGGACAATTCTACGCCGGGGCCATTCTCGCCGCCGGCGTGGAATTCGACATGCTGTTCGGCCCTGCCTACAAGGGCATCCCCCTGGTTGCCGCAATTGCCATCGCACTGGCGCAGCAAGGACGCAATGTGCCTTTCTGTTTCAACCGCAAGGAAGCCAAGGATCATGGCGAGGGCGGCAGTCTGGTGGGCGCGCCGTTGCAGGGCCGGGTGCTGATTGTTGACGACGTCATCTCCGCCGGCACCTCGGTACGCGAATCCGTGGAACTGATCCGCCAGAACAATGCCCGGCCCTGCGGCGTGGCGATCGCCATCGACCGCATGGAACGCGGTAGCGGAACACTGTCAGCAGTACAGGAAGTCAGCCAGAACTATGGCATCCCCGTTATTAGTATTGCCGATCTGGACAGTCTGGTCGGCTATTTGCAGAATCATGCGGAAATGGCGGAAAATCGTGTGGCCGTTGCTGCCTATCGCGAACAATATGGTGTGAAATAAGGAAAAATCCGTGAATAAACTGACTCTTGCAATAACGCTTGCACTCTGCGCCGGCGCCACCCAGGCGGCCCCCCTGCAAAAATGCGTGGATGACAAGGGCCGCGTCTATTATGGCGATGCGATCCCGCCCGAGGTGCTGGACAAATGCCGCACCAGCAGCGAAATATCCAGCAAGGGGCTGGAAAAAAAGCAGACCCGCTATCTGACCGATGAGGAAAAGAAAATCCAGGCGGACACGGCAGCGGCAAAAATGACCGAGGAGCAGAAAGCCCAGGAGCAAAAACGCCGCGACCGTGCCCTGCTTGATACCTACACCAGCGAAGCGGAAATCGACCGCGCCCTCAAACGCAATCTGGAAGCCACCCAGGCCCAGATCGACAGCACCCAGATGCGCATCAAATCACTACAGGGACGCCTTGATGCCCTGCGCAAACAGGCCGACACCATCAGCCGCAACAAGAAGCCCATTCCTGCCGACCTGAGTGAGGACATCAAGCGCGCCGAGGACGAAATCCGGAAAACCAACGAAACCATGGCCAAGTGGAAACAGGAATATGAGGATATCAAGATCCGCTCCGACGTGGACAAGAAACGCTTCCGCGAACTGAAAGGCATCGCGCCCAGCCAGCCAGCGCCGGCGAAATAGCTGGCCGGACAAAAAGCAACGGGGGCAGTAGCCCCCGCTTTTTTATCCCTGCAGCTTGTTTCTGAGTATCTCGTTGAGCTGTGCGGGATTGGCCTTGCCTTTGCTGGCCTTCATGGCCTGACCGACAAAGAAGCCAAACACCTTTTCCTTGCCGCTGCGGTATTCGGCCACCTGCGCCGGATTGGCGGCAATAATCTCGTCAATGATTTTCTCGATCGCGCCGCTATCGGAAATCTGCTTCAGGCCTTTTGACTCGATGATCGTGTCGGCATCGCCTTCGCCGTTCCACATCGCGTCGAACACCTCCTTGGCGATCTTGCCGGAAATGGTGCCATCCAGGATACGCTTCAGCAAACCCGCCAGCCGGGCACTGGACACCGGGCTGGCAGCAACTTCCAGACCGTTCTTGTTAAGCGCGGCGGACAGATCGCCCATCAGCCAGTTGGCCACGAGCTTGGCTTCGCCACCCAAAACTGCCACGGTTGCCTCGAAATAATCCGCCACCTCGCGCGCGGCCGTAAGCACACCGGCGTCATAGGCCGGCAAGCCAAACTGCGCCATGAAGCGCTCGCGCTTGGCCTGCGGGAGTTCAGGCAGCACGGCGCGCACCTGCTCGATGTAGGCATCGCTCACGACCAGGGGCAGCAGGTCGGGATCGGGAAAATAACGGTAATCGTTGGCTTCTTCCTTGGATCGCATCGAACGAGTTTCGTTACGCTCGGAGTCGTACAGCCGGGTTTCCTGCACAATTCTGCCGCCATCTTCAAGAATCTCGATCTGGCGCTGGACTTCATAATCAATCGCCTTTTCCAGAAACTTGAAGGAATTGAGATTCTTGATCTCGCAGCGCGTGCCCAATTTTTCCACCCCCAGCGGGCGCACCGATACATTGGCATCGCAACGGAACGAGCCTTCCTGCATGTTGCCGTCGCAAATGTCGAGATAGCGCACCAGCCCATGCAGCGCCTTGGCATAGGCCACCGCCTCCTGTGAACTGCGGATATCCGGTTCGGTGACGATCTCCAGCAGAGGGGTGCCGGCGCGGTTGAGATCGATCCCGCTCATGCCGTGAAAATCCTCGTGCAGCGATTTGCCGGCATCCTCTTCCAGATGGGCGCGGGTAATGCGCACGCTTTTTTCCTGTTCCCCCACCTGGATCGCGAGTTTTCCACCTGCAGCCACGATGGGCAGCTCAAGCTGACTGGTCTGGTAGCCCTTGGGCAGATCCGGATAGAAGTAGTTTTTTCGTTCAAATACCGATTTGCGATTGATTTCAGCCCCGATGGCGAGGCCGAATTTCACCGCTTTCTCCATCGCCGCCTTGTTCATTACCGGCAACACACCAGGCAGGGCGATGTCCACCGCACAGGCTTGGGTATTGGGCTCAGCGCCATAAGCGGTGGCCGCTCCGGAAAAAATCTTGGACACGGTATTGAGTTGGGCATGCGTTTCCAGCCCGATGACGACTTCCCACTGCATAGTCTAAATCCCCTCTGGCATGCGTTGGTGCCAATCCGTCGCCAACTGATATTGGTGCGCCACGTTCAGCATTTTCGCCTCGGCGAAATAATTGCCAACGATTTGCAAACCCACCGGCAGGCCGTTCGCGCCAAAGCCACAGGGCACGGACATGCCCGGCAGGCCCGCCAGGTTGACGGCGATGGTATAGATATCGGAGAGATACATCGAAACCGGGTCGTCGCTCTTTTCACCCAGCTTGAAGGCCGTGGTAGGCGTGGTCGGCCCCATGATCACATCGCACTGCCGGAAAGCCGCCGCGAAATCCTGCGCAATCAGACGGCGCAGCTTCTGCGCCTGGATATAGTAGGCATCGTAGTAGCCGGCGGAGAGGACATAAGTGCCGATCATGATGCGCCGCTTGACCTCCATGCCGAAGCCCTGGGCACGGGTTTTCTGGTACATGTCCACCAGATCGCCATATTCCGGCGCGCGGTAGCCATAACGGACGCCATCGTAGCGCGCCAGATTCGAGCTCGCTTCCGCTGGCGCCAGCACATAGTAGACCGGGATGGACAGGCGGGTATTGGGCAGGCTGATTTCCACCGTTTCCGCGCCCAGCCTGCGATATTCCACCAGCGCGGCCTCCACCGCCCTGGCAACATCCTCGCTCAGACCCTCGGCGAAATACTCCTTGGGCAAGCCGATGCGCAGCCCCTTGAGCGGCTGACCGAGATCGCGCGCATAATCCTCTTTCTCCCGCTCCAGACTGGTGGAATCGCGCCCATCAAAACCCGCCATGACATTGAGCAGCAGGGCACAATCCTCGGCACTCTTCGCCATCGGCCCGCCCTGGTCGAGCGACGAGGCAAAGGCAATCATGCCGTAGCGCGATACTGTCCCATATGTCGGCTTGAGGCCGGTAATGCTGTTCAGCGCTGCCGGTTGGCGAATCGAGCCGCCGGTGTCGGTGCCGGTAGCGGCAGGACACAGGCGCGCCGCCACGGCCGCTGCGGAACCGCCCGAACTGCCGCCAGGCACCGCATTCAAGTCCCAGGGATTCTTCACCTTGCCGAAAAACGAGGTTTCATTGGAAGAACCCATGGCGAATTCGTCCATATTGGTCTTGCCCAGATTCACCGCGCCAGCCCGGTCAAACTGCTCGATCACATGGGCATCATAGGGCGACACGAAATTGGATAGCATTTTCGAACCGCAGGTGGACAGCCATCCCTGGGCACAGAAAATATCCTTCTGGGCAATCGGAATGCCGGTCAGCAGGCCTGCCCTGCCGCCTGCGATCATTTCATCGGCACGTTTCGCCTGGGCCAGGCTTTTTTCCGCATCAACCGTGATAAAGGCATTCAGTTCGGGGTTCAGCTGGCTGATGCGCTGGAGAAAGGTTTGCGTCAATTCGACGCTGGAGATTTTTTTTGCCGCCAGCAGGCCGGACAGCTCTTTCAGACTTGCATTCAGCATTATTCGATCACCTTGGGAACCAGATACAGGCCCGCCTCCACCTGCGGCGCCACCGCCTGGTAGGCATCGCGGCAGTTACCCTCGCTTGCGACATCCTCACGCAGACGCAATACCACGTCCTGGGCATGCGCCATGGGCTCGATGCCCGCGGTATCTACCGCCTGCATTTCCTCTACCAGGCCGAGAATGCTGGAAAGCTGGCCAAGATAGCCGGCTGCCTCGTCCTCGCTGACTTCGATGCGGGCCAGATGAGCGATGCGTTTCACATCGTCCAGCGTCAATGACATAAAATTCACCTTATAGGAACTTTAATTAAACAAGCTTAATAGGTTATCATAATTCATTTTATCGTCGCACTTCCACACAAGCGCTCCTTCCTCCTGCCGGAAGGGGAATGAATGAAGTGTAGCTTCACAATTTTTTACATTCATAGACCCCCGAGACACAAGTATGTTTGGATTCCTACGCGGCTATTTTTCTACCGATCTGGCGATTGACCTGGGCACCGCCAACACCCTGATTTACGTGCGCGGGAAAGGCATCGTCCTGGACGAACCGTCCGTGGTGGCAATCCGCCAGGAAGGCGGCCCGAGCAGCAAAAAAACCATCCAGGCGGTCGGCACTGAAGCCAAGCTGATGATCGGCCGTACCCCCGGCAGCATCACCGCCATCCGCCCGATGAAGGACGGCGTGATCGCCGACTTCACCATCACCGAGCAGATGCTGAAATATTTCATCAAGAAAATTCACGATTCACGCATGCTCTCCCCCAGCCCGCGCATCATCATCTGCGTGCCCTGCGGCTCCACCCAGGTGGAGCGGCGCGCCATCCGCGAATCCGCGATCGGTGCCGGCGCACGCCAGGTCTATCTGATCGAGGAGCCGATGGCGGCCGCCATCGGTGCCGACCTGCCGGTGGCCGAAGCGACCGGCTCAATGGTGGTGGATATCGGCGGCGGCACCACCGAAGTGGGCGTGATTTCCCTGGGGGGCGTGGTCTATGCCTCTTCGGTGCGCGTCGGCGGCGACAAGTTCGACGAGGCCATTATCAACTATATCCGCCGCAATTACGGCATGCTGATCGGCGATGCCACCGCCGAGCTGATCAAGAAGGAAATCGGTTCCGCCTTCCCTGCTTCCGAAGTACGCGAAATGGAAGTCAAGGGCCGCAACCTGGCAGAAGGCATCCCGCGCAGCTTCACCATTTCCAGCAACGAAGTGCTGGAAGCCTTGACCGACCCGCTCAACGCCATCGTCAGCGCGGTCAAGCAGGCGCTGGAACAGACCCCGCCGGAACTGGGTGCCGACATCGCCGACAAGGGCATGGTGCTGACCGGTGGCGGCGCGCTGCTGCGCGATCTCGACCGCCTGCTGATGGAAGAAACCGGCCTGCCGGTCGTGGTTGCGGAAGACCCCCTCACCTGTGTAGTACGCGGCTCGGGGCGGGCGCTGGAAGAGATGGACAAGCTCGGCACCGTGTTCACGAATGACTGAAAACAGTTCTCAGCCATCAGTTCTCAGCCATCAGTAAGGTCCGTGGCACAATCCATGGCATTGCTGAAACTGACGACTGATCACTGACAACTAATGGACCACCAGCCTTTTTTCAAGCGCGGCCCCAGCCCTCTGGCCAGGCTGTCATTTTTCGGCCTGCTGTCGCTTATTCTGATGGTCACCGATGCCCGCTTCAACCAGCTCGACCTGCTGCGCCAGGGTGTCGGCCTGGTGCTGCATCCCCTGCAGCAGATCGCCAACAGCCCTCTGGCCCTGTCACAACGTGCCAGTGATTTTTTTGTCACCCAAAGCCAGCTTGCCAGCGAAAACGCCCGGCTAAAACAGCAGCAATTGGCTACGGCCGCCCAGCTCCAGCACAACCAGGCATTGCAGGCAGAAAATGCCCATCTGCGCCGCATGATGGCAATCGGCGACAAATATGGCACCAATGCAGTGGCGGTAGAAGTCATGAGCGCCGGGCGCGATCCATTCAGCCGCAAGATCATTGTGGACAAAGGCAGCAGCAGCCAGATCCAGCCCGGCCAGGCAGCCATTGACGACACTGGCCTGGTAGGCCAGGTCACCAGAGTACAAGTACTCAGCAGCGAAATCACCCTGGTGACCGACAAGGGGCAGGCAGTGCCAGTCGAAGTAGTACGCAATGGCCTGCGCGCCATCGCCTTTGGCCATGGCCAGGACAACACACTGGAACTGGCCTTCATGGCTACCAACATGGATATACAGAATGGTGACCAGCTGGTGACCTCGGGCATCGACGGCACCTACCCGCGCGGCATTCCGGTTGCCGTGGTGTCCCAGATCGAACGCAACGCAGGCTACCCCTTCGCCAGGATCAGTTGCCTCCCGAACGCCGGGATGGATCGCTACCGCAACTTGCTGATTGTTTCTTCTGGCTCGCCAAAACCGGCCCCGGACAAGGAAGGCAAAAGCAAATGAACACCCCGGCACCTGCCCTGACCCGGCCAGCCAGCGGCCAGTTCATCGCCATGAGCCTGTTTTCGGCACTAATGCTTGATTTACTGCCGTGGCAAGGCGTGGCGCTGCTGGCGCGCCCGGATTTCGTGCTGCTGCTCCTGCTGTACTGGGCGGTGCACCAGCCCCTGCGCATCGGCATGGCAGCTGCCTGGGGCATGGGCTTGGTAATGGACGTGGCCGATGGCGCACTGCTCGGGCAATATGCCCTGGCCTATACCCTCACGACTTACCTCGCCCTGATGCTGCACCGCCGCATTCAGGCCTTTGGCCTGTGGCAACAGGCACTGCATATCGCCATGTTACTGATACTGTGCCAGACACTGGTTCTGCTGACGCATCTTGCCACCGGCAGTAACTTCATTGGCTGGAGGTATTTCCTTGCCAGCGCCAGCGGGACGTTGTTCTGGCCCATGATAAGCCTGTTCATCGAACTGTTGCTACAGCGGAAATCCCTGCCTGAAATTACCTATTCCTCGCGTAGCGGGGAAAAATAGCGCCAATGTTTTCTGGAATAAAATCCGGCGCCGAACTCAGGAATCACCAGCAGGAACTCTATTATTTCCGCCTGCGGCTGGCCCTGGGCGCGGCTTTTGTGCTGTTTGCCTTCTTCCTGCTGGGTGTGCGGCTATTTTATCTGCAAGTCGTGCAGCACGAGCATTACCACACTCTGGCCGAAAACAACCGCATCTCCATCGTACCCATCGTGCCTAACCGCGGCCTGATTCTTGATCGCAACGGGGTTGCCCTGGCACACAACTATTCTGCCTATACGCTGGAAATCACCCCAAGCAAGGTCGATGATCTGAATGAAACCATCAATGGACTGGCTGGCATCATCGAGATCACCAGCCGTGATCGCAAACGCTTCAGGAAACTGCTGGAAGAGAGCAAGAATTTCGAGACCCTGCCCATCCGCTCGCGCCTGACAGAAGTAGAAGTGGCGAAGTTCGCCGTCAACCGTTACCGCTTCCCCGGGGTGGAAATCAAGGCCCGACTGTTCCGCCATTACCCCCACATGGAAACTTTCTCCCATGTAGTCGGGCATATCGGTCGCATCAGCGACAAGGACGTGGAGCGTCTGGAAGAAGAAGAACTGCTGGCAAATTACCGTGGCACCGACCATATCGGCAAGCAGGGGTTGGAACAGAGCTATGAGAAACAACTCCACGGCATCACCGGCTTCGAGCAGGTGGAAACCGATGCCGGCGGGCGCGCCGTGCGCACCCTGTCACGCAAACCACCGGTTTCGGGAGACACCCTTTATCTTTCCATCGACAGCAAATTGCAGGAACTCGCCGTAAAGGCTTTCGGTCAGCATCGCGGCGCACTGGTGGCCATCGAACCCAGCACGGGTGAAGTGCTGGCTTTCGTCAGTCAACCCGGCTTCGATCCCAATCTGTTCGTGGACGGCATCGACGCAAACAGCTGGGAGGCCTACAACAACTCCCTCGACAAGCCTCTCAACAACCGCGCCCTGCGCGGGCAGTACCCCCCCGGCTCAACCTTCAAGCCGTTCATGGCGCTGGCCGGACTGGAACTGGGAAAACGCTCGCCTTCCTACACCATCTCCGATCCCGGTTTCTACACACTGCCAGGCAGCAGCCATCATTACCGCGACTGGAAAGCCGGTGGCCACGGTTCAGTGGATCTGCACAAATCCATCGTCATCTCCTGCGACACTTACTACTATGGCCTCGCAGTGGACATGGGCATCGACAATATTGCCAGCTTCATGAGCCATTTCGGCTTTGGCAAGAAAAGCGGTATCGATATTGATGGCGAGATGCAGGGCGTGCTGCCCTCGCAGGAATGGAAAATGAAACGCTTCAAGCAGAAATGGTTCACTGGCGACACGGTCAGCGTGGGTATCGGCCAGGGTTATAACCTCGCCACTCCGCTGCAGCTGGCCGTAGCCACCGCCGCTTTGGCCAACAATGGCCAGCTGATGCGTCCACGCCTGGTGCATCGCATCCAAGACAGCAAAACCGGCGAAGTCCGCGCGCTGGCGGCGGAAAGCCTTGATGTCTGGCCAGTCAAACCGGAAAATCTGGAACGGGTCAAGGCTGCGATGGTGGATGTCACACGCCCCGGCGGCACCGCCTCGCGCGCCGGAGCTGGCGCGGAATATGCCATTGCCGGCAAGACTGGGACTGCCCAGGTGGTTGGCATGAAACAAGGACAGAAATACGTGGAAAGCCAGGTTGCGGAACGCCACCGTGACCATGCCCTGTTTGTTGCCTTTGCTCCTGCCAACACGCCCAGGATCGCGCTGGCCATTCTGGTGGAAAACGGTGGCCACGGCGGCAGCACCGCCGCGCCGATTGCACGCACGGTCATGGATTATTACCTGCTGAAAAAACTCCCCAAGGAAGCCGCCCCACCCGAAACCACGGAGGAGCCAGAGCATGATTAGACGCCTGTTCTCCCGTCTGGTCAGGCATCTGGACGGCCATCTGCTGTTCGCCCTGAGCCTGCTCATGCTACTTGGCCTGGTGGTTTTGTACAGCGCCAGCGGCGAAGACTTCCATTTCATTACCAAACAGCTGGTAAATTTTGCCGTAGCACTTGGCGTAATGTGGCTGGTTGCCAACATTCCGCCACAACACCTGGCACGGCTCGGCCCCCCGGTTTACATCATTGGCCTGCTGCTGCTGCTCGGTGTGGCACTGTTCGGCGAAGTCAGCCACGGCGCACGGCGCTGGCTGCACATTGGCGTCACGCGCATCCAGCCTTCCGAAATCATGAAAATTGCCGTGCCGCTGATGCTGGCCTGGTATTTTGACCGCCATGCCGCGACACTGCGCCTCAAGGACTTCATCGTTGCGGCACTCCTCCTGCTGATGCCGGTCGCGTTCATCGCCAAGCAACCCGATCTCGGCACAGCCTTGCTGGTCAGCGCAGCCGGTTTCTATGTGCTGTTTCTCGGCGGGCTGTCATGGCGCATCCTGATCGGCCTGATAGTCGCCGGCGCAGCCAGCCTTCCCCTGCTGTGGTCCATGCTGCACGACTACCAGCGCCAGCGCGTGCTGACCCTGCTCGACCCCACGCAAGATCCACTGGGCACCGGCTATCACATCATCCAATCCACCATCGCCATGGGATCGGGCGGCATTTTCGGCAAAGGCTGGCTCAACGGAACCCAGACTCACCTGGAATTCCTCCCGGAAAAACACACCGATTTCATCCTGGCCGTACTTGGAGAAGAATTCGGACTGTTCGGTGGCCTTATCCTGCTGGCAATCTACCTGCTGGTAATCGGGCGCGGCATGGTGATTGCCGCCAACGCCCCCACCCTGTTCGGCCGTCTGTTTGGCGGCAGCATCGTACTCACCTTTTTCACCTATGCCTTCGTCAACATCGGCATGGTCAGCGGCATCCTGCCCGTCGTCGGGGTACCGCTGCCACTGGTAAGCTACGGCGGCACCTCAGCCGTAACACTGCTATTCGGCATGGGGGCGCTGATGAGCATCCAGACCCATCGCAAACTGGTCAAGACCTGAACCTGGGACTAGCCCGGATATTTCATCAATTGACGCCCGACAGCAGCCTGGCTGCCTTGTTTCTATCCAGCTTCCTCGGCGCAACCGTGCTGCCAGGCGGATCAGAAGCCGTACTGTTCGCCCTGCTCAAATTTCATCCTGAGCTGTTCTGGCTGGCACTGGTCATCGCCTCCATCGGCAACACCATGGGCGCCTTGACTTCCTATCTGCTAGGGCGTTTTCTGCCACAGGATCGTAGCCACCGCGCCACCGTCTGGCTACAACGCCACGGCAGCCCTGCCCTGTTGCTGGCCTGGGCGCCCGTCATCGGCGACGCGCTGTGCGTAGCCGCCGGCTGGCTGCGCATCAATCCCTGGCATGCCGCCCTGTTCATGTTCATCGGCAAGGCCGCGCGGTACGGAGCTGTTGCCTTTACCGCCACGCAAATGCCGTGATCGGTTAGAATCGCTCTTTTTGCACCCAAGCTTTCATGAGCCACCGCCTGCGCGAAATCCCCTACAACTACACCTCCTTTTCCGACCGGGAAATCGTCATCCGTTTTCTCGGCGAAGATATGTGGCAGGTGCTGGAGACGCTGCGTGCAGAACGCAAGACAGGCCGCTCCGCACGGATGCTGTTTGAAGTGCTGGGCGACCTGTGGGTGGTCAACCGCAACCCCTACCTTCAGGACGATCTGCTCGCCAACAGGAAGCGCCAGGCGGCACTGGTAGACGCACTGCGGCACCGTCTCCGGGCCATCGAGGAGCGGCGCCAGGACAACCAGAAAGTATTGCAGCTGCTCGAAGCCGCGCATCGCGCAGTAGACAGGTTCGAGGCCAGCTTCGAACAGACCCGCAAACTGCGCAGGAAGGTGCTGTCCAGACTGCTCCCCCACACCCGCCGCGACAATATCCAGTTCGACGGTCTGGCACGCGTCTCGCACGTCACCGATGCGACCGACTGGCGCGTGGAATATCCTTTCGTGGTGATCAACCCGGACACCGAACGTGAAATCGCACCGCTGGTGGCAGCCTGCATCGAGTGCGGCCTGACCCTGATTCCGCGCGGCGGCGGCACCGGCTATACCGGCGGCGCGATTCCGCTCGATCCCCTGACTGCGGTCATCAATACGGAAAAACTGGATAGCCTGGGTGCGGTCGAAGCCATCGCCCTGCCCGGCGTGGCAGGGCCGGTCACCACCATCCTGTGCGGCGCCGGGGTGGTGACGCGCCGCGTGATGGAGGCGGCGGAAGATGCCGGCCAGGTATTCGCAGTCGACCCAACCTCGGCGGATGCTTCCTGCATCGGCGGCAATGTGGCCATGAACGCGGGTGGCAAGAAGGCCGTATTGTGGGGAACCGCGCTCGACAACCTGGCCTGGTGGCGCATGGTGACACCGGATGCCAACTGGCTCGAAGTGGAACGCCTCGACCACAACCTGGGCAAAATCCATGATGCCGAACATGTTGCTTTCCGCATCAGCCGCTTTGCCACCGATGGCAAAACCCTGCTTGGCGAGCCCGAGATTCTTGGCGTGCCGGGCCACTGCTTCCGCAAGACCGGCCTGGGCAAGGATGTCACCGACAAGTTTCTGTGCGGGCTGCCCGGCATCCAGAAAGAGGGCTGCGACGGCATCATCACTTCCGCCCGCTTCATCCTGCACCGTATGCCGGCCCACACCCGCACCGTGTGCCTGGAGTTTTTCTGCCAGGTACGCGATGCCGTCCCCGCCATCGTCGAGATCAAGAATTACCTCGACGCCCATCCCAAGGCGCTGCTGGCGGGACTGGAGCACCTCGACGAACGCTATTTGAAAGCAGTCGGCTATGCCACCAAGGCAAATCGTCCCAAGCGCCCAAAAATGGTGTTGCTGGCCGACATCGTTTCGGATGACGAACATGCTGCCGGCGAGGCAGCATCGGAAATTGTCAGGCTGGCGAACGACCGCCATGGCGAAGGTTTCATCGCAGTCAGCGCGGCGGCACGCAAGAAATTCTGGCTCGACCGCGCCCGCACTGCCGCCATCGCCGCCCACACCAATGCCTTCAAGATCAATGAAGACGTCGTCATTCCCCTGCCCCGCATGGGGGATTACTGCGACGGCATCGAGCGTATCAATATCGAGCTGTCGATCCGGAACAAACTGAAGCTGGTCGAAGCACTGCAGAAATTCCTCAAAGGCGATTTGCCGCTATTCCAGGACGAAGATACCATTGCCGACCCGGAACTCACCGAATCCCGCCGCCTGCGTGCGCAGAACATGCTGGAGGAAGTGCATGCGCGCTGGCATGAAATGCTGGGCAACCTCGATGCCCCGATCGAACGCTTCAAATTCCAGCCGCCGGAAGTCGAGTTCAAGCACCGCACCGTATTCGAACTGCTGCAGGATCATACCCTGCGCGTATCGTGGAAACGCGAGGTGCGGCGCGAATTGCAAACCATCTTCACCGGACGGGAATATCAGCTGGTGCTGGAAAAATGCGATGCGATCCACGCCCAGATCCTGAAAAGCCGGGTTTTTGTCGCCCTGCACATGCATGCCGGGGACGGCAACGTGCACACCAACATCCCGGTCAACTCCGATGACTATGAGATGCTCAAAGCCGCCAACCACGCCGTGGAACGCATCATGCACCTGGCCCAGGCACTGGGCGGGGTGATTTCCGGCGAGCACGGCATCGGGCTGACCAAACTGGAATTCCTCGCGCCATCGAGCATCGAAAAATTCGCCGCCTACAAGCAGCAGGTCGACCCGCAAGGCCACTTCAATCGTGGCAAACTGCTGCCAGGCGCGGATCTGCGCAATGCCTACACCCCCAGCTTCAGCCTGCTCGAAACCGAATCGCTGATCATGGAGCAGAGTGCGATCGGCGACATCGCGGACTCGATAAAGGACTGTTTAAGGTGCGGCAAATGCAAGCCGGTATGCAGCACCCACGTACCGCGCGCCAACCTGCTTTATTCGCCGCGCAACAAGATCCTCGCCACTTCACTGCTGATCGAGGCCTTCCTGTATGAAGAGCAGACGCGGCGCGGCATCTCGCTGCATCACTTCAACGAATTCAATGATGTCGCCGATCACTGCACGGTATGCCACAAGTGTGCCAACCCCTGCCCGGTGGACATCGACTTCGGCGATGTTTCGATCGCGATGCGCAATTTTCTGCGCCGCCAGCGCAAGAAGAAATTCAACCCCGGCACCTTTGCCGCGATGCTGTTCCTCAACGCCACCGATCCATCCACCATCAAGGCCATCCGCCAGGTCATGATCGGCTGGGGCTACCAGGCACAGCGTCTGGGCTACAAGATAGGCAAGCATTTCGGCCTGATCAGGCCGCAGACCCAGCACCCGCCCGCCACCGTGGGCAAACCACCGATCAGGGCTCAGGTCATACACTTCATCAACAAGCCCATGCCGGGCAAAATGCCCAACCGGACCTCGCGCGCTCTGCTGGGCCTGGAAGACGCCGCCATGGTGCCTGTCATCCGCAACCCGGCCAAACTCAATGAGGACTCGGATGCCGTATTCTATTTCCCCGGCTGCGGCTCGGAACGCCTGTTCTCCCAGGTAGGGCTGGCCACCCAGGCCATGCTGTTCGATCTTGGCGCCATTACTGTTCTGCCGCCGGGCTACCTGTGCTGCGGCTACCCGCAGACTTCCGCCGGAGACGACGACAAGGGGCAGGCCATCACCACCGCCAACCGGGTACTGTTCCACCGTGTCGCCAACACCCTGAACTATCTCGACATCAAGACCGTGATCGTTTCCTGTGGCACCTGCATGGACCAGCTGCTGAAATACCAGTTCGAGAAAATCTTCCCTGGATGCCGTCTGCTCGATATTCACGAATACCTGATGGAAAAAGGCATCAAACTGGACGGCATGACCGGTCGGCACTACCTCTACCATGACCCCTGCCACACGCCGATGAAGACCCATGCGCCGCTCAAGGTCACCCAGGAACTGATGGGCGGGGACGTGCGCCTGAGCGACCGCTGCTGCGGGGAATCCGGCACCCTGGCGGTGTCGCGCGCCGACATTTCGACCCAGGTGCGTTTCCGCAAGCAGGAAGAGCTGCTCAAGGGCGTGGCCGCCATTCATGCCGACGCTGGCGCAGCACAAATTAAAATCCTGACATCCTGCCCGTCTTGCCTGCAGGGCCTGTCCCGCTATAATGATGACACAGGCATCGAGTCCGACTATATCGTGGTGGAAATGGCGCGCCATCTGCTGGGCGAGAACTGGCAGGCGGATTACATTGCCAAGGCCACGCAAGGCGGAATCGAACGGGTGTTACTGTAAGGCCCGGCAGCAGGCCATCAGTTTCCGGAGCCACCCTGATCTGAACACCGAAGACCGAGAGCCCAATGCTGAATCTAGACCTCCCTGCCATCGACCCTGCCGCACCGCGGCCGGAATTTGTTGACACTGCCAGCTGCAAGCAGTGGCTCAAGGGCTTGCCGCTAACCAATGTCCAGGCCGTACAGCGTGACCTCAGCGAACAGATCGAACTGCTTGGCCACTATCCCCTGCCGGCCATCGAACGGCTGAAAATCCTGGAACAGTTGCGCGAATCGGTGGCTTATATCACGGGGGAGTTGGGCAAGAAATATCGCAACAAGCCCGTTCCGTTCGCCTCTCTGGAACAGCTTGCCTGGAAAAATGTCGAGGCCTTGTGGCAAAGCCTGGGCGCTAACTATCATTTATGCCTGCAGGCCAATATTGAAGGGGATGCCGGGGTCGCGGCCTTCACCGCCCTGATCACCCAGCGCGCGATGAGTTGCGTGGTGATGCAGATGCTGGAATACGGCCACGCCTTCCGCCCCTTTCCATCCGCACTATGGCGTCCGCTGCACGCCCTTTATGCCCATGCGGAAGAACGTGGCATCGCCGCCAAACGGATCAAGGACAGCCTGAATCGCGAGGATGGCAGCGACTCAAGCGAGGGCGTCTACGCCCGAGCCCTGCTGCTGAGTCTGGCGGATCCACAACGCCTGTCTTCGCGGCAGCTGCTGCAACTCGACCGCTGGCTGGACAAATGGGCTGCACGCACACCGATGAGCAAGGAGCAGCCGCCAACCCCATCGCTGCCTCTGGTTGCCGTGGATCTGGCAGGAGACGGCGGCCCTGTGATTTTTACCGGCCAGCTCATGGCAGAAAAACGTTTTCTCGACACCGAACGCACCGCCATGTCGCTCAGAAAACGCATCAAATTTCTCCACAGCGGTGGCAATCCCGCCGAAGCAGGACTGGGGGAAGAGTGCATCCAGCCTGGCTGCGAGGCTCTGCTGACCGCGCTCTACCGGCGCTGGTGCGAAGTGCAGCCCAACCGTGCACATGACCGGAACAGCTCGGAAAGCCCGGTGCAACTCTGCTTCGCCTTCCCCGCCATCCATTTTTTTCTCAATGATGACACGCCCTTCAAGCAACCGGGTGAAACCCTGGATCTGGCGCCAGAAATCATGGAGGACATGCGCATGTATGGACGTGTCACCAAACGCACGGAAAAAGTGCTGGCGGCACGGCTGGGTTTTACCCTGGAAAACTGGCGCTGCCTGGATCGCAGCCTGGGAGGATTCCGCCTCACACGCGGAGGAGAAGGCGAGCGGATCAACCAGAACCAGCTACTTTCACTGCGCCCCGAAGACGATGAACATTTCACCCTGGCCGTTGTGCGCTGGCTGATGGCCAACGACGACGGAAGCATCAGCATCGGCACACGCGCCCTGCCGGGCGTGCCGACTGCTCTGGCAGCACGGCCAATCGCGTTGAATCAGCTCAATGCCGGACCCTTCGTTCCTGTATTTCAACTATCTGCCGTACCCGAGCAAAAAGAGCCGGCCAGCCTGGTATTGCCTATCGGCTGGTACCAGCCTGGCCGGCTGATTCACCTGTATGGCAGCCAGATGGAAGAGGCAAAGCTCATCACCCTGCTGGAAAAGGGTGCCAATTTCGAGCGCGTTACTTTTGCCAGCAAGCCTGTGTATTAGTGTAGTGTTGCACTCTAAACAGTACACTCGGGAGAGACCACCCGCTGTGCGGGGAAGCAGGCGCAAAACAGACTCCCCCTGCCGGGTTCGCTGCTGATTTCCAGTCGTCCCTGATGCCGCGTCAGGATATGTTTGACAATCGACAAACCTAGACCGGTGCCCCCGGTTTCACGTGAACGCCCCCGATCCACGCGGTAAAAGCGTTCGGTAAGCCGGCTGAGGTACTGGGGTTCGATGCCAATACCGCTGTCCCGCACACAGAATCTGGCCTCACCACCCGCCAACCCCCAGCTCAGAGCAATTTCGCCACCTTCGGGCGTATAACGCACAGCATTGCTGACCAGATTGCCAAAGGCGCTGCGCAGGTCACGCTCGCTCCCCAACAGTTTTTTATCGACATCCAGGGTCAGGTGCACGTTATGGCGACCGGCACTGAGCGACTGCGCTTCCCTGTGCAGAGTCTGCAACAGAGCGCACACGTCGACCACTTCCTCGGGCATTTTTTCCTGGGCACTTTCCAGGCGCGACAGCGTCAGCAAATCATCGACCAACCCCTGCATGCGTCTCGTCTGATCGAGCATGAGCTGGAAATGACGCCTGCTCTGTTGCATGTTGATCTGCTCGGTATCGGCAAAACTCTCAAGGAAACCACCCACCACGGTGAGCGGGGTGCGCAACTCATGGGAAACATTGGCAATGAAATCGCGCCGCATGGTCTCGACCCGCTCCAGCTGGGTAATATCGCGACTGAGAAGCAGTTTTTGCCGATCACCAAAAGGCACCAACTGGATGGAAAGCGTCAGATCTGCATTACGCAGCGATTTCATCACCAGCGGTTCGGCGTAGTTCTGTGCGCCGAGATATTCAATAAATTGCTCCTGGCGCACCAGATAGGCAATCCGCTGCATATGATCACGCTGATTGCTGATGTCGAACTGGGTTTCGGCCACCGGGTTGCACCATTCGATCTGACCGGATTCATTGATCATGACAATACCATCCGGCATGGCTTCAGCCGCGCGCTGAAAACGCTCCAGTGCGGCACTCAGCTGATGCTGGCTATTCGACTGGCTCCGGCCAGACTGGTACAGGATATTGAAAACATCCCCCCACACGCCGGAAGCTTCCGGCACTTCCGCCCCCGTGGGCGCGAGCAGCCAGCGCACCAGCGCTCTCAGATTGAGTGCGTGGCGCCACACTATCAGAAACAGCAGGGCGCAAAGTAATGTTAGCGCAAACACTGATCCGAACAGGGGCCAGGTCAGCAGCGCCATCATTCCCGCCCCCAGCAGCGGCCAGAACAGGCGCCACCACAGACCGGGCATTCAATCTTCCTTCATATTATTTATGCATGGCCGCCATGATAAACGAGATCAGGCGTTTTCCGAGAAGCGGTAACCCGAGCCGCGCACCGTCTGGACCAGATACTCATGCCCGGTTTCTTCCAGCGCACGACGCAAGCGGCGGATATGCACGTCCACGGTACGATCCTCGACAAACACCTGACTACCCCACACCTGGTCCAGCAAATGGCCGCGCGTATGGACCCGTTCGGCATGGGTCATAAGAAAATGCAACAAACGGAACTCCGTTGGCCCCAGCTCAATCGGCTTGCCGGCCCCAGTCACGCGATGCGACCCCGGGTCGAGGCGAAGGCCGGCGGTTTCCACTGGATCATCCGTCATCTGCGGTGCGCGGCGGCGCAACACCGCCTTGATGCGCGCCGTCAGCTCACGCGGGGAAAAGGGCTTGGTAATGTAATCATCCGCCCCGGTTTCGAAACCGGCAATCTTGTCCTGTTCTTCCCCCCGAGCCGTCAACATGATGACCGGAATCGCCTTGGTATAAGCCTCGGCCTTAAGGCGACGGGCAAATTCGATACCGCTGACGCCGGGCAGCATCCAGTCGAGCAGGATCAGATCGGGCAAGGCATCACGCAGCAGGGCATAAGCCTGCTCCGCGCTCCCCGCACCGATCACATGATGCCCAGCCTGTTGCAGATTGAATTCCAGCAAGGCCTGAATTGCCGGTTCATCTTCCACCACGAGAATATTTGCCGCCATGCTTCTGTCCTCAACATCATTAAATTGATGTGCATAATATGACGTCAATATTACATCCTGGTGACAATTATAGGGCTTGATGTTTTTCCATGCCTTTTGTATAGTGGCACATGAAGTTTTGCGGCTATCTGCCTGAATTGAACAAAAAAGGGGGTCAAATTGTTTAATACCACACAGCGCTTATCCTGGTTGTCGTCGCTGGCGACGGCAATTTTCCTTGGATTCATGACCCTCCTTTCCGGCTGCGGCGGTGGCGGGGTAACACCATCCGTTCCCATGTCTGTCACGCCTGATTCGGCCACGGCCTATGCCTACTCAAGCCAGGCCACAACCTTGACCATCCGCAACGGAAAAAAACCTTACATTGTAGCTTCTTCCAACACCGCAATTATCAGTTTTAATTCAGCAACAATGCCACGTGGGGAAGTTCCAGGTGAAGACATCGTTCTGGAAGGGCCGACTGGTCAGTATGGCCGTGTCAACAATGTAGATGCCGACACCACCGTTACCCTGACCATTACCGATGCCAACAACACGCAACTCAAAGTAGTTGTGACAGTAAAGCCCTCTGCATTGAATAGCTCCCTGACGGTAACGGACCCTCTGGAAGCCGGCAAGCAAGGCCGCGCATCAGTTCGTGCGACCACCATCACCGGAGGCCCCGTAAGCGGGCACCAGGTACGCTTCAACGTCATGGATGTAGGTGCAGCATGGCAGTTTGTGTGCAACAACACGACACTAACCGACTGCACCCCTACCACCGACGCAAGTGGCAGGGTAATCGCGGTAACCACCACGACTGATCGCAATGGCGATGCCTTTGCCGTAACCCGCGCAGATGTTGGCGCTTCCACCCAATATGCCATCATTTCCGCAACCGACTTGACTACTGGCCAGGTTTTGCGCAAGCAATTCGTGATTTCCGGGCTGGCTCTGGCCGCGCTTCCATCCACGGCCACTTGGAATATTGGTACCGGTAACGGCGATCTTGTGTTCGATGCAGACGGAGCAGACAACATTGTCGGAACCGCCGATGATGAAACTTCAGGAGGATGTTCACCTGTTCCTGCCAACGGCAATGTCAACGCCACAACCGGATTCTACATATATGGAGGAACGCCTCCTTACACGATCACCAGCACGACGCCCTCGGTGGGCGGCTTAGCAAACACCTCAACCGGAACCTTTGGCGCGACAACCACCGTGCAAACATCAGGAAGCCAGTTTTACGCGCGTGCCATGTGTACCGCTGAAGGCACATCCAATATTGTAATCAGTGATAGCGCCGGTGCTGTCTTGAGCACCATTACCTTTGTGGTGGATATCAAGTTCTAACGCAAACCAGCACGGGGCAAGCTTTCCCCGACCGCTTAGCCAACAAGCCCCTCGTAGAGGGGCTTGTTTTTTAGGGCAATACAAGCTGCTGAATTCAGCAGGCTGGAACTATCGAATCACAGCGTCCGTTTTGAGGTCCATGATAGAGGAAGGTCGTTTGCGCTTTCCGACCATCCCTGGCACAACCATTACCTGGTCACCAAAAGTTTTCGCACAATCAGAATAGGCACGAACCGGTTTTAACCCGGATCGGTTGGCACTGGTGGAAACCAGTGCCATGTTGGCCGCCCGGCATAAGCTCGCCGCCAGAGGATGTGCGGTAACGCGCACTGCAATGCTATGGTGGCTACCCCGTAGCCAGGGGGGGGTAGAAGGAGAAGCGGGTAGCAGCCAAGTCACGGGGCCCGGCCAAGTGGAGGAGATTTTCTGCCACTCTCCCGCATTAAGAGGTGCCGCATAGGGTTGCAGATGACGGAATACCGCGCCGATCAGGATCAATCCCTTGCGCTGCGGTCGACCCTTCAGGCGCAGTAATTTGACCACCGCACGCCGGTTACGCGGGTCGCAGCCAAGCCCGTAGCACGATTCCGTGGGATAGGCGATTACGCCGCCCTGCTTGAGATGTCTGCGCAGTTTCCGGATCAGTGCGGCATTCAGCACCGCTGTCGCAGCGGTCAAACGCATGGCACGCCCTAACGCGGCTTTTTGTCCATCGCGCGATAACCGATGTCACGCCGCATCTGACAACCGTCGAAATGGATCTGATCGGCAAGCTGATAGGCGCGGCTCTGAGCCATGCGCACGCTGTCACCTAGTGCAGTGACGCATAATACCCGCCCACCACTGGTCACAACCCGGCCATCCTGCTGTGCCGTGCCCGCATGGAATACATGAGCATCTTCTTCGGGATGGGGCAGACCTGTAATCACATCACCCTTGCGCGGGCTGTCTGGATAACCGGCCGCAGCAAGCACCACGCCCAGTGCCACACGCCTGTCCCACTCGGCTTCCGCCTTGTCCAGTGTTCCATTGACCGCCTGTTCGGCCAAGCCAATCAAATCGCTCTTCAAACGCATCATGATTGGCTGTGTTTCCGGATCGCCCATGCGGCAGTTGAACTCAAGTGTTTTGGGATTGCCTTGCACGTCAATCATCAGTCCGGCATATAGGAAACCGGTATAGGGGATACCATCCTTGGCCATACCCTGTACCGTGGGCAGAATGATTTCACGCATCACCCGGGCATGAATCTCCGGCGTCACGATCGGAGCGGGAGAGTAAGCACCCATGCCGCCGGTATTGGGGCCCTGATCACCATCCAGCAGTCTCTTGTGATCCTGGCTGGTTGCCAGGGCCAGAACATGTTCGCCATCAACCATGACGATGAAGCTGGCTTCCTCGCCGGCAAGATACTCCTCGATTACCACACGTGCGCCGGCAGAACCAAGCTTGTTGCCCTCCAGCATCATGTCCACCGCAGCATGCGCCTCATCGAGACTCATCGCTACCACTACGCCCTTTCCCGCCGCCAGGCCGTCGGCCTTGATCACGATAGGTGCACCATTCTGATCAAGATATGCATGCGCCTGAGCCGCATCGCTGAAAGTAGCATAAGCTGCCGTTGGGATGCCGTGACGCGCCATGAAGGCCTTGGCAAAATCCTTGGAGCTTTCCAGTTGCGCCGCCTGCCGGGTAGGTCCGAAAATTTTCAGCCCAGCGGCACGAAAGGCATCCACCACCCCGTCGGCCAGTGGTGCTTCCGGGCCAACCACGGTAAGAGCGATTTTTTCACTCTGGGCAAAAGCGACCAGAGTCGGAATGGAGCTAATCGGCACATTGGTAAGATCCGGCTCCAGTGCAGTGCCCGCATTGCCGGGCGCAACAAAGACCTTCGAGGCGCGTGGTGATTGCGCCAGCTTCCATGCCAGCGCATGCTCGCGCCCACCGCCGCCAATGACCAGAATTTTCATGATTAACCCCAATAACCGCTAAGGAGCAAAGGCACAAAGTTTTGGCAAAGAGTTCATGAATTCTTTGCGCCTTTGCGATTAAAGCTTAATGCCGGAAATGTCGCATACCGGTAAACACCATTGCCATGCCATGCTCGTCAGCGGCCGCGATGACTTCCTCATCGCGCATCGAGCCACCGGGCTGGATCACGGCAGCAATACCGGCCTGGGCAGCGGAGTCGATACCATCGCGGAAAGGAAAGAACGCATCTGATGCCATCACCGAACCACGCACTTGCAGACCCGCATGTTCTGCCTTGATTGCAGCGATACGCGCAGAATTGACGCGGCTCATCTGCCCGGCACCAACACCGATAGTCATGCCGGCATTGGCATAGACGATGGCATTGGATTTGACGTACTTGGCCACGCGCCAGGCAAACAGCAGATCGCTCATTTCCTGCTCGCTCGGAGCGCGCTTCGTCACCACCTTGAGTTCGTTATACAGCGCGAGATCGGCATCCTGCACCAGCAGACCACCGGTAACCCGCTTGTAGTCCAGGCGCTTGCCGGATTCCTTGGGCCACTGGCCGCATTGCAGCAGGCGCACATTTTTCTTGGCCGCCACGATTTCGATTGCGGCAGGCGCCACATTCGGGGCAATGATCACCTCGACGAACTGACGTTCGACAATAGCCTGCGCGGTAGCCGCATCAAGTTCGCCATTGAGGGCAATGATGCCGCCGAAAGCCGATTCTGGATCAGTCTTGTAGGCGCGATCATAGGCTTCCAGCAGATCCTTGCCATAGGCCACGCCACAAGGGTTGGCATGTTTGACGATGACACAGGCAGGCTCGGCATTGAATTGCTTGACACATTCCAGCGCCGCATCGGCATCGGCGATATTGTTGTAGGACAACTCCTTGCCCTGCAACTGGCGCGCGGTGGCAATCGACGCTTCCGCTTCGCCGTTGGCCACGTAGAAAGCGCCGTTCTGGTGCGGGTTCTCGCCATAGCGGCAGTCCTGCGCCTTGGTGAACTGCAGGTTGAAGCGCTGCGGGAAAGCCTGGCGCTGGCCGTTTGCATCGATGGCGGTGAGGTAATTACTGATCATGCCATCATACTCGGCAGTATGGGAAAAAGCCTTTTTCGCCAGGTCGAAACGCATTTTTTGCCCAACCGCGCCATTGCTTGCCTTCATCTCCCTGATCAGTTCAGGATAATCAGCAGGGTCGGTCACGATCGCGACATGGGCATGATTTTTGGCTGCCGCGCGTACCATGGTAGGACCGCCGATGTCGATATTCTCGATCGCGTCCTCCAGGGTGCAGTCCGCTTTCGCCACTGTAGCCGCAAAGGGATAGAGGTTAACCACCACCAGATCAATCGGGGGAATATTCGCCCCTTGCATGGCCGCCACGTGGGACGGCAGGTCGCGCCGGCCAAGGATGCCGCCATGCACCTTGGGATGCAGGGTTTTCACCCGGCCATCCAGCATTTCCGGAAATCCGGTGTAGTCTCCCACCTCGATTACGGGAACCCCCGCATCCTGCAGCAATTTTGCGGTGCCGCCAGTAGAAAGGATTTCAACGCCGAATTGATGCAGAATCTTGGCGAATTCCGTCACACCGGATTTTTCTGAAACGCTGATAAGCGCACGTTTGATAATGGTCATAATGGATACCTGATTTATTTGATGCCGTACGCCTGCATTTTCTTGCGCAGGGTATTGCGGTTAATGCCGAGCAATTCGGCAGCCTTGGTCTGATTGCCCTGTGCATGGCCGAGGATCACTTCCAGCAACGGTTTCTCGACGCAACTCACTACCATGTCATAAATCGCGCAGGGCTTCTCGCCATCGAGATCGGAAAAATACTGATCCATTGCCTTGCGTACACAGGCTGCCATTTCATTTTCGTTGATCATGCTGCGATATACCTTAAGTTCTGAACGGGCACGGCTAAGCCGCCGCCAGCTCTTCTGAATCGTAGGTCAGATGGATCGAATGCGTACCCAGTTCGGCAAAGAAAGCCTCCACCGCTGACAACTGTTGTTCCACTGTCGGGAGCTGGTTCATGGCATGACGGAAGCTGGCCGACCCGGCAAGACCTCTGGTGTACCAGGAAATATGCTTGCGCGCCATGCGCAGGCCAGTGTATTCGCCATAAAAGGCATACAGATCATGCAGGTGGCCAATCAGCACACGGTGAATTTCAGCCACCTCGGGGGGCGGCAAATGGCGACCGGTTTGCAGATAATGGTCGATCTCACGGAAAATCCATGGCCGGCCCATGGCGGCTCGGCCGATCATGACGGCATCCGCGCCAGTATGTTCGAGCACGAATCGGGCTTTTTCCGGCGTGGTGATATCGCCATTGGCCACCACCGGAATACCGATGTGCTTTTTCACCACCGCGATGGTGTCGTACTCCGCAGAACCGGAATAGCCACAGGCGCGCGTCCGCCCATGAATGGCAAGCGACTGGATACCGGACGCTTCAGCGATACGCGCGATATTCAGCGCATTGCGGTTATCACGGCTCCAGCCGGTGCGAATTTTCAGCGTCACCGGCACGTTCACCGCCTTCACCACCGCTTCAAGAATACGCGCCACCAGGGCCTCGTCCTGCAACAAGGCCGAACCGGCCATGACATTGCATACTTTCTTGGCCGGACAGCCCATATTGATGTCTACAATCTGGGCACCCAGGTCAACATTATATTTAGCGGCTTCAGCCAGCATGGCGGGGTCAGCACCGGCAATCTGCACCGCAATAGGCTCCACTTCGCCATCATGGTTGGCGCGGCGCAGCGTCTTGGCGCTGCCATACAACAGCGAATTGCTGGTTACCATTTCGGACACCGCCATGCCCGCCCCCATCAGCTTGCATAGCTGACGGAAAGGGCGATCCGTCACCCCCGCCATGGGAGCGACAATGAGCTTGTTCTTGAGCGGATAGGGCCCGATTTTCATGGTGTGGCGCGGTATGGGGAAGGGCGTAATTTTATACCGTTTCCTGTCCCATAAAAAGGCGTCGATTGCTCCCGGACAACAAAAAAGGCGGCACCTGGCCGCCTTTTTTGCGTTATTACAACAGCTTATTTCACAACAGCCTTGAGCTCGCCCTTGGCATACATGGTTGCGACCTTGTCGAGCATGATCGGCTTGATCTTGTCGGCGTTGCCGGCAGAGCCGAAGGCTTCAAAGCGTGCCTTGCAGATTTCTTTCATCGCCTTCATGGCCACGGCGTAAAATTTGCGCGGATCGAAATCCTTGGTGTTTTCGGCCAGGTACTTGCGGATGGCGCCGGTGGAAGCCATGCGCAGGTCAGTGTCGATGTTCACCTTGCGCACGCCGTGCTTGATCCCCTCGACGATTTCCTCGACTGGCACACCGTAGGTCTGGGGCATGGTGCCGCCGAATTCGTTGATGATCTTGAGCCATTCCTGCGGCACGGAGGAAGAACCGTGCATCACCAGATGGGTATTGGGAATGCGGGCATGGATTTCCTTGATGCGGGAAATCGCCAGCACGTCGCCAGTGGGCGGACGGGTAAACTTGTAGGCGCCGTGGGAAGTGCCGATGGCGATGGCCAGCGCATCCACGCCGGTGGCCTTGACGAATTCCGCCGCTTCGTTGGGATCGGTCAGCAACTGGTCCATGGTCAGCACGCCTTCCGCGCCGTGGCCGTCTTCCTTCTCGCCGTGACCGGACTCCAGGGAGCCCAGGCAGCCCAGCTCACCTTCCACGGAAACGCCGACGGCGTGGGACATTTCCACCACCTTGCGCGTGACATCCACGTTATATTCGAAGCTGGAAGGGGTCTTGCCGTCTTCCATCAGGGAACCGTCCATCATCACGCTGGAGAAGCCGGAGCGGATGGCGTTGATACACACTGCCGGGGAAGCGCCGTGATCCTGGTGCATCACCACCGGAATGTGCGGATAGGCTTCGACAGCAGCATCGATGAGATGGCGCAGGAAGGCTTCACCGGCATATTTGCGGGCACCAGCGGAACCCTGCATGATCACCGGGCTGTTGCATTCGTCGGCAGCCTGCATGATCGCCTGCACCTGCTCCAGGTTGTTGACGTTGAACGCCGGCAGGCCGTAGCCATTCTCGGCGGCGTGGTCCAGCAGTTGACGCATTGATACTAATGCCATGGTTTATCTCCTTAAAAAATTCAGCAAAAAATGGGGGCACTCAGGCCTTGCGGTGTTCGCCTACCTTAACGATCTTCATGGTATTGGTGCCCCCCGATTTCCCGATTGGCTCGCCGATGGTGAGCACGATCATGTCGCCGTCGCGCACCGCGCCGCGACGACGCAATTCGTCTTCCGCCTCGCGCAGCAGCAATTCTGGATCATGGGTGAACATCTTGAAATTGATCGGGTAGACGCCTCGAAACAAGGTCACTTTTCTACGGGTTTCCACCTGAGGTGTCAAGGCGTAGATCGGGACGGCAGTTGAAATCCGCGACATCCACAATGCGGTCGAGCCGGACTGGGTCAAGGCGGCGATCGCCTTCACTTTCAGGTGGTTGGCGGTATAGATCGCGGCCATGGCGATGGATTCATCAATCGGGCCAACCTGGCGCGTCATGCGCATACTGGCAGGAGAAATCTCGATTTCCTTTTCCACTTCCACGCATACCCGATCCATTGCCTGCACTGCTTCGATCGGATACTGGCCGGCAGCGGTTTCTGCCGACAGCATGACCGCATCGGTGCCGTCAATGACGGCATTGGCCACATCGGACACTTCGGCTCGCGTCGGAATCGGACTGGTGATCATGGATTCCATCATCTGCGTCGCGGTGATCGCCAGCTTGTTACGCTCGCGCGCCATGCGGATCATTTTTTTCTGCAACGCGGGAACGGCAGCATCACCCACTTCCACGCCCAGATCACCACGCGCCACCATGATGGCATCGGAAGCATCGAGAATTTCTTCCAGCGCCGGAATGGCCTCGGCGCGCTCGATCTTCGCCACCAGCAGGCTGTGTCCGCCAGCGGCGACCATCAGGTCACGCGCCAGCTTCATGTCGGCAGCATTGCGCGGAAACGACACGGCAATGTAGTCAGCCTTCAGCTCTGCGGCAGTCTTGATGTCTTCCTTGTCCTTGTCGGTCAGCGCCGCAGCGGACAACCCCCCACCCTGACGGTTGATACCCTTGTTGTTGGACAGCACCCCGCCCTGGCGAACCTGGCAAATAATCTCATTGCCACGCACTTCTTCAACCCACATCACAATACGCCCATCGTCCAGCAGCAGGGTGGAACCGCGCCCCACATCACGGGGCAGATCCTTGTAATCCAGGCCGACACGATCCTGGTTACCCAGTTCACAGTCAGCATCAAGAATAAAGCTATCACCATTTTTCAGGGTGATCTTGCCGTTTTCAAACTTGCCGATACGGATTTTTGGACCCTGCAGATCCACCAGCACGCCCACTGCACGACCACGGGCACGGGCGAGGGAACGCACCATCTCGGCGCGCTGGATATGGTCTTCTGGCTTGCCGTGGGAAAAATTCAGGCGTACTACGTCAATTCCGGCTTCAATCAGGCGATCCAGCACCTTGGGGTCATTTGACGAAGGGCCGAGCGTCGCTACTATTTTAGTTCTGCGTATCATTGATGGTGAGAAGCGAGGAGTAAGGGGTGAGGGGCAAAACCCGCTCTACGTGCCTCACTCCTCTCTTCTATCTCCTCACTTGGCTTGCGCGCGCTGTTCGAGAATATCGACAGCAGGCAGTTTCTTGCCTTCGAGGAATTCGAGGAAGGCGCCGCCAGCAGTGGAGATGTAGGAAACCTTGTCGTAGATGTCATATTTCTGGATGGCGGCAATGGTGTCGCCGCCGCCGGCCAGGGTGAAAGCCTTGGTGTTGGCGATAGCCATGGCGATGGCCTTGGTGCCTGCGCCGAACTGGTCGAATTCGAACACGCCGACCGGGCCGTTCCACACCACGGTGCCCGCCTTCATAATGATGTCGACGAGTTCCTGGGCCGATTTCGGGCCGATGTCGAAAATCATGTCGTCGTCGGCAACCGCGCCGGCGTCCTTCAGCACGGCCGGTTCGTTGGCATCGAACTGCTTGCCACACACCACATCCACAGCCACCGGGATGGTGGCGCCGCGTGCGCTCATCTTCTTCATCAGGGCCTGCGCAGTAGGAATCAGGTCGGTTTCACACAGCGATTTGCCGACGTTCTTGCCGGTCGCAGCCAGGAAGGTATTGGCGATACCGCCGCCGACCACCATCTGGTCCACTTTCTCGGATAGCGACTCAAGCACGGTCAGCTTGGTGGAAACCTTGGAGCCGCCGACGATGGCGACCATCGGGCGGGCCGGGCTGAGCAGCGCCTTGGTCAGGGCGTCCAGTTCCTCGGTCAGCAGGATGCCGGCGCAGGCCACCGGGGCAAACTGGGCCACGCCGTAGGTGGAGGCTTCGGCGCGGTGGGCGGTGCCGAAGGCGTCCATCACGAACACGTCGCACAGGGCGGCGTATTTCTTGGCGGTTTCCTCGACGTTCTTCTTCTCGCCCTTGTTGATGCGGCAGTTCTCCAGCAGCACCACTTCGCCTTCGGCCACTTCAAAGCCGCCGTCGACCCAGTCGCGGATCACGCGCACCGGCTTGCCCAGCTTGGCGGACATCACGTTGGCCACGGGCTTGAGGGAGTTTTCCTCGGAGAATTCACCTTCAGTCGGGCGGCCCAGGTGGGAGGTCACCATCACTTTGGCACCAGCCTTCATGGCGTGCTCGATGGTTGGCATGGAAGCGGTGATGCGTGCGTCGGAAGTGACTTTGCCGTCCTTGACGGGCACGTTCAGGTCGGCGCGGATGAATACGCGTTTGCCCTTGAGATCAAGATCGGTCATGCGGATTACGGACATGGTCTAGCTCCTGTATAAATTAAGGTGTAAGGGATAGGTGAGCCTATGCCTTACACCTCACAAGATCGTGAGGCGTAAGGGGAGAGACGAAGTTGGGAGTGAGATTCCGCCTCACTCCTCTCGCCTCACCCCTCACGGGCCGGTTACTTGGCGACGTGTTCGACCAGACGCAGCATGTTGCAGGTATAGCCGTACTCGTTGTCGTACCAGGCCACAACCTTGACGAAGGTGCTGTCCAGGGCGATACCGGCATCGGCGTCGAAAGTGGAAGGAGCGCTGTTGCCAACGAAATCGGTGGAAACCACCTTCTCGTCGGTGTAGCCCAGCACGCCTTTCAGGGCGCCTTCGGAGGCAGCCTTCATGGCCTTGCAGATGTCATCGTAGGATGCTTCCTTGTTCAGTTCCACGGTCAGGTCAACCACGGAAACGTCGGAAGTCGGGACGCGGAAGGCCATGCCGGTGAGTTTCTTGTTCAGTTCCGGGATCACCTTGCCCACAGCCTTGGCAGCACCGGTGGAGGACGGAATGATGTTTTCCAGAATACCGCGGCCACCGCGCCAGTCTTTGGAAGACGGGCCGTCAACAGTTTTCTGGGTGGCGGTGGCAGCGTGCACGGTGGACATCAGGCCGCGCTTGATACCGAAGTTGTCGTTCAGCACCTTGGCAACCGGGGCCAGGCAGTTGGTGGTGCAGGAAGCGGCAGAAACGATGGCTTCACCGGCGTATTTGGCGTGGTTCACGCCGTACACGAACATCGGGGTGTCATCTTTCGCAGGAGCGGACTGAACCACTTTCTTGGCGCCGGCCTTGATGTGTGCCTGGCAGGATTCGGTGGTGAGGAAGAAACCGGTGCAGTCGATCACGATGTCGGCGCCCACTTCGTTCCACTTCAGGTTGGCCGGGTCACGCTCAGCGGTCAGGCGGATTTTCTTGCCATTCACGATCATGTTGCCGCCGTCGACAGAAACGTCACCATTGAAGCGGCCATGCACGGAGTCGTACTTCAGCATGTAGGCCAGGTAATCCGGGTCGAGCAGGTCGTTGATGGCGACAATCTCGATGTCTTTGAAATCCTTGGCGACAGCGCGGAACACCATGCGGCCGATACGGCCAAAACCGTTGATACCAACTTTAATTGCCATGTTTTACTCTCCTTGATAATAAATTTGGTAAATCCTGAACCGCAAAGGCGCCAAGGCGCAAAGAACATTTTTCTCTCTGCGTCTTTGCGCCTTTGCGGTAAACGCTTTATTACAGAACGCCTTTCGCGGTGTTGACCACGTTCTCGACGGTGAAGCCGAATTCCTTGAACAGCTCGCCGGCCGGGGCGGATTCGCCGAAGCGGTTCATGCCGACCACAGCGCCTTCGCCGACATACTTGTACCAGCCGTCGCTGACGCCGGCCTCGATGGCCACGCGCTTGACGCCTTTGGGCAGCACGCTGTCCTTGTAGGCCTGGTCCTGCTTGTCGAAGACGTTGGTGCAAGGCATGGAGACCACGCGGGTGGCGATGCCCTGTTCGTCCAGCACTTTCTTGGCATCCAGCGCCAGCTGCACTTCGGAGCCGGTGGCGATCAGCACCAGCTTGGCGCTGGCGGCATCGGCCAGGACGTAACCGCCCTTGGCGATGGCGGCGATCTGCGCGTCGCTGCGCTTCTGGAAGTTCAGGTTCTGGCGCGACAGGATCAGGCTGGACGGGCCATCTTTCTTCTCCACGCTGCTGGCCCAGGCGACCACGGTTTCCACCGTGTCGCACGGACGCCACACGCTCATGTTGGGGATCATGCGCAGGGTGGCGGTCTGTTCCACCGGCTGGTGGGTCGGGCCGTCTTCGCCCAGACCGATGGAGTCGTGGGTAAACACGTAAATCACGCGCTGCTTCATCAGGGCGGACATGCGCAGGGCGTTGCGGGCATATTCCGAGAACATCAGGAAGGTGCCGCCGAACGGCAGGATGCCGCCGTGCAGCGCCATGCCGTTCATGATGTGGGACATGCCGAACTCGCGCACGCCGTAGCTGATGTAGTTGCCGGGCTTCTTGCCGTGGACATGGTGGCAGCCAGTCCAGTTGGTCAGGTTGGAGCCGGTCAGGTCGGCAGAGCCGCCGACGAATTCGGGCAGGGCCGGGGCCAGGCCGTTGATGGCGATCTGGGAAGCCTTGCGGGTGGCAACGGTTTCAGCCTTGTCGTTGGTGGCCTTGAGGAAGGCGGCAACGTGGTCTTTCCAGTTGGCGGGCAGGTCGCCGGCCATGCGGCGCTTCAGCTCGGCCGCTTCCTTGGGGAAGGCGGCAGCATATTCGGCAAACTTGTTGTTCCACAGGCTTTCCAGGCCTTCACCCTTGGTGCGGCAGTCCCAGCCTTCGTACACATCCTTGGGAATTTCGAAGGGGCCGTGGTTCCAGCCCAGGTTGGCGCGGGTGGCGGCGACTTCGTCGTTGCCCAGGGCAGCGCCGTGCACGTCGTGGGTGCCTTCCTTGTTGGGGGAGCCTTTGCCGATCACGGTCTTGCAGCAGATCAGGGAGGGCTTGTCGGTGACTTTCTTGGCTTCCTGCACGGCGGCTTCGATGGCGGCGGAGTCATGGCCGTCGACGTTGCGCACCACGTGCCAGCCGTAGGCTTCGAAGCGCTTGGCGGTGTCGTCGGTGTACCAACCCTCGATGTGGCCGTCGATGGAGATGCCGTTGTCGTCCCAGAACGCGGTCAGCTTGCCCAGGCCCCAGGTGCCGGCCAGCGCGCAGGCTTCGTGGGAGATGCCTTCCATCATGCAGCCGTCGCCCATGAACACGTAGGTGCTGTGGTTGACGATCTCATGGCCGGGCTTGTTGAATTCGGCGGCCAGCAGCTTTTCCGCCATGGCCATGCCGACGGCGTTGGTGATGCCCTGGCCGAGCGGGCCGGTGGTGGT
>CAZKHJ010000025.1:0-38154 GCA_964552675.1 uncultured Sulfuricella sp. | reverse complement strand
GATGGAAATCGATCAGTCCCCACGCCACCAGGAACAGAATGCCCGCCATGGCGGCATTGGGCAGATAGGAGGCGAGCGGCGCCACCAGCAGCAGGATCAGCAACAGGAAGATCGAGGCATACACCGTCGCCAGCGGCGTCTGGGCACCCGCCGCATAGTTGACGCCGCTGCGGTTGAAGGAGCCACACGAGGCATAGCCGGAGAAGAAACTGCCGACCAGATTGGAAATGCCCTGGCCAATGAACTCCTGGTTGCCGTCAATGCGCTGTTCGGACTTGGTGGCGATGGCACGCGAGATGGAAACCGCCTCGGTCAATGCCAGCATGGTGACGATCAAGGCCGGGAACAATACCTTGCGCAGAACATCAAGCCTGAAATCCGGCGCCGAGAAAGGCGGCAGATGCGCCGGCAGCGCCCCCACCGTTTTGATCGCCGTCGTTCCAGCGCCGAATTCCAGGTTGATGAACCAGGCCGCTACGCTGCCGACTACCATGGCCACGATCATGTAGGGGATCTTGGGCATGAATTTCTTCGATGCAATGCCGGTCGCCAGGGTAATGGCGCCGACCGCCGTGACATAGGGATTGACATTGCCGATCTGCAGGAACAGCTGCTCGATGACCACATGGAAATGCGCGCCGCGCTCGATGGCGATGCCGAAGAAATTCTTCACCTGGCTGGCGGCGATGAGCAGCGCCGCGCCGGCGGTGAAGCCGATCACCACGGTATGGGAAATGAAATTGACCAGCACCCCCATGCGCGCCAGCCCGAGGATGAGCTGGAACAGGCCGGTGAGGAAGGTGAGGGTCAGCACCATGCTGACGAACTGCGGCGAGCCGGGATCGGCGAAGGGGCTGATGGCGGCGAACACGGCGATGGAGATGGCGGTGGTGGGGCCGGACACCAGGTGCAGGCTGGAGCCGAACAGGGCAGCGATGATGGCCGGCACCATGGCGGCATAGAGACCGTATTCGGGCGGCATGCCGGCGATGGTGGCGAAAGCCACCCCCTGCGGCAGCACGATCATCGCGCCGGTCAACCCGGCAATCAGGTCGGCCCTGCTGGAAGCGCGATTGACCAGCGGCCACCAGCGCAAAAAGGGAAACAGCTTGTTAAACCACAGGTTGCAGCTTAGCGGGCTTTTCATCGCGGCATTGCTTGTTGCATCGGATTGCATAATTTAATACTGGTGTTGTATTTTGCATCATAATATCACTTTTTGACCTCGCACCAGAGATTTTTATGATTCGCAAAAACCCCAATGGCGACCTGCCGTCCATCCATGAATCCGCCTATGTGGACCAAACAGCCATCATCTGCGGCAAGGTGGTGATAGAGGAAAATGTATTTGTCGGGCCCTACGCCGTGATTCGGGCTGACGAGATCAATGAGGACGGGGAAATGGAGCCGATTGTCATCGGCGCGAACTCGAACATTCAGGACGGAGTGGTCATCCACTCCAAGGCAGGCGGGCTGGTGAAAATCGGCCGGGGCACCTCGATCGCCCACCGCTCGATCGTTCATGGCCCCTGCGAAGTAGGCGACCATGTCTTCATCGGCTTCAATTCAGTGCTGTTCAACTGCACCGTGGGCGACCACTCGGCAGTGCGCCACAATTCGGTAGTGGAAGGCTGCGCCATTCCGCCCGGCTTTTATGTCCCCTCAACCACCAACATCCACTCCAGCGAGGAATTGCGGACCATCCAGCAAGTCACGCCGCAGACCGCAGATTTTTCCGAATCGGTGGCCCGCGCCAACCAGGAGCTGGTGAGAGGCTACAAGAAACTGCAGAACGAGTTCTGACGACTCACTGCATTTCCAGTTCGTAGCGCTTGAGCTTGCGCCACAGTGACACCCGGTCGATGCCCAGTATCTGCGCCGCCAGGGTCTGGTTGCCGCCAGACTCCTGCAGCACCCAGCGGATATAGTCCTTCTCCTGCTCCTCCAGCGAGGGAATGCGGCCATCCTTCTTGCGGAAGGTGCGGATGGACAGCTCGCGCAGGTCATCGGGCAGGTGCGCGGCCTCGATCGCCGGGCCGTTGGCGATGGCCACGCCGCGTTCGATGATGTTTTCCAGCTCGCGGATATTGCCGGGGAAATCGTAAACCTTGAGCAGATCCATGGCCTCGGGCGTAATCTCGGCCACATCCTTTTTCATCAGGGCCGCATATTTGTGCAGAAAATGGTAAGCCAGCAGCGGCACATCCTCCTTGCGTTGCGACAGGGGCGGGATGTGCAGGTTGACCACATTGAGACGGAAATACAGGTCCTGGCGGAATCCCCCGCCCTGCCGCACCATGTCCTGCACATCGCGGTTGGTGGCGGCGATGAAACGCACATCCACCTTGACCGGCGAGGTTCCGCCCAGCGGCAGCACCTCCCGCTCCTGGATCACGCGCAGCAGCTTGACCTGCATGGAGGGGGACATCTCGGTGATTTCATCAAGAAACAGGGTTCCACCCGAGGCCGCCTCCAGCAGGCCTTTCTTGTCGCCACTGGCGCCGGTGAAAGCGCCCTTGACATGACCGAACAGCTCGTTGGCAAGCAGCTCCTCATTGAAAGCGCCGCAATTGATGGCCAGAAACGGCCCCTCGCTGCGCTCGCCGTGGGCATGGAGGTAGCGTGCGAACAGCTCCTTGCCGGTGCCGGATTCGCCGGTGATCAGGACATTGCAGCCGGTCGGCGCAATCTGGCGCGCCATTTCCAGCAGGCGCTGCATGGCGGCATCCTGGGTAAGGATCCTGACTTTGCCCTGAAAACTTTCCACCTGCTCGCGCAGGCTGCGGTTCTCGCGCTTGAGGCGCACCTTTTCCAGTGCCTCGGCCACCACCTGGCGCACCTCGTCAAGCCGGAAGGGCTTGGCGATATAGTAGAAGGCGCCATGCTTCATCGCCTCCACCGCCGATTCCAGGGTGGCGAAACCGGTAATCAGCACCACCTCGGTATCGGGGCAGGCCTCGCGGCACTTTCTCAGGAGCTGCATCCCGTCCACCTTCTCCATCCTGAGATCGGTGAGCACCACGTCGAAAGCCTGCTTCTCGATGTAAGCCAGCGCATTGGCGCCACTCTGGGTGGCGACGACATCATGCCCCTCCTTCTTCATGACATGTTCCAGATTCTTGAGGGCGACCTTTTCGTCGTCCACGATCAGCAATCTTCCCTGATTAGCCATACAGTTCCGTTTCCTTCTGGTTTTGATGCAACGGCAGGCGGATCAGGAAAGCCGTGCCCCTGCCAGGCTCGCTTTCCACCGCGATGCAAGCGCCGTGCTCCTCGATGATTTCAAAAACGACAAAAAGTCCCAGGCCCGACCCCTTGCCCACATCCTTGGTGGTAAAGAACGGGTCAAAAATGCGCGGCAGGATGGCCGCAGGAATGCCAGCGCCGTTATCCCGGATCTCGATATCGACCACCGGCCCACGGCTTACGCACCGCCCAAGCACATGAAAATGGGCACCGCTGCCAAGGGGCGGCGCGACAGCGGCATCCTCGTGCAATAGGGCGCCGATTCGCACCTCGCCCGCCCCTTCCAGCGCCTCCAGCGCGTTCTTGACCAGATTGAGCAAAGCCTGCTGCAGGCGCTGCCTGTCGCCCTGCAAAGCCAGATCTGGCGGCACTTCGACGGACAGGGCAATCCGCGCCGTCATCTGGCCTTTGAGGAAACGCAGGGTTTCCTCGACCAGGCGCAGCAGATTGAAAGGCTCGGACTTGAACTCGCGATCGCGCGCAAAATCGAGCAGGGAGCGGACGATATTGCGCGCCCGGATGGTCTGCTCGTCGATCTGGCCCAGCAGTTCGTTACGGAAAGCCGGATCCACCTGCTCTCCCTCCTCCATCAAGATCTGGCAGGAAGAGGAAATATTGGACAAGGGGTTGTTAAGCTCATGCGCCACGCCGGAAAGCATGGTGCCAAGCGAAGCCAGCTTCTCGGAGCGCAGCAGATGGCGCAGTTCCAGTTCGCGCAGGACATGGTTGAAGGCATTGACCAGCGAAGCGATCTCGCGGTCATTGGCGGGCATGTCCAGGCGCATCAGCTTGCCGCTGGCCACCGCTTCCATGCTTTCTTCCATGTTTTTCAGCGGCTGCGCCACGCGCCGCGACAAGATCTGGCCAATGGCGATCACCGCCAGCGCCAGCAGCACGATCGACGCCAGCAAGGCCAGCCGGTAGCGGGCAACCGAAGTTTGCAGGGTGGTGCGCTTGGCCCGGGCGACCTCCTCAGCCACGGCGACGATTTCCTGGCCAAGCTTGCGGATGCGCGCTTCCAGCCCGTCCAGGTGAACCGCTGCGGCATTGCCCGTGCGGGCATACTCATCCATCAGCACGCCATAACGGCTCAGATCATCGTCCAGCGCAGCGATCCGCGCCGCGCTGGCGAAGGCGCCAAAAGCCTCCCGGTTCTCGCGCAGCAGCGTTTGCGCATGCGAAACAAAGTGCCGGTTCTCGGCCATGTCCGCAGCCTGCCGGTAAAGAAAATAATTCTTCTCGAAACGGCGGACTTCCAGCGTGGTATCGAAAAATTCCGAAATCAGTCCGCCGGCAAGTATTTTTTCCTCGATCAGGCGCAGTTCCACGAAAGCAAACAGGGAAAGGCCGATCATCAAGCTGCCGATCGCATAGTAGCCGTAGGTGATTTTCTGGCGCAGGGAATTCATCGGCAAGGAGAATACAGCAAAATAATTGCAATTTGCAACAAACCATCATATATTGGCAACATCATATTAATCACCATAAAAATAGCATCTTCATGATCATGCAACATGGGCAAGCTGCATAATGCAACATATCAACACGCTCCCACCTCTCTGCGGAATACTGTTAATACTTATAATTTTCATGAAGATACACGATCTTTCCGATAGCTGGCACGAAACCCGCTAAATAGCGCAGCTTCCATGGAAGGAGCGCCAATGCTTCGCAAGGAACCAGAAAGGACAGAGCCGGAACGAAAAGTGCTGCTTGCCGTGCGCGAGGACAGCGTCGACCAGCGCCTGCTTTCGTCCGCACTCGGCCTGTGCAAGAGGATGGACGCCGGCCTGGAAATCCTGGCCATCGTCAAGGGCGAAGCATTGCCCCTGCCATTGCAGGAGCTGCTGGTAACCCTGCGCAAGGAAGGGCTATATTACAGTCTGACCCGGAAACCGGCATTGAGGCGGCGTGACATCGTGAATTATGCCAACACCCACGAATGCGTCTCCGCTGTGGTAATTGATTCGCTGGAAGGATGGGAAACACTGGCCCAGGACAGAAACAGCGACCCATGGAAAAAACTGGCATGCCCGCTGGTAACGGCCGCCTCACGTAAAACGAGTTAGGAATAAAAATGTCCAGCAAAACAGAACAACAATCGAACTTCGCCAGACTCCTGCCTTTCCTGCGCTGGTTTCCCCTGTGCGGCGAAAACATCAAAGCCGACCTGATCGCCGGCATCACCGTGGCGCTGGTGCTGATCCCCCAGTCCATGGCCTATGCCCAGCTCGCCGGCCTGCCTGCCTACTACGGCCTGTACGCCGCCTTTCTGCCCGGCATCATCGCCGCGATGTGGGGATCCTCGGCCCAACTCGCCACCGGGCCGGTGGCCGTGGCGTCGCTGCTGACCGCTTCCGCTCTGGCGCCGCTTGCCGCCACCGGTTCCGAGCAGTTTGTCGCCCTGGCCATCCTGCTGGCACTGCTGGTGGGTCTGGTCCAGCTGGCGCTGGGCGTATTCAAGCTCGGCGTGGTGGTCAATTTTCTCTCGCACCCGGTCATTGTCGGCTTTACCAACGCGGCCGCCATCATCATCGGCCTGTCCCAGCTCAACAAGCTGTTCGGTGTTTCCATGGGGCGCAGCGAACATTTCATTCAGGACATCTGGGGCGTATTACAACAGGTTGGAGATACCCATCTGCCGACGCTGCTGATGGGTGTTTCGGCATTCGCCATCATGTTCGGACTGAAAAAATTCGCCCCCAAAATGCCTGGTGTACTGATTGCCGTCGCGCTCACCACGCTGGTGAGTTGGTCAATCGGCTTCGAGCACAACAGCAAGGGCAAGATCGAAGAAATCATGGATATCGAAGTAAAAGCCCTGGCCAACGAATATTCCCAGACTGAAGCCAAGATCGACGAGCTGAATGGAAAGATCAGCGCCAAATCGACAGAACTCAAGCAGCACCAGAAAAGCCACGAGGGCGGCACGCAACGCACAGCCGCGCTTAGCTACGAGACCGAACTGCTCAAGCTGGAACTCAAGGATGCGGAAGGCGAAAACCGCAAGCTGGCCCGTTCCATGCGCAAGTTCATTTTCGAACAGGTGCCCGCAGCTGGACAACAGCCGGCCAGACTTTATCTGGCTGGGCAGTTGCCTGCTGGCGAAAAATCCGATGGCTATCGCTGGCGCATCAAAAAAGTAGGCAAAGGCGAACTCAAGCTGGTCGGCGGCGGAGAGGTCGTGGGCGCAATTCCTGCGGGGCTGCCCGAAGTCGCTCTGCCAAAATTCAGCTGGGACATGATGGTAACGCTGTTTTCCGGGGCATTGGTGATTTCCCTGGTCGGTTTCATGGAAGCCATTTCCATCGCCAAGGCGATCGCCGCGAAGACCAAGGAGCGCATTGATCCCAATCAGGAGCTGATTGGCCAGGGCTTGTCGAACATCATCGGCAGCTTCAGCCAAGCATTCCCGGTCAGCGGCTCGTTCTCGCGTTCGGCGGTCAACCTCAACGCCGGTGCGATCACCGGCATGTCGTCAGTCTTCGCCGGCCTGATCGTGCTGGTCACCCTGCTGTTCCTTACCCCGCTGCTGTATCACCTGCCCCAGGCGGTGCTGGCGGCAGTGATCATGATGGCGGTGATCGGCCTGGTCAATTTCAAGGCGATCAGTCATGCCTGGCACACCCACAAACACGACGGCATCGCCTCGGTGGTGACCTTCGTCGCCACCCTGGCTTTCGCGCCGCACCTCGACAACGGCATCATGATCGGCGCCGGACTGGCCATCATTCTGTATCTCTACCGCACCATGTCGCCGCGCGTCGCCGTTCTTGGGCGCTATTCCGACGGAACGCTGCGCGACGCAAAAGTAAACAATCTGCCAGTCAGCGAGCACATCATCGCCATCCGCTATGACGGCTCACTGTACTTTGCCAACGTACCCTATTTCGAGGACACCATTCTGGAAGCGGTTTCCAACAGCCCCTGCGCCAAGCATCTGCTGATCGTGTCGGATGGCATCAATCAGCTCGATGCCTCGGGCGAGGAAGTCATTCACCACGTGGTAGAACGCTTACGCTCCAGCGGTATCCGGGTGGTTTTCAGCGGCCTGAAGAAACAGGCGATCGACGTGATGCGAAATTCCGGCCTGTTCGAATATGTCGGCCAGGAAAACATCTTTGCCGACGAGAACCAGGCGCTGGACTCCATCTATGCCGAGGTGCTCGAAAACGACCCCAATGCGCAATGCCGCCTGATGAAGGGCGGCCACATTGGCGGCACCGACGGCGTCAAGACCTGGCTATAATCTTGTCAGCATGGAACGCCATTGAGCCCTGATTCCGGATGTTGAGAATTCTGCTTCTGCTCCCATTGGCAGGGGCTATCCTCGTGGCCCTTCTGCCGGGAAACAGCCTGCGCCTGATCCGCCTCGCCGCACTGTTTGCGGCAGGTGCCGCCATGGCCCTGGCGTGGGGTTTGCTGGGGCAGTTCGACCCGGCGCTCCCGGGCATCCAGCTGTTCGAGACCCATGTCTGGAACCCGCGCCTGGGCAGCGCGTTTTCCCTCGGCGTGGACGGCTTTTCCTTCCCCATGGTGCTGCTTGGCACCCTGCTCACCGTGGTCACGATCCTGGCCTCCAGCTGCATCACCAAGCGCGCCAAGGGTTACTATGCCCTGATCCTGCTGCTCGAATCCGCCATGCTGGGCGTGTTCATGGCGCGCGACTGGTCACTGTTCTATGTGTTCTGGGAACTGACCCTGATCCCGCTGTTCTTCCTCATCGACCGCTGGGGCAGCGCCAACAAGCACCGCGCGGCGCTGAATTTCGTGCTCTACACCATGGGCGGCTCGGTGTTCATGCTGGTGGCCCTGCTGCTGCTGTACGATGCCAACCCCGGCCACAGCTTCGACATCGCCTCCATCGCCCAGGGTGCGCGCAGCCTGTCGCGGGAGGCGCAGATCATGATCTTCCTCGGCCTCTTGATCGGCTTCGGCGTCAAGGTGCCGATTTTCCCGCTCCATGGCTGGCTGCCCCTGGCCTACGTGGAAGCGCCCAGCCCGGTGCCCATCCTGCTCTCCGGCATTCTCGCCAAGATGGGCAGCTACGGTCTGATCCGCGCTGCCGAGATGCTGCCCCTGGCAGTGCAGGCGCTGCAGGGCTGGCTCGCCGCCCTGGGCATGATCAGCATGATCTACGGCGGAGTGCTGGCCTGGCATCAGCGCGACCTGAAGAAAATGGTGGCCTATTCCTCCATGTCGCACATGGGCGTGGTGCTGCTCGGCATTGCCACGCTCAACGAGGCCGGCCTCACCGGCGCGGTGATGCAGATGGCGGCGCACGGCCTGGTGGCCGGCTCGCTGTTCCTGCTCATCGGCCTGCTCTACGAACGCACCCATACCCGCGACATCGCCGACTACAGCTCGCTGGTTCAGGTCATGCCGCGCTTCGCCTTTTTCACCGTGCTGGCGCTGGTCGCGGCGGTGGGCTTCCCCGGCACGGCGGGTTTCATCGCCGAAATCCATGTCCTGACCGGCGGCTTCGCGCGCTGGAGCGGCTGGATCATCATCCTGTCCCTGAGCGTGCTGATCAGCGCTGCCTACGCTTTCAGGACCGTGGGCCGCCTGTTTACCGGGCCAGTGCGCGAGGAAATGCGCCACATCCCTGACCTCAGCCGCGCCGAATTTGCCGCTGTGGGGGTACTGGCAAGCGGCATCCTGCTGGTGGGGATATTCCCCACGGCAGTGCTGGGGCTGGTTTCGGCATCGATCCGGCAATTGGGCAGGGCTTGGGGCTAGTGTAGTGTTGCACGCTAAACGACACTTTCAGCGAACGCCTGGGCGGCCAGATACAAGGCGCGGGTGCGCCGGAATAGTCATTCTATTCCAAGCGCCCGCAATGCCGCAGATAGCTGCCCAGGCGTTCGCCCGGAGGGAGCCTTCCCAAAAGCGCCCTGACCGCGTTGCGGCGCTTGGCAAGAGAATAGCCATTGCCGGCGCGCCGCGCCTTGTTATGCCACTCTTGGGAAGGCTCTGAAAATGCCGTTTAGCGTGCAACACTACACCAGGATGAGCAACGCCGATCACAACCCGGACATCCGCACCCGCCTGCGCGACCTGATCCATCACCTCGAACATGTGCTCCCGTCGCAGGGGCCGATCCGGGACTTCGTCCATCACAACACCCTGCACGGCTTCCAGCATCTCCCTTTCGACCAGGCGCTTGCCGCCTCGCGTAAGCTCAGCGGCGCCCAGGGCTACCTGCCGGAAGAACGCTACCGCGCCTGGTATGCCGAGGGCCGCATCACCCACGACGACCTGGCGGCCGCGCTCGACAGCCTGCCCGCGCTCGACGCCGGTGCGGTGGTGGCGCAAACCGGCGCCGGGCCGCTGCAGCGCCGCGATGTGCTGATACCCGGCCTGCTGCATTCCTTCAAGCGCCTGTCGCGCAGCCAGCTCAAATGGCAGGTAGAGGAACTGCACGCCCTGGAGCGCTGCCAGCCCACGCTCGGACAGGAAGCCAGGACACGCCTGCTTGACGGCACGGATGAAAAAACCGCCCTGACGGAACTGTGGTTCGCCTGCCTGACCACCCTGGGGCTGGAACACGAGTTGCGCCATCCGGAAGAACTGCTCAACCCCTCCCCCGACCATGTCCAGGCCCTGGCCGCACATATCACAAAAGAAACCGGCCATGGCGATGAGGGCCCGCTGGTGGAGCGGCTGATCCGCAAGGACGCCGCTCATCTGCTCGACACCCTGCTGGACAAGGTGGGCAGCGAATGGACCCTGCGCGGCCTGCTCCTGGCCCTGACCGGCGAGGACCTGCTGGACGACATCCGGCCGCTGCTGATCCGTTACCTTTCATCCCATCTTGATCAGGGCATGGCCGCCTGGCATAACCCGGCACGGCCCAAGGGTTTCTATGCCGCCTGCCGCGAAAGCGCGGAACACGACCTGTCCTGGGTGCTCAACGACCTTTCCGACTGGCGCCTGCTGGCCGACCGCCTGCCCGCCGATCCGCTCGACACCATCATTCAGGAACTGCGCCTGTTCGGCCTCCCTGAGGAACGCTGGGCGGGCTATCTGGAGCGCCTGGCGCTGGAAATCCCCGGCTGGTCCGGCATGGCCCTGTGGCGCCACAATCATCCCGGCTATGGCGGCCTGACCACACCGGTGGACATGATGGACTACCTCGCCGTGCGCCTGGCGCTGGAACGTCTCTTCGCCCAGCGCCTGTGCCGCCGCCACTGGCGCATCGAGGCCACGCTCTCGGCGCTGCGCTGGTATTTCCGCCATCTGCCGGCCGAGCTGATGGTGCGCCACGCCCTGTTCGAGGGCCGCCTGCCGGAATATCTCATCAGTTTTGCCGAACAGCTCACACGCGAAGCCCCCAACCGCAAGGAAAACATCCATGACGAGGGCTGGCAGACCATGGCCCAGCTGCTGTGGAGCTGGCAGAAGACCCCGGCTGGCGACCGCCGTGGCGGCGTCAGCGTTTCCGGCTCGGCCTGGCCACTGTTCTGCCTCGCCCAGCATCTCGGCCTGCCGGGGCGCGACATCACGGCGCTGGGGCGTGCCGGGGCCGACGCCCTGCTCGCCACGCTCAACCTGCTGGACAGTGACCAGCGCGGCCATGTCTGGCTGCTGGCCTACGAGCGCAATTACCGCGAACAGATCTTTTCTGCCCTCAAGGCCAATCACCAGCGCGCACCGTGGAAAACGCGCGACCCCCTGCCCGAAGCCCAGCTGGTGTTCTGCCTGGACGACCGCGAGGAAGGCCTGCGCCGCCATGTGGAAGAAGTCAACCCGCGTCTGGAAACCCTGGGGGCGGCGGCCCATTACGGCATCTTCATGAACTGGCGCGGGCTGGACGACGGGGAGGCAGGGCCGCTGTGTCCGGTCATCCCGGTGGTCATCATCCCCGCCCACGAAGTCCGGGAAACCGAGCAGGCGGGGTACGAGCAGCAGCGCGCGGCGCACGACCAGCGCCATGAGCGGCGCATGCGCTGGTCCCGCCATCTGCACCAGGACACGCGCCGCGGACTGCTCCTGCCGGCACTGATCGCGGCAGCCGCCGCCCCGGCCGCGCTCGCGGTGCTGGGCGGCAAGCTGCTGGCGCCGGCACGCATGGGGCAATGGGCGAAAAAACTCGCCACCGCTTTCGACCGGACGGTGCCTACCCGCATCACCCTGACCGCGCCCGCCGACAGCCCCGCCGCGACACCTGAAGCGCCGCGCCTCGGCTTTACCGACAGCGAACAGGCCGAGCGCATGTACGGCTTCCTGCGCGGTATGGGCCTGGCCTCCGGCTTCGCGCCGCTGGTGGTCATCGCCGGGCATGGCTCCAACAGCCAGAACAACCCGCACATGGCCGCCTACGACTGCGGCGCCTGCTCCGGCCGCCACAGCGGCCCCAACGCGCGCGCCTTCGCCGCCATGGTCAACCGCCCGGAAATCCGCGCCCTGCTGGCAGAAAAGGGCCTCGCCATTCCTGCGACAACCTGGTTCGTGGCGGCAGAGCACAACACCTGCGACGACACCATCACCTGGTACGACGAGGATGTCGTTCCCGGGGCGCTGCAGGCCGCCTTTGCCAGGCTGCGCCAGGAAGTGGCGCAGGCGGCCCGCCTGCATGCCCAGGAACGCTGCCGCCGCTTCGCCTCCGCACCCGACGATCCTGCCCTGCAAAGAGCCTGGCGCCACATCCAGAACCGCCGCCACGACTTCTCCCAGCCGCGCCCGGAGCTGGGCCACGCCACCAACGCCTGCGCCTTCATCGGGCGCCGCTCCATGAGCCGGGGCGCATTCTTCGACCGGCGCGCCTTCCTGATTTCCTACGACACGACCATCGATCCGGAAGGCCTGATCCTGGAACGCCACCTGCTGATCAACGGCCCGGTCGGCGCCGGGATTTCGCTCGAATATTATTTCTCCATGGTGGACAACGAATACTATGGCTGCAGCAGCAAGATCATGCACAACATCTCCGGCCTGCTGGGCGTCATGGAGGGCGCGTCTTCCGACCTGCGCACCGGCCTGCCGCGCCAGATGATCGAAATCCACGAGCCGATGCGCCTCTTGGTGGTGGTGGAAGCCAAAACCGAGCTGATCACCGCCATTTACCAGCGCCAGCCGGCACTGCAGGAACTGGTCGGCAAGGAATGGGTGGTGGTCGCCGCCAAGGATCCGGACAGCAGCGACATCCAGCTCTTCGACCCGGCCCGCGGCTGGCTGCCCTGGCAGGGCAATGCGGAAACCCTTCCCTCCGTCGCGCGCTCCCATGACTGGTTCGGCAACCGGCGCGATCCGCTGCCGCCAGCGCTGCTGACGCGGCCGGTCGAAGGGGGGGGCGGCATATGAACGACCTGCTCGAACTGGCACCACAACTGGCCGGGCTGATCCCCCTGCTGCCCCTCCTGGGCGCGACGGGAATCGCCTTGCGCATCCTCGCCGGGCAGGATCAGGGCGATCTGGCCGAGAAGCCCACGGCGCGCATCGCCATTTATTGTGCCGCTGCCGCATTGCTGCTGCTGCTTGGCCTGGATGCCCTGGCTCTTGCCCGCGGCGTGCCGGGGCAGGTACACAACGGCGTCTGGTTCGCCAGCGGCGCCATTGCCCTGCCGCTCAGTTTCACCCTCGATACGCTGTCGCTGCCCGTCGCCACGCTGGTCGCCTTCATCGCCACCCTGACGCTGGTGTTCTCGCGCAACTACCTGCACCGCGAAACCGGCTTCCACCGTTTTTTCCTGGGCATGAGCCTGTTCAGCGCAGGCATGTTGCTGATCGTGCTGGCCGGCAACGTGGCGCTGACTTTCTCCGGCTGGGAACTGGCCGGCATCAGTTCCTGGATGCTGATCGGTTACGCCTATAACCGCCCCACCGCCAGCATCAACGCCCTGCGTGCCATCATCACCAACCGCATCGGCGATGCCGGTTTCATCCTTGGCATTTCCCTCGCCTTCATCTGGCTGGGCAGTGTGGAATGGCCTGCCCTGCTCCATGCCAACCAGCTGGGCACGCTTTCCGCCGGCCTGCTGGCCCTCGGCTTCGTGGTCGCGGCGTTGGCCAAGTCGGCACAGGTGCCATTCTCGCCCTGGATCGCACGCGCCCTGGAAGGTCCCACCCCTTCCTCGGCGATTTTCTACGGCTCACTGATGGTACATGCCGGGGTGTATCTGCTGATCCGCATGGAGCCGCTGCTGCGCCAGGCACCGGCGCTGCTGTCGCTGATTGCTATACTGGGGCTGCTCACCGCACTGTACGGCTATTTCAGCGGCCTTACCCAGAGCGATGTAAAAAGCGCGCTGATGTTCGCCACCACCACCCAGGTCGGATTGATGTTCCTCGCCTGCGGGCTGGGCTGGTTCTCCCTCGCCGCCTGGCACCTGGGACTGCACGCCAGCTGGCGTGCCTGGCAGTTCCTTGCCTCGCCCTCCTACATGCATCTGATGGGCGGCCCCACCCGGGCTGCGCCGGCCTGGCTGCAGGGCAGGCAGAAACTCTACACCGCCGCGCTGCAGCGCTTCTGGCTGGAACCGCTGGGCGACTGGCTGCTGGTGCGGCCCACCCGGCAGCTGGCAAGGGATATCCGCAACCTGGACGACAACGTGGTCAGCCGCCTGGTCGGCCTGCCCGAGTCCGCCGGCGTGCCAGCCTTCCTGGTAGCCAGCGGCGAAGAAATGAGCCAGGACCGCATCGTGCGTGGCAGTGGCCTGGCCGGTGCATTCCTGGAGTGGATCGCCGTCAAGCTGCACCGCTTCGAGTCGCGCCTGCTGTTCCAGGGCGGCGACAGCAGGCTGGGCCGCATGCTGGCAAATATTGGCAGCTATCTGCTGGCCGTGGAGGGCCTTCTTTCCCAGCCACGCTATCTGCTGCTGCTGATCATGGCAACCCTGGTGGTGATTCTCTGATGGCCATAAACGAAATACACTGGACCCAGCAGGCGGTCTACCCCATCCTCGGCATGCTGCAGCTGGTTCCCCTGCTGGGTTCCGGCCTGCTGCTGCTCCTTGGCGAACGGCGCGACGCCGTGGCGATCGGCCGGGGTATCGCACTGATCGAACTGCTGCTGGCGGTCGATCTGTTCAGCTGTTTCAAGACGGCCTCTCCCGCCTTCCAGCTGGCGGAGAAACTGGTGCTGCTCGACCCCCTCGCCTATCATGCCGCCGCCGATGGCGTCACCGTGCTGTTCGTCCTGCTCACCGCGCTGGTAATGCTGCTGCTCACCATCTACAGCCTGGTACGCGGACTGGCCGAACCGGCACGCCTGCTGGCAGTGATTCTGGCGGTGGAAGGGGTGCTGATGTCGCTGCTGGTCACCACCAATCTGTTATGGTTCGTGCTGGCTTCCGCGCTGGAGCTGGGGCTGGTCGGCTATCTGCTGTGGAACTGGGCCACCTCGCCGGAAAAAGACATGATGCTGGCGCGTTTCTACCAGTTCCAGGGCACCGGTTTGCTGCTGCTGCTGATGGGCACGCTGCTGCTGGGCTGGTTCCACGCCGAGGCCACCGGAGGCAACTGGAGTTTCGAACTGGCGGACCTGAGCGCCATGCCGATCAGCGGCGCAGTCGGCTCGGTGATTTTCTTCCTGCTGTTCTATGGCCTGGGCATTCGCGCTCCGATCTTCCCCCTGCATGGCTGGCTGCCCTGGGTTGCGCAGCATGGCAATGTCGCCATCGCGCCCGCTGTCCTGCTCGGCATCAAGGTCGGCATCTACGGCCTGATCCGTTTCGTGTTTCCCATCGTGCCGGGCGCGGTGGTGCAATGGCACAGCTTTGCCGTGGCCTTTGCTGCGGGCGGGGTATTCTATGCTGCCTTCCTGGCCTTCCTGCAAAGCGATTTGCGCCGCCTGATAGCCTTTGCCGTAGTGAGTCACACCAGCCTGCTGATTATCGGCCTGTTCTCGCTGCATGCCGAAGGATTCCAGGGCAGCATCCTGCTGGCGGTCAATTTCGGCCTGGCCATGACAGTCATGCTGTTCATCGTCGGCTTTGTCTACCGCCGTACCCATACCACCGTGCTCGACCAGCTGGGTGGCCTGTTCGACCGTATTCCCTTCATCGGCGCAAGCTTCCTGCTCGGCGGCCTGGCCATCGTGGGCATGCCCGGCACGCCCGGCTTCGACGCTGCCCACCTGGTTCTGGAAGCCTCCATCGAACGGCTCGGCGCCCTGCTCACCGTCGCGGTGGCACTGGGCAACGTGGTGGCCGCCGGCTTTCTGCTGTGGGCCTTCCAGCGCGCCTTCCTCGCGCCACGCAGCGAAGCCTCCCGGGTCGGCGTCATTGAACGCACCCTGCCCATGGAATATCTGGTGGCCGGCAGCGCCGTGGCCGTTCTGCTCATCGCCGGCTTCTACCTCGAACCCTGGATGAAGCTGGTCGAAGCGCCGCTACACGCACTCGCAGAGAGATTCTGAACATGCCCCTGTTAAGCCTGCTCTTCCTCACCCTGCCGCTCGGCGCCGCCCTGACCTGGCTGCTGCCGCGCCCGGAATGGGCAAAGCGCATTGCCCTGGGCTCCGCACTGGTGGATTTGTGCATCGCCCTGGCGGTGGTAGCCAGATTCGATCCCAGTCAGCCCGGCTTTCAGCTGGTGGAGCAGGCGCGCTGGATTCCCACCCTCAACATCCAGTACCTGGTCGGCGTGGACGGCATTTCCCTGCTGTTCCTGCCCGCCACCATCCTGCTGTTCATTGGCGTCATCCTGTCTTCGTGGAACAGCGTGACCACCCTCCCTCGCCTGTATTACAGCCTGCTGCTAATCCTGGAAACGGCCACCCTGGGTATTTTCTGTTCGCTCGACACCATGCTGTTCTTCCTCTTCTGGGAGCTGTCGCTGATCCCGATCTACTTCCTGGTCAGCCTGTGGGGCATGGGGCCAAACCGGCGCTATGCGGCAGTCAAATACATCCTGGTCATGGTGGCGGGCGGCATTCCGCTGCTGTTTGGCTTCATCCTTCTCGCCTTCGGTCATGCCGGCAGCGGAGGAGCGCTGGTGTTCGATCTGCCCACCCTGCTGGCAACGCCGCTCCCCGCAAAAATGCAGCTGGCGGTATTCCTGCTCCTGCTGCTGGGATTTGCCGTCAAGATTCCGGTGTTCCCGCTCCATACCTGGCTGCCGCTGGTGGCGATGGAAGGCCCGGCAGCAGTCACAGCCCTGCTGGTCGGCATCAAGCTCGGCGTTTACGGCCTGATCCGCTTCGCCATCCCGCTGGCACCGCAGGCGGCGCAACAGCTGCACTGGCTGCTGGTGGCGCTGGGAACAATGGGGTTGATCTACGGTGCAGTGGCTGCGCTGGCCCAGACCAATCTGCGCCGCATGCTGGCCTATGCCAGTCTGTCACACGTAGGGCTGGTGGTGCTGGGCGTTGCTTCATTCGATCTGCAGGGCATGCAGGGTTCGGTGCTGCAACTGCTCAATTTCACGCTGGCGGCTGGCGGCGGTTTCCTGCTGGTGAGCGCACTGCACCATCGCATCGGCTCGACTGACCAGTTGAGCCTGGGGGGCGCAGCGCGCTCCATGCCCTTGCTGGCAAGTTTCTTCCTGCTATTCGGCTTTGCCGGCATGGGCCTGCCGGGAACCAGCGGCTTTCCCGCCGAACTGCTGATCCTGCTGTCGGCATTCAGGCATCATACCGGCGCCGCCCTTGCTGCGCTGTTCGCCATGGTGCTGGGCGCAGCCTATTTCCTCAATATCTACCGCCAGGCATTCCTGGGGCCGGTCAGCAATCCGGTGGTAGCAGACGCCATGGACCTGCGTCCACGCGAACTCACCATCGCCATGGTATTTGCCGTGCTCATCCTGACAACAGGTTTCTATCCGTCAGTGGTGCTGGATGTAATCAGACCGGCTGGCGAGGCATGGGTGGCGCAGTTCCAGAAATTCTAGAAGCGCCACCGCACAAATTCCGGCTTTACTCGTATCCCAGGCTTTTCAGCGCGCGCTCATCGTCGGCCCAGCCGCCCTTGACCTTGACCCACACTTCCAGATAGACCTTGCCGTCGAACAGCTTTTCCATATCCTTGCGGGCCTGGGTGCCGATTTCCTTGAGCTTTTCGCCCTTGCTGCCGATCAGGATCGGTTTCTGGCCTTCCCTGTCCACGATGATGGCGGCGAAAATGCGGCGCAGATTGCCGACGGTTTCGAATTTCTCGATTTCGACACTGACGGAATAAGGCACTTCCTCGCCGGACAGACGGAATACTTTCTCGCGCACGATTTCTGCCGCGAGAAAGCGCTCGCTGCGATCGGTGATCTCGTCCTCGCCAAAGACCGGCGCCCCTTCCGGCAAATGGCGCCGGATTTCCATCAGCAATTCATCAAGTTGTGAGCCTCCCTTCTGGGCGCTGACCGGGACAATGGCGGCAAAAGGGAAGAGGGACGACATTTTTTCGATAAACGGCAGGAGTTTTTCCTTGTCATCGAGCTTGTCGATTTTATTCAGCACCAGCACAACCGGCAGATCGCGCGGCAACAGTGTCAGCACTTTCTCGTCGCGCGCGTCGAAGCGCATCACCTCGATCACGAACAGGACCACGTCCACATTCGACAGGGTTTGCGTGACGCTGCGGTTCATCGCCCGGTTCAGCGCATTCTGGTGCTGGGTCTGAAAACCTGGGGTATCAACAAACACATACTGCGCACCGGCATCGGTCCGGATACCGGTAATGCGGTGGCGGGTGGTCTGGGCCTTGCGTGAGGTAATGCTGACTTTCTGCCCGATCAAATGGTTAAGCAGGGTCGATTTGCCTACGTTGGGACGGCCTACGATAGCAATATAGCCGACCTTTCCGGATTCACTCATGATGATGTTGCCTGACTGTCTGATAAGCCGCTATGGCGGCATTCTGCTCGGCACTGCGGCGGCTGTGCCCCTCGCCCTGTGAGCGCACGTCGAGACCGGGGATCACGCATTCCACCTCGAACTCCTGTTCGTGCGCCTCGCCACGTATCGCCACCACTTCGTAGAGGGGCAGGGGCATCTTGCGGCTTTGCAGATACTCCTGCAGCTGGGTCTTGGGATCCTTGGTTATGGTTTTGGGATCGAGATTCTGCAGCAGCGGCTCGTACAGCGAGGCAATCATCTGCTCCGCGACGACAAAACCGGCATCGAGATAAACCGCGCCGATAATTGCCTCCAGCGCATCCGCCAGAATCGAGGGGCGGCGGAAGCCACCGCTTTTGAGCTCCCCCTCACCCAGCAGGAGGTAGTCACCCAGCTTGAGCTGGACAGCGATCTCGGCCAGCGTCTGCTCCTTGACCAGCGCAGCACGCATGCGACTCAAGTCGCCTTCTGGCAGGCGTGGAAATGCGTGGTACAGGCGGGAAGCAATGGTGCAATTCAGCACGCTGTCGCCGAGAAATTCCAGCCGCTCGTTATTGGGCGAGCCGTAACTGCGATGGGTCAGCGCCTGGCGCAACAGTTCGGGACGTTTAAATTCATGCCCGAACTGGCGGCATAACAGGCGGTAATTCATGCGCAGGCAACAACTCGCAGAAATTTAACCACCGGCCATTTTAGGCGGCTTAGTTTCCTGGGTTGAAGCCTCGAACTCCATCAGCGCACTGAGATTAGCGACAATCGGCACGGTTACCGAGTAGCTTGCCTTCACCACGGTCTGACCACGATCCTTGATAATTTCCAGATCACTACTCTTAATTACTGTCACATTGTCAATAATAGCGCGCCTCTCAAACGACTGCCTAATTTCTGGCAATGTCATACTCGGCAGTGCTGAGTCCTTGGCCATGACGCTGATGATCTTTTGCACCGACCAAAACTCAAGATAGGGTGGGATCAGTTTCATCACCAGGATAGCGCCAAATACTAATGCCATCCCGACAAACATCACACCGAAAAAGGTCATCCCCAGCTGATTCTTCCTCATCACATCCTCCTTGGATCTAATTGATCATCTGTCCGATACGTTTGAAATTCAGTCCGACGAATACAAATTCCCGGGCATGCCACCAGATCATGACCGCCTTGCCGACGATGTTGCGGTCCGGCACGAAGCCCCAGTAGCGGCTGTCGTTGCTGTCATCGCGATTATCACCCATCATGAAATAGTGGCCTTCCGGCACGGTGCAGCTGAAACCGTCCTCATTGTAATCACAGTTGGCGCGAGACGGAAACGATCTGACATCGCCCAGGCGGACGCTGGGCAACTCGGGCAGGATCAGCACCGCATGCTGGTGATCGCCCAGCTTCTCATAGGCGCGTTTGGCCGTCACATAGTTGAGTCCGCTCTTTTCATAGCCGAACTCCTCGCCACGGTCTTCCATTGCGACCGCCTGACCGTTGATGCTCAAGCGTTTGTCGCGGTAAACCACGCGGTCGCCGGGCAGTCCCACCACGCGCTTGATGTAATCGAGCGAGGGATTTTCCGGATAGCGGAAGACCATCACATCGCCACGCTGTGGCTGGTTGACCTCGATGATCTTGGCGTTGATCACCGGCAGGCGAATGCCGTAGGTATATTTATTGACCAGAATGAAATCGCCCACCAGCAGGGTCGGCAGCATCGAGCCGGAAGGAATCTTGAATGGTTCCACCAGGAACGAGCGCAGCAGGAACACCACCAGGATCACGGGGAAAAAGCTCTTGGCATATTCCACCAGCACCGGCTCCTTGCCCCCGGAAGCTCGCTTCGGTTTGCCCAGATAGATATCGAACAGCCAGATCGCGCCGGTAATCAGCAGTGCGATCAGCATGATGAGTGCAAAATTCATTTGAAACCCCAGTGAGGGGTGAGGGGCAAGGGGTGAGGGGTCAAACCAGTCTGCAGGCGGTTTTGATTTTCCGCCTCACCCCCACCTGCTCACACCTCACCTATTTATTGTCCACCTGCAAAATGGCGAGGAAGGCTTCCTGCGGAATCTCCACGTTGCCCACCTGCTTCATGCGCTTCTTGCCCGCCTTCTGCTTTTCCAGCAACTTGCGCTTGCGCGTGATGTCGCCGCCGTAGCACTTGGCCAGCACATTCTTGCGCAGCGCCTTGACGTTCTCGCGCGCCAGGATCTGTGAGCCGATGGCGGCCTGCACCGCGATATCGAACATCTGGCGCGGAATCAGCTGGCGCATCTTGGCGGCCAGTTCGCGCCCGCGATAAATCGCATTGGCGCGGTGCACGATCACCGAGAGCGCATCCACCTTTTCGTTGTTGATCAGGATATCCACCTTGACCAGGTCGGCGCTGCGGAATTCCTTGAACTCGTAATCCAGCGAGGCATAGCCGCGGCTGGTGGACTTGAGCTTGTCAAACAGGTCCATCACCACTTCGTTCATGGGCATGTCGTAGGTCAGCATCACCTGCCGGCCCATGTACTGCATGTTGGTCTGGCTGCCGCGCTTCTGGGTGCACAGGGTGATCACGGAACCGACATACTCCTGCGGCACCAGGATGGTGGCGGTAATGATGGGCTCGCGGATTTCCTCGATCTTGGACAGATCGGGCAGCTTGGAGGGATTCTCGATCTCCAGCACCGTGCCGTCGCGCATCACGACCTCATAGATCACCGTCGGCGCGGTGGTGATGAGATCCATGTCGTATTCGCGCTCCAGGCGCTCCTGCACGATTTCCAGGTGGAGCAGGCCGAGGAAGCCGCAGCGGAAGCCGAAGCCCAGCGCCTGCGAGGTTTCCGGCTCGTATTGCAGCGAGGCGTCGTTGAGCTTGAGCTTTTCCAGCGCATCGCGCAGCGCTTCATAATCGTGCGATTCCACCGGGTAGAGGCCGGCGAACACCTGCGGCTTGATCTCCTTGAAACCGGGCAAGGGCTCGCTGGCCGGATTGTTCGCCAGGGTCACGGTATCGCCCACCTTGGCGGACTTCAGTTCCTTGATGCCGGCAATGATGAAGCCCACTTCGCCGGCGGAAAGTTGCGTCCGGGTCAGGGACTTGGGCGTGAACACCCCGACCTGTTCGCACAGGTGAATGTCGCCGGTGGCCATGAGGCGAATCTTGTCCTTGGGCTTGAGCACGCCGTCCACCACGCGCACCAGCATCACCACGCCGACGTAGTTGTCGAACCAGGAATCGATGATCAGCGCCTTGAGCGGCCCATCGGGATTGCCCTTGGGCGGAGGAATGCGCGCGATCACTGCTTCCAGCGTCTCTTCCACACCCACGCCGGTCTTGGCGCTGGCCAGCACCGCATCCTTGGCATCGATGCCGATGATGTCCTCGATCTCCTTGATCACGCGCTCCGGCTCGGCGCTGGGCAAATCGATCTTGTTGAGCACCGGCACCACTTCCACCCCCTGTTCGATGGCGGTGTAGCAGTTGGCCACGCTCTGCGCTTCCACGCCCTGGGAGGCATCCACCACCAGCAGCGCGCCTTCGCAGGCGGCGAGCGAACGGCTGACTTCGTAGGAAAAATCCACGTGGCCGGGGGTATCGATCAGGTTGAGCCGGTAGACCTGGCCATTGCGCGCCTTGTATTCCAGCGCCGCAGTCTGCGCCTTGATGGTGATGCCGCGCTCGCGCTCGATGTCCATGGAATCGAGCACCTGGGCTTCCATTTCGCGGTCGGAAAGCCCGCCGCAGAGGTGGATGATACGGTCGGCCAGGGTGGATTTGCCGTGGTCGATGTGAGCGATAATCGAGAAATTGCGTATCTGGTTCATGCTTGTATGCAACAAAAAGGGCACGGTCAGTGCCCTTTTCCGTTTTAAATTAAAGGCGAATTCTAACGGATTTCCGCCCGTGATGCACTCACGCTCGGGGGCGGACTCAGGATAACACCAGCAGCCAGGCTCCCAGACCCAGCAGCGCGGCGAATAACACCGGCACGGTCAACACCACGCCGATCTTCATGTACTGCCCCCAACTCAGCGCAATGCCGCGCTGCGCCAGCACATGCAGCCACAACAACGTGGCCAGGCTGCCCAGCGGAGTAATTTTCGGCCCCAGGTCACAGCCGATCACATTGGCATAGATCATGGCCTCCCTGATCGCCGGCGACAGATGCGCTTCCTCGATGGCAAGGCTGGCAATCATGACAGTCGGCAGATTGTTCATCACCGCGGACAGGCCGGCAAAAATGAAGCCAGACCCCACCGTTGCACTCCAGTAACAGGTAATGGCCGTAGCCACCTCCCCAACGCACCACATGCAGCGCGGCCCATTCGAAGAAGCCGGCCGCGTCCAGCACCAGGGACATGATAACAAGCGCGACAAAGGTAAAGGTGGCATCCCACACGATATGCCAAACGACGGGAATATCGGCCATCGTAACCACGCCGCTGAGCAGGGCGATCGCAGCGCCGCCCAGCGCGCTCCAGCCGATGCCAAGGCCTTTGGGTTGCCAGATCACGAGAATCAGGGTGGCAAGAAAAATCAGCGCCGCCACGAGCAGCAGCGAAGGAAACAGGACAGGCAAATCAGGCAAGCAGGTGCGGAATGTCCAGCTTTTCCCTGCACTCGAGCACGCTGATCAGTATCAGGAGTTCGCGGAATGCCTCCATATGGAAGCCCCCGCGCTCGCCGTTGCGGTTATCCTGGGTCAGGCTGTGCAAATACTCACGACATTCCTGCTCTTGCCAGCGAGAGGAAATTCTGGCGAGCAGATGGGGAAAATGTTCCAGTCCGGTCAACTCGTTGCTGCGCGCATTCGCATCTTCCCAGGAAGGCTGCGCGACGTTGAAGCGCTCGCGGATTTCAACGGCAAGCTTCTCGAATTCCTGCCGCAACCCCTGGGCATGCAGAACATCCAGCAAGCTCATCCAGATATGCGCCGGAGCAGCATCGTCAGACTCGATATGATGACGCAACACCCCGATCGCCATGTCCATGCGCCCGAGCAGCAGAAAAACCTCGGCTTCTTCCTCAACACTGGACAACTCATCCACCGTGATGGTGGTAGCCTGGTCCAGAGACGTCCAGTGCCGGGTTTCTGCGGCATTTTCGGCATTGACTTCCCGGCCCTGATGTAACGCCGGCCCCGCACCCGCTGCCGGGCGCACGATCCGTGGTGTATTGGGTGGCACGGATGGCGCCCCAGAGCGGCGCCCCAGCCAGAAAAACCCCAACCCAAGCCCGACAGCGCCCAGCAACAGAAAGAAATTTGCATCAATCTCGGAAACATTCAGCACTGCGGGAGCCATCCGGAAGTATCCGGGGGCATCAGTTTCGCGCATATCCGGCAAAGCAGGAGTCATATTCATGACAGGCTGTTCCGCCTGAATCCGGGTGGAAAAAAGGCCAAGACATGCCATGAGCAACAGGAGGCGAAGCGTTGTATGGTAAATATCGCGCATGGTAAGGAATTTTCAATGCTAATGAATATTGCCGGATTTTGTGCGCAACATTCTTTCTCCGCAATCGGGGAATCCCCGATTTTGGCTGTTCAGTTCACAACACTTCCAGGCATACGCGATAGACCTCGGAGAGCGAGGTTTTTCTTTGCCGCGCCAGCTCGATGGCATGCGCGGTCAGGGTCACCATTCCCTCCGCAATCGCCAGCTTGCGCAAATCGCTGCCGGCAATACCGGCTGCAATATGGGTGCGGATATTTTCGGTGACAGCCAGCAGCTCATACGCCGCAAGACGTCCCAGAAAGCCGGTGCGATTGCAACGATCGCACCCCTGCCCCTTGTAGAACACCTCGTCGTCCGGCACGCCCAGGCTGCTGCGAACAAAAGGATCGACCACCTCCTCCTCCATGCAATGCAGGCAGTTACGCCGTACCAGGCGTTGTGCCACGACACCGATCACGGCGGATTTCAGCAGATAGGGTTCGACCCCCATTTCCACCAGGCGGATGATGGCACCCGGCGCGTCGTTGGTATGCAGGGTGGACAGTACCAGGTGACCGGTAAGCGCGCTTTCCACCGCGATTTTTGCCGTCTCCTCGTCGCGGACCTCGCCGATCATGATCACGTCCGGGTCGTGACGCAGTATATGGCGCAGCGCCTGGGGAAAGCCGAAATTGATCTGCGGCAGGATATGAATCTGGCGCATGCCCTCGAATTCGTACTCCACCGGGTCTTCAACCGTGACGATATTGAGATTGTGGCGCGCCACCTCGCGCATGGCCGCATACAGGGTGGTGGTCTTGCCCGACCCGGTGGGTCCGGTGACCAGCAGAATGCCGTAGCTCTTGTTGATGAGATGGGTGAACAGTTCCTCATCGCGCGGACTGAATCCGATGTCCTTCACCGAGCGCAGGCCCTCGCCCTTGTTGAGCAGGCGGATGACAATGCTCTCGCCGAACTGGCAGGGGATGGTGGATACGCGCATATCGACGATATTCTTGCCATCCAGCATGCGCGAGCGGCCATCCTGCGGCAGGCGGTGCTCAGCGATATTGAGCCGGCTGATGATCTTGATACGGCTCACGATGGCCGGCAACAAGCCTTTCTGGATCTCGCGCTTCTTGATCAGGGTGCCGTCCACGCGATAGAGCAGGTCCACCTTCTTGCCGCCTGGGCGAATGTGAATATCCGAAGCGCGCTGGTGGATGGCGCCCAGAATGATGTTATCCACCAGCCTGACAATAGGTGTCTCGTTGGCAAGACGTTCCGCCTCCTTCCATACCTCCTGGTCATCCTCGTAGTAATAGTCGGACAATTCGAGGCGATCGAGCTCCAGTTCCTGTTCCTGGATATCGTAAAACTTGTTGATGGCGGCGTTGATTTCCTCCCGGGGAGAAAAAACCGGGTCGATGGCGTGCTGGGTAATGAAGCTGATGGCGTGAACCACGCTGGTATCGAGCAGGTTCTCCATGGCCAGCACCAGGTGGTCTTCGTGGAACATCAGGGGAATGACATGGTAGCTGCGCGCAAGTTCGGGCGAAAGCAGCGCCAGCGCACGATGATCGAAATCAAAGCCATCAAGCCGTACCACCGGCGCGCCCAGCGAACGCGCCACCGCAAGATAGATCTGCGGTGATGTCGCCGCCCCCATCTCCTCCAGAATGGCACCCAGCTTCCTGTCATGATGCCGGCGCTGAATTTCGAGCGCCTTGTCCAGTTGCGCTGCGGTGATGATCCCTGCCTGTACCAGCAGGCTGCCCAGGGCGACATGGCTGAATTGCCGCTGCCCCCGCAGCATGTCATCCAGTTCGGCCGCGTTCAGGGCCTCACCGTCGTGCCGCCTGTCTTCTGGCGTGTCAGGATCTTGCATGAAGGGTAGGAATCAGTCCTTGCCGATTTTGTCGAGAAATTCGGGGTTGATGGTAAAGCCTTCCAGGCTTTCCCCGGCGAGAGCGGCATCCTGAATCTGGACTGTGGTATCACCCTTCGTCCCGCCTTTGCCGCCTTCCTGGGAAGAGTTGCTGATCAGCCATTCCATGTCGGTGCGCGAATCAGCATTGACCAGCGCCTCCTCACGGCTGATCTTGCCGGCAATGTACAGATCCAGCAGGGAACGCTCGAACGTCTGCGAGCCGGCATTCAGGCTCTGCTCGATGGCATCCTTGAGCTTGTCCACTTCACCTTTCTGGATCAGCTCAGAAACATAGAAGGTATTGAGCAGCACCTCCACCGCAGCCACGCGCTTGCCGTTCACCCCCTTCACCAGACGCTGGGAAATGATGCCTTTCAGGGTCATGGAAAGATCGAGCAGCAGCGAATCGCGCTCGTCTTCCGGAAAGAAGCTCACGATACGGTTGATGGCATGGTAGGCGTTATTGGCATGCAGGGTACCCAGACAGAGGTGGCCGGTCTGGGTAATGATCAGCGCCTGCTTCATGGTGGCGGCATCGCGAATCTCGCCGATCAGCAGCACATCGGGCGCCTCGCGCAGGGAATTGAGCAGGGCGGTAGCGTAGGATTCGGTATCAATCCCGACCTCGCGCTGGTTCACCAGGGATTTGTTGTGCCGGTGGACGAACTCGATCGGATCTTCAATGGTAAGAATATGCCCCGTCTTGTTGGCGTTGCGGTGATTGATCATGGCCGCCAGGGTGGTGGACTTGCCCGAACCGGTCGCGCCCACCACCAGGATCAGGCCACGTTTTTCCAGCACCAGTTCCTTCAGCACCGAGGGCAGGCTGGTGCCGTCCAGGGTTGGCACGATATTGGTGATATAGCGCGCCACCATGGCCACGCTGCCGCGCTGGCGGAACACATTGATGCGGAAACGCCCGGCGCTGGGAACGGACAGGCCGAAGTTCAACTCATTTTTCGCTTCAAAAACCCGGATCTGTTCCTCGGTCATGATGCCATAGACGGCTTTCTTCACCATCTCGACATCCAGCACCTGGCTGTTGATCGGCCTCAGCTCACCCTCGATCTTGATATACACCGGTGCACCGGCGGAGAAAAACAGGTCGGAAGCCAGCTTTTCCGCCATGAATTTAAATACCGGGGTGAGATCCATGGTATCCGCCTATTTCTTCTTTGAAAGCAGGGACTTGAGTGAACCCATCAGACCTTTCTTGCCTTCACTTCCTTCGTCCATGGCTGCTTCGTCACGGCGATCCAGTTTGGCATAGGTTTCCTCCGGCGCGGCGCGCTTGACTGCCACTTTCTGCCTCAGCGCCTGCTGATGGCGTCCCATTTCAATAAAATTTCCCGGCTTGCCCACCAGATACTTGGCAAATTCGTCGAGCAGCTTTTCATCCACCTCGTCCGCATCGTAGGTATATTGATTGACCGTCAGGCCATTCAGGTTCTTGATGGACAGGAAAATCATGGCCTTCTCGAAATCGGCGCTGAACTTGATATGTACCGGGATTTCGTTCACCACATTGAAGGTGGCGCGATCCACGATGCCCTTGGCATTCTTGAACTCGGTGCACTGGAACTTGAGATTGGCCTGCCACAGGTACTGCCGTTCCATGTCGATCATCGAAGGCGTGTTTTTCTCGATCACGATTTCCTGACTGGTCTTGCAGGCAAAGCGCAGATAGATCACCTTGAGAAATTCTTTTTCGTCGATATTGAAGCGGTCAGTGTTGACCACGAATCGCTCCGGGCGAAAATCATCAATCGTGCCGAAACCATCAATATAGTAGGTGCGGGTCGTGCTGGCGGAAATGGCATTGAGGTGCTTCACCAGTTCCTGCAAATAATGCCATACCCCCCTGAGCTTCGACTGTACCAGCAGAAAGCTCTGCGTCACTTCCTGTGCCCGTGCCTGGGTCAGGTTCTGTTCCTGCTCTTTGAGCGCGTCCGCCTCTTTTTTCAGTTCATCGAGAAACGCCATAAACAGCCCACCCCATAACAGTTCAACATCGAGAAACGAGCTTTATTGTATGCCAAAAAATGGAAAGGGTTAATTCCAGTTATACAGTATAATTTTTTACTAATATTCGATTATTCGTGAACCTGATGCGCCCCACCCATTACGGCAAGCCCCCCGACAACCGCAATGACCTGAAAACCATCCGCACCCTGCTCCCTTACCTGTGGGAATTCAAGGGGCGGGTGCTGCTTGCTGTCGCGCTGCTGGTCATGGCCAAGCTGGCCAATGTGGCCGTTCCGCTGGTGCTCAAGGACATTGTCGACGCACTCGACCAGCCGCGCGCCCTGCTCGCCCTGCCGGTGATATTGCTGGTCGCATATGGCGTGCTGCGCTTCTGCGCCACGCTGTTCGGCGAATTGCGCGATGCGGTATTTGCCAAGGTCACCCAGCGCTCGATCCGGCGCGTGGCCCTGCAGGTTTTCCAGCACCTCCACCGCCTGGCGCTGCGCTTTCACCTGGAGCGCCAGACCGGCGGCATTTCCCGCGACATCGAGCGCGGCACGCGCGGCATCGGTTTCCTGCTCAACTTCATGCTGTTCAACATCATCCCCACCCTGGTGGAGATCGGCCTGGTGGCGGCGATCCTGCTGGCCAAGTACGACAAGTGGTTCGCCATCATCGTGTTCACCACCCTGGTGATCTACATCGCCTTCACCCTGATCATCACCGAATGGCGCATGGTGTTCCGCCGCACCATGAACGACATGGATTCCAAAGCCAATACCCGGGCGATCGACAGCCTGCTGAACTACGAAACGGTGAAATACTTCAGCAACGAGGCATTCGAGACCCGGCGCTACGACGAGAGCCTGCAGGTATGGGAAAAAGCCGCCATCCGCAACACTACCTCGCTCGCCACCCTCAATGCGGGACAAAGCTTCATCATCGCCGTCGGCGTCACCGCGCTGATGCTGCTGGCCGGACAGGGCGTGGTGGACGGCACCATGACCCTGGGCGACCTGGTGCTGGTCAATGCCTACATGATCCAGATCTACATCCCGCTGCATTTCCTCGGCTTCGTCTACCGCGAAATCAAGCATTCCCTCGCCGACATGGAAAAAATGTTTACCCTGCTGGAGCAGAATGCCGAGGTGCAGGATGCCCCCGGCGCCGCAGATTTGAGCATTGAGCAGGCGGCCATCCGCTTCGAGCAGGTCAGCTTTCACTACGAGGCGAACCGCGAGATCCTGTTCGATGTCAGCTTCGACGTGCCCGCCGGCCAGACCGTGGCCGTGGTTGGCGCTTCCGGGGCGGGCAAATCCACCCTCTCCCGCCTGTTGTTCCGCTTCTATGATGTCACTGGCGGCCGCATCCTGATCGACGGCCAGGATATCCGCGCCGTCACCCAGCAGTCCCTGCGCCAGGCCATCGGCATCGTGCCGCAGGATACCGTGCTGTTCAACGACAGCATCTACTACAACATCGCCTATGGCCGCCCCGGTGCCAGCCGGGACGAGATCATCCAGGCCGCCAGCCACGCCCATATCCACGATTTCATCGCATCCCTGCCCAATGGTTACGACACGGTAGTCGGCGAGCGCGGCCTGAAACTCTCCGGCGGCGAGAAGCAGCGCGTCGCCATCGCCCGCGCCATCCTGAAGAATCCGCGCATCCTGATTTTTGATGAAGCCACCTCGGCGCTGGATTCCAAATCGGAAAAAGCCATCCAGGCCGAACTGCGGCAGATTGCCGAAAACCGCACCACCCTGGTCATCGCCCACCGCCTCTCCACCATCGTGGATGCCGACCAGGTCCTGGTCATGGATCATGGCCGCATCGTGGAACGCGGCACGCATCATGAATTACTGGCGCTGAACGGCGCCTACGCCCACATGTGGGCTTTGCAACAGCAGGAAGAAACCGAATAACCAACCCCAAGGAGTAAACGCATGGCCACCGTAGAACTGAACAAGGAAAATTTCGCCGACATCATCAACGGCAACGATCTGGTGATCGTGGATTTCTGGGCGCCGTGGTGCGGTCCGTGCAAGTCCTTCGCCCCGACCTACGAAGCCGTTTCGGAAAAGATTCCCGGCGTCGTCTTCGCCAAGGTCAACACCGAGGAAGAGCAGGAACTGGCACACCACTTCCAGATCCGCTCCATCCCCACCCTGATGATCTTCCGCGAACAGGTCATCATCTTCTCCCAGCCCGGCGCCATGCCCGGCTCCGCGCTGGAGGACGTCGTCGGCCAGGCCCAGGCAGTGGACATGGCTGAAGTGCACAAACAGATTGCCGAGGAAGAAGCCAAACAGCAGAGTCAAGCTTGAAAAAAGCGAACCGCTAAGGCGCAAAGGCGCGAAGAAAAACCTGTATTTTCAATGCCCCCTTGGGCCAAATGTCTATGCTGCCAACTTCTTTGCGCCTTCGCGCCTTTGCGTGCGTTGTTCCGCTTCAGCGGAATACAACCACGGGGAAGACCCTTGCGATCTTTGCGGTTGATCAGGCGCCCCTACTCGCTCACCGCACCCCGCCCGCGCTTGACCTCGCCGCGCTGTTTCTTGGCTTCCAGGCGGCGCTTCTTTGAGGCCAGCGTGGGCCGGGTAGCCACGCGGGGCCTGGGTTTTTCCGTGGCCCGGCGAATCAGTTCCACCAGCCTGTCGATCGCATCCTGACGGTTACGCTCCTGGGTGCGGAAGCGTTTCGCCTCGATCACCACTTCACCCTCGTTGGTCAGGCGGCTGCCCGCCAGCCGCATCAGCCGCGCGCGCACTTCCTCGGGCAGCGAAGGGGAATGGGCCGCATCAAAGCGCAACTGCACGGCGCTCGACACCTTGTTGACATTCTGCCCGCCGGGGCCGGAGGCGCGAATGAACTGCAGCTTGATTTCCCCTTCATCAAGGGCCAAATAGGGCGTAATCCGGATCATGGCGCCATGGTAACGGCTGTGCTGGTGCGGCTCAAGCCTGTATCAATCCAGCACGCCCTTTCATTCGGCAAGAAGTGAACTTATACTCCGGAAACGGCAAACCTCATGCCGCCCCCATCACTATCCGGAGGATGTATGCACAAGCTTCTGATCGCCCTGATGTCTCTCGCATTTGTTGTCACCACCGCCCATGCCACGCCGCAGCAGGACAGGATGAAAGCCTGCAACAAGGATGCAACCGGCAAGAAAGGAGATGAGCGCAAGCAGTTCATGAAGGAATGCCTCTCCGCAAAAAAAACGGACGCGCCAGCTGCTGCCCCGGCAGCCGAGCCAGCCACGCAGCAGGACAAGATGAAATCCTGCAACAAGGAAGCCGGCGAGAAAGCGCTCAAGGGCGATGAACGCAAGAAATTCATGAGCGACTGCCTGAAAAAATAAGCATACTCAGGCCGGCAGACCATGCCGGCTTGCCCCCTCGCCGCCAGCCGGCACACCTGCTTCACCCCTCTCCCGTGGCATAATAAGCAGCCTTGCGATTCCCGCTTCATCATCCGGAGAGAACCTCAAATGAAACTGTTTCACCTTCTGACGCTGACCCTCGGCCTGACCCTGAGCGTGTGCGCCCAGGCCGCCAATCCAACCGTGGAAATGAAAACCAGCCAGGGCAACATCACGCTGGAGCTCTACCCCGAAAAGGCACCCAAAACGGTGGAGAACTTTCTCAAATACGCCAAGGGCGGTTTCTACAAGGGCACCATCTTCCACCGCGTGATCGACAACTTCATGATCCAGGGCGGCGGCTTTGACGCCAGCCTGCGCGAGAAGGAGACCTTCCCGCCGATCCAGAACGAAGCCGATAACGGCCTGAAGAACGAGATCTACACCATCGCCATGGCACGCACCATGAACCCGCACTCCGCCTCGGCGCAGTTCTTCATCAACGTCAAGGACAACGACTTCCTCAACCATACCGCCCCCACCATGCGCGGCTGGGGCTATGCCGTATTCGGCAAGGTAATCAAGGGCCAGGAAGTGGTGATGAAGATATCCAAAGTCCGCACCGGCCCGCGCGGCCTCATGCCTTCCGACGTGCCGCTGGAGAGCGTGGTGATCGAGGATGTAAAAGTCCTCCCCTAAACCATGGCTGTTCCGCAGACCTACACCTGGCCCTACATCCTCGGCATCGCCCGGGAGCATAAAAGAGAGCTGATCGCCGCCCACCTCATCGCCGTCCTCGCGGCGCTGGCGAGCGTGCCGATCCCGCTCCTCATGCCGCTGCTGGTGGACGAAGTGCTGCTGCACCAGCCCGGCGCCATGGTCGGCTGGATCAATGGTCATTTCCCCGCAGCATGGCACGGCCCGTTGTTCTACATCAGCCTGACCCTGGCCCTGACCGTGGTGCTGCGCCTGATTGCCGCGATGCTGGGGGTCTGGCATACGCGCAACTTCACCCTCATCGCCAAGGACGTCTCCTATCGCCTGCGTGAGGGCCTGCTGCAGCGCCTCAAGCGCATCGCCATGTCGGAGTATGAAACCCTGGGCAGCGGCGCGGTGGCATCCCATTTCGTCACCGACCTCAATGCCGTGGACGACTTCATCGGCGCCACCGTCAGCAAATTCCTGGTGGCGCTGTTGTCCATCGTCGGCACCGCCGCCATCCTGCTGTGGATGCACTGGCAGCTGGCGCTGTTCATCCTGCTCATGAACCCGGTGGTGATCTACTTCACCACGGTGCTGGGCAAGAAGGTCAAAACCCTCAAGAAGAAGGAAAACAGCGCCTTCGAGCTGTTCCAGCAGGCGCTCACCGAGACCCTCGACGCCATCCAGCAGATCAGCGCCGCCAACCGCGAGGAGCATTACATCAGCCGGGTGCTGGAACGGGCGCACGGCATCCGCACCCACGCTGCCGCCTTCTCGTGGAAAAGTGATGCCGCCAGCCGCCTGTCCTTCATGGTGTTCCTCATCGGCTTCGACATCTTCCGCGCCATCAGCATGCTGATGGTGGTGTTCTCCAATCTCACGGTGGGCGAGATGATGGCGGTGTTCGGCTACCTGTGGTTCATGATGGCGCCGGTGCAGGAAATCCTCGGCATTCAATATGCCTACTTCGGCGCCAAGGCCGCGCTGGGCCGCCTCAACCGCCTCATGGAACTGGACGAGGAGCCGCACTATCCCGCCCTGCGCGACCCCTTCAGCGGCAAGCACACCGTCGGCGTGCGCATGGAAAACATCGCCTTCCGCTACGGCGACGGCCCGCTGGTGCTCAACGGCGTCACCCTCGACATCCGGCCAGGGGAGAAGATCGCCCTGGTGGGCGCCTCGGGCGGCGGCAAATCCACTCTGGTACAGGTCATCCTCGGCCTCTACCCCACCGAGTCCGGCACGCTTTATTTCGATAATGTGCCAGTCACTGAAATCGGCATGGAAGTGGTGCGCCAGCACGTTGCTACGGTTTTACAGCATCCCGCCATCTTCAACGACACGGTGCGCGCCAACCTCACCATGGGCTGCGACTGCCCCGATGCCGAGCTATGGCAGGCGCTGGAAGTGGCACAACTCAAGGACATGGTGGAACAGCTCCCCAAGGGGCTGGACACCATCGTCGGCCTGCAGGGCGTGCGCATTTCCGGCGGCCAGCGCCAGCGCCTCGCCATCGCCCGCATGATCCTGGCCAAACCCCAGGTGGTCATCCTCGACGAAGCCACCTCCGCGCTGGATGCGGAAACTGAAGCCAGATTGCACGAAGCCCTGCGTGCATTCCTCCAGGACCGTACCACGATCATCGTCGCCCACCGCCTCTCGGCAGTAAAACAGGCCGATCGCATCTACGTGTTCGAGGACGGCCACATCATCGAGGAAGGCGCGCACGAGGAACTGCTGAAAAGCGAGGGGTTGTACAGCCGGCTGTATGGGCAGTTGCAGCACTGATGAAGGGTGCAGAAACACCCTTACGCGAAATGGAACAGCAGGCAAGACCGGCCCTGTGCACGCACTGCCAACACGCAAGCGCGCAGGCTTATTTTTTGGGCGAAGCCTTGCACCCGAACGGCAGGTAAATTTCGGGAATATCAGTCCGGTTATTACCCTGGACAGTCATCTTGTCCGGCACAGCAGCGTTGCCGCATACCCAGGCAATCGGAACGATGGGGGCATCTTCCACAATGGCAGGACGGATCGACAGCGTCTTGTCATGCAGTAGCTTGTGCGCATTATTGCCGAAGGTCAGGTGGATCACGCCATTCTCCACCGTCAGCGCACGAATATGGTTGCTCACGATCTTGTCCGCATCCGGCAGGCTGCTTTCCTCATTATTGGCCGGCAGCGTCCCGGTCACGCCCCGATATGCCGCAATCGGCCCCTTGGCCGTGTCCGCCAGGGGCATGGCGGCAACAATCTGTTCCCGCACGATCTTGGACTGATAAGCAGGAACCGCCATTGCCGCCAGAATACCGAATATGCTCAGCGCCACCAGCATCTCCACCAGAGAAAAGCCGTTTCGGCTTGTCACCATTGCATCACCCCCTCTTTTGGATTACTGCCTGCCCAGATATGCCTTATTAATCAGCCGCATGATTTCTCCTGCATGAAATCAGTGCGCAAACCACCTTGACCAGCTTGGCGCATTGGGAATGACTGCAAAATGCCATCCCATCAAGCCCTGCCCGAATCTTGTCAAAACGGGATATGATCGTCAATTTAAACAACGCAGATTAAACTCTGCATACAACCAACTGAGAACTCACTTCTGAATGACCACCGAACATCTTTCCGGCTACTGCGCCCTGTGCATTTCCCGTTGCGGCTGCGTGGGCACGATTGAGGACGGGATTCTTACCCGCGTCGACCCCGATCCGCGGCACCCTACCGGGCGGGCCCTGTGCGTCAAGGCCAAGGCGGCGCCGGAGGCGGTCTACCACCCGGAGCGCATCCTCCACCCATTGCGCCGCACCACTCCCAAGGGCTCGCCAGACCCTGGCTGGGAGCGCATCTCCTGGGATGAGGCGCTCGGCCTGATCGCGGAAAAAGCGCGTGCCGCCTGGGCACGGCATGGCGCCACGGGGCTGGCTTTCGGCGTGGCCACGCCGAGCGGCACTGCAGTGGCCGACAGCTTCGCCTGGATCCATCGCCTCGCCCATGCCTGCAAGAGCCCCAACCTGGTGTTCGCCACCGAGAACTGCAACTGGCACAAGGATTTTGCGCCGGCCTACACCTTCGGTGCGGGCATCGGCATGCCCGATTACGCCCATACCGGCTGTATCCTGCTGTGGGGCTTCAACCCCGCCACCTCCTGGCTCTCCCAGGCCACGGCAGTGCGCGAGGCGCAGAAGCGCGGCGCCAGGCTGATCGTGGTGGATCCGCGCCGCGCCGGGCTGGCGGGTTCCGCCGACCTGTGGCTGCGCCCCCGGCCGGGCAGTGACGGGGCGCTGGCGCTGGGGCTCGCCAACTTATTGCTGGGAAGCGGACAGTTCGACCGCGATTTCGTCCTGCGCTGGAGCGATGCCCCCTTCCTGGTGGCGGATGACAGCGGGCAGCCGCTGAGCGCCGCCGAGCTGGAACAAGGCGGCGACCCGGCCTGCTTTGTCGCCTGGGACATGAATGCCGGCCAGGCCATAGCCTGCCCGCGCCGCCCGCCCAATACGGATGAGGGCGCACCCCTGGCGCTGGAGGGGCGTTACAGCGTAACCACCCTGCGCGGCCCGGTTTCCTGCCGGCCGGTATTCGATCACCTTGCCGAACGCTGCCGGGCATGGCCAGTGGAGAAAGCAGCCGAAGTGACCGGCATCCCCGCTGAACAAATCATTCAGGCGGCACAGATGATCGCCGGCCACCTGCCCCTGTCGTTCTTCACCTGGACCGGCACCTGCCAGCACAGCAACGCCACCCAGAATGGGCGCGCCATCGCCGCGCTGTATGCCCTGACCGGCTGCCTCGACACACCGGGCGGCAACGTCTGGTTCAGCAAGCCGCCGCTGGCTGATGTCATGGGCTTCGACATGGTCGCACCCGGTGAGCGGGCACAGACCCTGGGTTTCGACCAGCGCCCCGAAGGGCCGCCGCAAAAGGGCTGGGTCACCAGCCGCGACCTGTTCCGCGCCATCGCCGAAGGACAGCCCTATCCGGTGTCCTGCTTCATTTCCTTCGGCAGCAATTTCCTGCTCTCCAAGCCCAGCACCCGGCTGGCGGAGGAAGCGCTGCGCCAGCTCGATTTTTTTGTCCTGGCCGAGCTTTTCGAGACGCCCAGCGCGCACCATGCCGACCTGCTCCTGCCGGTGTGCACCGCCTGGGAGCGCGAAGGGCTGCAGGCAGGCTTCCAGGTCGGCGCAGAGGCCGAAGCCCATGTCCAGTTGCGCCCGGCATTTATTCAGCCTCGGGGAGAAAGCCGTTCCGACACCTGGATCGTGTTCGAACTGGCCAAACGTCTGGGCCTCGCCGAACAGTTCTTCGACGGCGATCCTGGCAAGGGGCTGGCCCATGTGCTGGCGCCGAGCGGCATCACGGCCGAAGCACTGCGCGCCGAGCGGCGCGGCATCGCGCTGCCGCTAGCAACCCGCTACCGCAAATACCGGCAAGGCGGTTTCGCCACGCCCAGCGGCCGGGTCGAGTTCCACAGCGAGCGCCTGCGCGCAGCCGGGCTGGACCCACTGCCCGATTTCGTCGCCCCGGCCGTGCCACGCGGCGCGGCATTCCCCCTCACTCTGACCAGCGCCAAATGGCCGCAGTACTGCCACAGCCAGCAGCGCAACCAGCCTTCTCTGCGCCGCCTGATGCCCGAGCCGCTGCTGGAAATCCACCCAGACACGGCGGCCAGCCGGGGCATCCGCGACGGCGACTGGGTGGCAGTGGCGACGGCAGGCGGGAAAATGCGCGCCCGCGCCAAGCTGGACAAGCATCTCGCGCCGGAAGTGGTATGCGCCCAGTACGGCTGGTGGCAGTTCGCGGATGGGGCAGGCGACGCCAACCGCCTGATCGACGGCGAGTATTTCGACCCGGCGGCGGGCTCGAACAGCCTGCGCTATTTTCCCTGCGAGGTCAGCTTGTGCCCGTCACAGGCAGACCAGGCTCAATCCAGCGCGACGTAGCGAATCTCCACCACGTCCAACTCCTCCACCCCGCCCGGCGTGCGCAGCGTGACCACATCGCCTTCCCGCGCCTTGAGCAGGGCTTTCGCCAGGGGCGAGATCCAGCTGATGCGGCCACGGCCCACATCCACTTCGTCCAGGCCGACGATGCTGTAGATTTTTTCCTCACCCGACGAATTGCTGACCGTCACCGTGGCGCCAAAGAATACCTGGTTGCATTCCCCGCGCTGCGCCGGGTCGATCACTTCGGAATACTCCAGCCGCTTGGAGAGGAAGCGGATGCGCCGGTCGATTTCGCGCAGGCGCTTCTTGCCGTAGATGTAATCGCCGTTTTCCGAGCGGTCGCCGTTGGACGCGGCCCAGGTGATGGTTTTGACCAGTTCCGGGCGCTCGGTTTTCCACAGATGGTCGAATTCGTCCATCAGGCGCCGGTAGCCGCCCGGCGTGATGTAGTTTTTCACCCCTTGCGGCAGCTTGGGCGAGTCGTCGAGGTCCTCGTCTTCCTCGCTTTCACGGGTAAAAGCCTTACTCATCCACGGCTCCATGATCGCCGGTAAGCGGCACGAAGGCCACCGGCAACATGTTGCGCAGGGAAATATCACCCTCCGGGCTCTTTTCCACCAGCATCAGTGATTGGCTCTGGCCGGGCAAACCCAGCGGGATCACCATGCGACCGCCGGGCTTGAGCTGCTCAATCAGGGGAGGGGGAATTTCCGGCGCAGCAGCGGTGACGATGATGCCATCGTAGGGCGCATGTTCCGGCCAGCCCTGGTAGCCGTCGCCTTGCCGCACCGTTACATTGGCACAGCCCAGACGCCGCAGGGATTCCCGCGCCGACTGCGCCAGTTCAGCCACGATTTCCAGCGAATAGACCTGCTTCACCAGTTGCGACAGCACCGCGCTCTGGTAGCCCGAGCCGCAGCCGATTTCCAGCACCACGTGATGCGGCCGGGTCTCAAGCAGATCGCTCATCAGCGCGACGATGAAGGGCTGGGAAATGGTCTGGCCATACCCGATCGGCAACGGCCTGTCATCGTAAGCATAGGGTTCCTGCCAAGCCGGCACGAAGGCATGGCGAGGCACCTGCCGGATGGCCGCCAGCACGCGCGGGTCGAGTTCGTCCTTGCCGATCCAGGGCCGCGACTGGGCGGTTTCCCAGGCGATGTCCTGCAGCAGCTGTTCCATCTGGCGTTGGTTTTCAGCCATCTTCCTGAGTCTCGTCCATTTCCGCGAGAATCTCCGCCACCATGTCGCGCACCTCGGCATCCGGGTCGTTCACGCAGGCACGCAGATAGGGGACGATTTCCGCGCCGCCCACCAGGGAAAGGTAATGGCAGGCATCGGCACGCACCAGCGGGTCGGCATGGCGCGTCAGTTCGCCCAGGCCCGGCACCATGCCGGACGCCAGGCCGGTGCCCTGAAATTCCTCCAGCACCGCACCGATACCGAGGCGCACTGCCATGCTGGCCTCCTTGTCGGCCAGCAGGTCGACCAGGAAAAGCAGGCATTGCGGGTCCTGGCGAGCCATCTCCTCCACCTTGGCGCGACGGCCATTCTTGAGCAGATGGAGAAAATAGGCCGGCATCCCCTGCGGCGTGCCCGCCAGTTCCGCCCAGCGGCGCAACTCGCCTGGGGTCTGGCTGCCATCCAGTTCGAACTCGCCGATACGGGTCCACGGCACCGAACGCACGCCCAGTTCCTCGGCACGATCCGGGTGGACGGCAATATTCACCACCTCCAGGCTGCCTACCACGCCTTCTTTTACCAGCTGCCCCAGTCCTTCCAGCACCGCCGGACAATGCGGACAGCCCGGCGCAAGCAGCAGCAA
>CAZKHJ010000024.1:26433-39288 GCA_964552675.1 uncultured Sulfuricella sp. | reverse complement strand
TTCAGAGAATCGCTAAAATCAAAGACCGCTAGTTTACAGCATCTTTGAGCGCTTTACCAGCCCTAAATTTAGGAGTTTTTGCAGCTTTGATCTTGATGGTAGCGCCGGTGCGCGGATTACGGCCATTGCGCGCAGCGCGCTTGCCTACGTAGAAGGTGCCAAAACCAACCAGGGTCACCATGTCGCCTTTTTTCAAGGCGCCCTTAACAGCAGCGACAGCAGCATCCAGTGCGCGGCCAGCCGCAGCCTTGGACATGTCTGCATCTTTGGCAATTGCGTCAATCAGCTCGGATTTGTTCACGTGTAGTCCCCTTTCAGTTTGGTTGAAGTAACATACAGTCCAGCAACAGCTTTATATCAAGCCGCAAAACCTTGTGTCAAGCGCTTCCGCGCTGTTTCATGTCAAATAATTTAATGTTTGACAGCGGGCACTTCTGCCTTTTCTTCCACAACGGCAGGCAGAGCCGCCACCTCGTCAGTTTTTTCAGGCAGGGCTTCCGGTTTTCTTTCCAGCGCAAGATCAAGAACTTGATCGATCCATTTAACTGGATGGATTTCAAGTTTGCCCTTGATATTGTCCGGAATCTCCGCCAGATCCTTGATATTTTCCTGCGGAATCAGGACAGTCTTGATCCCCCCCCGATGCGCCGCCAGCAGTTTTTCCTTCAGCCCACCGATCGGCAGCACCTCCCCGCGCAAGGTAATCTCCCCCGTCATCGCCACATCAGCGCGCACCGGGATAGCTGTCAGGATAGACACCATCGCGGTAGTCAGCGCGATACCGGCGCTGGGGCCGTCCTTGGGGGTGGCGCCCTCGGGCAAGTGAATATGAATATCGTTCTTCTGATAGAAATCTTCTGCGATGCCCAAGCCGCGTGCCCGGCTACGCACCACCGAAAGGGCGGCCTGGATGGATTCCTGCATCACCTCGCCCAGTTTGCCGGTCGTAGTCATTTTTCCCTTGCCGGGCAAGGCCACCCCTTCGATGGTCAGCAATTCGCCCCCCACCTCGGTCCAGGCCAGGCCGGTTACCTGCCCGACCTGATTGCGCTGCTCGGCCACGCCAAAGGTGAAACGCCGCACGCCCAGATATTTGTCCAGATTGCGCGTCGTGATGGAGATTTTCTTGGCGGCTTTCTGCAGCAGCAGTTCCTTTACCACCTTGCGGCAGATTTTGGCGACTTCGCGCTCCAGGCTGCGCACCCCAGCCTCGCGGGTGTAGTAACGCACGATGTCGCGCACCACGCTTTCCGGCACACTGATCTCCGCCTCCTTGAGACCATGGGTTTTCAGCTGTTTGGGCAGCAGATAGCGCATGGCGATATTGATTTTCTCGTCTTCGGTATAACCGGAAAGCCGGATCACTTCCATGCGGTCCAGCAGGGGCGCAGGGATGTTCATGGTATTGGAAGTGGCCACGAACATCACGTCTGACAGGTCATACTCCACTTCAACATAATGATCGACGAAAGTATGGTTCTGTTCCGGGTCGAGCACTTCCAGCAGAGCGGAGGAAGGGTCACCGCGAAAGTCCATCCCCATCTTATCCACTTCGTCCAGCAGAAACAGGGGATTGCGCACTCCGACCTTGCTCATGCTTTGCAGGATTTTGCCCGGCATGGAGCCGATATAGGTGCGGCGGTGGCCGCGAATCTCGGATTCGTCGCGCACGCCACCCAGGGCCATACGCACAAACTTGCGGTTGGTCGCGCGGGCAATGGACTGCCCCAGAGAGGTTTTACCCACCCCTGGCGGCCCAACCAGGCACAGGATCGGCGCCTTGAGCTTTTCCACACGCTGCTGCACCGCGAGATACTCGACAATGCGCTCCTTGACCTTCTCCAGGCCATAGTGATCTTCTTCCAGCACAGCTTCGGCTACGGCCAGATCCTTGCTGATCTTGGTTTTTTTCTTCCATGGCAACCCTACCAGCACGTCAATGTAATTGCGCACCACGGTGGCTTCCGCCGACATCGGCGACATCAGCTTGAGCTTTTTCAGTTCCGACTCGGCTTTTGCCCTGGCTTCCTTGGGCATCTGGGCTGCCTTGATCTTTTTCTCCAACTCATCCAGATCGGCACCCTCTTCCATGTCGCCCAATTCTTTCTGGATCGCCTTGACCTGTTCGTTGAGATAATACTCGCGCTGGCTCTTTTCCATCTGGCGCTTCACGCGGCCACGGATACGCTTTTCCACCTGAAGAATATCGATTTCCGCATCAAGCTGGCCCAGTAAATGTTCCAGGCGCTCACGCACCGTGAACATCTCCAGTACCTGCTGCTTTTGCTCCAGCTTCAGGGGAAGATGCGCGGCAATAGTGTCGGCCAGCCGCCCTGGTTCGTCGATGCTGGCAAGTGAGGTCAGAATTTCCGGCGGGATTTTCTTGTTCAGCTTGACATACTGGTCAAATTGCGCAAATACGCTGCGCATCATGGCTTCGGTTTCGTTGTCGGTCTCGGTTTCAGGTGGAATCACATTCGCTTGCGCAGAAAAATAATTCTTGTCATCAAAGAACTCGCTCACCTCGGCGCGCTGATTTCCTTCCACCAGGACCTTGACCGTACCGTCCGGCAATTTCAGCATCTGCAGGATGCTGGCGACGCTGCCGATTTGGTACAGGTCATCAAGAGTCGGTTCGTCCTTGGCTGCCGATTTCTGTGCCACCAGCAGGATATGCTTGCCTGACTCCATTGCGGCTTCGAGCGCCTTGATGGATTTGGGGCGCCCGACAAACAGGGGGATCACCATGTGCGGAAACACCACCACGTCACGCAGAGGCAACAGGGGCAATCGGACTGTATCGGAAAGGGGTTCGTGAGTTTGTAACGACATGAAGTGTTCGCCTTAATAAATGCTGTGTGATTTCAAAATTAAGGGGAGCCCTGGCAATTTCAAGCCAGGCAGGAAAATAAACTACAGCAAGTGGGAGAGGGATGCAAAGGAAATCACCGGGAGCGCCAATCGCGCCCCGGTGCTAAAAGACGATCAGGCAACCTGGGGCTGGTCGGCGTAAATCATCAGCGGTTTCCCCTCACCGTTGATCACGCTATCGTCCACCACCACCTTGCTCACATTGGAGAGCGAAGGCAGGTCAAACATGGTGTCCAGCAGGGAGTGCTCCAGAATGGAACGCAGCCCGCGGGCGCCAGTTTTGCGCGCCAGGGCTTTTTTGGCGATGGCATTGAGGGCATTGTCGCGAAATTCGAGTTCCACCCCTTCCATGTCAAACAGCTTCTGATACTGCTTGGTGAGCGCGTTCTTGGGCTCGGTCAGGATCTTGATCATGGCGCCTTCATCCAGCTCTTCGAGCGTAGCCACCACCGGCAGGCGGCCAACAAACTCCGGAATCAGGCCGTACTTGATCAGATCCTCCGGCTCGACCTCGCGCAACACCTCGCCGATATCCTTGCTGTTATCCTTGCTTTTCACTTCAGCGCCAAAGCCGATGCCACCCTTCTCGGAGCGGTTGCGGATCACTTTCTCCAGGCCGCTGAAAGCGCCGCCGCAAACAAACAGGATATTGGTGGTGTCCACCTGGACAAATTCCTGATTGGGATGCTTGCGTCCGCCTTGTGGCGGCACCGAAGCAGTGGTGCCCTCGATCAGCTTGAGCAATGCCTGTTGCACCCCCTCACCGGAAACATCGCGGGTAATGGAAGGATTGTCGGATTTGCGCGAAATCTTGTCGATCTCGTCGATGTAGACGATGCCGCGCTGTGCCTTCTCGATATCATAATCGCATTTCTGCAGCAGCTTCTGGATGATGTTTTCCACATCCTCGCCCACATAACCGGCTTCGGTCAGCGTGGTAGCATCCGCCATGACAAACGGGACATTGAGCAGGCGTGCCAGCGTCTGCGCCAGCAAGGTCTTGCCCGAACCGGTCGGGCCAATCAGCAGGATATTGCTCTTGGCAAGCTCAACCTCGTCGTCCTTGCTGTAGTTTTTCAGCCGCTTGTAGTGATTGTAAACCGCAACGGAAAGCGCGCGCTTGGCAGGGGCCTGACCAATGACGTATTCATCCAGAATGCGGCAGATTTCCTGCGGTGCCGGCAGGTCGGAAACGCCGCCCTTGCTGGACTGATCATTACGCACTTCCTCGCGGATAATATCGTTGCACAGATCCACGCACTCGTCGCAGATAAACACGGAAGGTCCCGCGATCAGCTTGCGCACCTCGTGCTGGCTCTTGTTGCAGAACGAGCAATAAAGCAACTTTTCACTGCCTGAATCTTTCGCCATCGTTTTTTCCTGAAATTAGGGTCAAATCAAGCTGCTGCTTCGGCGCGATTGACCAGCACCTTGTCAATCAGGCCATACTTCAGCGACTGTTCCGCGCTCATAAAGTTATCACGATCAGTATCTTTTTCAATGGCTTTGATGGTCTGACCGGTGTGTTTGGCCAGAATTGCATTGAGGCGCTCACGCAGGAAGAGAATTTCCTTGGCATGTATCTCGATATCCGATGCCTGGCCCTGAAAACCACCCAGCGGCTGGTGAATCATCATGCGTGAATTAGGCAGGCTGTAGCGTTTGCCGGTGGCGCCGGCGGTCAGCAGCAAAGCGCCCATGCTGGCCGCCTGGCCAATGCACAGCGTGGAGACATCCGGCTTGATGAACTGCATGGTGTCGTAAATTGCCATGCCAGCGGTAACCGAGCCGCCAGGGGAATTGATGTAGAGTGAAATATCCTTGTCCGGATTTTCCGACTCCAGAAACAGCAACTGGGCCACCACCAGATTGGCGCTCATCTCGTTCACCGGCCCCACCAGAAACACCACACGCTCCTTCAGCAGGCGCGAGTAGATATCATAGGCGCGTTCGCCGCGGCCACTCTGCTCGATAACCATCGGAATATAACCGAGGTTTTGTGGCTCCCAGTTGCTCATTTCGATCATTTACGCTTTCCCCATCAACTCGTCAAAAACGGTCGGTTTGTCCAGCACTTTCGCTCGCGTCAGCGCCCACTCGACCACGTTGCCTTCCAGTACCACGGATTCCATTTCAGCCATTTGCTGCGGGTTGGAGTAGAAATATTTCACTACCGAATCCGCATCCTCATAGCTCTGTGCCACGTCCTCAATCTGCGCCCGCACCTGTTCCGGTCTGGCATGGAGCTGATTAGATTTGACCGCTTCGGCCAAAATCAAGCCCAGGGCAACGCGGCGTTTTGCCTGCTCGCGGTGCAATTCCGGCGATTCCATACCTTCCAGCATCTGCACCCCTTGAGCCATCATGCTCTGACGCATCTGGTCCATCAGGCGCTCGATTTCCATTTCCACCAGCGCGGAAGGCAGATCCACCTTGGTCGACTCGATCAGGTGATCCATGACCTGAGCCTTGACCTTCTCCTGCACGCGTTTTTTCACTTCACGCTCCAGGCTGGCACGAATTTCTTCGCGCATCTTTGTCAGATCGCCGTCCGCAACCCCCAGATTTTTCGCGAATTCTGCATCGAGTTCTGGCAGCTTGGGCTCTTCAACCGCATTCACCGACACCTCGAAAGTCACGGTCTTGCCCGCCAGTTCCTTGGCGTGGTAATCCTCGGGGAAAGTCATGTCAAAAGACTTGCTCTCGCCCGCCTTCATGCCCACGAACTGGTTTTCGAAATCAGCCAGGGTACGCCCCCCGCCAATCACCAGATTGAAACCCTTGGCCTGGCCACCGGCAAACTCGGCACCATCCAGCGTACCGCGATAATCCACGTTGATGCGGTCTTCATTCGCCGCAGCACGCTCGACCGGCAGGTAGCTCACGCGCTGCTTGCGCAGGATATCGATAGTCTTGTCCACCTCTTCGTCGCCAATCGTCACCACAGGACGTTCGATCGTGACAGCACTGATGTCGCCCAGCACCACTTCGGGGTAAACCTCGAAGGTGGCGGCAAACACCATGGAACTGCCATCGCCCTGATCCGCCCTGGGTTCGATGCGCGGATACCCGGCAACGCGCAACTGCTGCTGCTGCACTGCTTCGGCAAAGCTTTTCTGCACCGATTCGCCCAGCACTTCCTGACGCACCTGGCCGCCATATTGCTGCGCCACCATCTTCATCGGCACCTTGCCGGGACGAAAACCCTGCATCTTCACCGTGCGCGCCACTTTCTTCAGGCGGTTTTCCACTTCAGCCTCGAACTGTGCCAGGGACACCGCCAGATCCAGCGTTCTTTCGAGGGGGTTCACATTTTCCGTTTGCATCATTTCATTCCTTAAATATCGCTTAAAATTCGGTACTTTCAGGGCAATGCTCCGATTACCCGCTATTGCATGGAACAAGCCAAATACTTTTTAATTGTAACATAATCATCGCTCCCGCCGTGTTTGCGCCCTTTGCGGACAGGCGTTTTCTCACAGCAATTTGATTGTTCTGGAAAATTTGGTACAATTCGCGGTTTTCCAACCTTGCCTTACCGTCCCGCATGGCGGAAGGCTTCAAATCCACAAGGAGCATGCATGCGACATTACGAAATCGTTTTCATCGTCCATCCCGACCAGAGCGAGCAGGTTCCGGGCATGGTCGAGCGTTACCGCGGCCTGGTGACCGCCAAGAACGGACAGATCCACCGCCTCGAGGACTGGGGCCGCCGCCAGTTGGCCTACCCGATCCAGAAAATCCACAAGGCCCATTACGTGCTGATGAACATCGAGTGCGACCAGGAAACCCTGGACGAACTGGATCACGCCTTCCGCTTCAATGATGCCGTGCTGCGCCACCTCGTGGTAAGCATGGATGAGGCAGTAACCACGCCTTCCCCCATGATGAAGGAAGAAAAATCCCGTTCGCTGCAACCCCAGGGTGATGCACAGGCCGAGCCTGCCGCCGCAGCCTAGTGTCGCAAGCAACCGGATTGTGCTGAACGGCCGAATCGTTGCAATTGACGCACTGCGCCACACCCCGGCCGGCATCCCCGCACTGAACCTGACGCTCGCTCACCACTCCAGGCAAACTGAAGCCGGAATGGAACGCGAGGTGGAATGTGAGATCGCGGTGATTGCTCTGGGAGAACAGGCGCAACAGACGGCCCATTGCAAGGTGGGCGACAGCCTGAGAATCCAGGGATTCCTGGCCCGCAAAAGCCGCAACAGCACGCATCTGGTATTGCACGCAAACAGAATCGAATCAATCGAAATTTAAAGAGGTATCGAAAATGGCACGTCAAATGTTCCGGCGCAAGCGCTTCTGCCGCTTCACCGTTGAAGGCATCAAGGAAATCGATTACAAGGATGTGGAACTGCTCAAGGACTTCATCTCCGAAAACGGCAAGATCATTCCGGCCCGCATTACCGGGACCAAAGCCCGCTACCAGCGCCAGCTGGGCACCGCCATCAAGCGCGCCCGTTTCCTGGCCCTGATGCCCTACACTGATCAGCACTAAGGAGAGATCATGCAAGTCATTCTTCTGGAAAAACTGGCGAACCTGGGTCAACTGGGCGATGTCGTCAAAGTGAAAGACGGCTATGGCCGCAACTATCTGATCCCGCAAAAGAAAGCCAAGCGGGCGACCGAAGCCAACCTGGCTGAATTCCAGGCACGCCGCGCCGAACTGGAAAAAGCGCAGGCCGAAATCCTGGCCCAGGCTCAGGCTCGTGCCGAGAAAATCAACGGCATCACCGTGCAGGTTGCCCAGAAAGCGGGCGTGGACGGCCGCCTGTTCGGCTCCGTGACCACCGGCGATATTTCCGAAGCGCTCAAGGCCCAGGGCTTTGACGTGGCGAAATCCGAAGTACGCCTGCCCAATGGCCCGCTGAAGGTCATTGGTGATGCCTCCGTGGATCTCTCCCTGCACACCGATGTCACTGCAAGCATCACTGTTTCCGTGGTGGCCGCAGCCTAAGCACCGTGCAACACCCAGAAAAAGGGCTGGCAACAGCCCTTTTTTTGTTTCTGTCGCAGCGCAATAGCCGCAGTGCTTGATAAATTCCGGTCGAACCGGGAAACTTTAACTTTTTGTCCCACACCATTTCATGAGCGACGCACAACTCGACGCCATCAAACTCCCCCCTCACTCCATCGAGGCCGAGCAGTCCGTTCTTGGTGGCCTGATGCTGGACAACAGCGCCTGGGACCGGATCGCGGATGTGGTGGCGGAAAGCGATTTTTACCGCCACGACCACCGCCTGATTTTCCGCCATATTTTCAGGCTGCTCGAAAGCGGTAAAGCGGCGGACGTCATCACCGTTTCCGAGGCGCTGGAAATCAGCGCAGAGTTGGGAAATATCGGAGGGCTCGCCTATCTTGCCGCACTGGTGCAGAACACCCCGAGCGCTTCCAACATCAAGCGTTACGCCGAAATCGTGCGCGACCGCGGCGTCATGCGCAAACTGGCCGAAGTCGGCACCGCGATCGCCGACAGCGCCTATAACCCGCTGGGCCGCCACGCCGGCCAATTGCTGGACGAAGCGGAAGGCAAGGTGTTCGAGATCGCCGAAGCCAACGCGCGCGGCAAACAGGGCTTTGTCGAGATCCAGCCGCTGCTGATCCAGGTGGTGGAGCGCATCGACGAACTGTTCCAGCGCGACAATCCCAATGAAGTGACCGGCATCCCCACCGGCTTTCACGATCTCGACCAGAAAACCTCGGGACTCCAGCCAGGCGACCTGATCATCGTGGCGGGCCGCCCCAGCATGGGCAAGACCGCCTTCTCGATCAATATTGGCGAGAATGTCGCGCTCAATACCGGCCTGCCGGTCGCCATTTTCAGTATGGAGATGGGCGGCGCCCAGCTGGCAATGCGTATGATCGGCTCGGTGGGCAAACTGGATCAGCAGAAGATCCGCACCGGCCAACTGCAGGACGAGGACTGGCTGCGCCTCACCAATGCCGTGGGCAAGCTCAACGATGCGCCCATCCACATTGACGAAAGCGCCGCCCTCACCGCTCTCGAACTGCGCGCCCGCGCACGCCGGCTCCACCGCCAGTGCGGCAAGCTCGGCCTGATCATCATCGACTACCTGCAACTCATGAGCGGCACCGGCAGTGGGGACAACCGCGCCACGGAGATTTCCGAAATCTCCCGCTCCCTCAAGGCCCTGGCCAAGGAACTGGAGGTGCCGGTGATCGCCCTGTCCCAGCTCAACCGCAGCCTGGAACAGCGCCCCAACAAGCGCCCGGTGATGTCCGATCTGCGCGAATCCGGCGCCATCGAACAGGATGCCGACGTGATCCTGTTCATCTATCGCGACGAGGTCTACAACCCCGACACCCAGGAAAAAGGCACCGCCGAAATCATTATCGGCAAGCAGCGTAACGGCCCCATCGGCACGGTGCGCATGACCTTCCTGGGCGAATACACCCGATTTGAAAATTACGCGCATGGCGATTCGTTCCGGGGAGACGCCTACTAGTGCCTCGCCCCCTCCGCGCCACCATCCATCTCTCCGCACTGCGCCACAACCTTTCCGCCGTGCGCCAACACGCCCCCCGTGCCCGCATCATGGCGGTGATCAAGGCCAACGGCTACGGCCATGGCATGCTGCGCGTGGCGCGGGCGCTGGAAACAGCGGATGGCTTTGCCGTGCTCACGGTGCAGGAGGCCATCACGCTCAGGGAAGCCGGCTTTGCGCAGGAAATATTGCTGCTGGAAGGTTTCTTCAGCTCCGACGAACTGCCTCTGCTGGCCCAGTATCGTATCGCCAGCGTGGTGCATGCCCGGTGGCAGCTTGATGCCCTGCTGCATTCTCCGGCCATGGCAAGCATCCCCTTGTGGCTCAAGCTGAACACCGGCATGAACCGCCTCGGTTTTCAGGCCGGGGACTTCCCCGCCGCACTGCAACGCCTGCAACAGGCGGGCGCAAACCTGATGCTGATGACCCACTTCGCCTGCGCCGACGAAAACGATGCCATCGCCGCCCCCCTGGCACAGTTCAACGCCCTCACCGCTCACACTGGATTGCCGCGCAGCATGGCAAACTCCGCTGCCCTGATCAGCTATCCGGAATCGCAGGCAGACTGGGTGCGCCCCGGCATCATGCTCTACGGCGCCTCACCGCTGCTGGACAACACGCTGGCACCCCAACTTCAGCCTGCCATGACCCTGTCCAGCGAAATCATCGCCCTGCGCGATATCCGGGCAGGCGAGACGGTAGGCTACGGCGGCACATTCAGGGCCGAATCCGACATGCGCATTGGCGTTGTCGCCTGTGGCTATGCCGACGGTTACCCGCGCCACGCGCCCACCGGCACGCCGGTTCTGGTCAACGGCCAGCGCAGCCGCACCCTGGGCCGGGTTTCGATGGACATGCTGGCCGTGGACCTGAGTAAAATTCCCGATGCGGCGATTGGCTCGCCTGTCACCTTGTGGGGGCAGGGCCTGCCAGTGGAAGAAGTCGCTGCCGCAGCCGGCACCATCAGCTACGAGCTGCTGTGCGCCCTTGCCCAGCGGGTCCCCGTGATGGAAGCGGCCTAGCTATATGGCCAAGGCCAAATCCCTCTATACCTGCACCGAATGCGGCGGCCAGTCGCCCAAGTGGCAGGGCCAGTGCCCTCACTGCATGGCATGGAACACGCTGGTGGAAGGCGTCGCTGAGACCGCTGCCACCAACCGCTACAACGCCCTCGCCGTCACCAGCAAGGTGCAGAGCCTGGGCGAAGTCGAGGCCCAGGAAGTGCCGCGCGAGCCCACCGGCATCGCCGAGTTCGACCGGGTGCTGGGCGGCGGCCTGGTGCAGGGCGCGGTGGTGCTGATCGGCGGCGACCCCGGCATCGGCAAATCCACGCTACTGCTCCAGGCTTTGTGCCACCTGGGCGGCAAGCACCAGGTGCTTTACGTCAGCGGCGAAGAATCGGCGCAGCAGATCGCCTCGCGCGCCAAACGCCTCACACTGGATGCCAAGTCGGTGCAGCTGCTGGCCGAGATCAACCTGGAAAAAATTCTTGCCACACTGGCGGCGCAAAAGCCCGAAATGGCGGTGATCGACTCGATCCAGACCGTCTATTCGGAAGCGCTCCAGTCCGCCCCCGGCAGTGTCGCCCAGGTGCGCGAATGCGCCGCCCAGCTCACCCGCTTCGCCAAGCAGTCGGGCACCGCGGTGATCCTGGTCGGCCACGTCACCAAGGAAGGCGCGCTGGCCGGGCCGCGCGTGCTGGAACACATCGTCGATACGGTGCTGTATTTCGAGGGCGACAGCAACTCCAGCTTCCGCCTGGTGCGCGCCTTCAAGAACCGCTTTGGCGCGGTCAACGAACTGGGCGTATTCGCCATGACGGAGAAAGGCCTGCGCGAGGTGAGCAACCCCTCCGCCCTGTTTCTTTCCCACCACGGCCAGGAAGTGGCTGGCTCATGCGTCATGGTCACCCAGGAAGGCACCCGGCCCTTGCTGGTGGAAATCCAGGCACTGGTGGACGAAGCCCATGCGCCCAATCCGAAAAGGCTGTCCGTCGGCCTGGAGCAGAACCGTCTGGCCATGCTGCTGGCAGTATTGCATCGCCATGCCGGCATTGCCTGCTTCGACCAGGACGTATTCGTCAACGCCGTGGGCGGGGTCAAAATCACCGAGCCCGCCGCCGACCTGGCGGTACTGCTGGCCATCGTTTCCTCGTTCAGGAACCGGCCCCTGCCGGGCAAGCTGGTAGTGTTCGGCGAAATCGGCCTGGCAGGCGAAGTGCGTCCGGTCCAGCGCGGCCAGGAACGCCTCCGGGAGGCCGCCAAGCTGGGCTTCACCCATGCCGTGATCCCCAAGGGCAACAAGCCCAAGCAGGCAATCGCGGGCATGGAAATCACCGCCGTGGAACGGCTGGAACAGGCCGTGGCCTGGTGCAGGGGATAAACGTGGCAGGGACAACACCGCACTGTAAATTTGCCGGCGCCAGCGATGCCGGACGGGTCAGGCCGGGCAACGAAGATGCCATCGCCTGGGATGAAGGGCTGGGCCTGGCCCTGCTGGCGGACGGCATGGGTGGCTATGAAGGCGGCGAGATTGCCAGCAATCTCGCCATCAGCACGGCGATGGAAACCTTCCGCCAGCCGCTTGCGCCCCACTGGCGCGAGGCAGAATGGGCAAAGAACCTGAGCGAGCCGGTGCTGAAGCTATACGCGGCAGTCAGCCATTCCAACCAGGCCGTGTATCAGGCCGCGCAACAGCAGCCGGAATACGAGGGCATGGGCACCACCCTGCTGGCAGCCTATTTTCATGGTGACCGGGTAACCCTCGCCCATATCGGCGATTCGCGCATCTACCTGTGGCGCCAGCAGGTTCTGACCCAGCTCACGATAGACCACACCATGATCCAGCAGCAGATCGAGAGCGGCGAAATCACGCCGGAGGAAGCGCCCTATTCCAATTATCGCGGCGTGCTGACGCGAGCGCTGGGAGTGGAACCGGTAGTGGAAGTGGACATGCGCGAAATCGTCAGCCAGACGGGGGATATTTTCCTGCTCTGCTCGGACGGCTGTTACGACATGCTCACCCATGCCGAGACCACGGCCATCCTGACAGCGCATCAGGACGACCTGAACCTCCTGACCCGGCAACTGGTGCACAAAGCCAACGAGAATGGCGGTTACGACAATATCTCGGCGCTTGCAGTACGGGTTTCATAGCCGACTGATCCACTCCTCCCCCTTCAAGGGGGAGGTTGGGAGGGGGACACAAGCTTTATCACCCCATCCACCCCATCCCCACCCCAGCCCTCCCCTTGAAGGGGAGGGAGCAACGTGCGCCCGGATCAGCGCGGCAAAGCTGCCTGCTACTTCACTGCGGCTTTCAGCTGCTCCAGGATTGCCGGATTTTGGTTCCGGCCACTGCGTTTAACCGGGTGCTGAACGCACCCGGTTAGCCTGCGCCGAAATCCGGCATTCTCATGCCCGGATCAGCGCGGCAAAGCTGCCTGCTACTTCACTGCGGCTTTCAGCTGCTC
>CAZKHJ010000024.1:10528-26333 GCA_964552675.1 uncultured Sulfuricella sp. | reverse complement strand
AAAGCTGCCTGCTACTTCACTGCGGCTTTCAGCTGCTCCAGGATTGCCGGATTTTCCAGGGTGGAAGTATCGGAGGTGATTTCCTCGCCCTTGGCGATGGCACGCAACAGGCGGCGCATGATCTTGCCGGAACGGGTCTTGGGCAGATTATCGCCAAAGCGGATTTCGTCCGGTTTGGCAATCGGGCCGATTTCATGGCCTACCCAGTTGCGCAGGTCGGCGGCGATTTTCTGTGCCGCTTCGCCCTCGGGGCGCGGCCCTTTCAGCACCACATAGGCGACCACCGCCTCGCCCTTGATTTCATGCGGCTTGCCCACCACAGCGGCTTCCGCCACCAGCGGATTGGCCACCAGGGCGGATTCGATCTCCATGGTGCCGAGGCGGTGGCCGGAGACGTTGAGCACGTCGTCGATGCGGCCCATGATCCAGAAATAGCCGTCGTCATCGCGATGCGAGGAATCACCGGCCAGATAGTATTTGCCGCCCAGCTCCTCGGGGAAATAGGTTTTGCGGAAGCGCTCCGGGTCGCCCCACAGGGTGCGCAGCTGCGACGGGAACGGCCGCTTGATCACCAGGAAACCGCCGTGCCCTTTCTCCACCGCATGACCCACTTCGTCCACGATGTCGGCCATGATGCCGGGCAGCGGCAGGGTGCAGGAACCCGGCTTGGTGGCGACGGCACCGGGCAGCGGGGCAATCATGTTGCTGCCGGTCTCGGTCTGCCACCAGGTATCGACGATCGGGCAACGCGCCTGGCCCACCACCTCGTGGTACCACATCCAGGCTTCCGGATTGATCGGCTCGCCCACGGTGCCAAGCAGACGCAGGGAGGACATGTCGTATTGCCGCGGCAGGTCACTGCCCAGCTTGATCAGGGAACGGATGGCGGTGGGCGCGGTATAGAAGGTGGTGACCTTGTGGTCCTGAATCAGCTTCCAGAAACGCCCGGCATCCGGATAGGTGGGGATGCCCTCGAAGATGACCTCGGTCGCCCCCATGGCCAGCGGGCCATAGGCCACATAGGTATGGCCGGTAATCCAGCCCACGTCGGCGGTACACCAGTAGACATCGCCGGCCTTGTAGTCGAACACCCACTTCATCGACAGCATGGCGCCGAGCAGGAAGCCCGCGCTGGAATGCTGCACCCCCTTGGGTTTGCCGGTGGAGCCGGAGGTATAGAGGATGAACAGCGGATCTTCCGCGTTGACCCAGGCCGGCTCGCAGCTGTCGGCCTGATTCTGCACCAGATCATGCCACCACAGGTCGCGCCCGGCATCCCACTGGATGCTGCCGCCGCTGCGGCGATATACCACCACCTTCTCGATGCACTCGCAGCCGCCCAGGCCGATCGCTTCATCCACGGCCGCCTTGAGCGGGATCGCCTTGCCGCCGCGCATACTCTCGTCGGCGGTGATGACGGCCCTGGCGCCGGCGTCGATGATGCGCTCGTGCAGGCTCTTGGCGGAGAAACCGCCGAACACCACCGAATGGATGGCGCCGATGCGGGCACAGGCCTGCATCGCCACCACCGCCTCGACCGACATCGGCATGTAGATGATGACCCGGTCGCCCTTGGCGATATTCAGCGACTTCAGGCCGTTGGCGAACTGGCACACGCGCTGGTGCAGTTCCTTGTAACTGACCCGGCTGACAGTGCCGTCATCGGCCTCGAAAATAATGGCGGTCTTGTCGCCCTGGGTCGGCAGATGCTTGTCCAGGCAGTTGTAGGAAACATTCAGCTCACCATCGTGAAACCAGCGGTAGAACGGCGCATTGCCTTCGTCCAGCACCTGGCTGAAAGGCTTGTGCCAGACCAGGTTTTCGCGCGCCTGCGCGCCCCAGAAACCGGCGTAATCCTGTTCCGCCTGGGCGCACAGGGCGCGATAGGCGTCCATTCCGGGCACATTGGCCTGAGCCTTGAACGCATCGCTGGGGGGAAAAAGACGGGTTTCATGCAATACAGACTCGATCGATGCCATGGCTCTCTACTCCGCAGTGTTAGGGGATACAATAACGGCTAATCATATAGATTTCCGCCGCCGCTTTCCATATCCTGACCCTAATATCTTATACAAGACCTGAAGCCAGGGCTCCTCACATGAATCCACCCCCATCCGACCAGGAACTGATCGAATCCGCGCTGCGCTACAGCCGCTACGCCCAGCGCCTGGCCCAGAGCAATCCCCAGCTGCGGGAAGAATTGCAGGCGTCGCTCCATGCCCCGTGGAATGGCGAAGCCATGCGCGCTGCCCTGGCATCAGCCGACATCCGCGACGAAGCCAGCCTGAAAACTGCGCTGCGCCAGTTGCGCAAGCGCGTCATGCTGCGCCTGATCGTGCGCGATCTGGCCGGCCTGGCCGATCTGCGGGAAGTGATGAACAATGCCTCGCAACTGGCCGAGGTCACTGTCATCTTCGCACTGGAATGCCTGTCCGGCTGGCTCTCGGCCCAATACGGCCAGCCCATGGGCGAAGACAGCAAGACCCCCCAGGATCTGATCGTGGTCGGCATGGGCAAGCTGGGCGGCGGCGAACTGAATGTTTCCTCCGACATCGACCTGATCTTCGCCTACCCCGAGGAAGGCGAAACCACCGGCCCGCGCCACATCAGCAACCACGAATATTTTGTTTTGCTGGGCAAGAAGCTGATCAGTGCGATCCACGAAAACACCGCCGATGGCTTTGTCTTCCGCGTCGACATGCGTTTGCGCCCTTATGGCGATGCCGGGCCGCTGGCGGGCAGCTTCGCCATGCTGGAAAACTACTACCTCACCCAGGGGCGGGAATGGGAGCGCTACGCCTGGATCAAGGGCAAGCCCATCTGCGGCAGCCGCTATCAGGAACTGGCCGCCATGCTGCGCCCCTTCGTGTTCCGCAAGTACCTGGATTTTGGCGCCTTTTCGTCCATGCGCGAACTGCACGCGCAGATCCGCCGCGAAGTGCAGCGCCGCGAACTCGACGACAACATCAAGCTCGGGCCCGGCGGCATCCGCGAGATCGAGTTCATCACCCAGGTTTTCCAGCTCATCCGTGGCGGCAAGGAACCGGTGCTGCAGACCCGCTCCACGCTGGAAGCGATGGATATCATCACCCGGCGCGAACTGATGCAGCCCAATGCGGTTGCGGAGCTGCGCGAGGCCTATTGCTTCCTGCGCAATCTGGAACATCGCCTGCAATATCTGGAAGATGCGCAAACCCAGACCCTGCCTTCCAGCGATGCCGACAAGCAACTCATCGCCGAAGCCATGGGTTTTTCCGGCTGGACGGCATTTCATGACGCGCTCAACCTGCATCGCCAGAAAGTCACCCGCCATTTCGAGCAGGTGTTCGCCGCGCCGCAAAGCCAGCAGCAAAGCCATCCGCTCACCGCCCTGTGGCTGGGCGGACTGGGCGACAGCGAGGCGCAGTCGTGCCTCGACGAGCTGGGCTACCGGCATGGCGGCGAGACCTGGCAACGCCTTGCCCGCCTGCGCCAGGGCATCCGCTACGCGCAGTTGCCGGAAACCAGCCGCACCCGTTTCGACGCCCTGCTGCCGCCGCTGATCCAGGTCGCTTCCGGCTTCCCCAATCCGGACGAAACCCTGGAGCGCATTCTCAGGCTGCTGGAAAATATCAGCCGCCGTGCCGCCTACCTCGCCCTGCTGCTGGAATATCCGCAAACCCTGAGCCAGGTCGCGCGGCTGTGCAGCACCAGCCCGTGGGTGTCCGATTACCTCACCCAGCACCCGGTCCTGCTCGATGAACTGCTCGACACCCGCAGCCTGAATACCCCGCCCGACTGCACCCGCTCCCGCGCCGAGCTGAGGGAACTGCTGGATGCCGCCAGCGGGGACACCGAGCGGCAGATGGATATCCTGCGCCACTTCAAGCAGGCCCAGGTATTCCGGCTGGTATCGCAGGACCTGGCGGGATTGCTGCCGCTGGAAAAACTGAGCGATCACCTGAGCGACCTGGCAGACCTGATCCTGGGCGAAACCCTGCGCCTGTGCTGGCAGGGCCTGCGCGTCAAGCACCGCGAGCAGCCGCGCTTTGCCATCATCGGCTACGGCAAGCTGGGCGGCAAGGAGCTGGGCTATGCCTCCGATCTCGACATCATCTACCTCTATGAAGACGAAGCCCAGGAGGCGCCGGAAATCTATGCCACGCTGGGCAAGCGCATCAATACCTGGCTCACCAGCCTGACGCCTGCCGGCATGCTCTACGACACCGATCTGCGCCTCAGGCCAAACGGCGCCAGCGGCCTGCTGGTCAGCTCGGTCGAGGCCTTCAGCCAGTACCAGCACACCCAGGCCTGGGTGTGGGAGCATCAGGCACTGACGCGGGCGCGCTATTGCGCCGGGGACCAGGAAATCGGCGCAAGTTTCGAACGTATCCGCCATGAAGTGCTGGCCAGACCGCGCGATAACGGGGCGTTGAAACAGGAAGTGCTGGAAATGCGGCAGAAAATGCTCGACGCCCACCCCAACACCAGCGGCCAGTTCGACCTCAAGCATGACCGGGGCGGCATCATCGACGTGGAATTCACCGTGCAATACCTGGTGCTGGCTCATGCCCATGTCCACCCCGAATTCACGCGCAACAGCGGCAATCTGGCGCTGCTCCGTCTCGCCGCCGAACTGGGGCTGATCACCCCTGAACTGGCGGAAGCGTCACGCGCCGCCTACCGCCACTTCCGCCAGCAGCAGCACGCCCTGCGGCTGCAAGGGGAGCAGTATGCGCGCATCCCGCCAGAGCAGGCCGCGCCTCACGTGGCGGCGGTTCAGCGCTTGTGGGAAACGGTTTTTGGCGCAGCCTGAATGTATATCGTCGCCATTGCCTGGCTGTATGTGGTGCTGATGATGGCACTCACCGAAACCAGCATCATCGCCGGCCTGATGACCTTCCTGTGGTACGGCCTTGCACCGCTGGCGCTGTTTCTGTGGCTGGCCGGCACCCCGGCGCGCAAGCGCTCAATGGCTGCCAAGCAGCACGCCGGCAAGCCAGATAGAAGTGATGCCGAGGCCGATTAAGCTCACCTGCTGTATCGTGGCACGGATTTCCGGGCGTTTGTGCAGCCCCGGTATCAGGTCCGCCACGGCCACGTAGATCATGCTGGCCGCCGCGATCCCCAACAGGTAAGGCACCGCCCCCTGCAGCGATTGCAGGGCGAAATAGGCCAGCACGCCGCCCACCAGGGTAGCCAGGCTCGACAGCAGGTTGAAGGCAAAGGCCTGCTGCCGGGAATAGCCGGAATGCAGCAGGATGAGAAAGTCGCCGACTTCCTGCGGAATCTCGTGCGCGATGATGGCTAGCGAAGTCACCACCCCGACCTGCACGTCCACCATGAAGGCGGCGGCAATCAGGATGCCATCGACAAAATTGTGGAAGGTATCGCCCACCATGATCATCAGGCCGCTGCGGCCATGATCGGTATGCCCCTCGTGAACGCCATGAACCTCGCACTCGTCGGTGTGGTGGCAGTGCCGCCACAGCACCAGCTTTTCCAGGGTAAAGAACAGCAGGATACCGAACAGCACCGTGCCCGCCATGGTATGCACATCATGGTTCAGCTCGAAGGCATGCGGCAGGATTTCCAGAAACACCGCGCCCAGCAAGGCGCCAATGGCATAACTGACCAGCAGCGGCACCATGGAAGCCCGCGCGGAAAAGGCAAACAGCGCGGCGGTGGCAACGCTCAAGGCGCCACCAAGCAGGCTTGAAACGATGATCCAGGCAAGGATGGACATGGCACGGAAATGGTTTTGAAACCCGCTATTATACGGAGCTTGTCAAGCCCTCAGGCCACAGAAAGATGTCGTTTTTATCCGCATTGTTTCCGCTGGCGGAACAAAGTCCGCGCAGCAGGAGAAAAGCCTGCTCCAGATTCCGCCTTGCCCCTGCACTCAACTCTTCCCCCAATTCAAAATTATCGCCGCGCACAGCCAGCAGCCAAGCTGGCGGCGCGCTGCCGTGCAGATCCAGACAGGCCTGCAGCAGCGCGGCCGGACTCATGGCATGGGAGGTGTAGCTGGCATCCTGCTGTGGCTGCAGGCGGGTAAAAAGATAGGGAGGCGGGCAGGAAACGCTGGCGTCGATGAACAGTACCCGTTCGCGGCCCTGCAAATCGAGCGCATGCTCGACCTGGAGCTGGAAATCGGTGAGCAGTTCGACACCGGGAAGGTTCAGTGCTGCCAGCCGCTCCAGCAGCAACGGCCCGAGTGCATCATCACCCCGGCTCGGATTGCCATAGGCGAAAATCAGCAGCGGCGCGATCAAATTTCGCACTGGCCAGTAGAATTTCTGGTCAACTGGCTGACCACCGTCCCACCGGCATCCAGCAGTTCCACTTCCAGCGGCATCTTGCCCACCGCATGGGTGGCGCAGGACAAGCAGGGGTCGAAGGCGCGGATCGCCACCTCGATGTGGTTGAGCAGGCCCTCGGTCAGCTCCTGGCCGTCCAGATACTGCAATGCCACCTGCCGTACCGCCTCGTTCATGGCGTGGTTGTTGTGGGTGGTGGAAACAATCAGGTTGGCGCGCACGATCTGCTCGTCCTCGTTGATGCGGTAGTGATGGATCAGGGTGCCGCGCGGCGCCTCGATCACCCCCACGCCGCGCAGGGCGCGCGTGCCGGTCCGGACCAGATCGTCGCCGGAGAGATCATCGTCGAGCAGCAGCTCGCGAATCGCCTCGGCGGCATGCAGCATTTCGATCATGCGCGCCCAGTGGTAGGACAGCGTGGCCTGGGTCACGGTGCCGTCGCCTTCGGCCTTGAAGGCTTGCCGTTCGGCTTCGGCCAGCGGCGTGGGAATGAAATCGCAATTGTTGACCCGCGCCAGCGGGCCGACCCGGTACCAGCCCTCCTCCCGGCCACGCGAGCGGATGAAGGGAAATTTCATGTAGGACCAGGGCTTCACTTCCTCGTGGATATAGTCCCAGTAGTGGCTGTAATCGACATGATCGAAAATGCTCTGACCGTGTTCGTCGCGCGCCCGCAGGCCGCCATGATAGAGATCCAGAGCGCCATCGGCGCGCACCAGCCCCATGAAGCTGGAGCGGTAAAAACCGAAACCGTTGTAGTAATCCGGCCGGGCGCCATGAATTTTGCGGATCAGAGCGACAGCGCCCTGGCTCCAGGCAATGATCTGGTCAATGTCCGCCAGCAGCGTGTCGCGTTCCTGGCGCGACAGGTTCTTGTTCATCCCGCCGGGAACCGCACCGGTGCCATGCACCCGCTTGCCGGAAGCGAGGCGGATAACCTCCTGGCCATACTTGCGCAACGCGACACCCTGCCGCGCGATCTCGGGATAGGCTGCCGCCACGCCGACCACATTGCGCCTGCCCGCCTCCGAATCAAAACCGAACAGCAGATCGGGCGAAGCCAGGTAAAAGAAATGCAGGGCGTGGGATTGCAGGATCTGGCCCAGGTGCATCAGGCGGCGCAGTTTTTCTGCCGTGGGCGTAAGGGTGGCACCGACGATCATGTCCAGCGCCTTGGAAGCGGCCAGATTGTGGCTCACCGGGCAGATGCCGCAGAGGCGCTGCACCAGCACCGGCACTTCCCAGTAAGGGCGGCCCTGGATGAACTTCTCGAAACCGCGGAATTCAACGATGTGAAAGCGGGCCTGATGGACACGATTATTCCCGTCCAGCAGCAGCGTGACCTTGCCATGGCCCTCGACGCGGGTGACCGGTTCGATCACGACACGTTTGAGATTTTCCGGATGGGCGGCTGTTTCCAGTTCGAATGTCATTTTCCGTGCTTTCCTGGCTTAATCATCCATGGACAGCTGTATTGTCCTCCCGGCAAGACGGCGGCGCTAGTCCTCCCTGGCGTCCCAGGCTTTGACCCAGAGGGCAAAATCGGCAGGCTGGAGAGCCGGTGTGTAGAGGAACCCCTGTGCCGTGTCACACCCCCACTGGCGAGCCGCTTCGGCCTGCTCCACGGTTTCAACACCTTCCGCAACCGTGGACAGTTCCAGCAACTTGCCCAGCGCCACGATCATTTCGGCGATGCGCTCGCCATCCCCCTCACACCCGATTTCATTGATAAAAGCCCGATCAACCTTTAGGGAGTCAATCGGCAGGCGATGAAGATAGGATAGCGATGAAAAACCGGTGCCAAAGTCATCCAGCGCAATCGATACGCCGATTTCCTTCAGGCTGTCGAGGCTTGCGGTGGCACTCTCGATATCTTCCAGCAACAGGCTTTCCGTAATTTCGATTTCCAGCTGGCTCGCGTTCAGCCCCCGTGCAACCATCGCGCGGCGCAGCACATTGGCACAATCGCCCAAACGAACCTGCTGAGCAGAAACATTGATTGCCAGCTTGAGATGGCCGAGCCCTTCCTTCTGCCATTGACAGGCTTGGCGACAGGCTTCAAACATGACCCATTCCCCGATTTGCGTGATCAGGCCGCTGCATTCAGCCAGGGGAATGAATACCGCCGGAGAGACCTGTTTCCCATCTTCGCGGCGCCAGCGCAGCAGCGCCTCGGCTCCCGCCACCTTGCCGGTACGCAAATCCACCTGTGGCTGATAATGCAATTCAAGTTGATTTTCATTGATGGCGCGGCGCAGCGCCTGCATCATCTCAAGGCGCTGACGCGATTCAATGGTCATCTGCTCGCTAAAGCTCACATAGCGCCCCCGCGCAGTGCGCTTCGCTCTGGTCAGGGCCAGGCCGGCATGTTTGAATGTTTCCAGGCCATTCTGGCCGGCATCACCATCGCAGATACCCAGTGTCACCGAAATCGGCAACTTATACTCCGAGACCTCGAAAGGCTCAATGAACAGGCCATGGATTTTTGCTGCCGAAAGGCAGGATGGATCGCCGATCAGGCACAGAACATCGCCGCCATAGCGGCCCATTTGCACGCTTTCCGGCATGGCTCCACGCAGACGGTCGGCAACCGCGCGCAAAACACTGTCGCCAAGGGGCATGCCCATTACGTCATTGATATCGGCAAAATGGTCAATATCCGCCAGAACAACCACGTATGGCCGCCCCTGGTGGCGCGCCTCATCGACCAGGCCAACCAGCCTGCGGCGGTTTGGCAAGCCTGTCAATGGATCGAAATAGGCTAGAAAATTAAGCCGTTGGAACAGGTAAACATTGGAAAAACCGACGGAGATATTGGCCGCAAAGACTTCCAGCAGCTGCCGGTCGAGCGGTGCCATGGCGGCGCCTGAGTCGAGAAACACGGCTTCTTCGTTGGTGCCTGATTTCAGATACAGCACCGTGTAATCAGCCTGATAGATATTCTCCCGCAAACGGATGCAGTCACGAATCGCGCCTTCGATTCGGGGATTTTCCAGTGCTTCCAGAGGCTGGTTGATGGCATCCGCGAGAAGGCCAATCGCACCGATCACATAGAGATTGTCAGGATTTGAGCCGTCCAGTGGCGCTCCGCGCTGGGCACAGACCACCCCATTGGGCGGGAATCCCAGCAGGCTGGCAATCTGGGTCAGCACCCCCTCTGCCAGCCCCTCCAGGGCACGGATATCGAACAGACGCGATGACGCATAAACAATTTTCTCCAGCCCGCGCCGGCTGTAGGCGATGGTCTGGATTTGTTCATAGGAGCGAATGGCCGAGGTCAGGGAAGTAACCAGGCGCGTCCGGGTCAGTTCGGATTTGGTGCGGTAATCATTGATGTCAAAATCCCGAATGGCCTGAAGTTCAGGCGCATAGCCAGGCTGCCCGGTACGCAGAATGATGCGCAGCTCGTCCAGGCCAAGCTCTTCACGAATCACCCGCACCAGTTTGAGCCCGGCGTCCTCCGTCTCCATCACCACATCGAGAAAAACCACGGCAATGCCGGATTCCCGCGACAAAATCTGCTGCGCATCGCGTGAGTTGTAGGCATGCAGAAACTCCAGCGCACGTCCCAAAATGCGGACATCAGCCAATGCAAATTCAGTCGTGGTATGCACCTGCTGATCATCGTCGACAATCAGGATGCGCCAGGGGGCAGGCTCATGGCCGGCCAGATCCGCAGCGTTTTCATCTTCGATCAGTTGCAGGAGGTCTTCGCCTCCACGATTAAGTAGCCCGTTCATAATCCAAGCCTCAGGATGGTTCGACGCCAATGGAATCAAAAACCTGATTCCCGCTGTGTGCCGGAGCCTCCAGCGGCAGGTCGAGCGTAAAGGTCGCCCCCTGCCCCGGAGCGCTTGCAGCATAGATGCGGCCGCCCAGGACGCGCGTGACAATGCTGTAAACAATATGCAAGCCCAGGCCGCTGCCACCCTGCCCCAGGCGGGTGGTAAAAAACGGATCGAAAATCCGCGACAGGTGCTCCGGCGAGATGCCGCGCCCGTTATCGGATACCCGCAGCTGTATGCTCCGCTCGCGGCAGCATGCTTCAATCATGATCTTGCCTGTATCCATCCCGGCAAAACCGTGGATCAGGGCATTGCTCACCAGATTGGTCAGCACCTGACCGAGCGGGCCGGGAAAACTGTCCATGCGGACGCCTGGCGGCAGGGCCATTTCGATGGCATAGGGTGTCTGTTTGAATTGCGGCTGGAGCGTCGCCACCACTTCACTCACCACCTCCGCCAAGTCAAACAGGCGGCGCTGTGCGCTGGTCTGATCCACGGCCACCTGCTTGAAATGTGAAATCAGCTCGGCCGCCTGAAACAGGCTGTTCGTCAGCAATTGCGTCGCCTGCCCCGCCTGTTCGACATACTCGTTAAGCGCAGAACGGCGCAGGGCGCCAGAGCCGAGTTCCTGCATGAAAACACGAGTTCTGTCCGCAAGGGTAGTCGCGACGGTCAGGCTATTGCCCAGGGGGGTGTTGAGTTCATGCGCCACACCCGCCACCAGCGAACCCAGAGAGGCCAGCTTCTCGCTGCGGATAAGTTCGTCCTGGGCACGCTGCAATGTTTCCAGTGTTTCCTTGAGATGATCATTGGAGGCCGCCAGCTGTCTGGTACGCCGCTCGACCCTGTCCTCCAGCTCCAGATTCAGGCGCAACAGCGCTTCCTCTGCCTGTTTGCGCTCGGTGATGTCAATGAAGGTGGTCACTGTGTCAACAATGCCGTGATCACGGCGGATGGGATGCGACCAGTATTCCGCTGGAAAGGATGAACCATCGGCACGCCACAGCAGTTCAACGTCACAGTGGGCGCTCTCGCCATGTGCGGTGGCAAGCAGCATGGGACACTCTTCCTGGGGATAGGGGGAGCCATCCGGGCGGCTGTGGTGTACCAGCTGGTGCGCATTCCGCCCCAGCAGATCGGTTTCGCTCCGGTAACCCAGCATGTTCAGGCATGAGCGATTGGCAAAGGTAAAATTGCCGTCGATATCCACGCCAAAAATCGCCTCTGCTGCAGTATCGAGCACCAGTCTTACGCGCGCTTCGCTCTCCAGCAATTCTGCCTGCTTGGCAACCACCTGCCGGTTAGCCAGAATCAGATCCATGGCTGCGCGCACGATGCGTTCGCGCGTTTCGGATACGAGGCTGCCAATTCCCGCCGCCCCCAGCGTCAGTCCAAGCAGGCTCAGCAGCACCACAACAAGCTTCTCCCCGCTGGCCGCCACCGCGCTGCCAGACACCAGATAGAGCAGCAGCACACAAACAGCCGCCAGCCCTCCCGCCAACCAGGACAGACGACGCTCGAACCAGATCGAGGAATAAAGCACCAGCAAAAAGAAAAAATAGACAAAATAGCTCGCGAATCCCCCGGTCTGTACAGCCAGCACGGTATAGCCCAGGGCGTCCGCCCCCACCATCCACATCGGGCGATTGGTGCAATCGCTGCCGATAAAGCCGAAATACAGGTTGAGCACATTGAAAGCCAGCAACAGCAGCAGCAAGGGCCAGAAAACCAGCGCTTGAGCAACCTTGTCATGATAGAACCATGCCGCAAGCACAAGCAGTAGCAAGCTGAAGGCACGATAAAACAACAGGCCCTTCAGGCGTGCTGCGGTACGGAACAGCAACTCCTCCTGGGCCCGGTAGGCGGAATCGCTGACAGGTTCGAGAGCCTGGTTCAAACTCGTTCAGCCTTCAGGAACTCAAGGGCTTGCGAGCGGTATAGATGCCGTAACTGAAATATTCCGGGCACTTCTTGAAAAAATCACTCATGGCGCTGAGGCGCATATTGATTTCCGGGTCATGCAGCACCCGCCACATGATTCGAACCGTGTTGGCAATGCCTTCCTCACGCAGAATCTGGTATGGCGTCGAAGCAGTGAATGGATACTCCTCATGGCTGCCATCGGCCAAACCCTCCTGCTCCATTGCCTCGATCCACTCCCGAGCCAGCAAAGCGCCACGAAAAGTCTGGCAAATCGTCGCACACATGACCTGCTCAACCTTCTCGGTCGGCGGCTGCAGCCATGTCACCTCATTCATTCCCACCATGCCGCCAGGCTTGAGCACGCGCCGGATTTCCCTGAACAGTGCGGCCTTGTCGGTGAAGCACTCGACCGACTGGACAATGACCCGGTCGAAGCTGTTGTCAGGGAAGCTGGTATGCGTGGCGTCCATGTGCATGTAGCTCAGATTGGGGTAGTCCCTGGCTGGGGTGGCGGCCTGCGCGCGCCGAACCATCTCAGGATCAAAGTCGATCCCTGTTATCTGGCAGCGGGTCTTGCGTGCCAGATGACGTGCTGCGGAGCCAACACCGCAACCCATATCAAGGGCGCTCATTTCGGGCGTGATGGCAAGCTGCCTGATCAGGCGCATGGTGCTGCTCATGCCGCCTGCATGGAGCCAGGTGGTGCCGAGATCATCGCGCAGAAACCTGGCAAGGTTGAAATCTTCAGCCGGCAAGACGTAACCGCCAATTTTGACCACATCGCGGCCATCAACTTGAATTAGCAGGCTCTCGGGGTTCATGGGAGACCCTCCTATTTGTTAGGAATGAATAACGACAATTATCGGTTTTAGTATAGCCGAATAGTCGGGAATTAATCCATATTCATGTACCTCAATCATAATGAAGTTGCTGGTATGCCAGCTTCGGCTCCCTGCCTTCAAGCAGGTCAGTGAGAAATGTCCAGATCGCATCCGCCGGCGGCGGGCAGCCGGGGAGGAAATAATCGACCTTCACCACCTCGGCAATAGGATGGACCTTGTCGAAAGGCAACGGCAGTTCCGGATCATTGGGCACCTGCCCGCCCTCCAGCCCGCCCTCGTACTGGTACACTTCCTGGAAGCAGTCCCACAGGTCGATATTGTTGCGCAGGGCGGGAATCCCGCCGGTGATGGCACAGGCGCCAATCGCCACCAGCACCTTGCAGTGCTTGCGGAATTCCTTGAGCACGTGGACATTCTCGGCGTTGCACACGCCGCCCTCGACAATCCCCACGTCGCATGGCCCGCAATGCTTGATGTCGGTCAGCGGGGTGCGATCGAATTCCACCAGTTCGAGCAGGTCGAGCAGCTTTTCGTCGATGTCCAGCAGCGACATGTGGCAGCCGAAGCAGCCCGCCAGAGAACAGGTGGCAACGCGGACTTTGGCTTTCTCATTCATGGCCGGGCTCCGTTTGCACCTCGCCGATGGTGCGCCGGTCAAAAATGCGCTGGCCAATGGGTACTTTGAACCCCTGCCGCTTGAGCAGAATCGCGCCTGTGGGGCAAACGCTCGCAGCCCGGTCGCTCGCGGCAAAATTGCTGTCGCCGAGCCGGCCGCTGGACGAATTCACCACCAGCCGCGCACCGATGCCGCGACCAGACAGGCCGAACACGTCCTTGCCATCCACCTCGCGGCTGGCGCGCACGCACAATTCGCACAGGATGCAGCGGTTGCGGTCGAGGAACACGTCGGGATGCGAAGCATCCACCTCGCGCGGCGGGTAGAAATGGTTGTAATGCGGACTCATCATGTCGAGGTAATAGGCCACTGCCTGCAACTGGCAGTTGCCCGATTTCTCGCACGCCGGGCAGGTATGGTTGCCCTCGACGAACAGCATCTGCACCAGCGCCCGGCGCTCATCGTTGAGCTCGGGGGTATGGCTCGCCACCACCATGCCCTCGGCCGCCGGCATGGTGCAGGAGGCCACCTGGCGCCCGTTGATGCTCACGGTACACAGTTTGCAGCTGCCGTGCGGCTTGAACTCCGGATGATGGCACAGGTGCGGAATGTAAACTCCGGCGGCCAGCGCCGCATCCATGATGGTCTGGCCGTCCTGAAAGGGGATTTCGTGGCCATCCAGGCTCAGTTTTTTCACAGGTGTGCCCATGCGTCATCCCTTCCGGTGATCTTGCGTGCCGTTTCCAGCGCCCCGTCCAGGTCGAAGGCAGGCTCGAAAGCCAGGCTTTTCAGCTTGCGCTCGTAGCTATCGGGGAATTTCTCCAGGCTGTCCAGCACCGGATTCGCCGCGGTATGCCCCAGCCCGCAATGGCTCATGGATTTCATCAGCTGTCCGAGCCGTTTCATTTCCTCCAGGTCACACACCGCGCCATGGCCGCTGTCGATCTTGTCCATGAGACGTTTCTGCAACTGCGTTCCGACCCGGCAGGGAGTGCAGAAACCGCAGCTTTCGTGGGCGAAGAAGTGGGCGAAGTTACGCGCCACCTGGAACACGTCACGCCCGCGCCGGAAAACCATCAGTGCCCCGGCAGTGGGCAAATCCTCGAAGGCGATGCGGCGCTCGAATTCCTTCCACGACACCAGGCAGCCGGAAGGTCCGGAAACCTGCACCGCATAGGGCTCCTCCGCGCCACAGTCGGCCAGGATTTCGCGCAGCGTGACGCCAAAGGGATATTCGTAAATGCCGGGCTGGCTACAGTCGCCCGAAATGCTGAGAATCTTGCTGCCGCTGGACTGGGGCGTGCCCATGGCGGCGAACCATTCCCCGCCTCTTTCGGCAATACGGGCGGCGCAGGCAAAGGTTTCCACGTTATCCACCACCGTCGGCAGGCCGAGATAGCCATGCGTGACCGGAAACGGCGGGCGGTTGCGCGGCCGCCCGCGCTTGCCTTCGAGCGACTCGATCAGTGCCGACTCCTCGCCGCAGATATAGGCCCCCGCACCGAGGTGAATCTCGATGTCGAAATCGAAGCCATCCTGGCCGAGAATGTTTCTGCCCAGCAGACCCGCTTCGCGCCGCCGCTGCAGCACGGCTTCGAGGTGATCCCGCAGGTAGCGGTATTCACCGCGCAGATAGAGGAAGCCGCGATTCGCGCCGACCACGCGCGCACCCACGGTCATGCCCTCCAACACCAGGTCGGGGCAGGTATTGAGCAGCACGCGATCCTTGAAGGTGCCCGGTTCGCCTTCGTCGGCATTGCACACCATGACCCGCTTCGGCGCACCGCCGACATCGCAGATCTCGCTACCGTCTTCCTCCACCAGCGCGGCATGGCAGAACGACCACTTCGAGGCGGTCTTGAAACCTGCGCCACCGCGTCCGCGCAGCTTGGATTTTTCCATCTCGGCCAGCGTTTCGCGCGCACCGCGTACCAGCGTCGCGCGGATGGCAGTGCCGGGCTCGAAGGGCTCGCCCAGCAGCACGCCTGCTCGCCGGATGTTGTCCTTCACTTCGAACAGCATGGCTGGCCACTCGGTCACCGGTTTGCGAATCCGGATCAGTTCCGCTACCAGGTCGAGCCGGTTGTTGTCCAGATTGGTCAACGGCCAGCCGTTCACCAGCGCCGCCGGGCCCTGATCGCACATGCCGGTGCAGGAGGTGCTGTCCACACTGACCAGATTGTCTTCCGACACCTTGCCCGGCTCGACCCACAGCTTGTTGCAGAAATACTGCATCAGCTCGTCCTTGCCCAGCATCCGGTCGGTGATGTTGTCCGAAAACAGCACACGGTACTCACCCACCGGCTGAAGCGAGAGGAAAGAATAAAATCCGGCCACACC
>CAZKHJ010000024.1:0-10518 GCA_964552675.1 uncultured Sulfuricella sp. | reverse complement strand
GCAGCTCAGGGCTTCGGGGGGAATGAAGTGCAGCGCATCCTGCACCTCACGCAGGATTTGCAGCAGGCGGGCAGCATCGCTGCCGTGGCGCGCGAAGATGGGCGCCAGTTGCCGTTCGATGTGGGGAAATTCGCAGGGTTCCATCGGTCAGCTCAGCCTTTTCCGGGGAGGGCTCAGGATAGCTTCACTATACTACCAAAATATGAAAATCAGGAACCGAACCAGAATGCGTCATCCTTGCCGAGGAATTCCCGCGCACTCATGTAGTGCGAGCCATCACAGGAAAAATTGAGCCCGCCATGACAAAAGCATAAAGCGTGCCGAGCCAGCTAATAGCCTGCTTCGCAAACGCCGGTCCGCAGCAATGGCTCCAGATCGGCCGCAGCAACCGGGCGGGAAATGAAATACCCCTGCCCCAGGGTACAGCCAAGATCCTTCAGCAGGGCATATTGCGCCGCTTCCTCGATACCTTCCGCCACGGTATGCATCTGGAGATTCCGCCCCAACGCCTCAATGGTCCTGACGATGGCCAGATCCTTGTCACTGGCCTGGATTTCACGCACGAACGAGGCGTCGATCTTGAGGCGGTTGATCGGCAGATCCTTGAGATATTCCAGCGAGGAATAACCGGTGCCAAAATCGTCGATGGCGATGGAAATACCCATGTCGCGCAGGGCATTAAGTTTGGCCAGGGATTTTTCCGCGCTGCCCATCAGCACGCTTTCCGTGATCTCGATCTCCAGGCTGGCCGGCGGCATGCGCAGTTCCTCCAGCAGCGCTTCCAGCTGGCTGATGAAGGCATCGTCGCGAAACTGGATCGGCGACACATTGACCGCCATTTTCAGCTCAATACCCTGGTCCGCCCAAAGCCGCCACTGGGTGCAGGCCTTGCGGAATACCAGTTCGCCGATGGCACGGATCAGGCCGGTTTCCTCGGCCACGGGAATAAACTGCAATGGCGGCACCAATCCACTATCCGGGCTATTCCAGCGCAGCAGGGCTTCCACCGCGACCACCCTGCCGCTTGCCAGCTCGGTCTGGGGCTGGTAGTGCAGTACGAATTCGTCGCGTTCGACCGCCAGCTTGAGGCGTTGCTCCAGGCGGTAGAATTCGGACATTTCCGCCGCCAGGTCGGCCGAATAAAACTGGATATTGTTCTTGCCTTCACGCTTTGCCTTGTACATGGCAGCATCGGCATGCTTGATCAGGTCTTCCGGCGTGGTGCCATCATAGGGAAAGACCGAAATTCCGATGCTGCCGGTGACGCGAAAATCATGCCCGTTGACGGCAAAGGAACGGTCGAGCAGCGCCAGCACGTTTTCCGCTGTCTGGCGCAGCTCATCACCCTGCGCCATGTCTTCGACGATCACGAACTCGTCGCCGCCAAAACGCGAGATGAACATCGGCGCGCCTTGTCTGCGGTTCCCGGAAACTGCCTTGAACTGGTCGGCAATCTGGCGCAGCAGGGTATCGCCCACGGCATGGCCAAAAGTGTCGTTGATGAACTTGAAGCGGTCGAGATCAAGGAACATCACGGCGAAGTGCCGCCTGCCCGCCTGCGCCTCGGCAATCCGGTTTTGCAGCACTGTCATCAGCCAGTGCCGGTTGGGTAGCGCGGTCAGGTGATCGTATTTGGCGGAAAACTCGATCTGCAGTTCATATGCCTTGCGTTGGGTAATATCCACGTTGGTGGAACGCACGCCGATGGTCTTGCCCTTCTCGTTCTGCACCGTGCTGCACAGATGTTCGACCCAACGTACTTGGCCATCCTGCCTGATGATGCGGAATTCCACCGTTTCTGGCACGCCTTCGCCGTTGATATTGTGGACATGCCCACTCCATATCCCCCTGTCATCGGGATGAATCAGCCGGTCCATGAAATTGGCCTGGCGATAGAAATCTTCCTGTGCATAACCGGTCAGCGCCTTGCAGGCGGGGGAAACATACTCATATTCGCCACTGATCTTGCGGAAATAGGTGAACTCCAGCGCGAAATCGGCCAGCACCGAAAACAACCGGTTGCGTGCCGCCAGCTGTTCCCGCAACACCAGCACCTTGCCCAGCAAAAGGCCGATGGCAATCGCCAGCGAAACAGGCACGATCAGCATGCGCGGCTCAAACACCCGGATGATGACGACGGACTGGATCAGAAAAAACGCCAGCACCATGCCCAGTCCAAAAATTATCGAAAAAAGATAAATCTGCACAGACTTGTTCATGCGCTTTCTGCCTTCATTGCGGGATTTCCGTCTCAGCCGACACCACTCGGTCGCGCCCCGTTTCCTTGGCCCGGTACAAGGCGCCATCTGCCGCTACCACCAGCATTTCGGGCCGGCACTCCGGCTTTACCCGGCAACTGGCACAGCCAATGCTCAGCGTAACACGCCCGCCCAGAGGAGAGGAAGCATGGGGCAGATTCAGCCGCGCCAGTTCGGCAGCGATCTTGAATGCCAGAAACTGCGCTCCCTGCATCGGAGTGTCCGGCAACAGGATGGCGAACTCTTCGCCGCCATAGCGCGCGACCACATCGCTGGTGCGTTGAACCGACTCGCGCAACAGGGCGCTTACCATGCGCAGGCAGTCGTCCCCACCCAGGTGGCCGTAGGTATCGTTATATTGCTTGAAATGATCGACATCCAGCATCAGCAGCGACAGTTCCTGGCCTTTGCGCTGGGCGCGCAGCCATTCCGATTGCAGCGAAAGATCGAACTGGCGGCGGTTGTTGACGCCGGTCAGGCCATCCACGCTGGAAAGCCGCTGCAATTCGTGGATCTGGCTTTCCACCTTGCGTGCCATGGTATTGAACGCCGCCCCCAGGGCGTCGAATTCCTTGAGGGCGTGCTGCCCTACCGTCACCGACAGGTCACCTTGGGCAGAGCGCTCCATTTCGCTTTGCATGTCACGCATCGGCCGAAACAGGAAGCGGTTGAAGAACCACAGCCCGGCCAGGATGCTTGCGCCGATCAGGGTAATGAAGGCCAGTATCCCGATGATTCCGCTGCGCGCCATATCGGCATTGAGCTGGGTCACATCATCCAGCCCCATCAGAAGATAAGCATCCTCCCAGTTGGTGGTGCGCAGCATATATTTCACCGTCAGCATTTCTGCGCCATGAGCCGGTGTAACATCCCGTGACTGATACAGCACTTCTCCTGACGCACGGCAGAGTGTCAGAGGCATGCGCGTCATCTCGGCAACAGCGGCGAGATTGAAGGTAGGATTTGCCACCACTTCCAGATATCCCACCAGCTTCAGCCCCCCGATCGGCACCAGCACCGAATACAGGGGGCCGGCAGGCGAAATCCAGAGGCCGCCCAGCGCCTTGAGGCGCTCGGTACCGCTGCGGGCGATGGCCTGATCCAGCAACAATGGCGTCAACCGGGGAGGCAGACCCGCAATGCCGGCCCCGCTTTGCGCCACCAGCCTCAGGTCAAGGTCATACACCCGCAGCTTGACCAGATCCACCGTGGCCGCGCCGACAAAGCCCTTCACGATGGGGTCATCGAGCACTTCACGCAGCGCGGCATCGCCCTCACCCTGGCGGCTTTTCTCCAGGGCAGCGCGGAATTCGGGACGATTCTGGAACGACGACCCCAGGCCAAAAGCCTGGGCATGGAGCTGTTTCAGCACTTCCTGGGATGCGACTTCCATCACCCGCGACAGACTCTGGCGCTGGGAGGTCAGCGCCGCATCACGAAAGTAGAGAGTGGTAATGAAAAGCAGGAAAATCGACACCAGTCCCAGCACGATCAGGATGCTGACGGTCAAGGTCTTGAGGGAGATGCGTTCGATCCGCATTGTTTGCACTAACTAAAGAGCGGGTGGTTATTTGGTTACGGGCAACCCCTTGTCACTCCATTCCTTCCAGCCGCCGCGGAACCAGTAAACCTTGCGGTAGCCCCACTCCAGCGCCAGCTTTGCCGCGTTGGAACTGCGCAGGCAACGTTCGCCGTTGCAATAGAACAGTACCGGGGTATCAGTTTTGGCCACGAGCCTGGCAAGCCTGGCCTGGGTCATGTCGGTATCCAGCAGGTTGAATGCCCCCTCGATATGCCCTTTTTCGAACTCTTCCTGGCGACGGGAATCGATCACAACCAGTTGCGGCAGGGTGGCAACCAGTTCCACCAGTTTTTCCGCCGAAACGCCGGTTGCACCAGGGACATCAGCCGGTGCAACCGGCTTGTCCGCAGTGGCAGGCCATGCCCAGGCAAACAGACATGCCAGCAGAAACACGCGCATCGCCATCATCTCACTTCTCCAGTGAACAGATTTTAATCAGTTTTTTCTTTAGGCAGCCTATCACTCTACTGCAACAGAGGGCAAGCGTTTCACCATCCCATGTCATGGATCACCTTCTTACATGGAAACCAGCGCCAGCCAGTCACGCTTGCTCACTGCCAAAGCAATCATGTATATTATACATCTTATATAAGACACGATCACTAACCAGCAACATGAGCCGAATAGCAGGCAGGCCATTGCCATAAGGTGGCAACAGGTTTAATGTAATTTTCAACCTGGAAATCCATTTTCAGAATGTGGGATGATGGCGAGGCGACCGCCAGCACTCGCGTAGCGCCTGAAGGGGCGCCCAATGGATTGATCGGGTTCAATATCCAATCCAGTTTGGGGGTTCCATGTCACAAGCCAACACGGTCACCATCGACGGCAACGAAGCCGCCGCCTATATCGCCCACCTCACCAACGAAGTCATCGCCATCTATCCGATCACGCCCTCCTCGCCAATGGGTGAATACTCTGATGCCTGGAGCGCGATGGGGCAGCAAAACCTGTGGGGCACGGTACCCCAGGTCGTCGAGATGCAGAGCGAAGCCGGGGCCGCCGGCACCATTCACGGCGCCTTGCAGACCGGGGCGCTGGCGACCACTTTCACCGCCTCGCAGGGCCTGCTGCTGATGATCCCCAACATGTACAAGATTGCCGGCGAACTGACGCCTTTCGTCATGCACGTCGCGGCACGCTCGCTGGCTGCGCAGGGGCTTTCGATCTTCGGTGACCACAGCGATGTGATGGCGGCGCGCGCTACCGGCTTCGCCTTCCTCTCCTCCAATTCGGTGCAGGAAGCCCAGGATCTGGCGCTGATCGCGCAGGCCGCCACGCTGGAAGCCAGGGTGCCGATCCTGCACTTTTTTGACGGTTTCCGCACCTCGCACGAAGTCGCCAAAATCGAACAGGTGCCGCTGGAAGTAGTACGCGCCATGATCGACGACGAGCTGGTGCGCGCCCACCGCGCCCGCGGCCTGTCCCCCGAGCACCCGGTGGTGCGCGGCACCTCGCAGAATCCGGATGTGTATTTCCAGGCGCGCGAGACGGTCAACCCGTTCTACGACCGTATGCCGGAAATCGTGCAGCGCACCATGGACAAGTTCGCCTCGCTCACCGGGCGCCAGTATCGCCTGTTCGATTATGCCGGCGCAGCGGATGCCGAGCGGGTCATCATCCTCATGGGCTCAGGCGCCGAAGCGGCCGAAGAAACGGTGATGCACCTCAATACCCGGGGCGAGAAAGTCGGCCTGCTCAAAGTGCGCCTGTATCGCCCCCTGGATGCCAAACTCCTGATCCAGAGCCTGCCGGCAACGGTGAAAAAAATTGCCGTGCTCGACCGCTGCAAGGAACCCGGTGCGGACGGCGAACCACTTTACAAGGACGTGGTCACCGCCCTGATGGAATACGCCAACCCGGTTCCCAAGGTGGTGGGCGGGCGCTACGGCCTGTCCTCCAAGGAATTCACGCCGGGCATGATTGCTGGCGTATTCGACGAGCTGAAGAAAGAAGCGCCGAAAAATCATTTCACTGTCGGCATCATCGACGACGTGACCCACACCAGCCTGCCCTGGGATGCGGCATTCCGCGTCGATGCGGGCCAGGGCGTGATGCGCTGCATGTTCTACGGCCTGGGTTCGGATGGCACGGTGTCGGCCAACAAGAACACCATCAAGATCATGGGCGAGGAAACCGAGCTTTTCGGCCAGGGTTATTTCGTCTACGACTCCAAGAAAGCCGGTGCGATGACCACCTCGCATCTGCGCTTCTCGCCCCAAGCCATCCACTCCAGCTATCTGATCGGCACCGACGAGGCCAACTTCGTCGCCTGCCACCAGCCAGTGTTCCTGGAACGCATCGAAATGCTGGAGAACGCTGCCGAGGGCGCGGTATTCCTGCTCAACTCACCCGCCGCACCGGACAAGGTATGGGACACCCTGCCGCGCAAGATGCAGCAGCAGATCATCAACAAAAAGCTGCGCTTCTATACCATCGACGCCTATGCCGTGGCACGCGCCACCGGCATGGGCACGCGCATCAACACCATCATGCAGGCCTGTTTCTTCGCCATTTCGGGCGTACTGCCGCAAGACGTGGCGATCGAAAAGATCAAGCACGCCGCAGAAAAAACCTACGGCAAGAAAGGCCGCGCCATTGTCGAAGCCAACTGGAAAGCAATCGACGAAACCGTGGCCAACCTGCACCAGGTCAAGGTGCCGGAGCAGGCCAGCAGCAAATTCGAAATGCCGCCCCACATCCCGGCCAACGCGCCCGAATTCGTGCGCCGTGTCAGTGGTGAAATCATGGTCGGTCGCGGCGACTTGATCCCGGTCTCGCTACTGCCCGCCGACGGCACCTGGCCGACCGGCACAGCCCATTACGACAAACGCAATCTGGCGCAGGAAATACCGGTGTGGGATGCCGAACTATGCATCTACTGCGGCAAGTGTCCCTTCGTCTGCCCCCATACCGCCATCCGCTCCAAGGTTTTCCCGGCCGAACTGGCCAAGGGCGCGCCACCCACCTTCAAGCACATCCAGATCAAGGGCAAGGAGTTCGAGGAAGGCATGCACGTCAGCTACCAGGTTGCGCCCGAGGACTGCACCGGCTGCGGTTTGTGCGTGGACATCTGCCCGGCGGTGAGCAAGACCGACGGCCACAAGGCACTGGAAATGCACGCCCAGGCGGCGCTACGCGAACCGGAGCGGGAGAATTTCGAGTTCTTCCTGAAACTGCCCGAATTCGACCGCACCAAGCTGCGCACCTCCACCATCAAGGGCGCGATGGTGATGCAGCCGTTATTCGAATTCCCCACTGCCTGCGTCGGCTGCGGTGAGACGCCCTACATCCGCCTCGCCAGCCAATTGTTCGGCGACCGCATGGTAGTGGCCAACGCCACCGGCTGCTCATCCATTTACGGCGGCAACCTGCCCACCACGCCCTACTCCAAGAACGAGGAAGGACGCGGTCCGGCCTGGAATAACTCGCTATTCGAGGACAACGCCGAATTCGGCCTGGGCTTCCGCCTCACTATCGACAAGCACGCCGAACAGGCACAAGAGCTGCTGGAAAAAATGAAAGATCAAATCGGCGCGGAACGGGTAGATGCCCTGCTCGCCGCCGACCAGAGCTCCGAGGCCGGCATCCAGCAGCAACGCGAGCGCGTAGCCGATCTAATAGACCAGCTCAAGAATATTGATTCGAATGACGCCCGCAATCTGGAAAGCCTGGCCGAGAATCTGGTGAAGAAAAGTGTGTGGATCATTGGCGGCGACGGCTGGGCCTACGACATCGGCTTCGGCGGCGTGGATCATGTGCTCGCTTCGGGGCGCAACGTCAACATCCTGGTGCTCGACACCGAGGTCTACTCCAACACCGGCGGCCAGGCTAGCAAAGCGACGCCACATGGTGCCACCGCCAAATTTGCGGCCAAGGGGAAACCAACTGGCAAGAAGGATCTGGCCCAGATTGCCATGAGCTACGGCCACGTCTATGTCGCGCATGTCGCCTACGGCGCCAAGGACATCCATACCCTGAAAACCTTCCTCGAAGCGGAATCCTTCGATGGCCCCTCACTCATCATCGCCTACAGCCCCTGCGGCGAACACGGCTACGATATGGGCCAGCAACACCACCAGCAGGAACTGGCAGTCAATTCCGGCCACTGGCCGCTATTCCGCTACGACCCGCGACGCGAGGCTGAAGGCAAGAACCCGCTGGTACTGGATTCGAACAAACCCTCAGTACCCTTCCTCGATCTGGTCAAGAGCGAACCTCGCTTCCGCGGCTTGATGAAACAGGTAAAAGATGAGGGAGAGGAAATAATGAACGCCTACCAGGCCGAGATCGAAAAACGCTTCAAGCTTTATCAGCATATGGCGGAAGAAGGCTTCAGCCCCAAAGACCCAAATGCCGCAAAAAATACTGAAACCACGTAATAGATAAAACACTGGAAACAGAAAGGCCCGCAGAAATGCGGGCCTTTATTTGCCTGGCTCACCAGCGAGAGCCATTCTGGTAACTGGAGCGCGCTGCCCCCATCGTGTGATAGCGTATTGGTCTGGACACCAATCTCATAGCGGCTCAATGGCTTGTTGGCGCGCATCAGGAATCTCCGCCCTTCAGGGGAAGAGTGAATTCGGTAATCCAGTGCTACGCAGCCTCGATTACCCGTCCCACGTCTCCATGGCATTCGGTGCACTTGCCCACCAGGAGCAAATCGCCGCCCTTGATGGCACCACTGAAGTTGGTGATTGTCACTTCATGTCGGCAGTGTGCGCACCAGACATTGCTCAGGAGGCGCTGGCGGATGCTGGCTGGAACGGACTCCCAGCGCTCGCGGAACCAGTTTGGTGAATATAGGGAGAGAGTCAACGCCATGATCATGCCTCAAACAAATCAGCGTGCGTACCGGCGCGCACGAGGATGACAGTGTTGCCGTCAAGCCGGTAGATCAGCAGGAAATCCCCGCCGATGTGGCATTCCCTGTGGTCGGCCCAGTTTCCTTTGAGGGGATGGTCCAGCCATTCATGCCCCAGTGGCGCGTCATTGGCGATGAGCAGTAGCATCGCCTCCTTCAGACGCTTCAGATCGTACCGGCCGGAGCGGGAGAGGCTTTCCCAGTCCTTGAGAAAAGCCCTGGTGTAGTCGCACGCCCTGGGCGGCATGGCCCGCTTACTGCTTGCGGGCTTTTTCGAGGTCATCGAGCAAGGCTTCAGCAGATTCGAAACGGGCAGCCCGGGCCTGCATTATCGCCCGCGCCTCTTCCATCGCGGCGCGGGTCTGGGCATTAGGCACCTTCAACTCCAGCGGGAAAGCCTGGTCGTTCACCACGCGCTTGAGCAAAATGCGCACAGCGTCAGATACGGTCAGCCCCATGGCTGCCAATGCATCGCTGGCCTGTATTTTGGTTTCTTCATCCACCCGGATGTGCAACATCGTGGAATGAGTCATGATCAAATCCTCCATTTGCAACTATTGTGTATCTCTTTTGAGATGCAGTCAAGAATACCCAATCAACAGCGCTCACGGATCTGATTCCCGCATCATGGTAAGGCGCGTCGCTAGCCAGAAGCGCCCCGCCAGGTTTCCCCGCACGTGCACTCGGATCATTTCTCCTGGCAAGGGTCTGACAGGCAGCAGCTTGTTGCGCCCAGTATGCTGATCAAGACCGATCATCGGCATTTCACTCAACATGGAATCAGCGAGCCTGACTATGGCGTTCCCTTGCGGCCATACGCCTTATACTACTTAGCTGCCACACCGGATAAGATGAATTTAAGGCATCGGCAAGCATTCGTCTTATTACCGTAACTTTACACCTATGACCCGATAGCTGAAGTTAGTCTCCGCGAGCATTTTTCCCAACCGATACGCCCATGAGTGGCAATCGGATGAAAGAAAATCACCATCTATCCTGCGCCAAGGACGACCAGCCGCAGCGCTAGATTCTGCCGGATCTATTGATACACGTCTAGGAATGTATTGTTTAAGTAAAAATAAATTGACGCGTCAATCTTTGGTGCGTATAGTGATAGAATGTCAAGTAAAGGGATTTGCATCATGAGCCAGTACACTGACCTTATCGTGAAAGAAGAGGCGAAGTTAGAGCTCTTGCGCAAGAAAGTTGCTGCGTGTGAACGGCTTATCGCAGCGCTTCGGGGGGCTGAGGCTGATGATGTAGACGCGGCAATTGCAAAACAAATTAGCACAGTTTCCCACGCCAAGAGAACGGAAATGAGCGCACAACCAAGTGAGGAAAAAGCTGTTGTAGTTCCTGTGTGGCCTGGCATACGTGTGAGAAAGGGTGCGATTGCTCCCCTAATTCTTCAGTTCATCGGGCGTGAGGGAAAATCACTTGATGATATCGAACAATATATCGCATCTACCGGAAAACCTACGAGTAGGGGGACACTGCGAACTGTGTTGATGAATCTTCGCGCTAAAAATGGATTTGTCGATAACCCAGCACCGGGTTTCTATAAGCTTTCCGAAGCAGGAGCAAAGGCAATCGGATTTAATCTGGTCTAGAAAGGCAAAAGCCTCAACCGGCGAAGTTGAGGCTTTCTTGTATGAACCCCGCTGTGGAGGCGGCCATAAATAGCAATGGTGAGCTATTAAGGAGGGCCCATATATGACTTATAACCATATGATCAGAATATTCTAATCATAGGCGATTAAGAACTTATCCGTAAATAGTGGATAATGACTTTCCATATGTGATGATCGTGTGGG
>CAZKHJ010000023.1:24897-41395 GCA_964552675.1 uncultured Sulfuricella sp. | reverse complement strand
TTATCGACGCGGCAGTGGAGGAATCGCTCGACGCCATCGGCGAGGCGCTGGCGGAGAACGGCAAGGTGATTGTCACCGGCTGTCTTGGCGCGCGCCCCGAGATGATCATGGACAAGCATCCGCGTGTGCTGGCGGTGACCGGGCCGCATGCCCTGCAGGAAGTGATGGGGGCAATACATGAACACCTGCCGCAGCCGCATGATCCTTTCACCAGCCTGATCCCGGAACAGGGCATCAAGCTCACGCCCAAACACTACGCTTATCTGAAAATTTCCGAGGGCTGCAACCATCGCTGCACCTTCTGCATCATTCCTTCCTTCCGTGGCGACCTGGTGAGCCGCCCGGTGAGCGAAGTGATGCGCGAGGCGGAAAACCTGGTCAAGGCGGGAGTGAAGGAGTTGCTGGTGATTTCGCAGGATACCAGCGCTTATGGGCTGGACCTGAAATATCGTGCCGAATTCTGGCAGAGCAAATTACTGAAAACACGCATGACCGAACTGGCCGGCGCATTGGGCGATCTTGGCGCCTGGGTGCGGCTGCACTACGTCTATCCCTACCCGCATGTGGACGAGGTGATCCCTCTCATGGCGGAAGGCAAGATCCTGCCTTATCTCGACATCCCATTGCAGCACGCCAGCCCGAGCGTGCTCAGGGCCATGAAGCGTCCCGGCAACCAGGACAGCAATCTGGCGCGCATCAAGAAGTGGCGCGAAATCTGCCCCGATCTGACGCTGCGCAGCACTTTCATCACCGGTTTCCCCGGCGAGACCGAAGACGACTTCCAGCAGCTGCTGGATTTCCTCAGCGAAGCACGGCTCGATCGCGTCGGCTGCTTCACCTATTCGCCAGTGGAGGGCGCAGCGGCCAATGCCTTGCCGAATCCGGTGCCGGAAGAAGTCAAGCTGGAACGCCAGGCACGCCTGATGGAATTGCAGGCGGAAATCAGCGCCGAGCGCCTGGCCAGCAAGATCGGCAAGACGCTCACCGTGCTGGTGGATGAAGTGGATGAGGAAGGTGTGGCCGCACGTAGCATGGGCGATGCGCCCGAGATCGACGGCCTGGTGTTTGTGGAAGGCAGCGAGGGATTGAAACCGGGAGATTTTCTCCAGGTTTCAATCGAGGATGCGGACGAGCATGATTTGTGGGGCAGCCGGGTGGCGTGACTGCCCGATATCTGGCTTAGCGGTGCGCCAGCATCGCCAGAATGTTGCGCGCCACGACGGGGTCGGCGTCGATCATCGCCCACAAGGTATCGGGATCGATCGCCAGCACCAGTGATTCCTCCACCGCGATGACCGGCGCCGACATGGTGCTCTCGCCCAGAGCGGAGATTTCGCCGATGCATTGCCCGGCAGTGAAGTTCATGGCGCGCATCTCGTCCAGTTCCGCTTTCAGGCTGCCGGCCATCACCAGGAACAGGTGATTGTTTTTCTCGCCGGCGCCAAGCAGGGTTTCTCCGCTTCTCAGCTCATACAGCGGGCAGTCGTCGAGCAGGCTTTCCACCGTGTCGAGGTCAACCCCGCTGAACAGCGCGGTTTGAGCCAGGGGATTGGCGGATTCGGCCTGTTTTCTTGAGGCTTTGAGGCTGCCTACGCTGATGGGGATGACATTGGCCGCGGGTTTGCTGCCGGGATAATAGGGGCGGTCGCCGGAAAGCTGGCCCAGTGTTTCGATCAGCTCCTTCTCGCGCACTGAAATCAGGCCGAAAATGTCGCGAATTTCCTCGATGGTGCTGTCGGTCAGGGGGTTGTCCATGCCGTCGCGTGGGGTCACGTCCTTGACGACGCTGGCCAGCACCTTGCGCATGACGCGCAGGATTTTTTGTTCGGCGGAAAAATGTTCGGTACTCATGTGAAATCCTTGCTGAAAACGGGGAGGCTAAAATTTTAAATCCTGACAGAATTTGTCGGGATTGTCCATCAGTCTGATGGATAGTGTGTGCAGGGATGCCTCCAGGGAGTCATCGCTATCCAGCGTGACGGTCCATGCCCTTTCTTCCGGTGCGATAGGCTCGCTGCCCTGCAGCTGCAATTCCAGTACCTGCAGCGTGGCTTCCGAGGCATCGCGACCGTGTCGCTCGCGCTGTTCGATGCGCTGGCGCAGCGTCTGTTCGCTGGCACGCAGTTCGAGTATCAGGAAGGGGATGCCCCATTCTCCTGCCAGCTGGCGGAAGGTTTCGCGCTCTGCGTTTTTCAGGAAGGCTGCATCCACAATGGCGGGAAACCCCGCTTGCAGGACTGTCTGCGCCAGCTCCTTGAGGCGCTGATAAGTTCTGAGATGGGCAGCGGGTGCGTAAAGCCCTTCATTCGGGCCGGACTGGCTGCGCGCGTCGGCTGCGAGGCCGAACAGGCGCTTGCGCTCCACATCGGAGCGCAGGCGAATGGCGCGGGTTTGTTCCAGCAGGTACTGGGTTGCGGTAGTCTTGCCCGTGCCGGAATAACCACGAGTGATCAGCAGCCAGGGGCGGAGGGCAGAAGCAAAGCGCGCGGCCAGGTTCAGATAGCTGGAGGCCTGATGCCAGGATGCCCGGAGCTGTTCCGGCGTCTGGCCGGGCTGGCTGGCGCGGATGCCGGCAACCTTGGCGCGCACCACGGCGCGGTAAGCGAGATAGTAGGGCAGCACGCGCAAGCCGCCGAAGTCGCCAGCCTGTTCCAGGTAGGTATTGAGAAAACGCTGCGCCAGCTCGGGGCAGCCTCGGTCATGCAGGTCCATGATGGCAAAGGCCGCATCGCTCATGACGTCGATCCAGCGCAGACCGGGGTTGAACTCGATGCAATCGAACAGGGTAGGCTGGCCATCCAGCCAGGCCATGTTGCCCAGGTGCAGGTCGCCGTGGCATTCGCGCACGAAGCCCTGTGCACGGCGCAGCGCGAAGAGGGGATGGCAACGGACGAATTCTTCCCCGCTCCAGCGCTGCAAGCTTTCGAGCAGTGCTTCGTCCAGCTGGCGGTTGGCGCAAGCGGCGAGCTGGGCAAAATTTTCCTCTACCGGCTGCTGCACCGCTTCGGGCGTGCCCAGCCCTGGCGGGAGAGCGGGAGAGGCGATGGTTGCATGGAAGCGCGCCACCTCGCGCGCCACTGCGTCGATCCGTGATGCCGGGAGCTCTCCGGATGCCAGCATATGATCGAGCAGGGCTTCCTGCGGGAAGCGCCGCATCATGACGGCGTATTCGATGGCCGGCCCTGTGCCGTTCAGCACCGGTTCTGCCACTGTGCCGCTGATGGCAAGCACCTCCAGATAAAGTTGTGGTGCCAGGCGGCGGTTGAGGCGCAATTCTTCTTCACAGCAGAAACGCCGTTTTTCCAGGGTGCTGAAATCAAGAAAGCCGAGGTTGACGGCCTTCTTGATCTTGTAGGCATAAGCACCGCTGAGCAGGACCCAGGAAATGTGGGTTTCGATCAGTTGCACCCCCTCGGCGGGGCGGGCATGGCGCGCCGGGTCGCGCAGGGCCCGGATCAGGGCCTCCTGATCATTCATGGGTGGCGGCCCTCAGGGCGTGTAGCCGGGTATCTTGCCGGGATCCACGTCGTCGATCTGGTAGGGCTCCAGGTGTTCTTTTGCGTACTGCAGATAGACCTGGTTGCGGATGAAAATGTCGAACAGGTCCGGATCGACGTGCTGATCCAGTTTCATGCGGCCCAGAATGGTGAGGGCCTCGCTGAGTTTCTTGCCTTCCTTGTAGGGGCGGTCCTTGGCGGTAAGCGCCTCGAAGATGTCGGCAATCGCCATGATGCGGGCCTGTACCGACATCTCGGCTCCCTTGAGACCCTTGGGATAGCCGCGCCCGTCCATGCGCTCGTGGTGGCCGCCGGCAAATTCCGGCACTCTTTTCAGGTGCGCCGGCCAGGGCAGGGCTTCCAGCATGTTGATGGTGGAAACGATATGGTGATTGATGATCTCGCGTTCTTCCGCAGTCAGCGTGCCGCGCTCCACATTGAGATTGTAGATTTCTTCGGCGGAAAGAAAACCGCTTTCCTCGCCCTGTTCGTTGATCCAGTGGTACTGGCCGATTGTTTTGACCCGCTGCTGCAGCTCGGGCGACATGAATTCGCCGCCGACATTGGCCTTGCGCAGGAATTCGCGGTCGTCGTCAAGCTGCGTGACGCGCGCGTGGAATGCCTGTTCGAGGGCAGAAAAGTCCTGATTGCCGGCTTCGAGCGCGGCGAGCTTGTGCTTGAGCAGGTCGATTTCGGCGTCGCGCTTGAGCACCTCGAAGCGGGCGTCGATCAGGTGGATGCGGTCGAACAGGGTTTGCAGCTTGGTGGCCTTGTCCACCACATGCACCGGTGTGGTGACCTTGCCGCAGTCGTGCAGCAGGCCGGCGATTTTCAGTTCGTAGCGGTCTTTTTCGCTCATGTGGAAGGCGGCCATCGGTCCCGCTGAAGTGGCATTGACCGCTTCGGCCAGCAGCATGGTGAGGACTGGAACGCGCTCGCAATGGCCGCCGGTATAGGGCGATTTTTCGTCGATGGCGATGTTGATCAGGGTGATGAAGGATTCGAACAGCTCCTCCAGCTGGTTGATCAGGGCGCGGTTGGTGATGGCGATGGCCGCCTGGGACGCCAGTGACTCCGCCAGATGCTGGTCGGAACTGGAAAAAACGGTCACTTTCCCAGTGTCGGGATCAAGCGCGTTGAGCAGTTGCAGCACCGCGATGATCCTGCCCTCGTGATTCTTCATCGGCACGGTAAGGAAGGATTGGGAGCGGTAGTGGTTGGCTGCGTCGAACTTGCGTGTGCCGGAAAAATCGAAGCCCTGCTCGCTATAGGCATCGGCGATGTTTACCGTCTGGTCGTTCAGCACCGCATACGCCACCACGTTGTGGTTGTTGGGTTCACCATCAGGATCGTACAGCTGGACGGGTGGGAAGGTAACAGGCTTGCCGGTCGTGCCGCCCAGCGCAATGCCGAGCGAGTTGGTGCGCACGATTTCAAAGCGCAGGGTTTTGTCCTCGGTCACGCTATAGAGGGTGCCGGCATCGCAGTGCGTGATATGGATTGCCGCGAGCAGGATGGTTTCCAGCAGACGGTTGAGATCCTTCTCCTTGGAGAGCGCCACGCCGATGGCATTGAGCTCTTCAAGACGCTGTAACAAATGATTCGAGTTCGATTTCTGCATGGGTTACCCCCTATTTGATGCAGACGGAACGCACCTGTTTCATGTCGGTAATGCCCTGCAACACCTTCTCGATACCATCCTGGCGCAGGGTACGCATGCCTTCCGATAATGCAGTGACCGTCATGTCCGCAACGCGGGCATGTTCCTGAATGTTTTTCTTGATCGCGTCTGAGCCCACCAGCAGTTCGTGCAGGCCGACGCGCCCCTTGTAGCCGGACTTGTTGCATTCGTCGCAGCCCACGGCATGGTGGAGCACGAATTCACCCTTGGCGTTGGCGAAGGATTTTTTCCATTCCTCGCGCAGTTTGTCCTGTGCAGCGGCAGGGTTGGAGAGCCATTCCGGCGTGTTTTTGAGTTCTTCGGCGTATTCCGACAGCAGGGATTCGATTTCGCTTTCCGGGGCTGTATAGGGTTTCTTGCATTTGGAGCACAGGCGCTTGCCCAGACGTTGTGCCAGGATGCCGAGCAGCGCATCGGCGAAGTTGAACGGGTCCATGCCCATGTCGAGCAGGCGCACGATGCTTTCCGGCGCGCTGTTGGTGTGCAGGGTGGAAAACACCAGGTGGCCGGTAAGGGAGGCCTCGATACCGGTGGCGACCGTTTCCTTGTCGCGCATCTCGCCCACCATCACCACGTCCGGGTCGGCGCGCAGGAAGGCGCGCATCGCCACGGCGAAGGTGATCCCCGCCTTGGGGTTGACCTGCACCTGGCGCAGGCCCTTCTGGGTGATTTCCACCGGGTCTTCCGCCGTCCAGATCTTGGTTTCGGGCGTGTTGATGTAGCCCAGCACCGAGTGCAGGGTGGTGGTCTTGCCGGAACCGGTCGGACCGCACACCAGGAACAGGCCGTAGGGCTTGCTCACCACTTTTTTCAGCGTATCCAGGTTGCGGTGGCTGAGGCCCAGGTTGTCCACGGGAATCGGTTTGCCTGCCGCGAGGATACGCATCACCACGTCTTCCAGTCCGCCGGAAGTGGGGATGGTGGCGACACGCAACTCGATGTCGAGCGGGCCGAATTTCTTGAACATGATCTTGCCGTCCTGGGGTTTCCGTTTTTCGGAAATATCCAGGTCGCACATGATTTTCAGGCGCGCCAGCAGGGCCGCGCGGTGAGCTGCCGGAATTTCGATGTAGTTGAACAGCGTACCGTCGCGGCGGAAGCGCACAATGGTCTTGTTCTTGCCCGGATAGGGCTCGATATGGATGTCGGAGGCGCCCTGATTGTAGGCGTCGATGATGATCTTGTTGACCAGCTTCACCAGCTCGTTGTCGGCGGCGGCGGAGGCTTCGTCGGCTACCGTGCCGCCTTCCTCCATGGTTTCATCCTGCATGCTGGAGAGCAGGTCGTCGATCGAGCCCTGGGTTCCCGCTGCGCCATACAGCAGGTCGAGGGTCTTGACGAACTCGCGCCGGGTGCAGACCCGGTAAACCAGCTTGTGCCTGGGGAAGATGTTGCTGACGATACGTGTGCCCATGACGCGGTCGGGTTCCGGTGTCATGATCACCAGGCCTTCCGGCGTATCTTCCAGCGGCACCCACAGGCTGCCCTCGACATATTCGCGCTTGAGGTTTTTCAGCAGTTCGTCGGACTTGATGCGGTCGGCCTTGAACGGTTCATAGGCGATATGATAGAAATCCGCCAGCGACTGGCCGAGATCGGCCTGGTTGACCTGAAACTCTTCCAGCAGCACTTCCTCGATATCCTTGCCCTTGCGGTGAGCAGAGCGGGTGGCCAGCTCGATTTCAGGCGCGGACAGGATGCCCTGGTCGATCAGATAATCGAACCGGGTTCGGATACGCCGGCGCTGCTTGAAGGCGATGGCCAGGGTTTTTGCCAGTTCCCGCAAGCCTTCTTCGGCAGTGGGAGGAAAGGGCGCGCCTGAGAGGGTGTTGATCAGCTGGATCACGCCCATCAGCTCACCGTCGTTGGCATCGAGGATCGGTGCGACCAGTGTCTGCTTGGTGCGGTAGCCGGTTTTGCGGTCGATATCCTTGAGAAAAGTGATGCCGGGGTTGTATTTCTTCAGTTCGTTGTCGTCATAGACATCGTTGATGTTTACTGCCATTTTGTTGGCTGCCACGTAGCCCGCTACGGAGAGGGGTGAAATCGGCAGCTTGAAATCCTTGAATGCCCCCAGCCCGGTCTTGATCTTGGTGACGATTGCAGCCTTGTCGTCGCTGACGGTATAGATGGTCAGACGGTCTGCCTCGAACAGCGCGCTGATGTCGCTGGAGAGCTGGAGCATGATCTCGTCGATGTTCTGGGTGGCGTGAATCTTGTTGGTGACAGCCTGCAGCTTGCGTGAAAAAAGAAGCTGGCCGCTGAGTTCGGTAGGATTGCTTGAGACCTGGGTATTCACGATAAATTCCGATATTGATCAAAATTCAAACAGTTGGCCGTGAGCCAGCATTCTTGGTGCTGTGCCACGCACTTCGGCGAGGATTTCAGACATGATCCGTGGCTGGTCGCCCGGGCCCAGATGGGTAATGTAAATTTCCACCTGTTTCAACAGGTGGGGCAGTTGCTCGGCCAGCAGCGCGGGATAGTAGTGCCTGGAGGCATGGGCGATGCCGTTTTCCTCGTCGGCAAAGGAAGTTTCGATGATCAGGTAGCGCAGGTTTTTCACCCGGTTGAGCGCGTCCCAGAATTCGGCGCAGTCGATGGTGTCGCCGCTGAATGCCAGGCTGACCGTGCCGCTATCCAGCAGATAACCCACTGCCGGGACAGTATGGCGAGCCGGAAGGGAGGTGATTTTGCGCCCGCCCAGTGCCACGGTTTCACCCAGCGCAATCGGCTGAAAACGCAGCCAGGGCGCTTCCGCATCGGGAATCTGGGTGAAATCCGGCCACAGTTTCCAGTTGAACATGTGCTCCCGCAGGATATTTATGGTTTCTGCCAGGGCATATACCGTGAGCGGATGGCCGCGCGTGGCGGCAACCGAATCCAGCAGCAGGGGAAGAAAAGAGGTGTGATCGAGGTGGGAATGGGTGAGAAAGACATGATCGACATGGCGCATTTCTTCCAGCGTCAGGTCGCCCACGCCAGTGCCCGTATCGATCAGGATATCGCGGTCCAGCAGCATCGAGGTGGTACGCAGGCCGGCGCCGATGCCGCCGCTGCATCCCAGGATGCGCAGCTCCATCAGTTCTTGCCGCCGTTTGGCACCAGGCGGCGGAAACGGTCGCTCACGCTTTGCCCCTGGTAGTGATCGAATTTCGACTGTATCAGGCCGGCCAGGGTATCCAGGCGGCTGGCTGGTGCAGGATGGGTGGAGAACAGCAGTGACACGTCACTGGTGCCGGCCAGGCCATCCAGTGTCTGCAGCACTGCGGGCAGGCCATACGGATCGTAACCCGAACGGGTGGCAATGACGATGCCCATGCGGTCGGCCTCGTATTCGTCATCCTTGTCCAGGCCGCGCACCAGCACTTCCTTCATGCCGCTGATCAGATTCTTGCTCAGTTCCCTGCCGGCATAGCCGCCGCCCCCTTTCTGGTCCACCGCGATGCTTGCCACATCGGCAAGAAAGCCCATGCCGCCGGCTTTCTTCATGGCGGCGAGGTGGTGCTTGCGCAGCACGTGGGCGATTTCATGCGACAACACACCGGCCAGTTCCGCTTCGCTGCGCATGCGTTTCAGCAGCCCGCTGGTGACGAAAATATGCCCGCCGGGCGTGGCGAAGGCGTTCACGCTATCGGAATCCAGCACGCCAAAATGCCAGGGCAGGTCGGGGCGCTCGGTCTGCAGGCTGAGGTAGCGGCCGACCTGATTGACATACCTTTGCAGATTGTCGTTTTTTACCAGGGGGGCGGTGCCCAGCAAAACAGAGGCCATGCCCTCGCCAATGGAGATTTCCTCGGGCTCGCTGATCTCTTTCGAGGCTTCGCTCAGGTTCTTGCCCGCGCTGATGACCTTGCCGATATCCAGATTGAAGCCGCCGAATGCCCAAACCTGGCTGCTTAGCATCGTACCCAGGGCGAGCAGGGTGAACTGCCGGTAGAGAGTCTTCATCAATTATCTCCCCAGGATGAGGAAGGCGAGCCGGACGAGGAGCTTCTGGATGAACGGCCTGACCCCGCTTCGGCATATTCAACCGACTGCTTGCGCAGGTTGGCACTGCTTGCCAGCTTGAGCGCCTCTGCCTTGCTCACGGTATAGCTGTGCATATGTTTGAGTTCGTTGGGGTTGGGACTGGCGTTCTGCAGCGTATCCTTGTTGATGTCCAGGCCCTTTACCCCGGTGGTCACGGTGGTGCCGCTGCTGCCGGTGCGCGCCACGTTGAACAGCGAGCCCAGCCCACCGCCACCTTCACTCTTGGCCGAACCATCGCCATATTTCAGGTTGAACATCTTCACCCAGCCCTGCGGTTCGGCGGCTGGCTTGACCTGGGTCCAGCCGCCCTGGCGCTTGAGGACTTCAACCTGGCTCTTGCCCGGCAGGGTGGCGATGGTGGCGGAATCCACCGTCGCGTCCTTCTTGAGTTCCGTTTCCTTGATGGTGATGGCGGTCTCGGCCAACACAGGCAGGCTGCATGCCAGTGCGAGCGCGGCACCTGTCGTGAAGGTGAAAAACTTCATGTCTGCTTCCTCCTGGGCTCGAACAACTGGACTTCCTGGGTACGTCCTTTGACTTTATAAAATCCGTGGTCAATAAAGTCAAACATATCCTCGCACATGGCCCGGGTTTCTGCCGATACCAGAATCCGTGACACGCCCTTGGTCAGCCCCTCGATGCGGCTGGCCAGGTTGACCGTATCGCCGATGGCAGTGTAGTCCTGGCGCCGCTCCGAGCCGATGAAGCCGACCACCGCCGGGCCGCTGTGGATGCCGATGCCAACATCAAAAGCGGCGCCTTCCGCGCCCATCTCCTGCTTGAATTCCTGTAGCCGCTCCGCCATTTCCAGCGCCGCCTCGATTGCGTGCACGGCCTGTCGCGCATCGGGTGTCGGCGCGCCCCAGAAAGCCATGATGGCATCGCCAATGAACTTGTCCAGTGTCCCGCCATGGCGGAAAATCACTTCCACCTGCATGCTGAAGTAGCGGTTGAGCAAATCAACCACTTGCGCCGCGCTATGCTGCTCCGAATAGGTGGTGAAATTGCGCACATCGGAAAAAAGCACGGTCAGGACCTGGCTCTGCCCGCTCAGATCCTGCTCATTCTTGCCCTGTTCCACCAGTTCAGTCACCACGCGCGGGTCGAGAAAACGGTTGAAGGTCTGGATCGCTTTTTCGCGTGCCCGGCGTTCCTGCAGGTATTCGTACAGCGCGGCGGCGAAGTAGAACGTCCAGGCGAACAGCAGGGGGGAGAGCGCCGGCAGCAGCCAGCCCCGGCTTACTGCGAAATAGCTTGCTCCGAACAGGGCGAGGGTAATGGCCGAGAGAGCCAGGCCGATGCCCAGGGTATGGCGGCTGTAGTGCGAAAATGCCCAGTACAGGGCGGCCAGCAGAGCCAATGCAAATCCCGGCGCGACACCGGATGGGGCGGCGCGGAAATTTTCCCCGTTCTTGAAGTTGTCCAGTGCGGTGGCGAGAATCTCCACTGCCTGGTGGCGGCTGCTGATGGGGGTGGAGCGGATGTCATGCAAGCCGGGTGCGGTTGCGCCGATGATGACGAGCTTGCCCTGCAATTCGTTTTGCGGGCGCAGCGGGGATTTGCGGTTGGCATCCAGATACAGGTCGGAATAGGAAACATGGGGGTGGGAAAACTCGCCGCCGCGCCAGCCCAGAATGATGCTCTCCTGATCCGGCACGGCATAGCCCAGGTCTCGCGCTACCCGCGCCGGCAGGGATGGAATACGCCAGCCGTAGGCGTGCAGATCGACATGATAACGCCGCCCGATGCCGTCCTTGTCCTCGGCGAAATTGATCACGCCCAGCCGCCAGCTGGCCGGGGCAATTGCTCCGGAGCCGGAGAGCGAAATGCGCGCCCCCGCTTGTGCTTGTGATGTGGGCGCTATCCCCAGGAGCGGAGCAAAATCCTTCATCGGCAAGCCAGTAGCGTCACCTGCCGGATCCAGCCGGATCATCGGGAAATAGATGTTGCGGTAGGGTGCAATGGCCTGATTGAAGAAGGCATCGCTTTCGGGGCGGTAAATGTCCGGGTCGGCAAACTGGATATCGAAAATGATTGCCGTGGGGTGCTGCCGTTCGATCGCCTCCACCACTTCGCCATGTACCGCGCGTGGCCAGGGCCAGCTGCCGGCGGTTTCCGCCATCACAGCCAGGCTTTTCTCGTCGATATCGACGATTACGATATCGCGATCAGCCTGCAATGGCAGGGCGTGCGTGCGGACAAAGAAATCGGAAACGCGGTTTTCCACTGGCAACAGAAAATGCAGGGTGGAAAGCTCAAGCGCCGCCAGCAGCGCGATGGCAAGCGCAAGCAGGAATAGAAAGTGGCGGGAGAGGCGTTGCATGTATTGCATTCTGTTGGAAAAGCAGGGCAACGGCAATTCCGGCGGCAAAAGCATTTGATGCACGATACAGGGGTGTGTTCCCGTTTTTCCTGATTCAGACGCCGCAGATCCGCACTTCCGGGGCGATGCCGGCCGCGCGCGCCGCCGCGCAGAAGTTGCGGTCGAAGGTGTGCATGACGGCGGCGCCACAGGCGGCGAGGTGCAGCGCGTCGGCGAAATCCGCGCCATGCGCGTACCAGTCGAGGGCATTGCTGACTTCCTCGGCGGCTTCGATTACGGCGTCGTCGGCTTCCAGCAGCGCCCGGAAGAAAAACAGCAGCTCGGCCGGCGTTTTCCTGTAGCGCGAGCGCAGCACCCACTCGGTTTCCAGCAGCACGGTGCGCGGAATGAACACGCTGTCGCCGGCAATCAGTTGGCGCACGACGGCTACCTGCTCGGGGTGATCAGCGACCAGCGTGCGCACCAGCATATTGGTGTCCAGCGCAATCATTGATCGCGCCCCCCGGAGGGCGCCCCGTCCTCGCCGTAATCCACCGGCTTGCAAAGTTCTTCTGTGGACAGGGGGGCGCCCTCATGCTTCAAGAGACCGATCAGGTCCGCGAACTTGCGCCCGGTTGTTTTCGGCACGGCCTTGAGCGTAACGCCGGACGCGCTGGAAATCAGGGCGATCTGTGTTCCGGCATCCCAGTGCAGTTCGTCCCGGATTTCCTTCGGGATCACGATTTGTCCCTTGCTGGAAAGCGTGATGGTCGCGGTAGTCATGGGAACCTCGATTGGTAAGACGGAAAGTAAGTTGGATTATCGGCTAGCCATCGGCGCATGACAAGCATGCCAATGGCCCGGGTGTTTGCCGATATTTACATTCGTCATTATTCACCTGTTCCAACCTACCCCACCCCGTTTGCCTCATCCTCCAGCACCCTCAAAAACTCATCTCCATACCTTGCCAGCTTGGCCTGCCCGATGCCGCTGATCTGCCCCATTTCCGTCAGGCTGCCAGGGCGGCGGTTGAGGATTTCCAGCAGCGTGCTGTCGTGGAAGATGACATAGGGCGGCACGCCCTGTTCGCGCGCCAGTTCCAGGCGTTTGGCCTTGAGGGCCAGCCACAGCGGGTCGTCGCTGGCGCCGGCGTAGGCTTCGCGGGCACGGGCACCGCGCTCGGCCTTGCTGGCCTTGCGCCTGGCCGGTTCGGCATCGCGCCGCAGCCACACCTCGCGTTCATTGCGCAGCACCGGGCGGGCATCTTCGGTCAGGCGCAGGCCGCCGTAGGTTTCCATGTCGGCTTCGAGCAGGCCTCCCGCCACCAGCTGGCGGAAGACGCTGCTCCACTGTGCCTGGGTGAGCGACTGGCCGATGCCGAAGGTGCTGAGCTGTTGATGGTTGAATTGTTCGACTTTTGCGGTGGCTTTCCCCAACAGCACGTCGATCAGGTGTGCCACGCCGAAGCGCTGGCCGGTGCGGTAGACGCAGGACAGCGCCATCTGCGCGGCCTGGGTGGCATCCCAGGTGTCGACCGGTGCGAGGCAGTTGTCGCATTGGGCGCAGTTGCCGGGGTGCGTTTCACCGAAGTAGCGCAGGATGGTCTGGTGGCGGCAATCGGTCGACTCGCAGTAGCCGAGCAGGGCATCGAGCTTCTGCCGTTCCACCCGCTTGCGCTCTTCGGGGGCGTCGCCGGAATCGAGCATCTGGCGCATCGACACCACATCGCCCAGGCCGTAGGCCATCCAGGCATTGGCGGGCAGGCCGTCACGCCCGGCGCGGCCGGTTTCCTGGTAATAGCCTTCCATGCTCTTGGGCAGGTCGAGGTGGGCGACGAAGCGCACATTGGGTTTGTCGATGCCCATGCCGAAGGCCACCGTGGCCACCATGATCACGCCTTCCTCGCGCAGGAAGCGCGACTGGTTGGCATTGCGCGTGGCGGCGTCGAGCCCGGCATGGTAGGGCAGGGCATCCCAGCCGTGTTCCCTGAGCCAGGCGGCGGTTTCCTCCACCTTGCGGCGTGACAGGCAATACACGATGCCGGCGTCGTGGGGATGCTCGGTTTCGAGGAAGGCCTGCAGCTGCTGGCGCGCATTGGCCTTGTGGGTCACGCGGTAGCGGATGTTGGGGCGGTCGAAGCTGGAAACGAACTGGCGTGCCTCTTCGAGCTTGAGGCGCTCCACGATCTCGCGCCGTGTCGGTGCGTCCGCCGTGGCGGTGAGGGCGATGCGCGGCACCTCTGGAAAACGCTCGTGCAGCACCGTCAGGGCACGGTATTCGGGGCGGAAATCGTGGCCCCACTGCGATACGCAATGTGCCTCGTCGATGGCGAACAGGGCCAGGCCAGGGCCACCCTGAACCTGCTCCAGCGCACTCAGGAAATTGGCCAGGAGCAGGCGCTCCGGCGCCACATACAGCAGATCCAGTTCGCCGCGCATCAGGCTTCCGAACACGCCGCGCGCGGTTTCTGCATCCAGGCTGGAATTGAGGAAGGCGGCCTTGACCCCGAGCTGGCGCAAGGCGTCCACCTGGTCCTGCATCAGTGCGATCAGGGGCGACACCACGATGCCCACGCCAGGGCGCAGCAGGGCCGGAATCTGGTAGCACAGCGATTTGCCGCCGCCGGTCGGCATCAGCACCAGGGCGTCGCCGCCTGCCGCGACATGCTCGACGATGCCCTGCTGCTCGCCGCGGAAAGCGGTGTAGCCGAAAACGTCGTGGAGGATGCGGAGCGGTGATTCCACGGGTTTCATGCCGGCCACAGCGGACCCTCATCCATCAGCGCGATCTGTTCGCGCAGTTCGAGAATACGGTCCTGCCAGTAGCGTTGCGTGTTGAACCAGGGAAAGGCTATCGGGAAGGCTGGATCGTCCCAGCGTCGCGCCAGCCAGGCAGCGTAGTGAATCAGGCGCAGAGTGCGCAACGCCTCGACCAGATGCAGCTCACGTGTATCAAAGTCGCAAAAATCCTCATAGCCCGCCAGCACCTCGGCGAACTGCCGCGCCATCTCGGCGCGCTCGCCGGAGAGCAGCATCCACAGATCCTGCACTGCCGGCCCCATGCGGCTGTCGTCGAAATCGACAAAATGGGGACCGCTGTCGGTCCACAGCACGTTGCTGGCATGGCAGTCGCCGTGCAGGCGCAGGCTGGCCACTTTGCCGGCACGCTCGAAGCAGCGCCTGACCCCTTCCAGGGCCAGGTCAATTGCGCTGTGCCAGGCCTCGCGCAGATCGGCAGGGATGAAATCGTGCGTCAGCAGATAATCGCGCGGCGCTTCGCCAAAGCTCGCAACATCCAGCGCAGGGCGGTGTTCGAATGGGCGCAGGGCACCGATGGCGTGAATACGCCCGAGAAAGCGGCCCATCCATTCCAGTGTGGCGGGTTTCTCCAGCTCTGGCGCTCGTCCACCCTGGCGGGGAAATACGGCGAAACGGAAACCGCCGAAGTGATGCAGCGTCCTGCCGCCGTCCAGCGCCAGTGCCGGCACGACCGGGATTTCACGTTCGGCCAGTTCCTGGACGAAAGCGTGCTCTTCCCGTATGGCCGTGTCAGACCAGCGTTCTGGCCGGTAGAACTTTGCCACCAGCGGCAGGCCGTCCTCCATGCCGACCTGGTAGACGCGGTTTTCATAGCTGTTGAGCGCGAGCAGGCGCCCATCCCCGCGCAGGCCGATGCTTTCGAGGGCGTTAAGAATTGCGTCCGGTGATAATCCGGAAAAAGGAGCGGTAGTCATGCCCTGATTTAACGGTACCAGGATGCCTGGTGCTGTTCGTCCCAGCCCCTGCGGGCACGGGAGATCAGCCAGCCGACGTAGAAAAAAGCCTCAAACATGAAAAATGCCAGCCCCCACATCAGAAGATTGCCGGGCGAATAGTCCCCGCTCTGCATCGCGACGCCCCAGGCCTGGGTGGGATTGATCCAGCGGATCACCCAGGGGCCAAGCAGGGGGCCAAGCAGGAAAGCCGCGAGCGCCAGCAATGCCAGGTGCAGCGCCAATTTTCCCTTGCCTGGCAGGTATTGCATGATGGCTTGCCTGTTTTGCTGTCGTTCCATGGGGTGGATAACTCTGGTTGAAGTGTCCGCGATTGTATCCCGGCAGCGCGAAAATTGCCGATTCCTGAGCTTTAATGTTTGGCGTAAAATCAAGACAGTTTTATTCCTTGCGCCAGGAGCCCGGAAGGGAAAGCATGCCAATCGAAAAGCAAACCGTTTTTGAGAAAACCCCCAAGGGAATCAACGAAGCCCAGGGGCGATGGGGCATTTTTCTCAACAAAACGCAGAAAGTGCTTTCGCTGGTTGATGGAAAACTGACGGTGGGTGAACTGATCAATGTTTCGGGACTGAAAGAACAGAAACTTTTCGCCGAACTGGAGACACTGCTCCAGGAGCGCCTCATTCGTGAAACCTGGATACCGGTCGGACAATTCTCGATCAATGCGCCTCCTGGTGAGCACCAGGGCATTCATGTCACGGTTGCCAATACCCAGGCCTATATGGAGGCCCTGAACAAGCAGAAACCCGAAGAGGAAGAAGACCTGATATCGCTTGATGATATCGAGGAAAAACTGCTCCGTGAGGCGGAGCAACTTGCCAAAAGAGAGGAAGCCGAGCGCCAGCTCCAGATCGAGATCAAAGTAAGGGAAGAGACCGAGCGCAAGGCCAGGGAAGTTGCTGAACAGAAAGCCCGGGAGGAAGCCGAGCACAAGGCGAAGGAAGAGGTGGCGCGCCGGGAAAAAGAAGAGGAAGAGCGCCGCGTCCGTGAGGAAGCCGAGCGCCGGGCGAAAGAGGAAGCTGAGCATCGGGCGCGCGAGGAAGAGGAAAAACGTGCCCGTGCAGAGACCGAACGCAGGGAAAAAGAAGAAGCGGAACGTCAGGCGCGCGAGGAGCGGATTGCCAAGCGCCTGAAAGCACGCGAGGAAGAACAGCGGGCGCGTGAGGAAGCGGAGCGCCAGGCCCGGGAAGAGGCCGAACGTCTGGCGCGGGAAG
>CAZKHJ010000023.1:0-24797 GCA_964552675.1 uncultured Sulfuricella sp. | reverse complement strand
CCGAGCGCCAGGCCCGTGAGGAAGCGGAGCGCCAGGCCCGGGAAGAGGCCGAACGTCTGGCGCGGGAAGAGGAAGAACGCCGGGCCCGCGAGGAAGCCGAACGGCTGGAGAGGGAAGCGGCCGAGCGCCAGGCCCGTGAGGAAGCGGAGCGCCAGGCCCGGGAAGAGGCCGAACGGCTGGCACATGAAGAGGATGAGCGTCAGGCCAGGGAAGAAGAGCGCCTGGCGCGGGAAGCTGCTGAACGCAAGGCCAGGGAGGCAGAAGAGCAGCGTGCCCGCGAGGCCGTTGAACGCCAGGCCAAGGAAGAGGCTGAACGCCAGGCCAAACAGGAGAAAGAACAGCGTGCCCGCGAGGACAAAGAGCGCAAGGCACAGGAAAAAGCGGAGCGCAAGGCACAGGAGGACGCCGAAAAACAGGCCAGGCTGGAGGCCAGGCGTCTTGCACGTGAACAAGCGGTGCCCGGCGAAACCATGGAGAAACTGCGGCCATGGCTCAAATGGGGTGCGGCAGGCGTTCTGGGCTTAATCCTCATTGCGCTGGCTGCCATCCATTTCATCCCGCTGGGTTCTTCGCAAAAGGCGCTTGAAAAACTGGCCAGCGCCAGCCTGGACGAACCGGTAACAATGAATTCCCTGCACCTGGCGCTTTTCCCTTCGCCCCATCTCAACCTTGAGCAGGTGCAAATCGGGAGCCAGGGTACGTTGCGCATTGCCGATGCACGCATATATGCAGGCTGGGGCACCCTGCTCGGCAATGACCGTAAAGTTGAGCGTATCGAACTGAAAAAAGTGGAAATGGCTACGGGCATGCTGGAAATAATGTCAGGCTGGCCTGCAAAACACGCGCGCCAGCCCGCCGCTTACCATATTGCACAGCTTGATTTGCGGGATATCCGGGTCGGCTCTTCCCCGCTTCCGCCGATGAGAGCGGAGTTCAACTTCTCCAGTGCCGGAAGCCTGGAGAAATCCTGGCTGGGGAGCGAGGACGGTTCATTGCGTGCCGATTTTTCGCCTTCTTCCGCTGGCATGGGCGTTTCTGCCAATATCAGGGAAATTGTCCCCTTATCCATGCTGCCGCTGAACATTGCTTCCTTGCAGGCAAATGGCACGGTCAGCGGCAGTAAGCTCCATTTCGCCGAATTGAGCGGGACTGCCCATGGCGGCAAGGTGAGCGGTTCTCTTACCGTGTCCTGGGATCAGGACTGGTCGGTCGTGAGCGAGGTGAAGGTCGCGGGCGCGCGTATCGCACCCCCTGCCGCTGGATCGGAAAAATTGCAGGTTTCCGGGCTGCTGGATGCTTCGCTGGCTTTCTTGCAACAAGCCAAAACCCCGGAGCTTCTGTTCAGGCAGCCCTTGCTGAACGGTAACGTAATGCTGCGTGAAGGCGCGGTGAACGGATTTGATCTGCCGGCAGCGCTGCATTATGAGGTCGAGGCAATCTATTCCGGTCAGACGGCCTTTGACGTCTGGTCGTTCAAACTTGAACCTGCGGGGGATGGGCAGGGCTACAGGGGCATGCGCATGACTGGAAAAGGTTTGTTGCTGGAAGGGAAGGCCGATGTTTCCAGTGAGGGGGCGATCTCGGGCATCGTCAAGCTACAGGTTGAAGGCAAAAAGAAAACCACGCGCGGCAACTACAGCCTGGGTGGCACTCTCGATCGCCCGGTCATTCGCCGCGTGCCTTGACGAAGGGTATGTGTGGTTTTTGCCTTGCTGGCGGCCATGGTAACCTCTACCGCCTTCAACCGTGGCGGCAGAGGGAAACTCCTTCTGCTGCCCTTGATCCGTGAGAAATGGTGAGCGCGAATAAAACCCGGCTGGAGGACCAGCCAGCCTTTGTCCTGCATTCCTACCCCTACCGTGAGACCAGCCTGATCGTCGAGGTGTTCAGCCTGAATCATGGCCGCCTGCCGCTGGTGGCGCGCGGCGCGCGGCGCCCGCGCTCGGCAGTGCGCGGGTTGTTGCTGTCGTTCCAGCCGCTTGCCTTGAGCTGGTTCGGCAAGGCCGAGCTGCGCACGCTGCATGGCGCCGAATGGCAGGGTGGCCAGCCACAATTGCAGGGCATGGCGCTGATGTGCGGTTTTTACCTGAATGAACTGCTGCTCAAGCTGCTGCCACGCGACGACCCGCATGAGTTGCTGTTCCAGCATTACCGGGAAGCGCTGCAACTGCTCAGTACCAGTGCCGATTACGCTGCCATTTTGCGCCGGTTCGAGAAGCGTTTGCTGCAGGAGCTGGGTTATGCGCTGACGCTCGACCGCGAAGCCGAAACAGACATTCCAGTGACTGCAGGGGAGACGTATCTCTACGCAATCGAGCGCGGCCCGCTGCGGCAATCTGCGGGGCAAAACGGTGTAGAATTGCGCGGCAAAACCCTGCTCGACCTGGCGGCCGATGATTACAGCGATCCAGTCACGCTGCAGCAGGGCAAGGCGCTGATGCGCACCCTGCTCAACCACTATCTGGGCGACCAGACGCTGCATACGCGGCAATTACTCAAGGATTTACAGCGTTTATGACGATACAGCTCGGCGTCAATATCGATCACGTGGCCACCCTGCGCCAGGCGCGCGGCACGCCTTATCCCAGCCCGGTGCAGGCAGCGCTGATGGCGGAATCCGCCGGGGCGGACGTGATCACCCTGCACCTGCGCGAGGACCGCCGCCACATCCAGGATGCGGACGTGGAGATCCTGCGCCAGGTGCTGCAGACGCGCATGAATCTGGAAATGGCGGTGACCGCCGAAATGGTGCGGATCGCGCTGCGCGTGCGCCCCCAGGACGTGTGCCTGGTGCCGGAAAAGCGCGAGGAACTGACTACCGAGGGCGGCCTGGACGTGGCGGGCCAATTCGACAAGGTGCGTGAAGCCTGTGCCGCACTCGGCGCGGCGGGCATCCGCGTTTCACTGTTCATCGATGCCGACAGGAAACAGCTGGATGCCGCAAAAGCCGCAGGTGCGCCGGTGGTGGAAATCCATACCGGCCATTATGCCGACGCCACAGGCCATGCCGAGCAGCAGAAAGAGTTCGAGCGCATTGCCGACGCCGTGGCTTACGGCCAGTCCATCGGCCTGCGGGTGAATGCCGGACACGGCCTGCATTACCACAACGTGCAGCCGATTGCGGCACTGCCCGGCATGGGTGAGCTCAACATCGGCCATGCCATCGTCGCCCATGCCCTGTTCGTGGGCTGGGAAAACGCCGTGCGCGAGATGAAATCCCTGATGGTGGCCGTAGCGCGGTGATCTACGGCATCGGCACCGATATCGTTGCCACCAGCCGCATCGAAGCGGCCTGGGCGCGGCACGGCGAGGCTTTCGCGCAGCGCATTCTGGCGCCGCAGGAGTGGGCCGGTTTCGCCGAGACCAGCCAGCCCGCACGCTTTCTGGCCAAGCGTTTCGCCGCCAAGGAGGCCTTTGCCAAGGCGCTGGGCACGGGCATCCGTGCCCCGGCCACCTGGCACAATATCCGCGTGGTCCACGACGGGCTGGGCAAGCCGCTGCTGGATTTTGGCCCCGCGCTGGCCGATTTTCTCAGCCACCACGCGATCCGCAGTCACCATCTTTCCATCAGCGATGAAAAGGAAATGGCGGCGGCTTTCGTCATTCTGGAAAAATAAGGAGAGAGCATGTCGCTGGGCCCGGTAATGCTGGACGTGGCGGGAACGCAACTCAACGACGACGACCGGCGGCGGCTGAAGCATCCGCTGGTGGGCGGGGTGATCCTGTTCAGCCGCAATTACGAATCCCCCGAGCAGTTGCGCGCGCTCACCGCCGAAATCCATGCCCTGCGCACCCCGCACCTGCTCATTGCGGTGGACCATGAAGGGGGCAGGGTGCAGCGCTTCAAGGAAGGCTTCACCCGGCTGCCGCCGATGCGCGAGCTGGGCATGCTCTGGGACGAACATCACGGCCGCGCCAAGGCCCTCGCGCAGCAGACCGGCTATGTGCTGGCCGCCGAGTTGCGCGCCCATGGGGTGGATATCAGCTTCACGCCGGTGCTGGACATCGACTTCGGCGCCAGCGGCGTGATCGGCAGCCGCGCCTTCCACCGCAAGCCCCACGCCATTGCCGATCTGGCCCATCACCTGATGCTGGGCCTGAAGCAGGGCGGCATGGCGGCGGTGGGCAAGCATTTTCCCGGCCACGGCTTTGTCAAAGCCGATTCGCACCACGAGGTGCCGGTGGACGAACGCCCCTTTGCCGATATCGAGATGGATGATCTGCTGCCGTTCCAGCAAATGATCGATTTCGGCATGGCCGCCATCATGCCCGCCCATGTCATCTATCCCCGCGTAGACCCTAACCCGGCTGGTTTTTCCAGCGTGTGGCTGAAGGATATCCTGCGCAAGCGCCTGGGTTTCGAGGGCGTGATCTTCAGCGATGATCTCTCCATGGCCGGGGCGCATGTCGCCGGTGGCCCGGTGCAAAGAGCGGAAGCCGCCCTGAAGGCGGGTTGTGACATGGTGCTGCTGTGCAACAAGCCGGACGATGCGGACGCACTTCTGGCCGGCCTGAAATACACCATGCCGGCGGTCAGCATGGCGCGCCTGGTGCGCATGCACGGCAAACCCCATCCGCTTTCCATGGCCAAGCTGCACGAAGACCCCGATTTCATCAAGGCGGTGCATGCCGTGGGCAGCATCGGCATCCACGAGGGTAACCTGCCGCTGGATGATCCTACCAACACCTGTGCGCATAGCCGATGAGCCTTTCTTCCTGCCGCCAATGCCCCCGTCTGGCGGATTTTCTCGATATGGTGAAGGCGGAAAATCCCGCTTATTACGCTCGCCCGGTTTTGCCTTTTGGCGCTGATCACCCACGCCTGCTGATCGTCGGCCTGGCGCCCGGCATGCATGGCGCCAACCGCACCGGGCGGCCGTTTACCGGCGACCATGCGGGGATTCTGCTGTACCAGACCCTGCACCGTTTCGGCTTTGCTTCCGGGCCGGAATCCGTCAGCGCCGACGATGGCCTGCGCCTGCTCGACTGCCGCATCACCAACGCGGTGAAGTGCCTGCCGCCGCAGAACAAGCCGGAAACCGCCGAGATCCGGCAGTGCAATGCCTTCCTGCGCGAGGAGCTGGCTGCCTTGCCGCGTGGCACGGCGGTGCTGGCGCTGGGCAATGTGGCGCATCAGGCGGTGCTGTGGGCGCTGGGGCTGAAAATCAAAGCCTATCCCTTTGCACATGCTGCTCGCCACGAATTGCCCGGCGGACTGGCATTGTTTGACAGCTACCATTGCAGCCGCTACAACACCCAGACCCGGCGGCTCACGACCGCGATGTTCGAGGCGGTATTTGCCGATATTCGCAACCATCTTGATGGAGTTTCCCCATGCCCTACGTCAACATCCGCATCGCCGGCAGCCTGAGCCGCGAGCAGAAGCAGAAAATCGCCGAGGAAATCACCGATACGCTGGAGCGTATTGCGCACAAGCCCAAGTCCTATACCTACATTGCTTTCGACGAGCTGCCCGACGAAAACTGGGCGATTGCCGGGAAGCTGCTTGACGAGGAATAGCGCTGCCTCGGGGCGGAACGGCTGGCGCCGGTATTTCTGGTAAAATCCCCACCCATGAGTTATCAAGTGCTGGCGCGCAAATGGCGGCCAAAATCCTTTGCCGATCTGGTGGGGCAGGCGCATGTGGTCAAGGCGCTGTCCAACGCGCTCGACCAGCAGCGCCTGCATCACGCCTACCTGCTCACCGGCACGCGCGGCGTGGGCAAGACCACGGTGGCGCGCATCCTGGCCAAATCGCTCAACTGCGAAACCGGCATCACCTCCACGCCTTGCGGCAGCTGCAATACCTGCCGCGAAATCGATGCCGGGCGCTTCATCGACCTGCTGGAACTGGACGCGGCGTCCAATACCGGCATCGACAACATGCGCGAAGTGCTGGACAACGCGCAGTACGCGCCAACGGCGGGGCGCTTCAAGGTTTACCTGATCGACGAAGTGCACATGCTGTCGAAAGCGGCCTTCAATTCCATGCTGAAGACGCTGGAAGAGCCGCCGGAGCACGTCAAGTTCATTCTCGCCACCACCGATCCGCAGAAAATTCCGGTTACGGTGCTGTCGCGTTGCCTGCAGTTCAACCTCAAGCAGATGCCGCCTGCCGCCATCATTGGCCACCTTGGCAATGTGCTGGCACGCGAGGCCATTCCGTGCGAAATGCCGGCACTGCAGCTGCTGTCGCGCGCGGCCCAGGGCAGCATGCGCGATGCGCTGTCCTTGCTCGACCAGTCCATCGCCTATGGCGGCGGCAAGGTGGAGGAAGCGCAGGTGCGTGCCATGCTGGGGGCGATCGACCAGAGCTACCTGTTCACCCTGCTGGAGCGGCTGGCGGATGGGGATGGCGCGGGCTTGATTGCGCTGGCGGAACAGATGGAAGAACGCAGCCTGTCCTTCGATACGGCCTTGCAGGACCTCGGCGCGCTGCTGCATCAGATTGCCCTGGCCCAGGCGGTGCCGCAGGCCCTGAGCGAGGATTTGCCCGAGCGGCAGCGCATTCTCGATCTGGCGCAGCGCTTCAGTCCGGAGGAGGTGCAGCTGCACTACCAGATCGCGCTGCATGGCCGCAAGGATCTGTCCCTGGCGCCGGACGAGTTTGCCGGTTTTACCATGACCTTGCTGCGTATGCTGGCTTTTACCCTGGAGGGTTCGCCGGAAAGCGCGCCCGCCGTGAAACGCGAGGCCGCGCCGCAAAGGCGCGAAAGCATGCCGGCCAGGGTGGCCGAGACTGCGCCAGCCCCTCCCCCGGAAGAACGCCCCGCCTTCACGGCGCAGGAACCCGTCCCGGCTCCGCTGGAACCGTCACAGCCCGCCAGCAGCGGGGCGGCAAGTGCGTTTGACGGCAACTGGCCCGGGCTGGTGGCGCGGCTCAAGCTGGGCGGCATGGCCAAAATGCTGGCGCAGCATTGCGAGCTGAAAAGCCATGAGGGACGGCGCATCGAACTGTGCGTGCCGGATGAGCACAAGCATCTGACGGAAAAAAGCTATCAGGAGAAACTCAAGGCGGCACTGGAAGAATTCCTGGGCGGCCAGATTTCCCTGAGCATTTCCCTCGGCAGCGTGACCGGGGTGACACCGGCAAAACTGGTGCAGGAAGAAAAAAATGCACGCCAGGCGGAGGCCATTGCGGCCATCGAGCAGGATCCCTTCGTGCGCGAGCTGATCGAGGATTTCGATGCGCAGGTCATCGAATCAACCATTAAACCCAATTGAGCGGAGAGCGGCATCATGATGAAAGGCGGCTTGGGCGGTCTGATGAAACAGGCCCAGCAAATGCAGGAAAACATGAAAAAAATGCAGGACCAGCTGGCGATGGTCGAAGTCGAAGGCCAGGCGGGCGCCGGCATGGTGAAGGTGACCATGACCTGCCGCCACGACGTGAAGCGCGTCAGTATCGACGACAGCCTGATGTCGGAAGACAAGGAGATGCTGGAAGACCTGCTGGCAGCGGCGGTCAACGATGCTGTGCGCCGCGTGGAACAGACTACCCAGGAAAAAATGGCGGGTTTCACTGGCGGTTTGAACCTGCCGCCAGGTTTCAAGCTGCCCTTTTAGTGAAAAGTGAAGTGTGAGCAGCTTTACCTTTCACGCTTCACTTTTAATCTCCCAAAATGAAAACTCCATCCAGCCTCGATAACCTTATCGAGGCCCTGCGCTGCTTGCCGGGCGTTGGCCCCAAGTCAGCACAGCGCATGGCCTATCATCTGCTGCAACGCGACCAGGCCGGCGCGAAGCGGCTTGCCCACGCGCTCACCCACGCCCTGGAAACCATTCATCACTGCCAGAAGTGCAACAGTTTCAGCGAAGTCGAGGTGTGCGATCTGTGCCTTTCACCGCGACGCGACGAGTCCCTGCTGTGCGTGGTGGAAATGCCCGCCGACCTGATGATGATGGAACAGGCGCATTGCTACCGCGGTCTGTATTTCGTGCTGATGGGACGGCTGTCGCCGCTGGACGGCATCGGCCCCAGGGAAATCCATCTCGACCGTCTGGTCAGGCGCGCCAGTGACGGCGTGGTGAAGGAGGTCATCCTTGCCACCAATTTCACCGTGGAAGGGGAAGCGACCGCCCATTACATCAGCGAGCTGCTTCAGCCGCGCGGCATCAAGGTGACCCGGATTGCGCGCGGCCTGCCGGTGGGCGGCGAGCTGGAACACGTGGATAGCGGCACGCTGGCGCAGGCCGTACTCGAACGCCGCGACGTTTCCTGACAAAAAGCGCCAACTTGGCGCTGCCCTTGGCATATTTGCCCGTTTCTGGTGCATGGCCGGTATGGCATGCTACCTGGATTCCAGTTTTTCCCATCTTTTCTATAAATTAATCATGAGCTTGCTTGGTCTGGCACGAGGTTTGCGTGTCAATCAGCTCATGAAAAACCCGGACAAGAATAAAGATTATCTGCTCATGCGGGTTCCTGCCGTGATGCTGTTGAGCCCATCGGTGGCGGGGCATTCTTAAAATATTTCTGGAGAAACACTGATGAAGAAAATCAAACTGGTGATGGTTGGAAACGGCATGGCCGGAGTGCGCACCCTCGAAGAGCTGCTCAAACTGGCCCCGGATATGTATGACATCACGGTCTTCGGCGCCGAGCCGCATGGCAACTATAACCGCATCATGCTGTCCCCGGTGCTGTCCGGCGAGCAGACCATCAAGGACATCATGCTCAACGACGTGGACTGGTACCGGGATAACGGCATCACCCTGCATCTCAACAAGAAGATCAACCGGATCGACCGCAAGAACCGCGTGGTGTATGCGGAAGACGGCACCTTCGCCGAATATGACCGCATGATCCTGGCCACGGGCTCCACCCCCTTCATCCTGCCGGTGCCCGGCAACGAGCTGGAGGGGGTGATCGGCTTCCGCGATATCCATGACGTGGATGCCATGATAGCCGCCTCCGGGAAGCACAGGCACGCGGTGGTCATCGGCGGTGGCCTGCTCGGACTGGAAGCCGCCAACGGCCTGATGCTGCGCGGCATGGACGTGACCGTGGTCCATATCGCGGAATGGCTGATGGAGCGCCAGCTCGACCGCTCCGCTGCCCGGTTGCTGCAGAAAAACCTGGAAGAGAAGGGGCTGAAATTTCTGCTGCAGAAAGAGACCGAGGCGATTATCGGAACCCCAATACACCCTCCCCTTCAAGGGGAGGGCGGGGGTGGGGATGGGTCCGATGCCGTGGCAAAATCACCCCATCCCCATCCTGACCTTCCCCTTGAAGGGGAAGGAAAGCAGTATGCCCGTGTCTCCTCCATCCGCTTCAAGGATGGCAGCGAAATCCCCGCCGATCTGGTGGTGATGGCCGTGGGCATCCGCCCCAACACCGCCCTGGCGGAATCTGCCGGCATCCATTGCGACCGCGGCATTGTGGTGAACGACACCATGCAGACCTATGATCCGCGCATTTACGCCATTGGCGAGTGCGTCAGCCATCGCGGTACTTCCTACGGCCTGGTGGCTCCCCTGTTCGAAATGGCCAAGGTATGCGCCAACCACCTGGCGGAAATGGGGATCGGCCGCTACGTGGGATCGGTCACGTCCACCAAGCTCAAGGTCACCGGCATCGACCTGTTTTCCGCTGGGAACTTCAGCGGCGGGGCGAATACCGAGGACATCGTGCTGTCTGATCCAGTCGGCGGCGTGTACAAGAAACTGGTGATCCAGGACAACAAGCTGGTGGGCGCCTGCCTCTATGGCGATACCGTGGACAGTTCCTGGTACTTCCAGCTGTTGCGCGAAGGGCGCAACGTTTCGGATATTCGCGACCATCTCATGTTCGGCCAGAGCCATCTCGGTGACGGCGGCCATGCGGGCCAGAACAAGGCCGCCGCGATGACTGACGAGATGGAAGTGTGCGGCTGCAACGGCGTGTGCAAGGGCGACATCGTCAAGGCCATCAAGGAAAAGGGCCTGTTCACCCTGGATGACGTGAAGAAGCACACCAAGGCCGCCAGCTCCTGCGGCTCCTGCTCCGGCCTGGTGGAACAGATCCTGTCCTCCACCCTGGGTGGCGACTATTCCGCCACCCCGGCGGTCAAGCCGGTGTGCGGCTGCACCGAGCATACCCATGACGAGGTGCGCGCCGCGATCCGCGACCACAAGCTGCTGTCCATTCCCGATACCATGAAATTCCTCGAATGGCGCACTCCGGACGGTTGCGCCACATGCCGCCCGGCACTCAACTATTACCTGATATCGAGCTGGCCGGGTGAGGCCAAAGACGATGCCCAGTCGCGTTTCGTCAACGAGCGTGTGCACGCCAATATCCAGAAGGACGGCACCTATTCCGTGGTGCCGCGCATGTGGGGCGGCACCACCACCGCCGCCGACCTGCGCCGCATCGCCGACGTGGCGGACAAGTACGAAGTGCCGATGATCCGCGTCACCGGCGGGCAGCGCATCGACCTGTTCGGCATCAAGAAGGAAGATCTGCCCGGCGTGTGGGCAGACCTCGACATGCCCTCCGGCCACGCCTACGGCAAGGCCTTGCGCACGGTGAAAACCTGCATCGGAAGCGAATTCTGCCGCTTCGGCACGCAGAACTCCACCCAGATGGGCATCGACCTGGAGCAGGCATTCTGGAAAATGTGGGCGCCCCACAAGGTCAAGTTTGCCGTCTCCGGCTGCCCGCGCAACTGCGCCGAAGCCGCCATCAAGGACGTGGGCATCATCGGCGTGGATTCCGGCTGGGAAATCTACGTCGGCGGCAACGGCGGCATCAAGACCGAAGTGGCCGAATTCCTGGTCAAGGTCAAGACCGCCGAGGAAGTGCTGGAATACAGCGGCGCCTTTATCCAGGTCTATCGCGAGGAAGCCCGCTACCTCGACCGCACCGTGCACTGGGTGCAGCGCGTGGGCATGGATTATGTGAAAAAGCGCGTGCTGGAAGACGAAGCCGGCCGCAAGGCGCTCTACCAGCGCTTGCTCTACGCGCTCTCGGTGGAAAAGGACCCGTGGAAGGAAAGAGCCACGGAAGGCGTCGCCAAGCATGAGTTCGAGATGATCTCGGTTTGAAAATGAATTTTAAAACCGCAGTTCGTAACCGCAAAGACGCGAAGGCGCAAAGCGCTATTATTTACGGCCCACATTTCCTTTGCGTTCTCAGCGCCTTTGCGGTTCAACTGTTTTTTGCAGGTTTTATACACAGGAGTTTCAAATGAGCAACTGGATCAGAATCGCCCCCCTGAGCGAATTCCCGCAACGGGGCGCGCGCGTGGTGCGTCACGACGGCAAGGAAATCGCGGTGTTTCGCAACGCCGGCGATGACGTCTTCGCCATGAACGACAAATGCCCGCACAAGGGCGGCCCGCTGTCCCAGGGCATCGTTTACGGCAACACCGTGACCTGCCCGCTGCACGGCATGAACATCTGCTTCGATGACGGAAAGGCGCTGGCGCCGGACGAAGGCTGCGTTGGCACCTATCCCGTCAAGGTGGAAGAGGGCGTGGTGTTCTTGCAGATTTGAGGGTATGGAAATTCAGGCTTGGTCTTGCATTGTAGTGCAGGATCAGGCCTGAATTTAAAGGGCAAACCTGTGCCAGTTGCGGACATTCGATGGACTGGCTTTCTGGAAAATACTTCTCAGGTTTCACCTCATGTATCGAAATTAAACTTCTTGATCCCAGACCAGATTAAGCAATTCAATGTCACGTAGTCGATTTCGCACTGGGCAGCGCGGACAACCCAGTGTGCTTGGGGGGTTGTTGCAACCGGCACATTGCTGAACCGTTTGCTTGGCAGCCTTGATCTCAGCAGAAAGTTTCATCAGATCGTTTATCTGAGAATCAATGTCGTTGAGTATTTCATCAAGTCGGGCAGATACTACCTTCTGGCTTATATCACCCGTCTGGCTACTTTCACGTAATTTTGCCAAGGACTTAATGGCATCAATCGTGTAACCGCTCCTGATTAGTTTAAGGATGGCGTGTAGCCGGTCAATATGACCAGTCGAATAAAGGCGAGTGCCACCCTCTGTCCTTATCGGGGTTATCAGCCCCTCCTGCTCGTAGTAACGAAGGGTTCGGATGGACGTGGCCAGCATTTCTGCCACGTCCCCGATCTTGTGCAACACTCTGGACATCGTTGAGTTATAAACCTACTACTTGGGCTTTATAACCCTTATCTTTCACTGCTTTCAGTAATGCAAGCGTATTTGTGCTGTCTGAATTGTATGAGATTACGAGTAGATGAGGTTTGTTGAATCTGGGAGCGATCACGCCTTCAATCGCTCTCAGTTCGGCTTCAATGGCCTGCTGTTGGTTCGTGTCGAGCATTTCGTCAATGTGAATCATGATGTCAGTCGTTTGCATGCCACTCTCCATATCTAACGTTAAAGTGAGATTTTAATATATTACGTTAACGTTAGATTGTCAAAATTGAAATATTTTCAGTTCATGTAATGAATGGCCGCAAGGGGTCAAAACCGGAAGTTCACATTCTGACTGTTCCCGTGAGCAACAAATAACCAAGAACCAATATCACCCCCAACTGGATCAGCGCCAATCCTTTCCAGAACCCCAGCGGGTTGCGCTCCAGCAGGGGGCGGTTGCGTCCTTCGTTGAGCAGGCTCTGGTTGGGGCGGGTCAGGTCGGCGACGAATTCGGATTCGAGTTCGTAGCGCCGGTTGGGGTGGGGGTGGGTGGCTTTTTCCAGGGCGGCGTCCACCCAGTCCGGAATGGCGGGGTTGTGTAGCCGTGCCGGGGTGTAGCTAAATTTCTTTCGTGCGGCCTGCTCGGGGGTGATTTCGCCGTAGGGCAGTTGGCCGGTGAACATTTCGTAGGCGATCACGCCCAGCGAGAAGATGTCCGAGCGGTCGCTGCCCGGTTCTCCCCGGAAGTATTCCGGCGCGGAGTAGCTTGCCGTACCGACGATGTGGTTGTGCTCCAGCACGCTTTGCGTTTCGGCCAGGCCGGCGATGCGGGTGGAGCCGAAGTCGATGATTTTCAGGGTGTTGTTGCGGTCGATCAGGATGTTGTCCGGCTTCAGGTCCTGGTGGATCATTTCCATGCGGTGCATGGCGCGCAGGCCGCGCGCGATCTGGTCCACCGTGGCGCGCACGCGGTCAGTGCCGGGATTTGGGTTGTCCCGCATCCACTGGCGCAGGGTCTGGCCCTCGATGTATTCGACCACGCTGTAGAGAAAGGTGCGCGTCCGCTCGACGCGATTGCAGACCTTGATCAGATGCGGCGAGTCCAGCCGTTTCGCCACCCATTCCTCGTGCAGGAACTGTTCGATGTAGAGCGGATCGTCGTTGAAGTTCTGCGAAGGGGTTTTGATGACGACCTTTTTTGCCTGCGGATCCAGCGTGTCTTCCGCCAGATAGACCTGGCTGCGCGAGGTGGCGTTGAGTTCGCGCAGGATGCGGTAGCCGTCCAGTATCAGCCCGGCCTTGAGGTCGGGCGGGAAGGGCAGGCGGGTCAGCTGTTCGAAGAATTCGCCCTTGTCGGCCTGCGGCAGCGCCTCAATGCACATCACCTGGCAGGTGATGTTGTCCTGGCTGCCCTGGCTGAGTGCCTGCTCCACCAGCGCCTCGGCCTGTTTTTGTGGGTCTTCGGGATAGGCTGCAAGAATCTGCTCCATGCCTTCCATGCGCAGGACGTCGTGCACGCCATCCGTGGTCAGGATGAAGCAGTCGCCAGCCTGCAGTTCACGGGTGTGGTAGTCGATGTCGAGGCGTGTGTCGATACCCAGCGCGCGAGCCAGATAATCGCTCTTGTCGCCAAAATGCACGCGATGATCGCGCGTCAGGCATTCCAGACGGCCTTCGCGCAGCAGATGGATGCGGCTGTCGCCGACATGAAACAGGTGGGCGGTGCGCGACTTGAGGATGATGGCGCTGAAGGTGGTGGCGAGCCCGCAGTTGCCGGCGTAGAGCTTCTGCCCCTGGTTATAGAGCCACAGGTTGAGCGCCCCCAGCACCTTGGTCGCGGCGTGCTTGGTCGACCAGGAATCGGGCGTGCTGTAGTAGTCGTCGAGGAACTGGCGTACCGCGACCTGGCTGGCATCCTTGCCGCCTTCGCTGGCGCTGACCCCATCGGCAATGGCGATGCAGATGCCCTTGCTGTCCAGCGTGGTGCCGCTGGGAACCAGGGCGCCGTAGAAATCCTCGTTCTGCGGCTTGATGCCGGCAATCGAATGCTGCCCCAGACGGATGGTCAGGGTTTGGCTCATGCGGGGCTCCACAGGGCAAGCCCCGCCGTGGCGGGGCTGATTTTGGTCAGGTGCTCAGTTTACTTCGATCAACTGTACGGTGCCATCCGGCAGGACTTCGGTCATGTGGCCCTTGGGTTCGCGCAGGAAGGCGGCGATGAAGAGCAGCACGATGGCCGCAGTCACGCTGATCACCAGGAAGAAGGTCTGGGTGGAGACCATGGCCAGGACGGTGAGGAAAGATACGCCGCCGACGTTGCCATAGGCGCCCGTCATGCCTGCGATCTGGCCGGTCAGGCGACGCTGGATCAGGGGTACCATGGCATACACGGCACCCGATCCGGCCTTGGTGAAGATGCCGCCGAAAGTGGCAGCCAGCACCACCATGGGGACGCTCCATTCCTTGCTGACATTGCTCAGGGTCATGAAGCTCAGCGCGATGCCGACAAAGATGATGATGAGCGTGATCTTGCGGCCGAATTTGTCGCTCAGCAAACCGCCGGCGGGACGCGCAATCAGGTTGATGAATGCGTAGGAGCCGGCCAGCAGGCCTGCGGCCACCTTGTCCATGGCGAACATGTCGACATAGAACAGCGCCAGCATGGAAACCACGGCCAGTTCGGTGCCGAATGTCACCATGTAGGCCAGATCGAGGATGGCGACCTGAGTGAAGGCGTAGCGCTGTAGTTCCGGCACGGGTTCTTTCAGCACATGGGCGTTCACCTGCCAGATTTTCCGCACCTGAACCAGGCAGGTGAGGGTCAGGGCAGCATAGATGAGGTACACGGTGGTTTGACCCAGCAGCTTCATGCCGGAAGGGGAGAGCTTCCAGGTCAGTATTCCCAGAGCCAGATACATGGGGATGTTCATCACGATGTACAGCGCCAGGTCGAATCCGCTGGTGATTTCCAGTGCGCCGGTTTTCTTGGGCTTGAAATAGGTCGAGCCCTTGGGGGTGTTGCGCGCCTTCCAGTAGAACAGGCTGCCATAGCCGATGGCGATCAGGCCGGTGAGGGCGATGGCGTAACGCCAGCCATCGGGGCCGCCCACGCTGGCGGCAATGATGGGCAGCAGGCCTGCCGCGCCGGCCGAGCCAAAGTTGCCCCAGCCGCCATAAATGCCTTGGGCGACACCAGTCTGGCGCGCGGGAAACCATTCCGAGATCATGCGGATGCCGACCACGAAACCGGCACCGACAAAACCGGAGAGAAAACGCAACAGCGCCAGTTGCTCAAAACTGCCGGACAGGGCAAAGGCCATGCTGACGCTGCCACCCAGGATCAGGATGGCGGAAAACAGGATACGCGGCCCATGGCGGTCAACCAACATGCCGACCAGGATACGCGCCGGAATCGTCATGGCTACGTTGAGGATCAGCAGCACCTTGGTCTGCAGGTCCGTCAGCTGCAGTGCGTCCCGGATGAAGGGCATCAGCGGCGCATGCGCGAACCACACCATGAAACTGACAAAGAAGGCCAGCCAGGTCAGGTGCAAGGTGCGGATGTTGGCCTTGGAGAAATCTAGAAGATTGAAACGGTCGGACATAATGGCTCCAGTAAAGTAATCCCGTGTGAGGACGACTGGAGCAAAAGCAATCCGTATGCCAAGTTTATAACTTTATGATTTAATGGAAATATATATTTGTTTTCAGGTGTTGCGCCGTGATCTGCGCACTAAAGCAGAGCGCACTGCCTGGTAAATGGTGCATTCGGAATCGCCTAGGTCGTCAATCTCCGGTAGATGTCAGCCACTTTGAAGGGGAGTTTGCCAACCTCATCAACCACGGTGTAATTGACTGCGCCATAGAGGTGGGGAAGGTAGTCGCGCGCCTTTTCATCAATAGTGATGCAGAAGGGGTGGATACCGCTGCGCTGCGCTTCCTGTAGTGCCTTGCGCGTGTCTTCGATGCCGTACTGAGTGCGGTAGTTGTCGTGGTAATCGTCCGGCTTCCCGTCGGAAAGGGTGATGAGCAGCTTGGTGCGCGCTTCCACTTCATTCAGCACGCTGCTGAGGTGGCGTATGGCAAAGCCCATGCGGGTGTAATCCTGGGGGCGGATGCCGGAAATGCGCGCGCGAACATTCTCATTGTAGGGTTCATCGAAACGTTTGATGCGGTACAGCTCGCAACGTTTGCGCGTCATGCCGGAAAAACCATAGATGGCGTAGCGGTCGCCCAGGGTTTCCAGCGCTTCGCACAGCAGCACCAGCGCTTCCCGTTCGGCATCATTGATCCAGCCGCGCGTACTGCCGCTCATGTCCACCATGAACATCACCGCGATATTGCGCTCGCTGCGGTGCATGCGCATGAACAGGCGATCGCTCATCTCGCTGCCGTCACGGGCATCGGCCAGCGCTTCCACCAGGGCGTCGATGTCGACGTTGTCGCCCTGTTCCTGGCGCTTGAGCAGGCGGTTTTCGTCGCGCATGGCTTCGAAGGTTTTACGGAGATGCTTTACCAGGCCGCTATATTTTTCCAGCGTGGCTTCCCTGAAGCCGTCATGCACCGGCGGCACGTCTTTTTCACGCATCACGCACCAGTTCTTGCGGTAGTGCTGGCGGCCGTAGTCCCATTCGGGGTAGAAGCTGGCGCCTTCTTCGTGATAGGTCCCTTGCCAGACCTTATCCGGATCGGCGGTTTTTTCCTCGAACAGGCGCGGGTCGAATTCTCCCGGGCCGGCGGCCACCAGGTAGTCAGGCGGAATTTCACCCCAATCCAGTTGAATCGAGGTCAGCAGCTGGCGCACATCTTCGGGCGGGGCGAGCGGATTGCCATCGAGGGTGAGTTCCAAGGCAGCAAGCCCGGCTTCGTTCTGTCCTTTTTCATGCAGCTCGAACTTGACCGGCTCATTGCCAGCCTCGTTCTCCTGCGGTTTCCTCAATTCCTGCGCCAATTTGCCCAGCTTGACCCGCAGCAGGATCTTTTCCCTCTCGACCCGTGCTGCCATGCATGCGGCGATGGCTTCGGGGCGCAGCTCGCCCTGATAGGGGGCGGGCTGGGGCAGAGGGCCGGAATAGGCGCAAGCCAGCAGGCGCAGGCTGTCGGCGACAGTAGCATCCGGGTGGCCCAATTCACGGGCATGGTCATTCCAGGCTGGAGGCAATGCTTCGCCTTGCGTAGCCTTGAGCTGTTGCATCTCGCGGTATAGGCCGGGCAGCTCGCGCGCCAGGCAGGTTTCAAGGCGCAGGGTTTCCAGCGCATGGAACAGTTTCAGGGCTCGTTCACTATCCGGATAAGCGCTCAATTCGCGGGGAAGGTCGACGCGGAAGCTGCCAAAACGGGTTTGCGCCCAGAGCATGGCGATCATTGCCTTGCACAGTTTGAAGTTGTCGTCTGCCCGCTCCATCTGTGCCACCACGGCGGGAAGAAACAGGGTTTCGCTGTCGGTATAGGGCGCATCGCCCTGTTGCAGCTTGAGGCGCCGCCCTGACAGGCCATGCACGAAATTCAGCAGAATACCGCTGATGTCCTCGAACACTACTCCGCTGGCACGGGCATGGCTGAGGCGGGCAAAGCTTTCCACTTCCCGGATTACGCGCATGGCGGGGGACAGCCCGGCCTGGTCGTAGGTATCCATGGCATGCAGCGCCCATGCCTCGATCAGGTGGCGATCAAGCCTGGCCAGCAGACTGGTGGCGCGCAGGGCGAAGTGATAGGCGATCTGGATGTTGGTAGTGGCAATCCGGCGCGTCCAGCCGAGCAGGAAATCCTGCTCGTCGTGCGTCAGGGCGGCGATGGAGGCCGCCAGGCTATCGACCTGGATAAAGGTGAATTCGGTCTCCAGGCAGGTATCGAGCAGTTTTTCAATCTGTTCGGCTGCGAGAGCCTCTTTGCCGGCAGCCAAGAATCCACCTTAGAACAGGGAGGAGGAGAGTTCCTGCACTGCAGCCAGCATTTCCGCGTCATCGGTAATGGCCTGGGCGATGGCGCTCTGGCAGGCGGCGACTGGCTCAATGCGTGATGCAATCAGCTTGGCAGCATGCACCAGGAGACGGGTGCTGGCACCTTCCTCCAGTCCACTGCCCTTGAGGTTGCGGGTCATATGGGCAAATTTGACCAGCTTCGCGGCGATTTCCGCTGCTACGCCGGATTCATTGGTAACAATCCTGCTTTCCAGTTCTGCTGCGGGATAATCGAATTCCAGGGCGACAAAACGCTGCCGGGTGCTTTGTTTGAGGTCTTTCAATACGCTCTGGTAGCCGGGGTTGTAGGAAATAGCCAGGCAGAAGTCGTCATTGGCTTCCAGCAGGGTGCCGAGCTTTTCCATCGGCAATGCGCGTCGATCGTCGGCCAGGGGGTGGATGACCACCATGGTGTCCTTGCGTGCTTCGACGATTTCATCCAGATAGCAGATGCCGCCGGCCCGCACGGCACGAGCCAGGGGGCCGTCCACCCAGACAGTCTCGCCGCCCTTGACCAGGAAGCGCCCCACCAGGTCCGAAGCGGTCAGGTCGTCATGGCAGGAAACCGTGATCAGCGGGCGCTTGAGCCGCCACGCCATGTATTCCATGAAACGTGTCTTGCCACAACCAGTCGGGCCCTTCAACAGCACCGGCAGTCGATTCCGGTAAGCCGCCTCGAATATCCCGATTTCCTGGCCTATCGGCTCATAGTAGGGCTCGTCGCGGATGAAATGCTGCTCAGGCGCCAGTGAATGTGCGTCCATCGGAATGGCTTTCTATTCGTTTCCGCCGCAGCCGCAATCGCCGGGTCTGGGGTCCGGGCTGTATTTTTCGTCCTCGAGCTTTTGACGGTCCTTCTGCATTTCGGCGATGATGGCCTGGGCGCGCTCGTTCAGGCGGGCGCGGCGCTTCTCGTAAGCGCCTTCCTGCTCTTCCAGGAATTTTTCATTGAACAGCACCTGCTTGAGGAAATTGAAGCCGAATTCCATCAGCTTTTCGTCATCGGCCACGATTTCCGCCATGGTTTCCACCGGCACCACATAGGATTCATTGAAAGACGGGCTGATGACGAAGGCGCGGAAGCGATCCAGGTCATAGCTGGCCATGAAAAACAGCTGATTGGAGATTTGCGGCGGCTTGCCGACGGCGGGGCCGGCGGATTTCTTTTTCAGGATCAGCTGGCGCCAGCCGCGGCTTTTCTCGTCATAGCCCAGCGCACCCTGTTCCTGGCGGTATTCGTCGATGGTCAGCTTGCGCGGCTCCTGGTGGCCGAGGCAATGTTTCTCCTGCACCAGCGCATAGGCGGTGCGGTCGGTGTATTCATCCGAGCGGCGCATGGAAAGGAGGGCGACCGGATAGTAGCGGCAGGCGGCAGGACGGTCTTCATAGACGCTGCAGCCTTCCTCGACCATGAACTGGCAGGCGGTGCCGCCTTCGACTGGCTGGAATTTCACGCCCGGCAGGCCGTCCTTGTCCAGTTCGTAGGGGAAGGTGTATTGCTTGAGAAATTCGGCGGAGGAGAGTCCCAGACGGTTTTTCAGGCGCAGCACGTCATAGGGGGTCAGCGGAATGTCGATGTTGCTGCAGCAGGCATTCCAGCACTTGACCTGACGGTGGCAGCGGAACTGGATGGTGGTGTCTCCCTCCAGCATATTGGGCATGACCGGGCTTTCCACAAAGGGGGAGTCCTTGGCCAGATTCTGAAATTCCTGTTCGTCCATGATGTTCCTCGTTGGTGCGCGGGGCGCGGTTGATTCTAAATGTCCAGACAGAAGGGAAGCTTCGAGCCTGCCTTATGTCTTGGCACTTGTCCACTTCGCTAATGGGTTTATTCGCTAGCTGAAAGAAAAAACCGGGCACCTTGCGGCGCCCGGCTTTCATTTTACTACACTGTTACAGCAAACTCTTAGTGAGCAGCAGGCTTGAACAGTTTGGACTTGTCTACCAGATCCACGTGGGCGCGCTTGAAGCAGGTCCAGGTCTTGGTGGTCTTGTCATAGATGGAGTTCACGAAGCACTTCCAGTTCTGCTCATCGACAAAGTTCTTGTCCATGCGGTAGTAGAAGCCAGGGTAGCGGCTTTCTTCACGGAACTGGATGTGTTTCATGTGAGCTTCTGCAGTCAGGATGCGATGGTAGTTTTCCCATGCGCGCAGCAGTTCGTGCAGGTCCTTCGCACGCATTTTCTCTGCGTCTTCCTTCAGCATGCCCAGCTTCTCTTCTGCCACGGCCAGCATCTTGTCGTTGGTGGTGTAGTAGGTTGCAACGCCAGCAACATACTCGTCCATGATTTTCTGCAGGCGGAACTGCAGCATTTTCGGAGTGATGTAGTTGGGGTTCACGTCGATAGCGGTGGTGTAATCCTTGAATTCCAGGTAGTTACGCACCGGCTTGTAGATCTGCTCGACCAGAACGGCTGCATCGGTGTCGAGTTCGACTTTCATATCCTTGTTGTCAACGCAGTACTTCACCATTGCCTTGGCAGCCAGACGGCCTTCAGCGTGGGAACCGGAGGAGAACTTGTGACCGGATGCGCCAACGCCGTCACCCGCGGTGAACAGGCCCTTGACGGTGGTCATGCCACGGTAGCCCCAGTTCCAGCCTTGCGGCAGGTGTGCTGGTACGCCAGCTTGACCTTCGCTGGTCGGTGCGCCAACGTCTTCCGGACCGGAAGTCCAGATGCCGCAGCAACCGGAGTGGGAGCCCAGCAGGTACGGCTCGGTCGGCATCAGTTCGGAGTTTTTCTTCTCCGGCTCGATGTTCTCACCAACCCAGATACCGCACTGGCCAACGCACATGTCCAGGAAGTCTTCCCAGGCTTCAGCTTCGAGGTGCTTCACTTCGCGCGGAGACAGGGTCTCTTTCAGCTTGGCGAGAGCAGTCACGGTGTCCATGTAAATCGGACCGCGGCCTTCTTTCATTTCCTTCAGCATCAGGTGGTTACGCAGGCAGGATGCAGGAACAGCAGCTTGACCATACGGAGGATAGTCGTTCAGCATGTCCTTGTTTTTCTGCATGTACACTTCACCGTTGGCGTTGGTGGCTTGGGCCTTGAACAGCAGGAACCATGCGCCGACCGGGCCGTAACCGTCCTTGAAGCGGGCGGGAACGAAGCGGTTTTCCATCATGGTCAGTTCTGCACCGGCTTCAGCAGCCATGGTGTAGGTGGAACCAGCGTTCCAAACCGGGTACCAGGCGCGGCCTTGACCTTCACCAACGGAACGGGGGCGGAACAGGTTCACGCAACCACCGGCAGCCAGCAGGATTGCCTTGGCCTTGTACACCACAACCTTGTGGTCACGCACGGAGAAGCCGACAGCACCGGCGATGCGGTTTTTGTCGTTCTTGTCGTTCACCAGCTTGACGATGAAGATACGCTCTTGAATGCGGTCCATGCCCAGTGCTTTTTTGGCAGCTTCAGCAACGATCCACTTGTAGGATTCGCCGTTGATCATGATCTGCCATTTGCCGGAACGCACGGGCTTGCCGCCGTCTTTCAGCTTGGGCATTTCAACGGAACCGTCGTGACGCTCGCCGTTTTCGTCGGTTTTCCAGATCGGCAGGCCCCACTCTTCGAACAGGTGCACGGATTCGTCAACGTGACGGCCCACATCGTAGGCCAGATCGTCACGGGTGATACCCATCAGGTCGTTGGACACCATACGTGCATAGTCAGCCGGGTCTTGCGCATCACCGATGTAGGTGTTGATTGCGGACAGACCTTGAGCAACGGCGCCGGAGCGGTCCATGGCGGCCTTGTCGACCAGTTTGATTTTCAGGTCAACGCCATTTTCACGCTTGGCTGCATCAGCCCAGCGCATGATTTCGTAAGCGGCGCCAGAGCAGGCCATGCCACCACCAATAAGAAGAATGTCAACTTCTTCTTGGATTACTTCAGGATTTCCAAAGGTTCCAGACATCTTAATTACCTTTCAAAGTTCGTAAATAATCTGTGGCCGCGAATTACTTGCGGATCAGTTCAGCAGGGTTGCCAGCGCGGTAGCCGTTCATCTGGTTGAAGAAGCCAGACTTGGCAACATTTGCCATGCTTGCTTCTGGCTTGCCGCCGTAGCAGTCGATCGAGCCTTCCGGCGTGGTGCGGATCGGGAATTTGAAGCGCTTCAGCGTGCCATTGCGGAACTTGATGGTCCACATGATGGAGTCGGAACCACGCAGAGGCTGTACGGAACCGCCCAGGGGAACGACGTCAGCGTAGTGACGTGCTTCGATTGCCTGTTGCGGGCAGATTTTTACGCAGGAATAGCATTCCCAGCACTGCTCTGGCTCTTGGTTGAAGGCGCGCATGGCGTGGCCGGTTTCGGAACCGTCTTTGTCCAGCTTCATCAGGTCGTGCGGGCAGATGTACATGCACGCGGTTTTGTCCTGACCTTTGCAGCCGTCACATTTGTCGGTACGTACAAAAGTTGGCATTGCTTTTACTCCTCAGTAATGACATTACAACTATAAAAAAGCCGGTTACACCACAGTGGCCGGCCAACCTTAAAAAACTTATTTTGCTGAATGGCCTTTGAGTTCGACCTTGACGTTTTCTTCTGCAGACAGACCTGCATAGTACTTCTGCAGAACCTTGGCTACTTCCGGGCGGCTGAATTCTACAGGCAGATCCTTGCCTTCGGAAAGCATCGAACGCACTTTTGTGCCGGAAAGCAGGATACGGTCGTCCTTGGTATGCGGGCAAGTGCGCTGGGAAGCCATGCCGCCGCACTTGTTGCACCAGAAGGTCCAGTCGATGTTCATATTGACGGTTTCGAGCGAGCCCTTGGGGATTTCGTCGAAAATCTTCTGTGCGTCGAAGGGGCCGTAGTAGTCGCCCACGCCAGCATGGTCACGGCCAACGATCAGGTGCGAGCAGCCGTAGTTCTGGCGGAACAGGGCGTGCAACAGGGCTTCGCGCGGGCCGGCGTAACGCATGTCCAGCGGGTAGCCGGCCTGGATCACGGTGTTGGGCGCAAAGTAGTTGTCGATCAGTGTGCCGATGGCTTCGGAACGGACTTCGGCAGGAATGTCGCCCGGCTTCAGCGCGCCCAGCAGGGAGTGGACCAGCACGCCGTCCATGGTCTCGATAGCGATCTTGGCCAGATATTCGTGTGAGCGGTGCATCGGGTTGCGGGTCTGAAAGGCGGCAATGCGGCTCCAGCCCATCTGCTCAAACTTGGCACGGGTCTCGGCGGGGGTCATGAACTGATCGCCGTAGACTTCCTTGAAATTGCCGGTGGAAAGAACCTTCACCGGGCCGGCCAGGTTGTATTTCCCCTGAGCCATGACCATCTTGACGCCGGGGTGGTCCATTTCGGTGGTCTTGTAGACCTGCATGCACTCGTGTGCCTTGTCGATGGTGTACTTGTCTGTCACCTTCATGGTGCCCATGATTTCGCCGGTTTCACTGTCAACCAGGGCGATTTCGTCACCATCCTTGATGCCCTCGTCGTCAGTCGAGAGAGTAACCGGGATCGGCCAGAACAGGCCATTCGCCATCTTATAGCCGTCGCATACGCCCTGCCAGTCGGACTTGGTCATGAAGCCATCGAGCGGGGTGAAGCCACCGATACCCATCATGATGAGGTCGCCTGTTTCGCGCGAGCTCATGCGAACTTTAGGAAGAGACTGAGCACGTGCCAGTTCGGACTTCAGTGCATCGCCGGATAATAATAGTGGCTTGAGCTCGCCACCACCATGTGGCTTGACCAGTTTGGACATTTTTATTCCTCTGTAATGGTTATGAATACACGACTTAAGCGAATTTCGCGAAGGATAGCATGGATGGTGCACCTAATTTAATCCATTTATTTTATCTTCAAATAAGTTAATTCGATAAATTTGTCCGAATTGATTCAGATAATCAGCATATGCTAATAAATGGAAGGTTGCGCAGTGACTTGAGTCGGCGGGAGAGTGTTTCAGGCGTCAAAAAAAGCGGGCATATCTGATTTTTCAACTTCAATTACGTCTACCCAGCAAGGCTGTTTTGCGTCCGGTGAAAATTCGAGGCGCTTGGTTTCCTCGAATACCTGTCCCCATCGGTTATAAAGACAGTCGGCAATCTTGTGGTACCCCATGTCAAAGTAGGAGTTATGCAGATCCCCGAGTGTGCGGGCGAACGACTCCATTTGTTCGAGGACGTTGTTGGGGTATCCCTGGCGTGCCGGGTCGGTATATTTGACCAATTCACGCCGAATCGCGTGAAGAAAAACTTTTTGTCCCTCGGTCAGGTCGTGTTCGTCTCGTTTCTGGCCGCCAAGGGTGAGGATTTCATCTATATATTGGTTCAAGCGTTTGCCAAAATCGAAAGTTGCCATTTTATATGATCCTTAACTTTGCTTTTTTAGAACTATGTAATGAGGTGTTTAAGCCGGTGGCAGTATTCCATTGCTTGGGGTTGTTTGTCTAGGAGTTGAGCGCCCGAATGGCTCGCATGAATTTTGGGGTTGATTTATGATGTGAGTGTGCGTATAGTGCGCGGCCTTGACGTTGTCTGTGGCGGCATGGCGCGGACCAGGAAGATTTGATGTCAAGCCGATTTGTTAACAAGTTGTGCTTGACGGGGCGAAGCGAATTTTGCTATAGTCTCACTTCTCGACGCGGGGTGGAGCAGTCTGGCAGCTCGTCGGGCTCATAACCCGAAGGTCGTAGGTTCAAATCCTGCCCCCGCAACCAGTTTTAATGTTTCAACCGTTCTTTAAAAAGTTACAGCCAATAAGTGTGGGCGCTTGTCGG
>CAZKHJ010000022.1:0-42382 GCA_964552675.1 uncultured Sulfuricella sp. | reverse complement strand
CACACGATCATCGCATATGGAAAGTCATTATCCACTATTTACGGATAAGTTCTAATTCTGGCGGGAGGGAGTCTTGCAAACTGTTGCCGCAATGCAACAACTGGAGCCATTTTCAGTATTCTGAAAATATTTTATGCCCCCGTATGTGCCCCCATGCCGTCTTTGCTGCCCATTAACAAGGCGAAGAAAAAGCCTGATTCCGCGTTTAGTTTGGTGTTAAGTTTGGTGTTAAGTTTGGTGTTCAGAAATACTGTTCAGCATCCCCGCTGCTCGGCCTCCCCAATCTTCCACCGCAACACGGCCCGTCCGGCCTTGGGTTGCCCCCTCCGGCAGTACTGACAGAAGAATGACGCCATATGCCCCCCGTCAGTGGATCGTCACGCCAAGCGGGCGTTCCGTGTCTTCGGCAAGCGGTGGAGGCGCGGGCGGCTCCGGCGCTTCCGGCAGACCCTCGGTAGCATCGCTAGGCAAGTATGCCGCCAGCTCTTCAATCATCGCCTCGGTCAGGCCGAAGGCGGTAGCAGCCGGCAATGGTCGCCGCATCAGGTCGCGCAGCTCGTCGGCCTTCATCTCAAGCCATCCGAGCATATCAGCGGTGTGCTGCTTCAAGGAGCTGGCGTTCTTCTCGTCGCGCGATCCTGCCGGCGCTTCCGCGTAAGCCATTCGCGCCATCATATCCAAGCCCCTGGCGTAGCTCTCCAGGATGCCGAGGACGTGGGATACCTTCTCCCGCTCCTCGGTCAGCATTGTTTCCAGTTGCGTGATTCGCTCCTTGTCGTTCATCGTGCGGCCTCCTTTTGTTGTTGCTTCACGTCCAGCACCGTGGCCTTGAGAAAGTCATTCTTCTCCACCGTCAGGGCGTCCAGGCGCTGGCGCTTCTCTGCCGGCGTCAGGTCGGACCGGCGCACCTCCAGCATGTCGCCGTTGATGCCCCTCAGTTCCTTGTTGGCGCGCTCCAGTTGCTTGTTCATTCCGGTCATGGGGCGCTGCTCGATCTCGGTGGCAATCTCCGGGCGGTTCATCTTGTCCAAGGCGCGCATGGTGTTGTGCAAGCGCTTGGCCTCCCCGAGCATGTCATAGAACTGGCTCTCGAACTTGGTGTGCTTGGCCGGTTCGCCTTCGTAGAAGCGGCGCAACACCGGCATTTCATCCAGCCGCTTTTCTGGCAGCTTGTCGCCGAAGAAAGCCTGATCCGCCAGCATGAGGCCGTACGTGCCCCAGGTGTTGAAATAGCCACGCACCAAGGCCTCGGCCCGCACGGGGTTGACCTGCAAGGCCTCGGGCAAGCCTCGCGTTGCCATGCCTGCCGCCTTCAGGGTTTCGCTGGTGTACGGCTTGGCGCGCAGAAACGGCTGCATATCCTCCATGCCTTGCGTCTCGATGGGTCGACCGGTGAAGCTGTTGCGGTTCGCCGCCTGCTCGGCCAGCGGAGCGATCACCTGCGGCATCAGGTTGAGGTGGAACACATTGCCCAGGATGCGCGCCGCATCCTTGCCATAGCCTAGCGCGTCACCATCCAGGGTGTGTTCCATGGTGCGCTCTGCCACGGATGCCACCGCGCCTATTTCCCATATTTTCGGGTAGCGCAGATGAACATCCGATCCATCAGGACGGGGTACGAAGAAATGCCAGTAGTTGTCCTTGTCCCAATCTTCCAGATCCTGATACTTGGGATTGTCGCGGTTCAGCATATACAACGCCGCCGACATGCCCGCGATGGCCGCCGACTTAGCCGCGATAGCGCCCCGGTTTGAATCGTGAGCCAGGCCACGGTAAAGCCGGTCCATGCTCACCACGGCAGGCCGTAAAAACATTACCGTGTCGTACATGAAGCCCAGGACATTGCTGTCGCCCTTCATGGCAAAGTCAGTGCTGATGTCCCTGGCGGCATAGGCGGCATGTCTCGGGTGCGCGCCCTGCTCGCGCAGTCGCTTGTACTCGCCCAGGCGGGTGGACATCTCGAAGGCATCGGCAATGGTCTCGATGCCGTACATCACCTTGTCGGGCGCATCCATGACGGTCTTGATATTGATACCCTTGCTGGTGTAGAAACGTTCCAGGTGGGCTCGCATATTGGTTTCGTCCAGCAGGTAGGACGCCATGCCGCCGCCGTTGGCGATGAACTCCTGATAAGCCGGGTCTTGTTTGACACGCGAGGCCATGCCCTTGAGCGAATCCACCACCGGCAGGAATCCGCCGCGAGACATGACGCTCCCCATGATGGTATCCCTGGCGATGTTCGCCACCATGAAATCAGGCGTCATCGTGATGGTGGCCTGGCCGATGCGCTTGGGAATGCCAAGCAGATTGGTCAACCAATGCTGTGCCGGGCGCTCCAGAGCCGATATGGCGCGCATCAGCAACGGGTCTGCCACTTCGTAATAGGTGGGGCGGCCATCCTTGAGGACCGCCATCACGTCGCCCTTGGGCGCCTGGTTGTGCTGGAAAAACTCGAACATGCCGGGGGAAGCCATGATCTGCTGCTCAATCAGCTTGGCATGTTCCGCCAGCCTCGCGGCTTCGGGGTTGCCCTTGATCGTTGCCTTGTCCAGGCCCAGCGCCTCCAGCACCGCCTTGCTCACCTGCTCGCGATCAATGCGCACCGGCTTTGCATCCCCGGCAATCTTGGCCATGAACTGGCCGCCGCCAGGCTGCTCCGCCAATTCTGCAATCTTGGCGCGGGCTTCGTTGCGCAGCGAGGCGGAAATCAGCATGGAGGCGTTCTGCGTCATGTTGCCCAGGATGTCGCGAAGGTTTCCGCTCCCGCCCGTGAGCTTGTGTACCCCCTGCCAGTTGCCGGTCACGCCCCCGGCGCTCTTGTTCGCCCCGGCCTGGCCGACACGGTAGAAAGGCAGATACCGAGTCCGACTCCACATTGCGCGGGATTGCGGGTTGATGATGCCCATCGATTCGGCAAAATCCAGCACACCATTATTGAATTCCTGGTAATCGGCAAAGGCCTTGCGGAACTCGGGACGCTCCAGGGCAACCATGGCATTCACCTCGGCTGGCGTGAAAAGATGCTCGCGGCCCTGGCCCATCAGCTCCTGCGCGGACTTGCCCACGGCGTAGGTCAAGAATTCGTCCAGGCGCTCGGATACCGGATCAAGGATCTTTTCCAGGCCCTTGCCCTCGAAGGCAAAGCTACCGTCAGCCTTGCGCACGGGGTGGCCCATGCGGATGGCGCCGTCCGTGATGGCATAGGCGCCCCGGGTGAGGCGCGCGGTTTCGTAGGCGCCGACGGGCGAGGTCTTGCCGGTCATCTGGCGTTCCATTCTCATGACACCGTGAAGGTCATCGATCACGCTCTGGCGGAACTGGTCGCCGATGCCATCAAGCGCCTTGTTCAACTCCTTGCTGGTGCCGATCTTGGATTGCGCGCGGTGCAATGCGTCCTGGCCGAACCATGCGCCCATGTCGGCTTGTGCCTTGCGAATTGCAGGCCCATATTCATGACGTTGCGTGAATTCGTTGAACCATTGGGTGAAGTGTGGCGCGACCGCTTGCGCCTTCTCCGGTTGAGTCATGTACAGGCGCACGAACTCCGCGAATCCCTCGTATACCTTGGCCTTGTCGTAGCTCACGCCGCGTAGTTCCTCGGCGTACACCTTCGCGTTAGGACCCGACAACCAGGACTTGCGAATCTCCGGTATGCGATCATCCAGCAGGTGAGCGATTTCATGCGCCGCCACCTCCAGATCACCCTTGCGCTTGATGCGTACCGCCTCCAGCTTCGGCATGAAGGTGCCCAGGCGGTTCTTGCCCTTTACCCGGCCCTCATAAACGCGGGTCCCCAATGCCTTCATCAGCGGGGTCAATACATCCTCGCGCCGGATCGGCTTGTCAGCCAGCTTGCCGGCAGTCTCAGCACGATCAACGAACCCGGTGTAGTTCGCGCCTGGCGCCCAGGACGCGCGCGAATCGACGGCGGTTTCAGGCATTTCCGTTGAAACCTTGTTGAAACCTTCGGCTTCCGTGTTAACCGGCCTGTTAACCATGCCGCTGTTAACTGGCGCTTTCCCTGTTACATCTGCTGTTACAACATCCGGTGTAACAACGGAATCCATGGATACCGAAGCCTTGGACGCCTCCGCCCTGCGTGCCATTTCCGCCTCAATCCTGGCCCGCGCATCATCGGCGAGCAGCTTGGTTTTACTCAAGCGCTCCAGCGCCGCGTCGCCGTACTCCGTGACATGCTTGCCGCCAACGCGCTGGATGCCCATCGGCTTCTTCGTGTTGCCATCCTTGAGCCAGGCCTTGAACTCCGGCATGGACATTTCCGTCACCGCTGCGGCGCCTTTCCATCCGGGCTCATAGTTGGCGTGATAAATCGCCTTCGCTTGCTCCGCTGAATCGGCGCCCAGGATGGTCTTGTGTTCGTCGAACTTGCCCGTTCTCGGGTCCACCTGGTCCACCACGAAAACCCGCTGAGATTCATGACGCGGCCCGATGAACACATCCACGGCGTCACCGTCTCGTCCAGTGGTCCGCTTGATGTAGCCGTAGTGATTTTCCATGGTAGTGGACCACGGCTTGCCCTCGGGCGATACGCCAGACCGGGTGGAACCCTTGGGGTTCTCGATGGCAATGTCCAGGCCATGTAGTTTTACGGCGCCTTTGCGGTAGTTCCCGGCTTCGATCTGTGCCACCGTGGGGTGCGGCAGGTTGTTCATTGGGCTGGTGGCGGCTTCGTGGGCTGCCTGATCAATCGCAAGTCGCCCGGCATCAGTGCCCGCTCCAGCGGGAGACCGCGCCTGATTCGATCCTGTAGCGCCCACAGCTTCACGCCCAGCACCTTCGACCATTCCGGCAGTGTCATGACTTGCCCGTTCAGGGTATAAAGGCGAGAACCCCGAACCCCTGGCGTCAGCGCCTTGTCCAACGGCATCCCCGATTTCAGCCGGGCGAACAGCGTCCCGTTGGAAATCCCCAGCAGCTTGGCCCATTGCGGTACGCTCAATGTCTGGCCGTTGTGCGTCAACAGGCGCGAATCCTTCCGTGGAGGATGCTGGCCTTGCGCCGCTATCTCCGGCTCCATGCCCTGCTTTGTCACCCGCTTCCAGAAGGTCACTCTCGGCAGGCCGAGCCGCTGCGCCGTTTCCGTCACGGTTGCCTGCTGCCCATTCAGGGTGATCTGGTGGCAATATCTCCGCGCGCTGATCTGCCGCCGATGCTTCACCCATTTCACGTTGTCCGGCTGGTAATTCCCGTTGATGTCGATCCGCCCCAGCCAGGTAAACCGCGAGCGGTCCGGCTTCGGCCCTACGTCCGCCAGGAACTGCGGAAAGCTCGTCAACCACTCCTGGCATATCGTAATTCCCCGCCCCCCGTAGTTGTGGTAGTTCTTGTTTTCGGGATTCAGGCAGCGTTCCTTCATGTGCTTCCATGCGTCCCATTCCGCCCTGAACCTCCTGCTCAATCCCGCCATTCTTCGCCTCCTCCCGGTATTTCCTCACCACGCCCTTGATAGCCTGCTGCCGCGCATCCTCCGGCAATTGCAGCGCCTGAACCGCCTTCACGTCCTCGGCTACCCGCGCAAAGCCTTGCGCATCCTTGATGACGCCGGCTCGGTAGAGAATGTCGCCGACCTGCAAGATGGCGTTCGGCTTGCCGCCCTCGGTGGTGATGCCGTCCCTCGCCAGTTCGTAGGCCGTGACGATTTCCGGAGAAATCGAATTGCGTGCCGTGGGGGCGTTTTCTGTGCCTGCCGTATGCGCTGATATGTCTGAACGAATAGAAGCGCCTTGTGTGGCTTCCTGATGCGTCTGCGCCATGGTTTCATTGATTGGTGTGAACCCGGTGCGCGATCCTGGTTCATTTGCCGGCGTTTCAGTGCGCACCTCGCTGCGTACTTCGTCATTGCGTACCGTGCCGCGCCCCTTGCCATTGACCCCCAGCACCATCGGCAGCGATTGCACGGCGGTGTCCACGGCCGCCGCTGCTGCCGGGCTATCGGTTGCATCCAGCGTCTTGCCGCCCGCGTACTGCCCGGCTTGCTGCAATTTCTCGAAGGGGATCATCACCGTTCCAGTTAGGTGCTGACCTGATTTCGTGACTGGCTGGTAGGTAAGCGCGCCGGCCACGTTGTGAACCACGTCAGCCGGCTCGGCCTCGGTAATGCCCAGCGCCTTGGCAGCGGCAGCACCCAGGCCCGCAATCCCGGCAATCGGCAGGGCCACGCCCTGGGTTGCCAGATTGGCCGCTGTTTCCGCGACCGGGTAAACTCTAACAATGTCCTTGACGGTTTCCAGGGCAGGGCTAAAGACCCCGCCCGGCTGCTCCTGCCGCTCAGGCTCTGCCGCGACCGGTGCTATCGGCGTGAAGCCTAAACGCGCTGATGTATTTTGAAGTGGCGTAAATCCCATGTGGCCCCCTCAGTTGTAGTGACCGACAATGCGGCCGTTGGTATCGAGAACCTCCAGCCCTTGCGGGGTAATCTTGCCTGCCCGCATACCCTTCATCGCCGGATCAGCGGACATGCGCTTGGCAATGTCGGTCTGCTGTTTCATTCGGCGCAAGTCATTCCCAAGATTCGGCCGCTCCGTCGGGGTGTTGAATTGGTCGAACTGAGTGTCATCACCGTACTTGCGCCGGTTGGCCAGCTTCCACTGGCTGGCAAGCTGCGGGTCATAATCGGGATTGTTTCTACCCGTGGCTGTCGCCTGCTGGGTTTTGCGCAACACATCATCGCGGCTCATACCGGTCAGCGCCTGGCGGGCTGCGTTGATTTCCTCATTCGAGCGCTGCTGCGTGGTTGTCAGGCTTGGGCCGCCACCGCCACCACCAGAGTTTTGGTGAACAACAATGCTTGCCTGCTTTGGCGCTTCAGCCACCTTCTTGTAGGTGACGCCACCATTCCCATCATCCTGCTGCTCGAAGATGCTGCCATTGACCACGATGGGTTTATGCGCAGAACGTGACGATCCACTCACAACCCCCGTCCGCTTGTTGAACACTTGCCCGTCACCGGCACTGGCATACTCATCCGGCTTGATCGCGCCTGTCATCACCAAATGACGTTGGGCCGCCTGCCGATCCATGCTGATCTGCTGTCCGGTAGACGCATCGATTCCGCTCAACACGCCAGTATCGGCATCCCATTTCGTCGAACCCGGCACCACGCGCATCTGCCCGGCCAGATTGAAGGATTTTTCTGCTGCGGCAGGATCAACCGCGCCGATGTTGATCATTTTCGCGATGTCGGTAATTCCTTCATCGCTGTGTTTTTTGAGGGTATCGCCGAACTGGACAAACTTTGCGTAGCCTTCCCGGTCGCCGCGCTTCAGCGCCTCTGCCGCCATCTTGTCGAATGCGCCAAGCCTGTCGCCCGGCTTGGCGATGGTTTCAACCTCCGGGTTGCCCCATTCGTCAACAGGCGCATTTGCGCGGGCAATAGTCTGCGTGCCCGGCTGGTTCTGGTCCGCAATAGCCCCATAAGCGACAGAGTTCTCAGCCTCCTTGTTGATCTTGGATAGCTGGGCATCGGCAAGGCCGGTCATTGCCGTGCGGTACTTGTTGTTGATTTCGTCCTGCTTCTGCTGGCGCAGCAATTGGTTTGCTGTGATCAGCCCGGCGCCTATACCGCCCAACCCCTGTAGAAAATTCATGCTGCTTCCCCTTTCGTTGAAAAAGTGATTTCAGGTTCACCCGTCATGCGCTCCATCACGCGCAGAATCCGGCGAAGTTTCGCGGCGCGCGCTGCGGCATCGGCAAGCTGCTGTGCCATCAAATCACGCGCCTTATGCGGCAATACATCCTGCTGGCTGCCCAGGTATTCGCGCATTTCGAACACGGCACGCTTTTCTTCCAGCGCAGCCTCCAGGTCATCAGCCTGATGAAGCTCACGGCGCAAGTGCTCCATCCGGTCCTTGAGGCTCACCCCGTCACGCGGCACGAAGTTGGTCATGAAATCGCGCGTTTCCATGCGCACCTGATAGGCCATCATGGCTTTTCTCCCCCGAAAAGTTCATCGAATACAGCGGCCACGTTTTGCAGGCGCTCCAGATCAGCCAGCTCGATGGCCAGTTGTTCGCGGTAATGCACAACGCCGGCACCGCCAGCACATCCGGCGTGGCCTGCTGCGTCAAGGACCGCGACCAGGCGGCGCAGCGCTTCGACAAGTTCCGCCTTCTCGGCAAGCAACTGTCTAGCCTCGGCAGTGCGCGCAGAACGGTTGGCTCCAGTGAGGCGGGTGGTGATGGTGTGCCGAAGCGCTACCTCGGCAGGTTTCATTTGCTGTAGCGAGATATTCAATTGTTCCTCCTTGGTTACTGATGCGGCCAGGCCATGATGTTCATGGGCTTGGCGCGTGAGTCAGGGCAAAATTGCCCGCTTGCCTGGTGGAACCACAAGCCAATGTTGCCCTCCCAGCCGTGGTGCCGGTTCTTGTCGCACGATACCAGCACGCCGGGTTTATCCTCGAACCTGGCCTCGCCGTTAGAAACCTTCGCTTCGTGCTTTTTGTCGCGCCAGACAGTCAGCACCTGGTCAACTTGGTCTGTAATGGTGCCGCTGCCGCGCACGTCGAACTTGGACGGAACCCCGTCATCCTGCGTTTTGCGACTGTGCGCGACGAGGTGGATATGCAGGTCCGTGTCGCGCGCCACGCTGGTCAGCTCGTTCACAAAGGCGTGCTGGGCGTTGAAGTCGTCTTGCGCGACTCCGCACTTGAGCAGGCTATCGATCACCACGTGCGTACCGTTGTGCCGATCGGCGAAATACCGGCTGATGGCCATGATCTTCTTGGCGTCGATCATGCCCTGCTGGTCGTAGAGCCACAGGCCCTTGTCGGTCCAAGCGTGGAATTCGCGGATGAATTGAACCGAAGGCTCTGCGCACATCGCCGCCTGTTTGCAGGACCGAGCCATCAGCGCGGCCGGCTTCATCTCTGGTGAAATCACCAGCGCGCGTTCGCCCTGGGCCACGAATGACAACACGCACTGCGACAGCAACAGGGTCTTGCCGTCGCCGTTGCGGCCGCTCCAAAGCGTCACTTGGCCTTTGCCGAAGCGGATTCCGGCATGAGTCTTCGCCCATGGCAAGTAGGCGCCATGGACTTCCTGACTGCCGTAGAAGGCATCAATCACAGCGTCCGCGTAGGCCGACGCGGGGATGATTTTGTGCTCCCGGTCAGTCATGCCCATGTAGGCGTTGAAATCAATGTCGTCGGCGATCACATTTGCCATTGTCAGATGCTCCTTGTTTGGTTGTTTTGCCATATCCAGCCCTCTACGCCCTGGCCAACCTCAGTGAACAGCGCGATCAGGCTTGCCGGTGCCGCCGACTTGATGCGCTCGGCCACCGCCTCAAAGCGCTCGCTGTCGTCGCCATCCACCAGCAGGACATGCAGGCCAACCAGTGGACGAAGATCCAGCGCCGGCAGAATGTCGCCCGGCTCGATCATGATTTCGGGATGGCCCCAGGTTTCCTTGTGGCGGTGCCATGTGGGATTACCAGCACCAAGGCGCACGGTGATGGTGCCGGTGGGCTTATTCCCCTTTTTGCGCATCGCCAGTAGGGGTTCCATGCCGCGCATCAGATGTACCTCGCTTCCGAGCGCTGCGCGGCAGCAGCAGGAACGCCGCCAGCTTCTCGACGCACCCAGTTGCGCCACGTTGCCTGCCAGTCGGCCTTGCGCGCATCCGCCCCGGCCTTGGCGTGCCAGTGATCGGCGAACCGCTCGGCGACCTTGCGCACGGTATCCGCCGTCCAGTCCGTGCGCTCCTTCAGCGCCCATTCACCCCAGGACTTCGGAAGCGCCCAGTCTTCAGGCAGTCTTGATCCGGAAGTCTTGGCATTTTTCTTGGATGGCTTGGGTAGTTCGCTGGTGTCGGCGGCGGGCGGTTTTTCGCCCGGCGCAGCACTACGGTTCCCTGGTAGATTCAATGGTAGATTCCGTATTCCGTTTTCGGAACTGTTCACTATTCCGTTTTCGGAACCCTTTGCAGGAAAAAACGGAACTGTTCCGTTTTCGGAATCGTTCCGTTTTTGTGGCTGTTCTTCGTGGCGGTCAACGACTCCCACCAAGCGCAATACTTGCACCTGTCCGGTCCTGCCTTTCCGCTCGCCGGTATCGACCACAAGACCAGCGTCCTTGAAACTCTTGATCGCTGCCCATATGGTCTTGCGATCCGCCCCTGTGTCGGCGGCGATCTGATCGTATGAAGGCCATACCGAGTTATCAGGTCCGGCGCGATCAGCGAGCGACAGCAGGATGAGTTTTTGCAATGGCCTGAGGTCTTGCTGCCAGGCCCATCGCGTCGCGTCGAGACTCATATGCCCGCCAACTTCGCCGCGCGCTGGCATGCCGCTTGGTATTCCGCCGCATTGCGCGCCGAGGCCGTGAGTTCTGACTTGAGCATTTCGTATTGCTCGAACCTCGCCGTGCGATTGCAATGACGGCGCAGCTTCTTCCTGGTCGGTGTCATTACGCGCATTTCGCCACCTCCTGACCCAGCAACGCCTTCGCTGCGTCGATGCTGGCCGGGTTGAGGCGGTAGCGGCAAACGTGCGCCGTAGTGCCCAGGTAGCCGGGGACAGCCTCCATACGCCGGTCGATGACCAGGCCAAACGATTGGAGCCGTGAAACTGTGGAATGGAGCGCCGTATCGTGAAGTTCTCGCGCCGCCTCGAACCGGTTGTAGCTGCGGCCGGTCAAAAATGCGGCGAGGACACGTCGCCATTTGCGCGGCGGCTGGGTGGTGGTATGATTTGCGGGCTGATTGCTTTGATTGAGGCTCGGACTGGTTGCCGCCATGTCCGGGCCTTTCACATTTTGGAGGTCCATGTTATGCGGCCTCCCCGGCAATCAGGCGCTCCACGCTGCTACGTTTTACGCGAGTGCAACGCTTTCCGAGGCGTACGACATCAAGCCGCCCTTCTTTTACAAGTTCCCAATATTTTGTGTCTTTGATGCCGAGAGCATCGCGCACCTGACGTCCTGTAAGCAGAGCGTCGCTGGTGGCGGTTGGTGAGATATTTGCCATGCTGATTCCTTCGCCAGCATGGCCGTGCTTCGCGTGTTACCGAGACCATGCCGGAGCAGTTATTCGGTCAACTGCGAAGCATGGAAATCATTTTCAGAAAAATCTCGATGGAAACCCCTTTCCACCGAAAAAGCGTCCCGAAATCCGCTTGTTTACTTGTCTTTACGGATTCTTGTTAACGCTTCTCTTACCGTGTTGATTGATATTTTCGGCTCCTTGGTTTTTTCATTCCATCCGTTGTCTTCCAAGAACGAACTCCGAAACACCAACTTTCCGTCATCATCAATACTGTCTATCTCTGTCCGCACCGCAACCGCCTCCATATGATCCTCTGCGGTCGCGTCACATAAATAACCGCGCTCCTGACGCCTGATCACTTCTTCCAACCATTTGATGTGCCACGCCTTACCCCGCGCCCGCCCCCCTTTTTTTCCAGCAATAGACGAAAAGGAATGTGTCATCGATTCCTTCAGCACGGAGTCTTTCAGTATTCCAGATAGCACCCTAAAAAAACTGGCATTGGCCTGTTTCTTGATGGCAACCATGAGTGGCGCCATGGTCTTTGCCATATCGTCCACTTCCTTTTGTGAAACCGGAGCAACAGAAGAAAGCCCTGGTGGTGATGATCGCTTTTCATTCAGGGCGAGCGAAACTGCTTCTGGGAACAAAGCCTTGAGCATTGCCGATTCTTCTTGCGCAAGCAGGTTTTTTAGTTTCTTTCCTACAAGCGCATCATCATGGAGTAATCGTTTTTTCGTTGGCTTCATGACCGCCCTTCGCGACCACCCTTGAATCAGAAGCCGCACCAGCCCGGCAAGGGTTCCGGGTGTTCTCCCTCGGGGATCAGCCTCGGGATAGGCGCGGCAAACTCGTTACACCTCGGCCAGCCGTTGCGCATCGTGATCCCGCCTGGTGACAGCCAGGCGCAAACCGGCGCCGCCCAGGATTAGCAGGGTTTTCAACGTGGGGTTGCCCTTGGGCGACAGCGCACGGTAAAGCCCCTCGCGCTGGAGTCCGGCTCTCTCCGCGACTGTTGCCATGCCTTGCGCCTCCGCAACCTGCCTTAGGGCGCGCAAAAGCGCCTCACGGTGTGGGCGGGATGCTTTCATGCGGTCGCTGGTTCCCTTGCTTCCCGCTTCACCCTGGCCGCCCTCGGTTTCTTGATCGAGACATGCGGAGCCAGTCCGGCAGCCGATGCCATGTCAATCAGGGTGTCCATGCTGAACAGGTGCAAGCGCCCCCGGACAAGATCGGATACGCGCGGCTGCGTCACGCCGAACAGGCGTGCGGCGGCGGCTTGGGTCAATCCTTCCGACCGGACCCATTCTTGCAAAGCCATCGCCAGTTCTGACCGGGCGCGCATGCTCGCCGCCTGCTGCGGGGTATCCTCGATGGCATCCCATACGCTGGTGAATCGTTGTTTGTCGTTCATGGCTATTTCCTCATCAAGTTCTTGAATCGTTGCTTCGCGATGTCTATATCCTGCTGGCTGGTTTCCTGCGTCTTCTTCTGGAAGCAATGGAGCACGTAAACCGCATCTTCCAGCTTGGCCAGGTAGATCACGCGGAACACCCCGCTCACGTCACGAATGCGGATTTCCTTGACCCCGCTGCCGATAGCCGTCATCGGTTTCCAGTCGTCAGGTTCCAAGCCATGCTCTACCTTGTCCAATTGAAAACCGGCATCACGCTTGGCGTAAAGCGGAAACTCGCGCAGCCGATTCAGGGAATCACCGAGAAATTCAATAGGTTTTGAAGGCATGATGAATTATACAATAATTTGTATTACAGAAAGAAAGAAAAAGGCCAGGCGCGAAACCGAGCCCAGCCTCTGACCGGCATCGCCGTGTGCCATCAGTATGACCGGCAGTTCATGCCATTGCCGATCGGGTTGCAGTAGGTTGTCACCGGCCGGTTGCGTTGCATCGAGTTGGCGAAGTTGTTGACCGCCGCATCCGCAGCCGCCTCGCGCTGGGCAATGGCAGCCGCGTAGGCGCTGCAATCCAGCCGCCTGCTGGCAATCTCCGCCTCTATGGCCTGGTTCGAGTGGCGCGATAGCGCAGCCCGGCAGAGGTTGTATCCACTTTCCCGTGCAAGTTCTGCCGGCGTTTCCTGGCCCAGCCTCATGGGCGATCCAGCGCAGCCGGCAAGCGCAGCCACAAGAGCCGCGACGGTGGAAGCGATGAGTATGGTTTTCATGGCGTCACCTCCCGTTCGTAGACCTGACGGTAGGAGGCTAACTCCTCTTCGGTCATGGCCGATTCAGGGACCCATCCTCTAAAGTCTGGCTCTCCAGATTCCATGGTGGTAAAAGCATATTCCACCAGCGTCCGAATGAATCCTGCAACCATCGGTGGCAAATCATGCCCGGCTTGAAGCATAAAATCTGATATGGCGGATTCTCTGTGAAGAAAGTAATCCTCTGCCGTCATCGATTCATCAGCCGCCTCTTCAAGCTTTAGCAGCGCTTCCATGCAAGCCTTACCACCTACAACTGATTCAATGTTAAGCATGGGCTACCTCCACCATGGCTTTTTGTTTCAGCATCGCTTCAACACCGGAAAGATTACCCAGAGCCAGCGGCAGAAGGGCCTCATGCCGCCGCGTCTCAAGGTGAATAATCATCTGGCCCGCCACGTCCATCACCGAGCGCAATTCAGGATAGGCGTTACCGGCCTGATTGAGCAGCCCGCGCACATCGTAAGAGGAAAGCATCATGCCGCTGACGTTCGGGATAACGGCGGGTTCGTCCACCGAATGCCCCTGGATAATGTCGCGCAAGATGGCCCGTGCCGTGCTTGCATGAATCATGGCAGCAGTTGCCGCCGTGTCTTCTTCCGGCTGGCGCGATAGGATACCGATTGCCTCATCAAGCTCGGCAAGTACGGTATCCAGGCTGCCCGTGTTCCTGGGCTGCTGGGTGGGTGTGGTAATATTGGCGGTAGCCATAGCGTTGCTCCCTTCAAGGTGCGTTGTGGTTAGGCGGTAGGGGTGTGTCCAGCACCCTTGCCGCCGCTTTCCCTGAATCCGTCAGGGACGGTTGCTGCTAAACAATTTTCAGCATCGGCCTTTTGATGGTGCTGGCTGCTTCTCGGGGCTCGTCGCACGCTATCAATTGCAACCGGCTCCGGGGTTTATTTCTAAGCGCCCTCCTCGCCATGCCAAGCATGTCTTCCCGCTGCTCCATTCCGGCTGCCCGGTAACCATCCAGCAATTCTTGCTCGTCCTTGCTCATGCCGTTCTCCCAATGGTCAGCATGTGATCAGAATCCAATTCTCCGGTACAGGGCCAAAATAGGGACGATTAACGCTTCTATGCCGCGGCGCCCTTGAACGGCAGCACCTTGGCCCCGGCAGCAATCGCTTCCAGGTATTCCGACCAGCTTTGCATCATTGCCTGGCGCTCCTTGATGTACTCGGCCCGGTTATAGGCTCCTCGTATCTCGTTCCGCTCGCAGTGGGCAAGCTGCCGCTCTATCACGTCAGGCCTGAAACCCATTTCATTAAGCGCCGTGCTCGCCACCGCCCGGAAGCCATGGCCAGTCATCTTGCCCTTGTAGCCCAGGCGATACAGGGCAAACAACATCGTGTTGTTGCTGATCGGCTTGTCTCGGTTCCTGCCAGGAAAGACAAAGCGACTGCCACCACCAATTAATTTCAACTCTTCCAAGAGGGCTAGCGCTTGAGCAGATAGAGGGACGACATGCTCTGTCTTCATCTTCATGCGCCCGGCCGGGATGATCCACAGCGCCGCCTCAATATCGAATTCTCCCCACTCCGCGCCTATCAACTCATTCGTGCGCACGAAGGTATGCGCCAGCAATTGCAGGGCCAATTGTGTTTGGCGGTCGCCGCTGTAGTTGTCGATTGCCCTGAGCAGTTCGGGCAACTCTTCCGGCTTTACGGCGGCCTGGTGCTGCTTCTTGTGGGGGGTCAATGCGCCGCGAAGGTCGGCGGAAATGTCGCGCTTACACCGCCCGGTGGCGATGCCGTAGCGGAATACCTGCCCGCATACCGCGAGAACACGGTGCGCCAGGTCATATGATCCGCGCGCCTCAATCTTGCGTACCGTGGCGAGAAGATCAGGAGCTTCAATTTCCGCGATATGGCGTTTGCCCAGATCTGGGAAAATGTTTACCTCAAGACGGCGTTTCACGTCTGCAGCATGGTGCGGCACCCAGATATGTGTACGCATGCCGAACCATTCACGTGCCACCGCTTCAAGAGAGTTTTCGGCGCTGGCCATGCTGGCTACCTTCAAGGCTTTCTTGCTCATTTCCTCTGATGGGTCAGTGCCGGCCTTCAAAAAATCCTTGGCTCTGTCCCTTTCCTTTCTGGCATCAGCCAAGGACATCTTGGGATAAACGCCAAGAGCAAGGCGTCTCTCCTTGCCGGCGAAACGATATTTCAGGCGCCAATACTTGGAACCGTTGGGCATGACTTCAAGGTACATGCCGCCGCCATCTGCGAGCTTGTAGGGTTTCTCTGCTGGGTTGGCGTTGCTTGCCGATAAAGCGGTGAGTGGCATTTTCGGGGGCATCTTTTCTGTGTGAAAAAATTATGCCACCGATTATGCCCCCTTGTTTATCCGGCTTCAAGCGGCCCAATTCGGACTACAGCGGACAACAAAAAGCCCGAAAACCTTGTATTTACTTGGCTTTGCGGGCTATTTAGAACTACGGCGAACGTATTTATGGCGGAGAGGGAGGGATTCGAACCCTCGGTGAACTTGCGCCCACGCCTGATTTCGAGTCAGGTACATTCGACCACTCTGCCACCTCTCCGAAGAGGCGCTATTTTACCGTGAATAGGCAAGTTCTCAAAGCTGCCGCATAGACAAAATTCGCAAACTCGGCCACACTCTAAACCATGCGTATCCGGTTTTTTACCGCCCTTCTATTATCTGCTGCTTTGGCGGGCTGCAACCTCAAACCACCTCCCAGACCCCTGCCACCAGTACAGCAAAGTGGCGAGTTGGTAGTAATTACCCGCAATAGCCCGACAACTTATTACGAAGATGCAGAGGGCAAGCTGGCAGGCCTGGAGCATGACCTGGCGGTCATGTTTGCAGCAGAACTGGGAGTCCAGGTTCGCTTCATCGTCGCCAATCAATTCAATGAAATTCTACCCACCCTGGAAAGCCGTCAGGCGCATTTGGCCGCTGCCGGGCTGAGCCTCACACCGGAGCGGCAGCAGCGTTTCAAATTCACCACGCCCTACCAGACCGTACAACAGCAGGTAGTCTATAACACATCCAATGAAAAACCTATTGGCATCAATGATTTGATTGGAAAACGCATTGAGGTCGTTGCAGGATCGAGCTATGCAGAGCGCCTGCGAGAAGCGAAAAAGCAGCATCCGGCTTTAGTGTGGACGGAAATTTCCTCACAGGAAAGTGAAGAGTTGCTGGACAAGGTGGCGCTGGGCACAGTGGATGCAGTCGTTGCCGATTCCAATATTGTTTCAGTCGCCAACAATTTTCATCCCGAACTCGCGGTCGCGTTCACCCTATCCGAAAAGCAGCCATTGGCGTGGGCATTTCCCAGGGATGTCGATGGATTCCTGTATGAAAAAGCCCAGGACTTTTTCGCCCGGATTCAGCAGGACGGAACCCTGAAACGCTTGCTGGATCGTTATTATGGCCATGTCAAACGGCTCGAGCGCGCTGATGTGGAAAATTTCCTGGTGGCGAGCAACTCCCTGCTGCCAAAGCTCCGTCGCCATTTCCAACGGGCCCAGGAGCTGACCGAACTGGATTGGCGGCTGATCGCGGCCATCGGGTATCAGGAATCGCACTGGGATCCGCTTGCCACCTCCCCCACCGGCGTGCGCGGGCTGATGATGCTGACGGGCGAAACCGCCGACCGCCTGGGTGTTACTGATCGACTGGACCCGAAGCAGAGCATTCTGGCCGGCGCGCGCTATGTAAACTATCTCAAGGACACAGTGCCCGACCGTATTCCTGAGCCGGACCGGACCTGGATTGCGCTGTCAGCCTACAACATTGGCTATGGGCATCTTGAAGATGCCCGCATTCTGGCCAAGAAAAAGAAACTCGATCCCGACTCATGGACCGACCTCAAGGCGGCCCTGCCGCTACTGGCCAAGTCCGAATATCATGGCGAGGTCAAGCATGGCTATGCGCGCGGCGGAGAAGCCGTGATATTCGTCGAGAACGTGCGCACCTACTACGATATTCTGGCCAGATTCGAGAAGCCCTACCAGCGTCTGTTTTCCGCTGCACCGGCCAAAAATGAGGCGCCGAATGAGGTTGATCCGGAACGCTATAGCCTGAACAAGGCCAATCCGTCCAAGAGCAGCCTGGGCCTCAAGGCACCAGCTTCTGCATTCCACCCAGATAAGGCTGCAGGGCAACAGGCACGCTGACGCTGCCATCGGCATTCTGGTAGTTTTCGAGAATCGCCACCAGAGTACGCCCCACCGCCAGGCCCGATCCGTTCAGGGTGTGCACCAGTTCCGGCTTGCCCTTGTCGCCACGGAAGCGCGCCTGCATGCGCCGTGCCTGGAAGGCTTCAAAATTGCTGCAGGAAGAGATTTCGCGATAGGTATTCTGCGCTGGCAGCCACACTTCCAGGTCATAGGTTCTGGCAGCAGAAAATCCCATGTCGCCACTGCATAGCGCCATGACCCGGTAAGGCAGGTTGAGCTTTTTGAGTATCGCCTCGGCATGGCCGGTCAACGCTTCCAGTGCCTGGTAGGAATCTTCCGGGCGCACGATCTGTACCAGTTCCACTTTGTCGAACTGGTGCTGGCGGATCATGCCGCGCGTATCCCGGCCATAGGAGCCGGCTTCGGAGCGGAAACAGGGGGTATGGGAAACGAATTTGAGCGGCAGTTCCTCGGCGGCGAGAATTTCATCGCGCACGATGTTGGTGACGGGGACTTCCGCAGTGGGAATCAGATACAGTTTCTCGTTTTCATTCTTCTGCACCGAAAACAGATCGGCCTCGAATTTTGGCAACTGGCCGGTACCACGCATGGAATCGGCGTTGACCAGGTAAGGCACGTAGACTTCGGTGTAGCCGTGCTCTCCGGTGTGGACATCAAGCATGAACTGCGCCAGCGCACGGTGCAGGCGGGCCATCTGGCCCTTGAGCAGGGTGAAGCGGGCACCGCTGATCTTGCCGGCAGTGGCGAAGTCCAGCTGCTTCAGTCCTTCGCCCACATCGACGTGATCCCTGACCTCGAAATCGAAGCTGCGCGGCGTGCCGACGCGGCGGATTTCCACATTGTCGGCCTCGGATTTGCCAACGGGCACATTCTCATGCGGCAGGTTGGGAATGCCGGAGAGCAGTTCCTGCATTTTTTGCTGGATAAACCCCAGCTTTTCCTCGGCAGCCTTCAGTTCATCGCCCAGATTCGCCACTTCAGCCATGATGGCGGAAACATCCTCGCCCTTGGCCTTGGCCTGCCCAATCTGTTTGGACGTGGCGTTACGCTTGGCCTGTAGCTCCTGGGTGCGGGTCTGGGTCAGCTTGCGATCCTGTTCCAGTTCCTGGAAATGAGCCATATCCAGGGTAAAACCACGACTTGCCAACCGTTTTGCCACGCCTTCCAGATCGGAACGCAGCAATTGAATATCCAGCATTTTTTATCCCTTAAAAATCATTTTGTCTTGCGCGCTTTCGCATCCAGTTCGCGCAGCCAGGCCAGACGTTCACCGATTTTCCCCTCCATGCCTCTGGGCGTGGGACGGTAGAAATTCACCGCTTTCACCTCATCGGGGAAATAGCTTTCCCCTGCCGCATAGGCATCAGGTTCGTCATGAGCGTAGCGGTATTCACGACCGAAGCCCAGCTCCTTCATCAGCCTGGTGGGCGCATTGCGCAAATGCTCCGGCACTGTCCTCGACTTGTCGTTACGGATGAAAGCGCGGGCATCATTATACGCCACGTAGGCGGCATTGCTTTTGGGCGCGGCAGCAAGATACAACGTAGCCTGGGCCAGGGCCAGCTCCCCCTCGGGGCTGCCCAGCCGCTCGTAGACCTCGCAGGCATCCAGCGCCAGGCGCAGCGCGCGTGGATCGGCCAGGCCGATGTCTTCGCTCGCCATACGCACCAGGCGACGGCCAAGATAAAGCGGGTCGGCGCCGCCGTCGAACATGCGGCACAACCAGTAGAGCGCGGCATCGGGGCTGGAGCCGCGCACGGATTTATGCAAGGCGGAAATCTGGTCGTAAAACTGGTCGCCTCCCTTATCGAAGCGGCGCGCATTGTAACTTAATGTGTTTTGTATGAAATCTTCTATAATATACTGAATATTTTTGCTTATTGCCGCATTGCTTATCTGCTCAAGCAGGTTCAGCAGGCGGCGGGCATCGCCATCGGCATAAGCAACCAGCAAATCCTTCGCCCCGGAATTGAATTGCATCCCCGGCAGCGCCTCGCGGCAGGCACGGTCAAACAGGACGCCCAATTCCTGATCCGAGAGCGATTGCAGCACATACACTTGCGCCCGGCTCAACAGCGCGCTGTTGACCTCAAAAGAGGGGTTCTCCGTGGTCGCGCCAATAAAGGTCACCAGCCCCTGCTCCACATAGGGCAGAAAGGCGTCCTGCTGCGCCTTGTTGAAGCGATGCACCTCGTCAACAAACAGAATGGTGTGCCTGCCATACTGCTGTAGCGCCAGCTCGGCTTTCTGGATCGCTTCACGGATATCCTTGACACCGGAGAATACCGCCGACAGGGCAATGAATTCGGCATCGAAAGCTTCCGCCATGAGTCTCGCCAGCGTGGTCTTGCCCACGCCAGGCGGCCCCCACAGAATCATGGAATGGAGTTTTCTGGATTCAAACGCCATGCGCAGCGGCTTGCCTGGGCCGAGCAGATGAGATTGCCCCACCACCTGATCCAGGGTATGCGGCCGCAACGCTTCCGCCAGCGGCTTGTGCGGCTCATGCGAAAACAGGTCAGTCACCGATGACGTCCGCACCCTTGGGAGGGGTAAAACTGAACAATGAAGGAGTCAGCTTGGGGTTTCGTTCCACTGCGGCAAAACGGATCACCGTGGTCTGACCGAAATGATCGCGCAGTTCCATCGCCGCCAAAACACCGTCTCTGAACGCAATGCGGATTTTCTCGAAACCACTGTCTTTTGTCTTTGGCACAGCTTCAACCCACTCCAGGCCCTCGCCATGCCCCCCGTCAACCAGGTCGAAATTGCGCTCGATTTCGTTGTCCCCGGCCAGCAAGGCGGCTGGGGAAGTGCCCAGTACCTGGTCAAGTTTCTTTACCGTAACCTGGTTCAGGTCGGCATCGTGCATCCACACTTTGGCGCCATCACCGACGATCAGCTGGGCATAAGGTTTTTCATATATCCAGCGGAATTTCCCCGGGCGGGAGAATTGCATCACACCGCTGGCAGATTGAACCTGTTTGCCATTTCGATCCAGAACCGTCTGGCTGAACTGTGCTTTCACAGTGCGGCTGTTGTGCAGAAAATTCTTCAGGCTATCCACACCGGAGGCCAGTGCCATTGCTGGCATGAGAAGAAACACAAATATCAATGATTTCATTTTGTTGCGAACAATTCTTTAAGTCTTGAGAGATATGCAGCGGCTTCATTCGAACCTTCCGCCGGCGCCCATTCGGCTTTCTCTGAGGCAGAAAGCGGCATGAACGGGCCAGCCTTGGATTCGAAGAAAACGCTGCCTGGCGCCAGCGCCACCAGGGTGTGGAACTGACCGTGCGGGATGTTGACCCCCAGGGATGCCCCGCCAGCCTCCAGCATGAACGTGCCGGCAATGGCGCCATCCGGCTGGAATAGAATCAGGCCAAACTTGCCGCGCAGGGCCAGGATCGTTTCATCCTTGCTGTCATCCAGATGACAATGGGGCGGGATGTAGGAGTCCGGCTCGACCGCATTGAGCAGGCGATGACAGGCATCGCTGTCGCTGCCATGAAAATTGTAGTTCCTGCGCCGGCGCGGCGCCGCTGCGCCAGCCTCTGCCACACGCTGCAGCAAGGCCTGGTCGATGAGTTCCCACTTATTCATGATGTGGAGCCAGCACTTCGCGGTTGCCGTTGCTCTGCATCGGCGACACCAGTCCGGCTTTCTCCATCTGCTCGATCAGTCTGGCGGCGCGGTTGTAGCCGATGCGCAACTGCCGCTGCACGGCGGAAATCGAGGCACGGCGGGATTTGATCACGATAGCCACGGCTTCGTCGTACATCGGGTCGGCTTCGGCATCACCACTGCCCTCTCCAGCTTCGCCTTCGAGGTCGGAGCTGCCCCCTTCCAGGATGCCTTCCACATACTGCGGCTCGCCTTGCGATTTCAGGTAATCCACCACCTTGTGCACTTCGTGGTCGGCCACATAAGCGCCATGCACCCGCTGCGGATAGCCGGTGCCGGGCGGCAGATACAGCATGTCGCCCTGGCCCAGCAGCGCCTCGGCGCCCTGCTGGTCGAGAATGGTGCGCGAATCGATCTTGCTCGAGACCTGGAAAGCAATACGGGTCGGGATATTGGCCTTGATCAAACCAGTAATCACGTCCACCGACGGCCGCTGCGTGGCCAGCACCAGATGGATGCCGGAAGCACGCGCCTTCTGGGCGAGACGGGCAATCAGTTCCTCCACCTTCTTGCCCACCACCATCATCAGGTCGGCCAGTTCGTCGATCAACACCACGATGAAAGGCATTTCCTCGACCGGCTCGGGGCTGTCCGGGGTCAGGCTGAAGGGGTTGGTAATGGGTGCGCCGGCTTTCTTGGCATCACGGATCTTCTGGTTGGCACCGGCCAGGTTGCGCACCCCCAGCGCCGACATCAGCTTGTAGCGCCGTTCCATTTCCGCCACGCACCAGTTGAGCGCGTTGGCCGCATGCTTCATGTCGGTGACCACGGGCGCCAGCAAGTGGGGAATGCCCTCGTAAATCGACAGCTCCAGCATTTTCGGATCGACCATGATCAGTCGCACCTGGCTGGGTTCAGCCTTGTACAGCAGCGACAGGATCATGGCATTCACCGCCACCGACTTGCCCGAGCCGGTCGTGCCCGCCACCAGCACGTGCGGCATTTTGCCCAGATCGGCCACTACCGGCTGGCCGCTGATGTCCTTGCCCATGGCAATGGTGAGCGAGGAATGCATGCCGGCGTAGGCCTGGGAGCCGAGAATCTCGGACAGGCGTACCATCTGGCGCTTGGGATTGGGCAATTCCAGGCCCATGTAATGCTTGCCGGGGATGGTTTCCACCACCCGGATGCTGACCACTGACAGCGCCCGCGCCAGATCCTTGATCAGGTTGACGATCTGGCTGCCCTTCACCCCCACCGCCGGCTCGATCTCGTAGCGGGTAATCACCGGGCCGGGATAGGCGGCAATCACCTTCACCTCCACGCCAAAGTCCGCCAGCTTGCGCTCGATCAGGCGCGAGGTGTATTCCAGGGTTTCCGCGCTGATGAATTCGGTGTTCTGGTCGGCTTCATCCAGCAGATGCAGCGGCGGCAGCGGCGAATCGGGCATGTTTTCGAACAGCGGCACCTGCTTTTCCCGCTCGACGCGCTCCGACCGGGGAATTTCAACCACCGGCGCCTGGATATGAATCGGCTCATGCTCCTCGAAACGCTTTTTCTCTTCCGTCACCAGCTGTTCGCGCTCAACCTCGGCTTCCTTCCCCGCCTGGCGATCCCTGCGCGCCTCGCGTGCCCGAATGAGGGCAAACCAGGCATCCTCGATCCAGCCACCCAGCCGCTCGATCAATTCCAGCCAGGAAAGACCGACAAAGAAACTCAGACCGATGGCGATGAGCAACAGCAGCAGCAGCGTGGCGCCGGTAAAGCCGACCGACTTCCATAAATATTCGCTGATCACCGCACCCAGCATGCCACCTGGCGCGAGAGGCAGGGCTGCTTTCAGGCTATGCAGACGCAAGGCCTCCAGCCCGCTGCTGGCCAGCAGAATGATGACAAACCCGATGAAAGCAACAAACAGGGAACGCCGGTCGGCATTCTCCATGCTGTCAATGCGGCGATATCCCCAAGCCACAGCAAAAAGGAGAAACGCCGCCCACCAGTAAGCGGAAATGCCATAAAGATAAAGAAACAGATCCGCCAGCCAGGCGCCCAGTTCACCACCGGCATTGTGAACGGATGCGACCGTCACGCTATGTGACCAGCCGGGATCGGCACGGTCATAGGTGCCGAGAATCAGAACAAAGTACAGTGCCACGCCAACCAGCACCAGCCACCACGACTCCCGCATCAGCCCCGAAATCCTGGGTGGAAAGGGGTGTGCGGGAGATTGCCTGGTGGCGGAAAGATTTTTTGACGTTGCCATATGGGATGGGACAAAAAGATTGCCAGATTATAGCTGGAATTTGATGTTATTTAGCCGCCGGGTTGCCAAATCGGGAAGGCAACAATGGGCAGCTTGCCCAAAATTCATGCATGTAGCACAATTCATGTTCGACAGATCAGTTAAAAACAGGGAGGAGTAACGCAATGAACAGGCTATTTCTGCCCATAGCCCTTGTCTTCACCATGAGCGGTTGCTGTGCCATCACCTGCAACTCCCGCCCGCCCAACAGCCATATCAAGGTCAACTCCGAGATTGTGGCGGAATGCTCCTTTGCGGATAAAGCCGGCATTCGCCCATTTTATGCGCCGGGGGAAGTGCTGGCCATGCCAAAGAATGCCCCCGGCACCCTCACCTGCAATGCCAGGGGCTACAAGACATTCAGCAAGACCGTGAGCGCGCAGGACTGGAAAGTGCTGGCCGGCCAGCCTGGCGATCCCGAGTCGATGCGCTATTTCAGCGAAGTCATGGTCACCATGGAAGCCATTGGCAAATAAAACATGAATAAACATGCGCTTGCCAATTGATATCGTGGCCCTAATAGTTTAAAGTCGCAGCATTTTAATCTGCTCAATTGCTCAGGAGAAAAACCCGATGAAACACAAGCTTACCGCCCTCGCGGCGCTTTCCGCCCTTGCCCTGTCCGGCAGCGCCCTGGCTGATGGCTGGACCATGGTACCGTTCCTCAAGGATGGCTGGAAGCCGAATTTCACCATGGCCGTGGCCACAGGCTCCATGGACGTTGATAAAGGCGGCTCCGCTCAGTACGAAGGTGCAGAACTCTCGCTCGACTGCCCGTGGTTCCAGCCACCTACTGGCACCATCCGCCAGCAGTTCAATATCGGCACTTATGAACATGGCAACTACAAGCTGACCAGCTTCGAAATGAACCCGAATTACTATGTTTCCATCGCCCCGGGCTGGACGATCGGCGCCGGCCCCGGCATCGGCTATGTACATGGCTATGTAAACGGCAATGCTGCCGACATGTCCAGCATCCAGGTTTCCGCCAACATCAACTATCGCAAGGGCGTATTCTTCTTTGGCGCTGGTGCACGCTATCAGGACACGCTTGACAAGCAGATCGTGCCGGGCGTGAAAGGCATGGACAACTGGCTGGTTTCCGCCAAGGTCGGCCTCAATTTCTAAGCACGTTACAAACCGTAAACAGAAAAACGCCCGCGCACCGGGCGTTTTTTGTTTTTCCTGCCTGCCATGAACAGCACAATCGAAGGCCAGATCATCGCTGCCCATGGCCGCCAGTTCAATGTGGAATTGCCGGACGGGACATGCCTCACCTGTGTTACCCGGGGCAAGAAAAGTGGCGCAGCCTGCGGGGACCGGGTACAAATCGCGCTTACCTCAGCCGATCAGGGCGTCATCGAATCCATTTTGCCGCGCCAGTCCCTGCTCTATCGCTCCGATGCCTTCCGGGAAAAAATCATTGCCGCCAACGTCACACAGATCATCATTGTGCTGGCGGCTGTACCAAGTTTTTATGAAGACCTGGTGAACCGCTGCCTGGTTGCCGCCGAATCAGCCGGAATCAAGGCTCTGATCGTGCTCAACAAGGCCGACCTGCTGGCCGAAACCGCGCGCGCCATGGAAACGCTGCAACCGTACCGGGACTTGGGTTACCCCCTGCTGTCCCTTTCCGCACATCACGACGTCACCCCCCTGTTGCCCTTCCTGGAAGGGGAAACCAGCGTTCTGGTAGGACAGTCCGGCATGGGAAAATCCAGCATCATCAATGCCCTCCTCCCCGGCATCAAACTGGAAACGCGGGAAATTTCGCAAACTCTGGATTCAGGCAAACATACCACCACCTTTGCCCGGCTTTACCATCTCAAACCTGGCAGCCACATCATCGATTCGCCGGGCTTGCAGGAATTCGGTCTGCATCATCTCAAGCCCGAGGAAATCGACCACGCCTTCATTGAATTTCGCCCCTGGCTCGGGCAATGTAAATTCAACAACTGCCGCCATCGCACCGAGCCTGGCTGTGCCGTGCTTACTGCGGTAGCGGCAGGCAACATCCATCCGCGCCGGCTGGCCGCCTACCACAAGCTGGTGTAGTCTTGCACGTTAAACGGCACTTTCAGCGCCTGATAAACCACCATTTCCGCAACTCCTCCAGCAGCAGCATGGCAAGGGCAAAGGGGATAAGGTAAAGCCATACTTCCAGCGCAAGGGGCTGGGTGCCAAACAGTTCATTCCCCCACGGCGTATAGTCAATCAGCATGACCAGCACAATCTCCAACATCACGCCAGCCAGTATCAGGCGGTTTTCCAGCAGATTCCGGGAAAATATCGAATCACGGCCACTGCGGCAGATAAACACGTTGACGACCTGCATCACGATGATGGCACTCAAGGTTGCTGCGGTTGCCTGGAGATAAAGAGGAGCGTGGTGCGCAAGCTCTGTGCCGTATTGCCACCCCGCCCCGCGCAGAACAAAAAAGAAGGCCGCCAGCGCCGCTACCGCCTCCAGCGCGCCGAGAAAAAGGTAAGCGCGCAACAGCAGCGCCATATTGAGCAGCCGTTCACCACGCGCACGCGGAGGGCGTTGCATGATGCCGGCGTGTGGCTTTTCCGTTCCCAGGCCAAGAGCGGGAAGCATATCGGTGCCCAGGTCTACAGCCAGAATCTGGATCACGGTCAGGGGCAATGGAATCTTGAACAGCACGAAGGCCAGATAGGGCACGATTTCCGGAATATTGGAAGTCAGGATATAGGTCAGGAATTTGCGAATATTGTCGAATACCGCGCGACCTTCCTCGATTGCCGCCACAATGCTGGCAAAATTGTCATCGAGCAGGATCATGTCTGCCGCTTCCTTTGCCACATCACTGCCGGCAATCCCCATGGCAATGCCGATATCCGCCTTCCGCAACGCCGGCGCATCGTTAACCCCGTCTCCGGTCACCGCAACGGTATGGCCCTTTTTCTGCAATGCGCTGACGATGCGCATCTTCTGGTCGGCCTTGAGCCGGGCAAAGATAATTTCCGGCGCATCAAGCCTGAGTTGCAACTGAGTTGCGGAAAGGCGTTGCAACTCATCTCCGCTTACCACCAGCGGCGCAGCGCACAAGCCGATTTCCCGCGCCACGGCCACGGCGGTATGGGGATGGTCGCCGGTAACGATAATCACCTTGATCCCCGCCTCATGGCATTTGCGCACCGCATCAGCGACTTCTGGACGAGGCGGATCTTCCAGCCCGACCAGTCCGGCCAGGATCAGGCCGGACTCCAACTGGTCACGGCGCGCGTCAATCTCCACCTTGCGGGTGGCAAAGGCCAATACCCGCAAGCCCTGCTCAGCCAGATCCAGCTCCGCACGCAATAGACCTTCACGGATTCCGGCATCAAGCGGCAAGACATTGCCAGTCATTGCAGCATGAGAGCAGAGCGGCAACACCGTCTGCAACGCCCCCTTGGTATAAAGAACCGCTTCCCCTGCCTCGCGATGCAGCGTGGACATGCGTTTGCGATCGGCATCGAAAGGCACTTCATCCACGCGCTCAAATACAGGCCACTCGCCACCTGCACGCTCGGCCATCCGGACTAGCGCCACCTCCATCGGATCACCCAGCCATGCGCCATTTTCCGTTTGTTTCAGGGAGTGACAGTAACGCGCAACAGCAAGCAGGTCATGCGCGCCAGGCTGTTCGGCCAGGGCATCAGGACTGACAAAGGTGCCATTGAGGAACAGGCGTTTAACTTCCATCCGGTTGAGCGTCAGCGTGCCGGTCTTGTCGGTGCAGATCACCGTCGCCGAACCCAGTGTCTCGACCGACGGCAAATGGCGGATCAGCGCCTTGCGTTTTGCCATGCGTTGCGTTGCCAGCGCCAGTGCCAGCGTAACCGTGGGCAACAAACCTTCCGGAACATTGGCGACAATGATCCCGATGGCAAAAATGAAGTTTTCCCAGAACGACAGCCCCATGGCCTGCCCGATAAAGAAAAACAGCACACCCAGCCCCGTGGCCAAGAAAGCCACCAGGCGCGAGAGATGCACGATTTCCCGCTGCAGCGGGGAAAGTCGCTCACCAGGCGCCTGAGTGAGATGGGCAATCTTGCCGAATTCGGTATTCATGCCGGTAGCGAACGCCACTGCCCGGCCCTCGCCGCTCACCACACTGGTACCCGCCAGCACGATATTGCTGCCATGCAGCAGCTCTTCCACATGGCTGGGGCTGGCATCGCGTGCTTTGGGCACTGATTCGCCGGTAATGGTCGCGGTATTGACACGAATCCCATAGGATTCGATCAGACGGCAATCAGCCGGTACGCTGTCACCTTCCTGCAGCAGGATCACATCCCCTGGCACCAGTTCTGTCACCGGGATTTGCGCCGCCGCCCCGCCACGCAGCACCTTTGCCTGACGGGGCAGAATCCTGAGCAGCGCAGCCAGGGCCTGCTCGGCGCGAAATTCCTGCCAGAAGGAAAATACCCCATTGACCAGAATCACGCCGAGAATGGCATAGCCGAGCGCCCCCATGCCCTGCCCTGGCGCGCGCCATTCGGCGACAAACGCCAGAGCAGCCGCAAGCCACAGGATCAGCGCAAAGAAATGGGTAAAGCCCTTGAGGAATTTAAACCACAGGGGTTCGAGGGGGAGCGATTCAATCTGATTGGGGCCGAATTCCCGCAGGCGACGCGCAGCTTCAGATGCGGCAAGGCCATCCAGGCGGCTATGGAGACTGGCGAGAGCTTCTTCCGGGGTCAAGTGATGAATCTTCATCGCCACCGCCTCACCAATAAATTGCCGGGTTCAGATTCACTGAACCCGGCTGTCAGAGATTCAGGGTTTATTGCCGTTGATGCGTATCGTCACGAACATCGAGCGTTCGCCGCGCAACACCCGCAGTGCGATGACACGGCCCGAGCCATACTGGTTCACCAGCTCGTTGAAATGCGACAGGCTCTTCACATCCTGGTTATTCACTGACAGGATCACATCGCCACTGCTCATGCCTGCCCGCGCCGCAGCGCCTTCGACATCTTCCACCAGCAGACCGTTGCTGACCTTGAATTCTTTTTTCTGCTCCTCGCTCAACTCGCTCAGGCTCAGGCCCAGCTTGTTGCCAGCCTTGCCCTGCTTGCCGGGGCGTGCGCCCGCCTTGTCGGGCATCTCGCCCACTACCAGCGAAATATCCTTGTTCGCGCCCTTGCGCCATACCTGCACTACCACGCGCTTGCCAGGCTTTACCGTGGCAACCAGCCGGGGCAGCTCGGTGGAGGTTTCCACGGTCTTGCCATCGAATTTCAGCACCACGTCACTGGCCTCCAGCCCCGCCTTGTCGGCCGGGCTGCCTTTTTCCACATTGGCGATCAGGGCACCCATGGGCTTGCTCAGGCCAAAGGATTCAGCCAGTTCCCGAGTCACCTCCTGGATCACCACTCCCAGCCAGCCACGGCTGATTTTGTTGCCGGTGCGCAACTGGTCGCTGATGTCAATCGCCACGTCGATGGGGATGGCAAAGGACAACCCCATATAACCGCCGGTGCGGCTGAAGATCTGGGAATTGATCCCCACCACCTCGCCGCTCATGTTGAACAGCGGGCCGCCGGAATTACCCGGATTGATTGCCACGTCGGTCTGGATGAAAGGAACATAGTTTTCCTGCGGCAGGGAACGTCCCTTGGCGCTGACGATACCGGCTGTAATGCTGTTTTCAAAGCCGAACGGCGAGCCGATCGCCGCCACCCATTCACCCACCTTGAGCTGTTCCGGCTTGCCGATGGTCACCTTGGGCAAATTTGCTGCCTCGATCTTGATCAGAGCCACATCGGTTCTGCGGTCGCTGCCGATCACCTTGGCGGGAAACTCGCGTTTGTCGGTAAGGCGTACCGTGACTTCATCCGCCGCATCCACCACATGGGCATTGGTCAGGATGTAACCATCCGCACTGATGATGAAACCGGAGCCCAGGGAGCGCGACTGAAATTCGCGCGGCTCCTTCTGCCCCTTGCCCGGTGGCATGAAGCGACGGAAGAAATCGAACATCGGGTCGTCTTCCGACAAATGGGGTATCCGGGGAAAAATGTTCTCGTTGCGCACGGTCTGGGTAGTGCTGATATTGACGACCGATGCGCCATGCTTTTCCGCCAGTTCGGTAAAATCCGGCAAGGCCCTGGCATGAGAAAACGGGATAAAAAACACAAGCAATGCAAAAAAAGCGAACAAGCGATTCATCATTCACGATCCTCTGCAAATTTAACGAAATGACGGGAAAACACCCGGCGCAGGATGACAGGCTGAAACTGCCGTTGCGTTCCTGCCCTGGCACTGGCCAATTTCAGGGCAGCAAAGCCCAGAATCAAGCCCGCAACCGCACCCCAGCCGGCATAAGCATCCTTGAGATGCGCCGGCGCCGACAGGCTGCCCATAATTGCCCCGGCCAGCAGCAGCGCCAGCGGCAACGCATACACCAGCAGCGAGCTTTTGAGCAGCACCGCTTCCTCCACGCCGATTACTACCCGTTCGCCCACGGCTGCACCGATCGGGTCGAGCACCTTGAAAGCGGATTTCTTGCTGCCCAGCAACTGGCCCAGCGTGGTGGTACCGCAACTATTCTGGCTGCTGCAACTGCCGCAGGCCGAGGCGCGGGAAGTTTCCACAAACACGCCCTCCGGCCCGGTTTTTACAACAACACCTTCGGCTTCTAGCATGATTTGGTGACCCGCTGCTTATTTTGTAGCGAAGGAAACGGAATTGGCGATCTGCATCACGGTCACGGCGGGAACCTCACCCAGCACCGTCACCTGATAATCGGCAACAGGCCGGGTATAGACATGGATCGCACCCTGGCTGGACAGGCCCGAGGCGGCTTTCAACATTCCCGCCTGAGGCTCGATGAACACCGATACGGCGGCAAGCTGGTCGGAAAACACCAGATGGTTGGCTGGGAATTTCTTGCCGGGGAAAGCGCGTTTCGCCTCCATGATTTTCTTGAATCCCGCCGGCAACGATTTGACTGTCCAGCCGGCATCAGCCTTGAGTTCATCAGTCTGGCTAACCACGGGGTGACGCATGACGAATTTCGGCTTCAGCTGTTCGCGGTCGATGCTGCCACCGATGCTGGCCTGAGTGAAGAAAAACTGGTCCACAATTTCATTTTTCTCGTTCAGGGTGCTGGCCTTGAGCAACAGGCCGCTGGCACTGTCGGCACACAGCCGATGGCCATAACGGTAAGCATCACGCGGCTCCAGAACGACCCCCTGGCAATCATGTTCGGCAACCCGCTCCACGCCTGCCAGCCTGATCATGTAATTTTCGCTGATGCCAGACAACTGCAAGGGCAGAAGTGCAGGGAAATTCTTGCGGGTCTTGCGCTTTTCCACGATCACGGTCTTGTTTTCCGGCACGAAGCAAATCACTTCGTCATTATTGCGGATGATCTCGCGTGGCGTCCCGTCCAGCACTTCAAGTTTTTCATGTTCACCCTTCTCGTCCGAGGCATGGACGATGCGGGAGGTTTCCATGTAATTGCCGTGACGGTAAACGAAGGTTCCGCTGTAATTGACCTGATGTGCAGCCGAAGCGATTTTCTGCAGCCAGGCGGCGCCATCCATCCCCGCACGCTCAGCCAGAGCAACACCCGGCAAAAAAATCAGCAACAGAAAACCCTGGCGAACATGACTCATCATCGCGCAGCAACCTCGCGGGATTCGGAAACCGTGCGGATATAGGTTGCCATACCCTGCATGGCTACGCTGGGCGAGTGTTCCTGGTGGGCCAACAGATAGGGATTGACGCTGGCACTGATCAGGCCTGACGACGGTGCTTTTGCCACGACCAGTTCAGCTGGCGCATTCACCGCACCCGTCTGCAGCACGGCCCAGACGACCAGGCCTGCCGCTGCCACCGAAGCTGCGGCGGAGAGCGCGATGGTGCGCGGATTGTGCCGAGGCAGCCGGCGAGGCGCCAGCACCGTAGGTTCCTCGGCCAGCTGCGCGCTGAAACGCGCCATGAAGCTGCCGGAAACGGGCGAAGTATCGCGCAGGACATCTCCAATCAGATGATAGGCATGCCACTCATGCTGCATTTCCGGACGGCGCAGCGCGGCAAACAGGCGCTGAGCCTCATCCTCTCCCAGCTCGCCATCCATCAGTTGTGAGACCTGCTCATCCATTTTTACCATCTCTTGTCTCCTTGGGTATCCAGCAACGGCCGCAGCTTTGCAGAAATCGCCTCACGCGCCCGGAAAATCCGCGAACGCACGGTGCCGATCGGGCAGTTCATCACCTCTGCAATATCTTCATAGCTCAAGCCTTCGATTTCGCGCAGCGTAATCGCGGTCCTTAATTCCTCTGGCAACGCTTCCACCGCAGAGTTCACCGTCTGTGCAATCTCTTTGCTCATCAAGGCATTTTCCGGCGTATTGACATCGCGCAGCTCATCACCATCTTCGAAGCTTTCTGCTTCCTCGTTATCATAAACAGTCACGGTTGGCGCGCGGCGGCCCTGGGCCACCAGGTAATTCTTGGCAGTGTTGATGCCGATGCGGTAAAGCCAGGTATAAAAGGCGCTCTCGCCGCGAAAGCTGGGCAGCGCCCGATATGCCTTGATGAAAGCCTCCTGCGACACGTCTTCGACCTCCGCCGCATCGCGAATGAAGCGCGACAGCAGGCGGGCCAGCTTGCGCTGGTATTTTGCCACCAGCAACTCGAAGGCGTGCTTGTCGCCATGCTGCGCGCGCTCGACCAGCAGCTGATCAATTTCCCGGTCACCCATCTGGGCCTGCTCCCTGAATCCATTTTTTTTAATTAGTATAGCGCCACCCAGCAACAAATACCGGACTGGCACCGCCTAAAAAGACAGCCATACTGCGCATTAGTTCACTCACCGCGCATGACTCAAGGCGCTGCATGGTATGATTTTCCCGCTTTCATTTTTCACTGGACGGGGCGTGAAACACTTCGACATCGTTATCATCGGCAGCGGCCTCGCGGGCATGACGCTTGCCCTGCACCTGGCAGAGCACAAAAAAATCGGGCTGATCACCAAGAAAGCACTGCTGGATGGCGCCAGCAGCTGGGCTCAGGGCGGCATCGCCGCCGTGCTGGGAGACGATGATTCGGTTCAGTCACATGTCCAGGACACCCTGATTGCCGGTGCCGGCCTGTGCAGTGAAACCGCCACCCGTTTCGTCGTCGAGCATGGCAAGCCGGCAATCGAGTGGCTGCTGCAGCAAGGCGTCCAGTTCAGCCATGACGAACAGCATAGCGAGGAACTCCACCTCACCCGCGAAGGCGGCCACAGTCACCGCCGTATCGTGCACGCCGCCGACGCCACCGGCGCAGCGGTGCAACGCACCCTGTCTTCGCAGCTTCGCATGCATCCCAACATCACCCTGCTGGAAGAGCATATCGCCATCGACCTGATCACCGGGAGAAAACTCGGGCTGACCGAACCAGCCCAGGCCAACCGCTGTTTCGGTCTGTACGCTCTCGACAATATCAGCGGCAAGGTCGAAACCTTTGCCGCGCAACACGTGGTGCTGGCCACGGGTGGCGCGGGCAAGGTCTATCTTTACACCACCAATCCCGATGTCGCTGCGGGAGACGGCGTTGCCATGGGCTGGCGCGCAGGCTGCCGGGTGGCCAACATGGAGTTCATCCAGTTCCATCCCACCTGCCTCTACCACCCTCACGCCAAATCATTCCTGATCACCGAAGCCGTGCGTGGCGAAGGTGGCCTGCTCAAGCTGCCGGATGGCAGCCGCTTCATGCCCGCCCACGACCCCCGCGCCGAACTGGCGCCACGCGACGTGGTAGCACGGGCGATCGACTTCGAGATGAAAAAGCGCGGCCTGGATTGCGTTTACCTCGATATCTCGCACAAACCCGCAGCTTTCCTGCTGGAACATTTTCCCAATATCCACGCACGCTGCCTGGAACTGGGCATCGATATCACCCGCGACCCCATTCCCGTAGTACCGGCCGCACACTATACCTGCGGCGGCATCGTGACCGATCTCTCCGCCCGGACTGACATCCACAATCTTTATGCCGTGGGCGAAGTGGCCCATACCGGCCTGCACGGTGCCAACCGGCTGGCCAGCAACTCGCTGCTGGAATGCATCGTGTTTGCCCAGGCCGCCGCGCGGGATATCCTGGCCCAGCCGGACAGCCCCCTGCAACCCTTGCCGGAATGGGATGAAAGCCGCGTCACCGACGCCGATGAGGAAATCATCATTTCCCACAACTGGGACGAGTTGCGGCGCTTCATGTGGGACTATGTCGGCATCGTGCGCACCAGCAAGCGTCTGCAACGCGCACTGAAACGCATCAAACTGCTGCAGGAAGAAATCGACGAGTACTACAGCAATTTCCGCGTCAGCAATGACCTGATCGAACTGCGCAATCTGGTACAGACCGCGGAACTGATCGTGCACAGCGCCATGCTGCGGCATGAGAGCCGCGGCCTGCATTTCAGCCGCGACTATCCGGAGATCTTGCCGGTGGCGGAAAACACCGTCCTGGTGCCTGATTAAGCCTATTCAACCTGAAAAACTCAGCTCATTTACCGCAAAGATCGCAAGGGTCTTCCCCGTGGTTGTATTCCGCTGAAGCGGAACAACGCACGCGAAGACGCAAAGAAAACAATGACATGGAGATCATCTGGCATTCACCAGTCTGGTGACTGGACAGATTCAGATAACGCATTGTCTTTACTTTGCGCTCTTTGCGCCTTTGCGGTTCAACTGCTTTTTTTAGGTTCAATGCTGTAAGGCAGGGAGCGCAGATCCAGAGCTGGTCCATCCGGGGTTTTCCAGTGCACCTCGCCAGCTTCGAGACTGGTGCTGAGGATGACTGCCAGCGCGTCGTATCCGCCCTCGGGCGAAGGCTGGACATTGACGATCATCCCACCCGACTGCTCCGCCGGCCCCTGGCCAAACAGCAGGTCGCCCGCCAGTGGAACGGCATCCGGCGACTGAATATGGACCCGGTGCATGCGACGCTTCACCTTGCCCAGGTATTGCGAGCGCGCCACGATCTCCTGCCCCGGATAGCAGCCCTTGGTAAAACTCACCCCACCAATAACCTCCAGGTTCGCCATCTGCGGCACGAACTGTTCCTGCGTCGCGCTCGTAACGCCAGGAATACCCGCCTGAATCTCCAGCCATTCCCAGCGCCCGCTGCCTACCGGCGTGCAATGCTTGCCCAGAACCTGCCATACGTCGGGTGCCGCTTCCGGGGCAAGCAGGATCTCGAAGCGCCCCCCAGGCAAACGGATCACGTTTCCCGTACCCAGTGGCGCCACCGCATAATCTTCCTCGGGCGCAGCAACACCCAGTTCTGCCAGGGCCACAGCAGCACCGGGTCCGGCAACACCAAGACGCACCGTTGCCTCGCTGGCATCGCTGGTTTTGACCTTGGCACGCAGCACATACATGCTGAGACGTTTCTGGATGCTCTCGCGCAAGGAAGCGGGAAGCTGCATCAGAAAGCCGTCGGCATCGCGCCACAGCAGAAAAGTGGCCAGCATCCGTCCCTTGGGCGTGCAATAGCTGCCAAACTGGGCGTGATTCTGCAATGCCTGCCGCACATCGCAACTCACCTGACCTTGCAGGAAAGCTTCGCTATCCTCGCCGGCAAACCGGATCACGCCAAAATGCGACAGGTCGGTCATCATCGTGCCATTTTGGGCCGTTGCCATTTCCTGCCGGGGGTTGCCGAAATGAATCAGCTGCCCGTTGTCGATATGTGCACCGCTTGAGCGCAAAAATTCCTGCCAGCTTGGGTTCATGTTATTTCCAGAAAGTTTGGTTATGGTCGATTAGTGGCTAAAATAGGGTTGCCCGGCCAATTTTACAAGTCTTTGAAATCATGCTCGACCTGCATCTGCGTCCCTCGCTCAGTCTGAATCTGATACTGGCTCTGGCGCATTTGCTGTCTCTGTGCCTGGTCTGGGCCATGCCACTTGCGGCCGCCGCACAATCCGGGATCAGCTTGCTGCTACTGGCAAGTTTCCTGTTTTATCTGCGACGCGATGGACTGCTTGCCGCACCGGGCTCCATCATCCATATCCGCTTCGACCATGACGGCAAGTGCACGTACCGGACCCGTGATGGCGCATGGTTTGAAGCAATCGTGCTGGACTCCACGCTATCCACACCCTGGCTTGCCATACTCAACCTGAAAACCCGTGACCGGCTGCTCGCACGCCATGCCCTGGCTTTCCCCGATTCAGCCGATGCCGGGGCATTAAGAACATTACGGGTACTGCTGCGCTGGAAGCATCCGGACACCAGCAGGCAGTAAGGCGCTTGCTGCTATAATCGGGTGTTTTTTATCCCTGTCTCAATGTTACTTCACCAGATCCCCGCTCCCGGCCAACGCACCCGCCATGCCGGCCTGCACGGCTCCAGCGATGCACTCGCCCTGGCCCAACTGCCTCCCCAGGCCCGGCCGCTGGTGATCCTGACAGAAAATGCCTGGCATGCCCAGCGCCTGCGTGACGAGATTCCCTTCTTCGCGCCCCAGCTTGCCGTCCACCTGCTGCCGGATTGGGAAACCCTGCCTTATGACCAGTTTTCCCCCCACCAGGATCTGATTTCCGAACGCCTTGCCACCCTTTACCAGATCTCGCACAACGCCTGCGACGTGGTCATCGTGCCAGTTACCACGGCGCTCTATCGCCTGCCGCCACGCGAGTTTCTCGCCGCCCACACTTTTTTCCTCAAGCAGGGAACCCGGCTGGATCTCGACGCCCTGCGCCAGCAGCTCACTCTGGCAGGTTACACCCACGTCACCCAGGTTCTGACGCCGGGCGAATACTCGGTGCGCGGCGGGCTGGTGGACCTGTTTCCCATGGGCAGCGCGGTGCCCTACCGCCTCGATCTGTTCGATCAGGAAATCGAGTCGATCCGCACTTTCGATGTGGATACCCAGCGCAGCATCTACCCGGTGAAAGATGTACGCCTCCTGCCGGCGCGGGAATTCCCCCTGGATGAGGCTGGCATCAGCCTGTTCCGGCAGAATTTCCGTGAAAAATTCGAGGGCGACCCATCCCGGAGCCAGCTTTACAAGGATGTGAGCAATGGCCTGGCGCCACTGGGCATAGAATATTATCTGCCGCTGTTTTTCGAGCATACCGCCACCCTGCTCGATTACCTGCCGGAAAATGCCCTGCTGTGCCTGCATCATGACCTGGAAGGCGCAGCGCAACAGTTCTGGCACGACACCCGGTCGCGTTACCGGCTGCTGAACGGTGACCGCAACCGCCCGCTGCTGCCGCCGGAAGAGCTATTCCTCCCGGTGGATGCTTTTTTTGGCGCCATCCGCCCCTTTCCCCGTATTGAAATCCAGGCTGACGACAATGCATCCAGCCCGACGCTTCCTCTCCCGCCGGTACAGGTTGACCGCCGTGCCGACAATCCGGTGGAAAAGCTGCGCGGCTTTGTAGAAAACTTCAACGGCCGTACCCTGCTCATCGCCGAAAGTCTGGGACGGCGCGAAACCATGGCGCAATATCTTGCCGAGTATGGCCTGAAGCCGGCCATATGCGAGAATTTCGCCCAATTCGAGTCAAGCGCAGAGCGCTTCATGCTGGGTGCAGGTTTGCTCTCTACCGGCTTCGTTCTCTCCTCTGGCTCCCCACTTGCCTTAATTACCGAAACCGAGCTCTACGCCACCCAGGTACGCCAGTCGCGCCTGCGCGAAAGCGCGCGCAAAAGCAACGTCGAAAACATGCTGCGCGACCTGTCCGAACTCAAGATCGGCGACCCGGTAGTGCATGAACAGCATGGCATCGGGCGCTATCTTGGGCTGGTCAATCTCGATCTCGGCGAAGGCGAAACCGAGTTTCTGCATCTGGAATACGCGGGCAGCGACAAGCTTTATGTGCCCGTTTCCAACCTTCACGTCATCAGCCGCTACAGCGGCGCCACACCGGAATCCGCCCCCCTGCACCGCCTCGGCAGCGGACAGTGGGAAAAAGCGCGGAAGAAGGCCCTGCAGCAGGCACGCGACACTGCCGCCGAACTGCTCAACCTCTACGCCCAGCGCGCTGCGCGTACCGGCCACTCGTTCAGGCTCGACCCCCACGATTACGACGCCTTCGCCGCCGGCTTCGATTTCGAGGAAACACCCGACCAGGCAGCCGCCATTCAGGCAGTAATCGGGGACATGACTTCGGGCCGCCCGATGGATCGCCTGGTATGCGGCGATGTCGGCTTCGGCAAGACCGAGGTGGCGATGCGCGCCGCCTTCGTCGCCGTGGCCGATGGCAAGCAGGTGGCTATCCTGGTTCCTACCACCCTGCTCGCAGAGCAGCATTTCAACAACTTTTCCGACCGCTTTGCCGACTGGCCGGTGAAGGTGGCGGAACTATCCCGTTTCCGTTCCGCCAGGGAACAAGCCCAGGCGCTCAAGGGGCTGGCGGCGGGCGAAATCGACATCATCATCGGCACCCACAAACTGATTCAGAAGGATGTCAGTTTTGCCAGGCTGGGGCTGGTGATCATCGACGAGGAACACCGCTTCGGCGTGCGCCAGAAAGAACAGCTCAAGGCCCTGCGCGCCGAGGTGGACGTGCTGACCCTTACCGCCACACCGATTCCGCGCACGCTGTCGCTGTCGCTGGAAGGCCTGCGTGACTTTTCCGTCATTGCCACTGCACCGCAGAAGCGCCTTGCCATCAAGACTTTTGTCGCGCCCTCCTCGGATGGGCTGATCCGCGAAGCGGTGCTGCGCGAACTGAAACGCGGCGGTCAGGTGTATTTCCTCCACAACGAGGTGGAAACCATCCTCAACGTACAGGAAAAACTCGCCAAACTGCTGCCCGAAGCACGCATCGGCGTAGCGCACGGCCAGTTGCGCGAACGCGAGCTGGAACACATCATGCGCGATTTCTACCAGCAGCGCTTCAACATCCTGCTGTGCACCACGATCATTGAAACCGGCATCGACATTCCCAGCGCCAACACCATCATCATGAACCGCGCCGACAAATTCGGCCTGGCGCAACTGCACCAGCTGCGCGGACGCGTCGGGCGCTCGCATCATCAGGCCTACGCCTATCTGCTCACGCCGGGCGAGGAAGCTGCGCTCACGCCCCAGGCAAAAAAACGCCTGGGCGCCATCCAGATGATGGAAGATCTCGGCGCGGGTTTCTACCTGTCCATGCACGATCTGGAAATCCGCGGCGCAGGCGAAATCCTGGGCGAAGGCCAGAGCGGCGAAATGCAGGAGATCGGCTTCAGCCTTTATGCCGAAATGCTCAAGCAGGCGGTAACGGCGCTCAAGGAAGGCAAGGAGCCGGATCTGTCCCAGCCACTGGACATCACCACCGAAATCAACCTGCATACCCCCGCGCTGCTGCCCAAGGATTATTGCGGCGACATCAACCAGCGCCTGACCCTGTACAAGCGCCTGGCCAACTGCGACAGCCAGGATGAACTCGATATCCTGCACGAGGAACTGATCGACCGCTTCGGCCTGCTGCCCCCGGCTGCCAATGTGCTGCTCGACTCGCACCACTTGCGCGTTCTCGCCAAGCCGCTGGGAATCGTCAAGATCGATGCCAGCAGCGAGACGATCACGGTGCAATTCGTGCCCAACCCACCCATCGATCCTGTTAAAATCATTGAATTCATTAAGAAACAACCCGGCTGCAAACTGGCCGGCCCGGACAAAATCAGAATCAGCGCTCCCCTGCCGGATCTCGCTCAACGGGTGAGCGCCATCAAACAATTCTTCAAGCGCTTGCAATAGGACCATCCCATGACCCATCTGATTCGCCCTTTTACCGGCCTGCGCCCGGCCCCCGGACGTGCTGCCGATGTCGCTGCCCCGCCCTATGACGTGCTTTCCACCACAGAAGCCAGAACACGCGCGGAAGGAAAACCCTGGAGCTTTCTCCATATCTCCAAACCGGAAATCGATCTGGCGCCGGATACCGACCCCTATGCTCCAGAGGTATACGCCAAGGCGGCGGAAAACCTGGAGAAGATGCTGGCAGCCGGGGTGCTCGCCCGCGACAATGCCCCCTGCTACTACGCCTACCGGCTGGTCATGGGTACGCATAGCCAGACCGGACTGGTGGCAGCAGCATCAGTCGCGGATTACGACACCAACCGCATCCGCAAACATGAATTTACCCGCCCTGACAAGGAAGACGACCGGGTACGCCAGATCGACGCGCTCAACGCCCAGACCGGGCCGGTACTGCTGGCCTATCCTGCCGCTCCCGCCGTGGACGCCATTCTCGCCCAGGCCAGCGCCGGAGAGGCGGATGCAGATGTCACGGCAGACGACGGTATCCGCCACACCATCTGGGCCATCCGCGATGTTGCTGCAATTGCCCGTCTGACCGAGGCATTCGACGCCATGCATGCCATCTACATCGCCGACGGGCATCACCGCTCGGCAGCAGCTTCCCGCGTGGCGGCCGCGCGCAAGGCCAGTAATCCAGAACATGGCGGCGAGGAAAGCTACAACTACTTCCTGTCGGTGATTTTTCCCCATCATGAAATGAAAATCATGGATTACAACCGGGTCATGACCGATCTTAACGGCCTGAGCAAGGAGCAGTTCCTGGCACGCATAGCGGAAAAATTCGCTGTCCAGCCCAGCACTTCACAGGTCAAACCTGGACAGCCGGGTGAATTCGGCATGTATCTGGCGGGCTCCTGGTATCGTCTGAGCATCGACCCGGCACTGGTCCCCGCCGCCGATCCGGTAGGCCGCCTGGACGTAAGCCTGTTGCAGAATAACCTGATTGCCCCCGTGCTCGGCATCACCGACCCGCGCCGCGACAAACGCATTGATTTTGTCGGCGGCATTCGTGGCCTGGCGGAGCTGGAAAAGCGTGTCAACAGCGGCGAAATGGCGGTAGCGTTTGCCCTATTCGCCACACGCATGGAAGACCTGATGGCTGTAGCCGACGCGGGTGAAGTGATGCCGCCCAAGTCCACCTGGTTCGAGCCCAAGCTGGCGGATGGCCTGGTCTCACACGTACTGGATTGAAGTCGTGAAATGAAAACGGCTATTCACGAGTAACGTGAATAGCCGCAATCCAAGCCCTGGACAACAACGGGCTTGCAGTTCCTAGTGCTCTGATTTTTCCAGAGCTTCGCGTTTGATCTCGACCTTGATCTTCTGTTTCAGGCTTGCCAGATAAACAGCGGCATATTCCTGCTCCAACAGATTGGCAAAACGCTGGGCATACGCCCGCTTCTTGTCCTCGTCCATCGCACCACCCTCGACAATCCTGGATACCTTGATCAACGTAAAACCGCCCTGGGCGTTTTCCACCCCGACATAACCGGGCAATTTATCGGCGCCAAGCCTGAAGGTTTCCTTCAGCGCGGTCTGGTCCAAGCCAGCCGGGCTACTCCGGCTCACGAGCTGCGGCTGGCTCCAGTTCAGACCGGAGGGCATTTTCCCCTGCTGCAACTGAGCAAGGGCATCCTTGCCCCATTTGACAGCCAGGGCAGCAGCCTGCTGGCGCTGTAAACGCTGGGCCAGCATGGTGGCGACCTCGTCCAGCGGTTTTACGCTAGCCGGCTTGTATTCCAGCAAACGTGCGGCAACCAGCGTATTGGGAGCCACCTCGATCGCTTCGGTATTACGTTTGTTGTTCAACACCTCTTCGGAAAAAGCTGCCTGCAGCAGCTTGGCATTGTTCAACATTGGCGTATCACTCGCCATGCGGCTCATCCAGGCACTTTGTTCCACCTTCAAACCCAATTGCTGCGCAACGGGATTGAGACTGTCGCCCTGTTCATAAACCAGATTGCTGAAATTTTCCGCATTTTCGGTAAATTTCTTGCCTGCTTTCTGTTTTTTCAGTTCCAGCATGATTTCGCTGCGCACTTCCGGAAGTGTGCGAGCCTTGCCCGGCTTGACCGCCACCAGCTTGATGATGTGGTATCCGAAATCCGATTGCACCGGCTCGCCAATTTCTCCCTCTGCCATCTTGAATGCAGCATCTTCAAAGGGTTTAGCCATTGCTCCACGCGCAAAAAATCCAAGATCGCCCCCCCGTTGCGCAGAACCAGGATCCTGCGAATACTGCTTGGCCAGCTGGGCAAAATGACCCGGATTCTGCTTTGCTTCCTGCCAGACCTTACGGGCCTTGTCCTGGGCAGCGTTTTTGTCAGCAGCGCTGGCATTGGCGGGAATACTGATCAGGATATGACTGGCACGGCGCTCTTCCGCTTGGGTAAACTGGGCAGCATGCTCCTTGTAATAAGATGTGATTTCATCATCGCTCACGTCCACCTGAGACAGCAGCTTCTCTGCGGACAGAATCACATATTCCAGCCGGGCCTGTTCAGGCACCTTGAACTCGTTCTGATGCTTGTCGTAATACGCCTTGATCGCAGCAGAATCCGGCTTGACCTGAGACATGAACTGTTCGAGAGGGATGGGGGCCTGGCTGACCTCACGCTGCTGCTCCATCAAGCGAATCAGGTTATCTGACACGCCCTTGGGCATCGTTGCCGCACGGGCCACACCTTCACGGGTGGCCTGGACCAACATGTCCTGACGCAGACGTTGCACGAACATGGCTTCCGACATGTTTTGCTGGCGCAACCATGCATCGTAGCGCATCTGGGAAAACACTCCTTTCTCATGGAATATATCCGCCCCAGCAATGTAACGTGCCAGCTGCGCATCCGAAACAGCCAACCCTTCTGATGCTGCATCCGTCAAGATCAGGCGCTGGTTCACCAGGCTATCCAGTATGGACTGGCGCATCCCGGGCTGATCCATGATGGCAGGATCGAAATTCTTGCCCAGCGATGCACGCATGCGCTCTTGCTGGTCTTTCAGGGTTTGCGAAAACTCCTGTTGGGAAATCTTTTGATCTCCCACGACAGCAATCGAAACACCACTCTTAAAATTTTGAAAATATGAGTCTAAGCCAAAAAAGATAAAAGGGAGAGTAAACAAAGCAAGAATGACTTGTGCAGTCTTCCCCTTTTTATGTTCACGAAGAGCTTCAAACATGATGAAAACCTGAATCGTTTTGACTGCGAGAAAGAAAAAAGGGTGAACCTAAGTTCACCCTTGATTTGGCGGAGTGGACGGGACTCGAACCCGCGACCCCCGGCGTGACAGGCC